>JAWLGK010000038.1:2344-16014 GCA_041685115.1 Gammaproteobacteria bacterium | reverse complement strand
TCTGGCTCCCCGGGACGGACTCGAACCGCCGACCCAGTGATTAACAGTCACTTGCTCTACCGACTGAGCTACCGGGGAATCGTGAAGGCGCGTATGGTACAGAGGCACCCCCGGGTGGTCAAGCGTCAAAGCGCTTCAATCGACGACAAGACGATCGCCCCATGCGGCAGGTGCGGCTCAGTCCTCGATGGTGGAAGATTTCCCGCGATCCAACCGCTGTTCTCCGCAAGAAAAACGCACGTCCATCGGGGCGCAGTTCGCACCACTCGCGTGTGGGAGCGGGCTCAGGCCGCCTGGTTTTCAGATCGCGTTCCGAAGCGCTGTGATTGGAAGCGAACCCCGCCTTTGGCCGGGGTGATTCGAGCGGATACGGTCTTTGTTAGGCCGTAACGTGGCCCTGCCGCTGCGTCGTCCGGGCGCAATGCCGCCAAGGGTTGAAGTTTGTCAGTCCCGCATCCACGAGACGGAGAAGTTTCGGCTCCTCCGCAGAATTTGTGGGTGGCCCTGAGCGCCCCATTCCTTCCGGGAGAAACTGGTCACTTTTCCACAGGCCCCCCTCACGGAACGCTCCTTTCCCTCCGGGCTGTCTCTTAGTCACTTTTTTGCCGTGGGCACCAGCCTTCTTACCCCCTCTCCCTCCGGGAGAGGGCTGGGGAGAGGGGGGTTCAATCAGTACACTGCCTGCATCATCATGGCACCTGGACTTCTAACTCCTAGCCATCAGGCGCGAAGATGCGACAGGAGCCGATGTCCAGCATCGGTGCCTCCCCGGCGCAGCCTGTGAGTGCGAATATCGCACAGTTTCGATCCCCTCTCCCTGGCCCTCTCCCGGAGGGAGAGGGGACGCTTCGTTCCCCGTCTATCCATCGTCAGACCTTTCGATAATTTCTCGCCCTCAGAAAGAAGATGCCCTTGTTGAGATCGGAAACCACAGCGCAATCATGCCGCTATGAACGTATGCCCCCAACGTGTACCCATAAATTCTGCGGAAGAGCCGAAGTTTCTACTGCGAAGATGCCAGGGCGTAGCGCCTGAGTGAAGGTAGCGTAGCGGTCGGTCACGCCGAAACGGTCTAAGGTTCGGAACACCTATCTGGAATTCACGAACAAGGGCGGAAGGGATCGAGCCCCTTGCGAGCTTAGCGACGTGGGCTGAAATTCCGGGAGAAGTATATGTACAAGATATTGACGCTGAACGAGATCTCTGCGGCCGGACTGGCGCTTCTGCCCGGTGATCGCTATGAGGTCGCTGCCGGGATCCCGGACCCGGATGCCGTTCTGGTGCGCTCGGCCAGTCTGCACGGCATGACCATCACGCCCTCCCTCAAGGCCGTGGGGCGTGCCGGCGCCGGCGTCAACAACATTCCGGTCGAAAAACTGAGCACCCTCGGCATTCCGGTGTTCAACGCCCCGGGCGCCAACGCCAACGCGGTCAAGGAACTGGTGATTGCCGGCATGCTGCTGTCCTGCCGCCACATCTGTCAGGCCTGGGATTTCACCCGCAACCTGCAAGGTGACGATGCGGATATCGAGAAGCAGGCCGAGGCAGGTAAAAAGCGGTTCGCAGGCTTTGAGCTGCCGGCGCGCACCCTCGGGGTGGTGGGCCTCGGGGCGGTTGGCCGAGAGGTGGCCAACGCTGCCGTCAGCCTCGGCATGAAGGTGATCGGCTGCGACCCGAGCATCACGGTGGATGGTGCCTGGCGCCTGTCCTCGCAGGTGCAAAAGGCGGGCAGCATCGACGCGCTATTGCCGGTCGTCGACTTTCTCAGCTTCCACGTCCCGCTGGTCGAGGGCACCTACCACCTTTTGAACGCGCAGCGCCTTATGCGCATGAAGAAACGGGCCATTGTCCTGAATTTTTCCCGCCGCGGCATCGTCGATGATGAAGCGATAGTGGCAGCCATCGATGCCGGCCGGATCCACGGCTATGTCTGCGACTTTCCTACCGGACTGCTGAAAAATCACCCGCGCGTCATCACCCTGCCACACCTGGGCGCGTCCACGGCCGAGGCCGAGGAGAACTGCGCGGTGATGGTGGTCGAGCAAGTGCGCGATTATCTGGAAAACGGCAACGTGCGCAACTCGGTGAATTTTCCCGAGGTGGTGCTGGCGCCCAGCGAGGGCGCGCATCGCCTGAGCGTCGTGAACGCCAATGTCCCCAACATGCTGAGCCAGATCTCCTCGGCCCTGGCCAAGGCCGGCCTCAACATCGTGGACATGCTCAACAAGTCGCGCGGCGAGCTGGCCTACACCCTGGTGGATGTGGACCAGCCGGTACCCGAACAGACGATCGCCGGGATCAGTGCCATCGAAGGCGTCCTGGCCGCACGCCTCGTCGAGTGACCTCCGCCCTTACCCGGAGCATTCGCCGACAGTGTCGGCTCCTACAACGGTTCCGATAACCCCGTAGGAGCCCACCCCGTGGGCGAATTGGCTGCTGCAAGCGAAAACCGTGGGCGAGCCGCACGAACCTGCCCATCAGGGCCGCAAAACGATTAATATCCCCTTTTTTCATGCTCCGGTTCCGACGGCTTGCCAATGAACGAGAGACTCCAGGCCATCCGCACACGCATCGATGCGCTGGATCAACAAATCCAGGACCTCATCAACGAGCGCGCCAGCCTTGCTCAGGAAGTGGCCGAGGTGAAGCGCGCCGAAGGGGGCGACCCGACCTTCTATCGCCCCGAGCGCGAGGCGCAGGTCCTTACGGCGGTCATGGCCCGTAATCGCGGTCCGCTGAGCAACGAGGAGATGGCGCGCCTGTTCCGCGAGATCATGTCCGCCTGCCTGGCCCTCGAACAGCCCATGCGCATCGCCTTTCTCGGCCCCGAGGGCACCTTCACCCAGGCCGCGGCCCTGAAGCATTTCGGCCATTCGGTCACCACCGTGCCGCTGGCCGCCATCGATGAGGTGTTCCGCGAGGTGGAGGCGGGCGGCGCCGACTACGGCGTGGTGCCCGTGGAGAATTCCACCGAAGGCGTGGTCACGCACACCCTCGACCGCATGATGAATTCGCCGCTCAAGATCAGCGGCGAGGTGGCCATCCGTATCCACCAGCACCTCATGGGCCGCGTGAGCGACATGGGCGATATCCGGCGCATCTATTCCCACCGCCAATCCCTGGCCCAGTGCCGCAAATGGCTCGACACCCACCTGCCGGGCGTCGAGCGCGTGGACGTGGCCAGCAATGCCGAGGCCGCGCGCCTGGCGGCCGCCGAGGAGCATGCCGCGGCCATCGGGCCCGAGGCCGCGGCGGCGTTGTATGGGCTGTCGCTGCTGGCCAGCAAGATCGAAGACCAACCCGACAACACCACCCGCTTTCTGGTGCTCGGCCGCGCCCAGGCCGCGCCCAGCGGCAACGACAAGACCTCGCTGCTGGTCGCCTCGCGCAACAAGCCCGGCATGCTGTTCAAGCTGCTCGAACCGCTGGCGCGCAACGACGTCTCCATGACACGCATCGAATCGCGCCCTTCGCGTCAGGCCATGTGGGAGTACGTGTTCTTCGTGGACGTGGAGGGACACATGAAAGACCCGCAGGTCACCGCGGCACTGGAGGAGCTTGAACAGCACGCGTTGTTGTTCAAGGTACTCGGCTCTTATCCGAAAGGCGTGCTCTAGAAAACCTGTAGGAGTGGGCCAAGCCCGCAATTTCTTCAGGCCTATCGCGGGCTTGGCCCGCTCCTGCAACGGCAGCTCGGTGTTGAATTTTTGCTCCCGGAAACTCGAACCATGAACCGCTTCCTCGAACTCGCCGCGCCCGGCGTGCGCGGCCTCAAGCCCTACCAGCCCGGCAAACCCATCGAAGAACTGGAGCGCGAGCTGGGTATTCAGAACATCATCAAGCTGGCCTCCAACGAGAACCCGCTCGGTCCCAGTCCCAAGGCCCTGGCCGCCGCGCAGCAGGCGCTGGCGGACTGCTGGCTTTATCCGGATGGCGCCGGTTTCGCCCTGAAGAAGGTCCTTGCCGATCGCCTGGACGTGCCCATGGACTGCCTCACCCTGGGCAACGGCTCCAGTGACATCCTGGATTTCGCCGTGCGCGCCTTCGTCACCCCGGCGGACGAGGTGATGTTCTCTGAGCACTCCTTTGCCGTGTACCCGATCCTCACCCAGGCCGCCGGCGCCAAGGCCACGGTGGTCCCGGCCAGGGACTGGGGTAATGACCTGGCGGCCATGAAGGCGCGACTCACCGAGCACACGCGCCTGGTGTTCATCGCCAATCCCAACAACCCCACCGGCACCTGGCTCGACGGCGAGGCGCTGGAAGGCTTCATCCGTGAGCTGCCGCGGCACACCCTGGTGGTGGTGGACGAGGCCTATTTCGAATACGCCAGCCACCCTGCCATGGCGGCGAAGGGCTATCCCGATGCGGTGCGCTGGGTGGCCAAATACCCCAACCTGATCGTCGCGCGTACCTTCTCCAAGGCCTACGGCATCGCCGGCCTGCGTGCCGGCTACGGCATCTCGCACCCGGACGTGGCCGATCTGATGAACCGGGTCCGTCCGCCGTTCAACGTGAGCAACGTGGCCCTGGCCGCGGCCACGGCCGCCCTGGCGGACGACGAGCATCTCACCCGCAGCCAGGAGCTCAACGCCGCCGGTATGCGCCAGCTGGAGGCGGGCTTCGGCACGCTGGGTCTGCCATACATCCCGTCGGTGGGCAATTTCGTGTGCGTGGACGTAGGCCGTCCCGCGGCCCCGGTGTATGATGCGCTGCTTCGCGAGGGCGTCATCGTGCGCCCCGTGGCCAATTACGGCATGCCCAATCACCTGCGCGTGACCGTGGGCCGGCCGGAGGAAAACGAGCGGTTCCTGGCAGCCTTGGAGCACGTCCTGGCGTAACGTCGCGACGTCCGACGGGAAGACCCACCCGTAGGTCAGGTTGCGCGCAGCGCTACCTGACAGGTGTGGGTGGAAGAATGTCACTAGCTTCGCAACGTGACCTACGGAGGCCCCGCGGGAAACCCCGAGCCCGGCGGGAACCCGGTCGGCGGGCCACCCGCCCGTAGGTCAGGTTGCGCGCAGCGCTACCTGACAGGCGAGGGCGGAAGAAGTCACGTAGCTTCGCAACGTGACCTACGGAGGCCCCGCGGGAAACCCGAGCCCGGCGGGAAACCGGTATAGAGAGATTTTCGGGCGGGCCACCGCCTGTTTTTCGTTTACTGACCGAAGAAGAGCCTGACCATGATCATCATCATGAACAACGACGTCACCGACGAGCAGATCGCCCGGGTCGTCGACCGCCTCAAAGGCATGGGCGCGGGCGTCAACGTCTCGCGCGGCGTGGAACGCACCGTCATCGGTGCGCTGGGTGACGAATCCAAGATCGACAAGGAAGCGCTCGACGCGCTGCCCGGCGTCGACGACGTCATTCGGGTGATGAAGCCTTACAAGATCGTGGCTCGCTCCTATCACAGCGCCGATACGGTCATCGACATCAAGGGCGTGAAGCTGGGCGGCAAGCAGATCCAGGTCATCGGCGGCCCGTGCTCGGTGGAAACCCAGCCGCAGATGGACGAGGCCGCCGCCGCCGTGGCCGCCGCCGGCTGCCGTCTCATGCGCGGCGGCGCCTTCAAGCCGCGCACCAGCCCGTACGCCTTCCAGGGCGCGGGCGTGGAAGGCCTGGACATGTTCCGCAAGGCCGCCGACCGCCACAACCTGCCCATCGTCACCGAACTCATGGACGTGCGTCAGGTGGAGGCGTTCCAGGAATACGACGTGGACGTCATTCAGATCGGCACGCGCAACATGCAGAACTTCGACCTGCTCAAAGAGGTGGGCCGCATGCGCAAGCCGGTCATCCTCAAGCGCGGCATGTCGGCCACCATCTCCGAATGGCTCATGGCGGCCGAGTACATCGCCGCTGGCGGCAACCACAACATCATCTTCTGCGAGCGCGGCATCCGCACCTTCGAGACCGCCTACCGCAATGTGCTGGACGTGACCGCCATCCCGGTGCTCAAGAAGGAAACCCACCTGCCGGTCATCGTCGACCCGAGCCATGCGGGCGGCAAGGCCTGGATGGTGCCGGCGCTGTCGCGCGCGGCCATCGCCGCGGGCGCCGACGGCCTGTTGGTGGAGGCGCATCCGCTTCCGTGCGAGGCGTGGTGCGACGCGGACCAGGCCCTCAGTCCCGCCGAACTCGCCGAACTCATGGGTTCGCTGCGCGCCGTGGCACAGGCGATCGGTCGCGATCTGTAAGACGTGCTGGGCCGGATCTGCATCGTCGGTGTCGGCCTCATCGGCGGCTCGTTCGCCCGCGCGCTGAAGGCGGCGAACGCCTGTCGGGAGATCGTCGGCGCCGGGCGCAATGAGGCCCAACTGGTGCGAGCGCAGGAACTCGGTGTCATCGACGCCTACGCGCTCGATGCCGCCGAGGCCGCGCGCGGCGCCGACGTGGTCGTGCTGGCCGTGCCCGTGGGCAGCACCGAGGCGGTGGTGCGCCAGTTGGCGCCGGTACTCGGCCCGGACACCATCCTCACCGACGTGGGCAGCACCAAGGCTTCGGTGGTCGCCGCCGTGGAGCGCGCGCTCGGCACGTTGCCGCCGCGCTTCGTGCCGGGGCATCCCATCGCCGGTACCGAAAAGAGTGGCGTGGAGGCCTCGTTCGCCGAGCTGTTCCAGCAACGCCGGGTCATCCTCACGCCGCTGTTCCATACCGAACCGGAGGCCACTGCCACCGTGCGCCGGCTCTGGGAACTGGCGGGCGCCGAGGTGGTGGAAATGGACGTGCAGCACCACGACGAGGTGCTGGCCGCCACCAGCCATCTGCCGCATCTGCTCGCCTTCGTGCTGGTCGACACCCTCGCGCGCCTGGAAGAGCGGCGCGAGATCTTCCGCTTCGCTGCCGGCGGTTTCCGCGATTTCACCCGCGTCGCCTCCAGTGACCCGCAGATGTGGCACGACATCTGTCTTGCCAACCGCGATGCCCTGCTGGATCTGCTCGCCACCTACCAGGCCGATCTGGACCGCCTTGCCGCCGCCGTGCGCGAGGGCAGGGGCGAAGTGTTGCTCGAAACCTTCCGCCGCGCCAAAGCCGCGCGCGATCGTTTCACGGAGAGCGGCTGAAGACGTCACGTAGCTTCGACGTGACCTACGAAAACGAAAAAACATTCCGTCGCTGCAATAACGGAATACGAACGCCGAACCACCGCCATGACTGACTCGCTCACCTACATCGTCCAACCCGGCGGCGCGCTGCGCGGGCGCATCCGCGTGCCGGGCGACAAATCCATTTCCCACCGCTCCATCATGCTCGGCTCCATTGCCGAGGGCACGACGGAGATCACCGGCTTTCTGGAAGGCGAGGACAACCTCGCCACCCTGAACGCCTTCCGCGCCATGGGGGTACAGATCGAAGGCCCGGTGGATGGCTCCGTCAGCGTGCATGGCGTGGGTCTGCATGGCCTGCACAAGCCCGCGGAGCCGCTCTATCTCGGCAACTCCGGCACCTCCATGCGCCTGCTCACCGGCCTGCTGTCGGGCCAGGCCTTCGACGTGGAGATGACCGGTGACGCGTCCCTCTCCAAGCGTCCCATGCGCCGTGTCACCGTGCCGCTGGCGCAGATGGGTGCCGAGGTGGAGACCCAGGACAACGGCACGCCGCCGCTCAAGGTGAAGGGCGGCGCCAAGCTCAAGGGCATCGACTACACCATGCCCGTGGCCAGCGCCCAGGTGAAATCCTGTCTGCTGCTCGCCGGACTGTACGCGGAAGGCCGCACCTGCGTCACCGAACCGGCGCCGACCCGTGACCACACCGAACGCTTGCTCACCGGCTTCGGCTATCCCGTGTACCGCAGCGGCAGCACCGCCTGCGTGGAGCCGGGCGGCACCTTGCGTGGCACGCGCATCGACGTGCCGGCGGACATCTCCTCGGCGGCATTTTTCATGGTGGGCGCCAGCATCGCGCCCGGCTCGGAGGTCCTGCTGGAACACGTGGGTATCAACCCGACCCGCGTCGGCATCATCAACATCCTGCGTCTCATGGGTGCGGACATCACCCTGATGAACGAGCGCGAGGTGGGCGGCGAACCCGTCGCCGACATCCGCGTGCGCGCGGCGCAGCTCAAGGGCATCCGCATCCCGGAAGACCAGGTGCCGCTGGCCATTGACGAATTTCCGGCCCTATTCATCGCCGCCGCCTGTGCCGAAGGCGAGACCGTGCTCACCGGTGCCGAGGAACTGCGCGTGAAGGAAAGCGATCGCATCCAGGTCATGGCCGACGGCCTCACCACCCTCGGCATCGACGCCCGCCCCACGCCGGACGGCATCGTCATCCGCGGTGGCCAGCTCGGCAGCGGTGAGGTGCACAGTCACGACGACCACCGCATCGCCATGTCCTTCACCATGGCCGCACTGCGCGCCTCGGGGCCTATCACTATTCACAACTGCGCGACCGTGAACACCTCGTTCCCGGGATTCGTAGACCTGGCACAAAAAGCGGGATTCCAATTGGCAGTGCAGGCGTAGGAGCCCACACCGTGGGCGAATGGTTTTTCTACCATCCGGCGTTACCGGAGCACATTCGCCGACGGTGTCGGCTCCTACGGGACCCAAGAACGTCGGATACGAGAATGCCGGTATTGGTTGGAAGAACATCGCTGCCCCGCCTCGGGGTGGCTGTGTAATTGGACAGGAACATGCACGACATCCCCGTCATCACCGTCGACGGCCCTAGCGGGGTCGGCAAGGGCACCATCAGCCAGCTGCTGGCCGAACGGCTCGGCTGGCATTTTCTCGACAGCGGCGCGCTGTATCGCCTGGTCGGCCTGGCCGCGCGCCGGCGTGGCTTTGCCCTGGCGGCGGACGAGTCGGAGCAGCTCGGCGCCGTGGCCCGTGGCCTGAAGGCGGAATTTCGTATTCAGGTCGGAGAGAGCCCGAGGGTTTTCCTTGACGGACAGGATGTTACCGACGCCATCCGCACCGAAGCAGCAGGCGGGGACGCCTCCCGGGTGGCCGCTATACTCCAGGTGCGCGAAGCCCTGTTGCAGCGCCAGCGCGATTACCGGCAGGCGCCCGGCCTGGTGGCCGATGGCCGCGACATGGGCACCACCGTGTTTCCCGATGCCCCGGTGAAGGTGTTTCTCACCGCGAGCGCCGAAGCCAGGGCCGAGAGGCGATATAAGCAGTTGAAGGAAAAGGGGTTGGATGTTACCGT
Source organism: Gammaproteobacteria bacterium (assembly GCA_041685115.1). Taxonomy (GTDB): domain Bacteria; phylum Pseudomonadota; class Gammaproteobacteria; order Thiohalomonadales; family Thiohalomonadaceae; genus JALOAT01. The sequence goes on along the minus strand of JAWLGK010000038.1, from coordinate 6,858 downwards.
ATCGGCCCTTTTGAGCGAGATCGCCGCGCGCGACGAACGGGACCGAAGCCGCACCGCTTCGCCCCTCCGCCCCGCGGATGATGCGCAGGTCATCGATACTTCCGAGTTGGGTATTCAGGAAGTGTTCGAAAAAGTCATGGCGTTGGTCCGGGCGCGTCTGCCCGGTAGCGTCGATTAAATTGTCGGAAGGACCATTGGGGCCCTTTTCGGCATGGTGCCCGGCCTTGCGGCCGGGTGGTTGTCAACATCAGACCCGGAGGAGGGGTTCGCCCCGAATTCGGCTTACCTACGTGGTTACGCAGCGATGAGCGAAAGCTTTGCAGAACTTTTTGAACAGAGCCTGACTACCATTCAGATGCGCCCCGGCGCCATCGTAAGGGGTACCGTCCTCGAAGTCGGCTCCGAAGTGGTGGTGGTCAATGCGGGCTTGAAGTCCGAAGGCGTCATTCCCCTCGAGCAGTTCCGAAACGAGGACGGCGAAATCGAAGTCAACGTCGGTGACGAAATCGACGTGGCCCTCGAATCCCTCGAGGACGGCTTCGGCGCCACGCGCCTGTCGCGTGAGAAGGCCAAGCGTGCCGAGGCCTGGACGCGCCTGGAGCGCGCACAGACCGCGGAAGAGACCGTCATCGGCCGCATCGTCGACAAGGTCAAGGGCGGTTTCACCGTCGACCTCAACAACATCCGTGCCTTCCTCCCCGGCTCGCTGGTGGACGTGCGCCCCGTGCGCGACCCCTCCTACCTGGAAGGCAAAGACCTCGAATTCAAGGTCATCAAGCTCGATCGCAAGCGTAACAACGTGGTGGTCTCCCGCCGCGCCGTGGTGGAGCAGGAGAGCAGCGGCGAGCGTGAAGCGCTGCTGGAGAACCTGCAGGAAGGCCAGCAGGTCAAGGGTATCGTCAAGAACCTCACCGACTACGGCGCCTTCGTGGACCTGGGCGGCATCGACGGCCTGCTGCACATCACCGACATGGCGTGGAAGCGCGTCAAGCACCCCTCCGAGGTGGTGAACGTCGGCGACGAGATCGACGTGAAGGTGCTCAAGTTCGACCGCGAGCGTCAGCGCGTATCTCTTGGCCTCAAGCAGCTGGGCGAGGATCCATGGGAAGACATCACCCGCCGTTACCCGGTGGGCACCCGCCTGTTCGGCAAGGTCACCAACCTCACCGACTACGGCTGCTTCGTGGAAATCGAAGAGGGCGTGGAAGGCCTGGTGCACGTCTCCGAGATGGACTGGACCAACAAGAACATCCATCCGTCCAAGGTCGTGCAGATGGGCGACGAGGTGGAGGTCATGGTGCTCGACATCGATGCCGAGCGCCGTCGCATCTCCCTGGGCATCAAGCAGACCCAGTCCAACCCGTGGGAAGTGTTCTCCGCCACCCACAACAAGGGCGACAAGGTCGCAGGCAAGATCAAGTCCATCACCGACTTCGGCATCTTCATCGGCCTCGATGGCGGTATCGATGGTCTGGTGCACCTGTCCGACATCTCCTGGAACGAGACCGGCGAAGAAGCCGTGCACAAGTACAAGAAGGGCGACGAGCTGGAAGCCGTGGTACTGGCCATCGATCCCGAGCGTGAGCGCATCTCGCTTGGCATCAAGCAGCTTGAGAAGGATCCCGTCTCCGCCTACGCCGCTGAGCATCGCAAGGGCGCAGTGGTGAAGGGCACGGTCAAGGAAGTGGACGCCAAGGGCGCTCAGATCGAGCTCGAGGACGGCACGGTGGGTTACCTCCGCGCCTCCGAGATCTCCCGCGACCGCGTGGAAGATGCCCGTAGCGTGCTGAAGGTGGGTGACACCGTCGAAGCCAAGTTCATCGGCATCGACCGTAAGAACCGTATCGTCAATCTCTCCATCAAGGCCAAGGACAGCGACGAGGAGGCCGAGGCGATGCAGGACTATCAGCGTTCTGCGCCGACCGGCACCACCTTGGGCGACCTGCTCAAGGAAAAGCTGGAGAACAAGTAAGACGATAGTCGTGCTTCGGGAGGCCCTCCGGGGCCTCCCGTTTTGAATGGGATGTGATCAATGACCAAGTCGGAGCTGATCGAAATCCTCGCCCAGAAACAGGGCCCACAGCTGGCACACCGCGACGTGGAGTTGGCGGTCAAGACCATGCTCGAACACATGGCAGACACCTTGGCCAACGGAGAACGCATCGAAATCCGTGGCTTCGGCAGTTTCTGCCTGCATTTCCGCCCGCCGCGCATGGGGCGTAACCCCAAGACCGGCGAAGCGGTCGCGCTGCCGCCCAAGAACGTGCCGCACTTCAAGCCCGGCAAGGAATTGCGTGAGCGCGTGAATCACACCATCAGCCTAGAGCCGGCCGAATCCGCAGTGTCCTGAGCGACAAGACGCGGCACGTGCAAAGGGAAAGCAGACAGTAGATGAAACGCCTTCTCGTCCTTGTCGTTTTGCTGTTTGTCGTAGCCGTCGGCCTCAGCTTTGCCGCGCTCAACACCCAAAGTGTCCTCATCCGTTTTTACGTGGGCGACGTGAACGCGCCGGTGTCGCTGGTCGTGGTCATCGCCATTGCCGCGGGTGCCTTGCTCGGCATCCTCGCGTCCATGGGCGTGGTGCTCGCCAAGCGCTATGAAGTTTCCTCCCTGCGCAAGCGCATCACCCTGTGCGAGCGCGAAGTGCGGAATCTCAGGGAGCTCCCCTTCAAGGACCAGTGATATGGGCCTTGAAATCCTGTTCCTCCTGCTGCCGTTTGCCGCCCTGACGGGATGGTTGCTCGGGCGAAAAGGCCCGCAGTCGAGGGAGTGCGTCCGCTCCCGCGACCTCTCCCAAGGCTACCTGCAAGGCCTCAATTACCTCATCAGTGAACAGCCGGACAAGGCCATCGAGGTCTTCGTCCGCATGCTCGAAGTGGACAGCGACACGGTCGAAACCCACTTCGCGTTGGGCAGTTTGTTCCGACGCCGCGGTGAAGTGGATCGCGCCATACGCATCCATCAAAACCTCATTGCCCGCCCATCGTTGTCGATCAGCCAGCGCAACACGGCCCTTTATGAACTGGCGCGCGACTACTGCGGCGCTGGGCTGCTCGATCGCGCGGAAAACCTGTTCCTCGAATTGGTCAACGACCCGGAATTTACCCAACGCGCGCTCACCCAGTTGCGCGACATCTACCAGCAGGAAAAGGAGTGGGGCAAGGCTATCGAAATGGCCGAGCGCCTCGCCTACGCCGATAGCGTTCCCTTTGGCCCGACCATCGCCCATTACTACTGCGAACTGGCGGAAGCGGCCCTGCACCACAACGACCGTGACAAGGCGCTGCGACTGTTAAAAAAGGCACATGCCGCCGACCGCCAGAGCGTGCGCGCCAGCCTGCTCGAAGCGGAACTGCATCTCCTCAACGACCAGCCCAAGGCCGCGCGCAAGGCCCTGGCGCGCATCGAACAACAGGATCCGGAGTTCATCTCCGAATCCATCGAGATGCTCCAGCGCAGTTATGCCCAAAACGGGACACCGGCCCAATTCGGCGAACAGCTGGCACGCCTGCTCGAAAGCTGCCGCAGTGCGTCGCTGTTGCTGGCCTACACGGAACACCTGCGCACCCAGCAGGGCAGTGCCGCCGCCGCCGCCATGCTCACCGAACGCCTGCGCGCCCAGCCCTCCATGGCCGGCCTGCGCGCGCTGGTTGGCATGAAGCTGGAAGAACAGCACGCGGGCTCGCGGGAAGACCTGCTGCTCATTCACGAACTGCTCAGCGAGCAACTGGACGCCAAACCGCGCTATCACTGCCAATCCTGCGGTTTCGTCGGCAAGGTCCTGCACTGGCAATGCCCCAGTTGCAAACAGTGGAGCACCGTGAAGCCCATTCAGGGCATCGAAGGGGAATAGAACGAAGCACCCGCAGGAGTGGCCTCAGGCCGCGATGGTTTTGACCCGCCGCGGGGAATCACGGCAGAGCCCGACGGAGCTGTTCCTGGCCACAAATGCAACGGCGGGCCCGTTGAACTCGATAGCAAGTCCGGAGGGCTGTCTCTTGGTGCAGGCGAGACAGAGGCTTGGGAATAACGCATTAAACGCCGACTGCAATAGAGTCGGCCCTTCTCCCTTCGGGAGACGACTGCATGGATGCAGGAGATAGAGCAGTGCACGGAGCAATTGCCGAAAGACAGGATGAGGGAATCCATAACTGATCCCCTCTCCCCAGCCCTCTCCCGGAGGGAGAGGGGGCAAGAAGATGTCCAACACGGTGGCTTGGGCCAAGAGGCAAACCAGGGCCCGCCCCGTAGGTCACGTTGCGAAGCTACGTGACATTCGGGTTGTTAGAAAAGAGAGCGGTCACCAACGCCACCTCCCCACCCCCTCTCCCCCAGGGAGACGACTGCATGGATGCAGGAGGTAGAGCAACGCAGGGAGCAGTTGCCGAGGGCCGGGGAGAGGGGTGGCCGAAAGAGCGGCCTCAGGCCGCGACAACCAAAATTCGACGATCACGCGGCGAAGCTGCGCGACATCCAAACACGCAACAAAACTCCGTAGGTCACGTTGCGAAGCT
>JAWLGK010000038.1:0-2244 GCA_041685115.1 Gammaproteobacteria bacterium | reverse complement strand
TCGACGATCACGCGGCGAAGCTGCGCGACATCCAAACACGCAACAAAACTCCGTAGGTCACGTTGCGAAGCTACGTGACATTCGGGTTGTTAGAAAGGATCGGTCACCAACACCACCTCCCCACCCCCTCTCCCCCAGGGAGACGACTGCATGGATGTAGGAGGTAGAGCAACGCAGGGAGCAGTTGCCGAGGGCTGGGGAGAGGGGTGGCCGAAAGAGCGGCCTCAGGCCGCGACAACCAAAATTCGATGATCACGCGGCGAAGCTGCGCGACATCCAAACACGCAACAAAACTCCGTAGGTCACGTTGCGAAGCTACGTGACATTCGGGTTGTTAGAAAGGAGCGGTCACCAACACCACCTCCCCACCCCCTCTCCCCCAGGGAGACGACTGCATGGATGTAGGAGGTAGAGCAACGCAGGGAGCAGTTGCCGAGGGCCGGGGAGAGGGGTGGCCGAAAGAGCGGCCTCAGGCCGCGACAACCAAAATTCCACGGTCACGCGGCGAAGCTACGTGACATCCAAAACGCGCAACAAAACTGGAACCAGACCAATGCCCATCATCGTCGCCCTCGACTACGCCAAACCCACCGACGCCCTGGCCCTCGTCGACCGTCTTGAGCCCGGTCGCTGCAAACTCAAGGTCGGCAAAGAACTGTTCACCCGCGGCGGGCCCGCGCTGGTCGAACAACTGGTCGGCCGCGGCTACGACGTGTTCCTCGATCTCAAATTCCACGACATCCCGAACACCGTCGCAGGCGCCTGCGCCGCCGCGGCCGACCTGGGCGTATGGATGGTCAACGTGCACGCCCTCGGCGGCCGGCGCATGATGGAAGCCGCCCGCGAGGCCATCGAAAAATCCGCGCACAGACCCCTGCTCATTGGCGTCACCATCCTCACCAGCATGGGCGAGGAAGACATCCGTGAAGTGGGATTGACCGGAGCACCCGCCGACAACGTGCTGCGCCTGGCGGCGCTCGCCAAGCAAAGCGGCCTCGACGGCGTGGTCTGCTCCCCGCGTGAGATCGAACCGTTGCGCAAACAGCACGACGCGAGTTTCCAACTGGTCACCCCCGGCATCCGCCCCGCCTGGGCGGCTACCGGCGATCAAAAGCGCGTACTCACGCCTGCCGAGGCGGTCACTGCCGGCGCCAGCCACCTGGTGATCGGCCGCCCCATCACCGGCGCCCCGTCCCCCATCGAGGCGCTCACCCGCATCGAAAGCGAACTCGCTTAGTCCAATCAGCGAACCATCGCCCAGGGAGCGGGCGCCTACGCGGGACATGGTTGCCCGCATGACCAAGCGCATGGGATCGCAAGACAAATCTTGGCCGGTCAAGAAATTTGGCAGCTTGCGGGGACTCTGATCGTGCAAGGACGCGCCATGAAGATCGTCACGGATGACTACGACAGCCCCTGGAAAGAGGCGCTGGAGCATTACTTTCCCGAGTTCATGAGTTTCTTCTTCCCCGGGGCCTATGCCGCCATCGACTGGCGTCGGGGCTACCGCTTCCTGGAGCAGGAACTCCGGCAAGTAGTGCAGGACGCGGAACTGGGCAAGCGCTACGTCGACAAGCTGGTTGAAGTGGCCCACAGCGCCGGCGAGACAGGCTGGGTCTATATCCATATCGAGGTGCAGGGTAACCGCGAGGCGGGATTCGCAAAGCGGGTATTCACCTATCATTATCGGTTGTTCGACCGATACGACCGGCCCATCGCCAGCCTTGCGGTACTGGCGGATCCTCACCGGGGCTGGCATCCCCGAAGCTTTGGCTATGAGCTTCTGGGTTGCCGGATGCAGATGGAGTTCCCGGTGGTGAAGCTGCTGGAATGGGACGGGCAACTGGAGGCGCTGCTGGTATCCGATAATCCGTTCGCGGTGGTCACCGCAGCCCATCTTTTGACGAAGCGCACCCGCCGGGACAGCCAGGCACGCTATGTGGCCAAACTGCGCTTGATCCGTATGCTCTATGAACGCGACTGGGACCGCCAGCGAATTTGGAACCTGATCACCGTGATCGATTGGCTGATGCGCCTTCCGGCTGAACTGGAAAGCCGGCTAAGGTACGATGTGGACTGTCTGGAGGAGGAGCGGCAAATGCGCTATGTCACCAGTTTCGAACGCATGGCCCGCGAGGAGGGCATGCAACAGGGCATGCAACAGGGCATGCAACAGGGCATGCAACAGGGCATGCAACAGGGCATGCAACAGGGCATGCAACAGGGCATGCAACAGGGCATGCA
>JAWLGK010000037.1:0-16661 GCA_041685115.1 Gammaproteobacteria bacterium | reverse complement strand
CGTCGCCGTCAAAGCCGCTTCGCTCTCGTGCGCCGGGCCACCCTTCTTTGGGGTACTTTTCTTTGGCCGCGCAAAGAAAAGTACCTCGTCGTAGGGGGGGCTAAAACCCCCGTCTGATCAATCTTCGGGCGTAGCCCCACGTTATTGAGATGTCACGTAGGCGCTACGCGCCAACGTGACCTACGAATTTCGAAGAAAGGAATCCGGTGTCGGGGGACAGATTCCTCCGTCAACCACCGTTCATCCAGGCTTTGAGAAAGGGAACGGTCTAGGCTAAGGCAGAGGCTCACAAGGATGTGCGTATGGAACCCATCAGAATCGCCTTGATCGGCGTCGGCAACTGCGCCAGTTCGCTGGTGCAGGGCATTCACTACTATCGCACCGACCCCGACGCCAAGGCGGGGCTGATGCATGCGACCATCGGCGGTTACGGCCCGGATGACATCCAGGTGGTGGCGGCCTTCGACATCGACAGGCGCAAGGTGGGCCTCGATGTGGCCGAGGCGGTGTTCGCCAAGCCCAATTGCACCACCGCCTTCGCCGCCGAACTGCCGCGCAGCGGTGTGAACGTGTGCATGGGCCGGGTGCTCGACGGTTTTCCCGCACACATGCGCGACTACCCGGAGGACGTGGCCTGCCAGCCGGCCGAGCGTGCCGAGCCGGAGGCGAGCGAAGTCATACGCATCCTGCGCGAGACCCGCACCGAGGTGGTGCTCAATTACCTGCCCGTGGGCAGCGAACACGCCACCCACTTCTACGCCGATTGCGCGCTGCGCGCCGGTGCGGCGTTCGTGAACAACATCCCGGTGTTCCTGGCCAGTGATCCGCACTGGGCGCGGCGTTTTCGCGAGCGCAACCTGCCGCTCATCGGCGATGACATCAAGTCGCAGGTGGGTGCGACCATGGTGCACCGCGCGCTGGCCGACCTGTTCTGTCAGCGCGGCGCCAAGCTGGAACGCACCTACCAGCTCAATACCGGCGGAAACACCGATTTCCTCAACATGCTCGATCGCAGCCGTCTGCGTTCGAAGAAGACCTCCAAGACCGAGGCGGTGCAGGCGGTGGCCGGTGTGCGCCTGGCCGATGAACACATCCACGTGGGCCCCAGCGACTGGGTGCCCTGGCAGAAGGACAACAAGGTCTGCTTCATCCGCATGGAAGGGCGTTTGTTCGGCGACGTGCCCGTTTCCCTCGAACTGCGCCTGTCGGTGGAGGATTCGCCCAATTCCGCGGGCGTCGCCATCGACGCCATCCGCTGCGCGAAGCTGGCCCTGGAGCGCGGCGAGGGCGGCGTGCTCACCGGGCCGTCGGCGTATTTCTGCAAGCATCCACCGCGCCAATACACGGACCACGACGCCCGGCGGCTGCTCGAGACGTTCATCGGCGCCGAGCTCGACGACGCCGCGGAGGAATGAACCCGTGTGATCGAAGCCATCAAGTTCTGGAACGAACCGAACAACCTGTCGCATTGGGACTTCGAAATGGACCCGGGCTGGCGGGAGTTCGCCGCCATGACGCGCCTGGCCGCGCAGCGCGTGCGCGCGTGTCGGCCGTGGATCACGCGGGTGCTGGGCGGCATATCGCCCATCGACGGCGACTTCATCAAGCTGCTCGCCGGTCATGGTGTGCTGACGGAGATCGATGCCGTGGCAGTGCACGGCTTTCCGCTGGACTGGAACCACTGGCGTTTGGATGAATGGCCGGCGAAGGTGGCGGAGATCGAGGACGTCTGCCACTTGCCTGTCTGGGTGACGGAGGTCGGCGTCTCCAGTTTCGGCGCCGATGAGGTGCAGGTGTTCGGACTCGAACGCACCACGGAATTGCTGCTCGGGCGCGTGGGGCGCATCTACTGGTACAGCCTGTTCGACCTGCCGCCTGCCTGGGAGGCGACCACCCGTCATAAGGAAAGCGAAGGCTCTGCCTATTACCGCCACTTCTACATGGGCCTGGTACGCGCCGATGGCACGCCCAAGCCGGCGGTGGAACACTTTGATCCGCGCCTTGGCATCTGCCAATGGTTCCATTATGAGGACCATCGCCTCGACGACGCCGTGGCGTGGTTGCGGCGACTGGGCGTGAAGCGTCTGCGCACCGGCATCTCCTGGGCGGACTGGCATCGGCCCGACGCGCTGCGCTGGTTCGATCGGCAGATGGCAGCGCTGGAGGAGTTCGAACTCACCATCACCTTGTGCTTCACCCCGCCTTCACGCGGCCGGCGTCCTCACCATACCAGCCCGCCGCTGGTGCCCGATGAATTTGCGCAGTTCACCGATGAAGTGTTGGAGCGCTACGTGCCAGTGCGCTCGATGCGTGCCGCGGGAGAACATCCGTGACGCTCTTTTTTCTGGTGCGCCACGGCGACAACGACAGCGTGGGCCAGGGCATCTCCGGCCGGCGTGCGGGCATTCACCTCAACGAGCATGGGCGTGCGCAGGCCCGTGCCGCCGCGGAGTGGCTGGCCACCAGCGGTATCGAGCATGTGTACTCCAGCCCCCTGGAGCGCGCGCGGGAGACCGCGGCGCCCATCGCCGCACGGCTCGGCCTTGACGTGGAGATCATCGACGGCATCACGGAAGTGGATTTCGGCCGCTGGACCGGGCTGCCGTTCACGCGCCTCGACAGCGAAACGCACTGGCGACGCTTCAACCGGGTGCGCAGCGTCACGCGCATCCCAGAGGGAGAGATGATGATCGAGGTGCAGGCGCGGGTCGTCACGGTGCTGGAGGCGTTGCGTCAGCGGCATCCGGAGTCGCGCCTGGTCATCGTGAGCCACGGCGATCCGATCCGCGTCGCCATCGCCTATTACGCGGGCATCGCCATCGACCTCATGCAGAACTTCCAGGTGGATCTCGGCTCGGTGAGCACGCTTGCGGTAGATGATCAGGGTGCGCGCGTGCGCAGCCTGAACTTCACCGGCGGGCTTGCCACGGGTTGAAGAGGAGGACAGGCGTGGATCCCAATTCGCCGGCCGATGACATCCGCGCCCTCGCGCCCTGGTTCCACAACCTGCATCTGCCTGATGGCCGGCAGACGGCGCCCGGTCATTTCCTGGGCGATTTTCCCGCCTATAAGTGGCAGGAACTCGCCGCGGTGCTCCCGGCGCAAATGGCTGGTTGGCGTGTGCTCGATATCGGCTGCAACGCGGGCTTCTACAGCATCGAGCTGGCCAAACGCGGTGCGCGTGTCACCGCCATCGACGTGAATGCCCATTATCTGAAACAGGCGCGCTGGGCGGCCGCCCAGTTCGGCGTGCTGGAGAACATTGAGCTTCACTGTATGCAAGTGTACGATTTGGCGCGATGGCAAGGCCGTTTTGATCTGGTACTGTTTCTTGGCGTTTTTTATCACCTGCGTTATCCACTGCTGGGTCTCGATATCGTCAGCCGCCGCGTGGGCCGCATGATGGTATTCCAGACCCTCACCATGCCCGGCGAGCAAATCGCCCCCCCGATGGACGATCTTCCCTTCGAAGCGCGTGATAGTCTCGCCGACGTTGGCTGGCCGAAGATGGCCTTCATCGAGCAGCGGTTCGCCAACGACCCCACCAACTGGTGGGCGCCCAATCACGCCGGCGTGCTCGCCATGCTGCGTTCGTGCGGCATGCGCCTGGTGGGCCAGCCCGGTCGCGAGATGTATCTGTGCGAGCCGGACCCGGCCAATCCGTCCTGCATCGAAACCTGGAATTCCGACGAATACCTCGCGGTCACGGGCCTGCGCCCGCACGCCGAGTAATTGTTCGCGCCTGTAGAGCCCTCCCCCATGCCCGTTTTTGAATTAATCGTTGTTGCCTTGCTCATCCTGCTGAATGGCTTTTTCGCCATGGCTGAACTGGCCGTGATCTCCTCGCGCCGCGCGCGCCTGCAAGCCATGGCGGACGAGGGCAGCCGCGGCGCACGCGCCGCACTGGAACTGCTCAACGATTCCGGCCGTTTTCTGTCTTCGGTGCAGATCGGTATTACGTTGGTAGGCATCCTCGCCGGCGCCTATGGTGGCGCCAGCCTGGCGCAGCCGCTCGGCGAGCTTCTGCAGACCGTGCCCTTCATGGCAACGCATGCCGAGGCCATCGCCTTTGCCCTCGTGGTGGCGGTGATCACCTACGCGTCACTGGTGGTTGGTGAGTTGGTGCCAAAACAGGTGGCGCTGGCACATGCAGAACGTATCGCTGCTGTAGTGGCCATGCCAATGCGCGGGCTGGCGCGTGTTGGCTCGCCGTTGGTCCACATGCTCGACACCTCCACGCGCATCGTGCTGCGCGTGTTCGGGCATTCAAAAACGGTCCAGACCATCACCGAAGACGAGATCAAGATGCTCATTGCCGAGGCCACCGAGGCGGGGGTGGTGGAGCATGCCGAACGGCAGATGATCGCCGGCGTCATGCGTCTGGGCGAAATGTCGGTGCAGGCCATCATGACGCCGCGTCCCGACATCGTGTGGCTTGATCTGGACGAGGACCTGGACACCAATCTCAAACTCATCCGTGAAAGCGGCCACGCACTGTTTCCGGCATCCCGCGGCGACCTGGACGAACTGGTCGGCACCATTGCCGCCAAGGACGTGCTGACGGCCCGCCTCGAAAGTGCGGAAATCGACCTGCAGGCCGTGGCACGGGAACCGCTTATCGTCCCCGAGAGTGCTGACGTGTTGCAGCTCGTCGAGCTGATCAAGCGCTCACCCCTGCACATGGCCATCGTCATCGATGAATACGGCACGGTGCAGGGCCTCACCACCGAAACCGATGTCCTCGAAGCCATCGTCGGCACGCTGGCGGAGGAGGGCTCGGTTGGTGAGGAGGAAGTGGTCCGTCGCGAGGACGGCTCATGGCTCATGGACGGCGGTCTTGCCAGTGAGCACATGAAGGATGTCCTTGGCATCAAGTCGCTGCCGGACGAGGGAGACTTCCATACCGCCGCCGGATTCGTGCTGAGCCTCATGGCTCACGTGCCCAGCGCCGGTGAATACGTGGAATGGTCCGGCTTCCGCTTTGAAGTGGTGGACATGGACGGCAACCGCATCGACAAGGTACTGGTGATACCCCTCGCCCCCGCCAACGGCGAAGCACCGCAACGCTCGTCGGAGTGATAGGGAACGTTCCTTCAGAGTCGTCCGGTAGGCTACGCCGCTGGCCAGATCGTCCCTTCTCCTTCCGGGAGAAGGACAGGAAGAGGGGATCAAAATAATCGCCGTGGTCGCTACCGGCAATGAATGTCATGGCTGGATATCGCGGAAGCCGTGGCTGATTATTTACCTCCCTCTCCCTGTCCCTCTCCCGGAGGGAGAGGGAACGTTCCCCCAGGCCTTGTCTCCGTCAATCAACTCGCCAGATCCGAAGAGGGAACGTCTCTTCGGCGTCGTCCGGTAGGCTACGCCGCTGGCCAGATCGTCCCTTCTCCCTCCGGGAGAAGGACAGGAAGAGGGGATCGAAACAATCGCCGTGGTCGCTCGGCCATGGATGTCATGGCTGGAAATCGCGGAAGCCGTGGCTGCTTATTTACCTCCCTCTCCCTGTCCCTCTCCCGGAGGGAGAGGGAACGTTCGCTCGGGCCTTGTCTTTCCATCAATCAGCTCGCCAGATCCGAAGAGGGAACGTTTCTTCGGAGTCGTCCGGTTACGCCGCTGGCCAGATCGTCCCTTCTCCCTCCGGGAGAGGAAGAGGGGGATCGAAATAAAACGCCGTGGTCGCTACCGGCAATGGATGTCATGGCTCGATATCGCGGAAGCCGTGGCTGCTTATTTACCTCCCTCTCCCTGTCCCTCTCCCGGAGGGAGAGGGAACGTTCCCCCAGGCCTTGTCTCCGTCAATCAACTCGCCAGATCCGAAGAGGGAACGTCTCTTCGGCATCGTCCGGTAGGCTACGCCGCTGGCCAGATCGTCCCTTCTCCCTCCGGGAGAAGGGCAGGAAGAGGGGATCAAAATAATCGCCGTGGTCGCTATCGGTGATAAATGCACTGGCAGCTGGATACCGCGGAAGCCGTGGCTGATTATTTACCTCCCTCTCCCTGTCCCTCTCCCGGAGGGAGAGGGAACGTTCGCTCGGGCCTTGTCTTTCCATCGATCAGCTCGCCAGATCCGAAGAGGGAACGTTTCTTCGGAGTCGTCCGGTTACGCCGCTGGCCAGATCGTCCCTTCTCCCTCCGGGAGAAGGGCAGGAAGAGGGGATCAAAATAATCGCCGTGGTCGCTATCGGTAATAAATGCACTGGCAGCTGGATACCGCGGAAGGCGTGGCTGATTATTTACCTCCCTCTCCCTGTCCCTCTCCCGGAGGGAGAGGGAACGTTCGCTCGGGCCTTGTCTTTCCATCGATCAGCTCGCCAGATCCGAAGAGGGAACGTTTCTTCGGAGTCGTCCGGTAGGCTACGCCGCTGGCCAGATCGTCCCTTCTCCCTCCGGGAGAAGGACAGGAAGAGGGATCAAAATAATCGCCGTGGTCGCTATCGGTAATAAATGCACTGGCAGCTGGATAGCGGAAGCCGTGGCTGATTATTTACCTCCCTCTCCCTGTCCCTCTCCCGGAGGGAGAGGGAACGTTCGCTCAGGCCTTGTCTCCATCAATAAGCGCGCCAGATCCGAAGAGGGAACGTTTCTTCGGTGTCATCCGGTAGGCTACGCCGCTGGCCAGATCGTCCCTTCTCCCTCCGGGAGAAGGACAGGAAGAGGGGATCAAAATAATCGCCGTGGTCGCTATCGGCAATGAATGTCATGGCTGGATACCGCGGAAGCCGTGGCTGCTTATTTACCTCCCTCTCCCTGTCCCTCTCCCGGAGGGAGAGGGAACGTTCGCTCAGGTCTTGTCTCCATCAATCAGCTCGCCAGATCCGAAGAGGGAACGTTTCTTCGGCTTCGTCCGGTCGGCTACGCCGCTGGCCAGATCGTCCCTTCTCCCTCCGGGAGAAGGACAGGAAGAGGGGATCGAAACAATCGCCGCGATCGCTTTGTGGTTGGCGGTCAATGCGGTTTCCAAGCCTCTGTCCCGGGGGAAGAAGGGACTTGCTATCGAATTCAAGACGCAAGCAAAACGAGGAGGAAGATGGTGCGCCTGGCAATGCCTTGTCACTCCGACGGCCGATTGCGGAGCCACGTGAAACAAGAGCCCGAAAGCTGATCATGCACATCAATCGAAGCCACCTTGCCCCGCCGCACCGGCGCATCTAGCGTTAACCCGCGAGGTGCCCATTGAAACTGGAAACCGCGACCAACATCCTGCTGTGCCTGCGCTACGGCATCGGTGATCTGATGATGGAATTACCAGCCATCATGGCGCTGCGCGCTGCACGACCAAAGGCGCGCATTACGGGCCTCGGCGCCCATCCCGCCATCGAACTGCTGCGCGGCGAACGCTGGCTCGATGCCCTGGTGACCGCGCAGTCCTTCGGCTATCGCGAATGGGCCGACCCCGGCACAGAGATCAGCAACGCCGCCTTCGGCGCCTGGTATCGCTCACAGCGTTTCGATGCCGTGTTGGACCCGTCCCATGCGGTGTTCGGCGCCGCCGCGGCCCTCTGGCGCGAGGGTGCGCCGTGCATGTACGACGTGTCCCGCGAGCTGCAGAGCCGCGCCCTGGCGCGCGGCCTGCGCGGCTACGAGGCGGTGCGGCATGCGGTATTGGACGGCTGGGGGATCCGCATCCCCGCGGACGCGCGGCCCGCACTCGCTATCACTGCCCAGGAGCGCGCCACGGCCCAGGCCCTGCTGCTCACCGCACGCACCGGCAACCGCCCACTGGTGGCAGTGGCCACGGCCGCCTCGTCGCCGCTCAAGCGCTGGCCCGTGGAGCGCGTCGCGGCCGTGGCCGAACGCCTGTCGGCGGAGGGCTATACGGTGCTCGCATTAGGCGCGCCCGAGGAAACACCGAACGAACGCGCCATGCTGTCGAGGCGCGCCGCCTGGCTCACACCCCAACACCTGCGCGTCACCGCTGCACTCCTGGAGAACTGTCGATTACTGGTGTGCAACGACACCGGCCTGATGCACCTGGCGGCGGCCATAGGCTGCCCGGTCGTCCCCGTGTTCGGGCCCACCAGCCCGTTCGTCTATGCGCCACCAGGCGCCGCTGTAGTGGGCGAGATGGCGGCGCCACGCTGCCGAAAGGACATGGAATTCGGCCCCACGGATTGCGTGATACGCGGTGCCTGTCAGGCAGGTACGCCCGCCTGCATCGCTCGCATCACCGTGGACCAGGTGCTCGATGCCATCGAATCCATCACCCGCGGAGATCGCGCATGGCAGCCCCCAACCGCGTATTGAACCTGGCGGAAATCGCCACGCCCGCATTCCAGAAATCTTTGGCGCGCATGGAAACGTTGCTGGCGCGGGAAACGGTGTCCTACCTGCACCCCAGCAAGCGCTGGGAATACCCCTGGGCCCTGGAGCAGGCGCAACTCGGCCCCGGCGCGCGCGTGCTGGATGCCGGCTGCGGTGCGTCGATCTTTCCCATCTATCTCGCCGACCAGGGACACCGCGTGAGCGCCATCGACCTCCAGCCGCCCTTCGGCCTGGATGCGCTGCACGGCCTTACGGTGGAGTACGCGCAAGGCGACCTATGCAGGCTGCCCTGGCCCGAGGCCAGCTTCGACGCTGTGTTCTGCATATCCGTAATCGAACATCTGGGGCACGGGCGCGTGGAACAGGCCTTGAAAGAGATGCGCCGCGTGCTCAAACCCGGTGCATTGCTGTTACTCACCACCGACTACTACGAACGGGCTGACGCCACCTTATGGTATGAAGGTCCGGGTGCGTCCTTTCCGGTGGACTGGGGGTTTTTCGATGAGCCTTTACTACGAAGGTACTTCCTAAGTGCAGAGGGATTTCGCGTAGACGGTGAACTGGACCTGACCGTGGACTGGCCCGAAACCCACAAGACCATGCGTCGTTTCCATGGCTATCCCTATACCAGCGTGGGCGTAGCCTTGCGCAAGGTTATTGGATAGCGGCGTTCAATTATTACGCACAGCTGAGCACTGGGGAACGTTTTGCCCCAAAACTGTCCCAAACGAAAAAGGCCAGCAACGTACGTTGCCAGCCCTTTGATTTCTTGCGGTATTTGGTGGGCGCGACAGGGATTGAACCTGTGACCCCATCCGTGTGAAGGATGTGCTCTCCCGCTGAGCTACGCGCCCAAGAAGGTGACCTTTCCGGCCGTTTTGGCCGTCAGGCAATCGCCCCTTGAAGGCCGCGCATATTAAACGCGCGATCCGCCTTCGTCAACACCCGAACGCATCGATCACCGGGACGGCGGCGGACCGTTATAATGCGCCCCTTTCAAGAGCCAGGGCTTTCGGATGCCGGACCAGAAGTTGCGTACCAGCGGCAAGCGTGCCGTCGAGTTCGTCGAGGACATTGGCCTGCTCATTATCCTGGCGGCTACCTTGGTCGCCGCTGCCCAGGAAGTGTGGGTCATGGTTGGCCGGGGCACGGTGAACCTGGCCGACCTGCTGCTGATGTTCATCTATCTTGAAGTAGTAGCGATGGTGCACGCCTATTGGCAGGCGGGGCATTTGCCCGTGCGCATGCCGCTGTACATCGCCATGGTGGCCCTGGCCCGGCACCTGATGCTGGACATGACGCACCTCACCGAGCAGAAGATCCTCGCCATTTCGGGCGCCATCGTGCTGCTCGGGCTTGCCGTGCTGGTGGTGCGCTACGGCCACATTCGCTTTCCCTATGAAGGTTCCGGCCATAAGTAAGCCGGTTTGACTGGAAGACCCCATGACTATCAGAACCCGTTTTGCCCCCAGCCCCACCGGCTACCTGCACATCGGCGGCGCGCGCACGGCGCTGTTCTCCTACCTCTATGCGCGCCACCACGGCGGCGTGTTCGTGCTGCGCATCGAAGACACGGACCTGGAGCGCTCCACGCCGGAATCGGTGAACGCCATCCTGGAGGGCATGACCTGGCTCGGCCTGGAATACGACGAAGGACCGTTCTACCAGACCAAGCGTTTTGACCGTTACAAGGAAGTGGTCCAGCAGCTGCTGGACACCGGCCATGCCTACCGTTGCTACTGCACGAAGGAAGAGCTGGACGCGCGACGTGAGGAGCAGATGGCCCGTAAGGAAAAACCGCGCTATGACGGCCGCTGCCGTGCGCTTACAACGCCGCGTGAGGGTATGCCATACGTCATCCGTTTCAAGAATCCCACCGAAGGCCACGTGGTGGTGGACGACCTGATCCGCGGGCGCGTGGTGTTCGACAACAAGGAACTGGACGACCTCATCATCGCCCGCTCCGACGGTACACCCACCTACAACCTGTCCGTGGTGGTGGACGACATGGACATGGACATCACCCACGTGGTGCGTGGTGACGACCACCTGAACAACACGCCGCGGCAGATGAATATTTTCCGTGCCCTGGGCAAGGAGCCGCCGCGCTATGCACACGTGCCCATGATCCTTGGCGAGGATGGCCAGAAACTCTCAAAGCGCCACGGCGCCGCCAGCGTGATGGATTACCGCGAGCAGGGCTTCATGCCCGAGGCGTTGCTGAACTATCTGGTGCGCCTGGGCTGGTCCCACGGCGATCAGGAGGTGTTCACCCGTGATGAAATGATCCGTCTGTTCGATGTGGCGGACGTGAACAACTCCGCCTCGGCGCTCAATATGAGCAAGGCACTGTGGCTGAACCAGCACTACTTCAAGACGCTCGATCCGGCGCACGTGGCCCATCACCTCAGCTACCACCTGGGCAAACTCAACATCGACCCGAGCACCGGCCCGGATCCGGTGGAGGTGGTGATGGCCTACCGGGAGCGTGCCAAGACCCTGGTGGAGATGGCGCAGTCGAGCGTGTTCTTCTACACGGAATTCGACGCCTACGATGACAAGGCGGCAAAGAAGAACCTGAAGGCGGGCATCGCCGGTGCGCTCGAACAGCTCAAGGACGCATTCGCCACGCTGCCCGTGTGGAGCGATGCAGAAATTCATCAGGCGATCGAAAAAATCGCTACTCAAAACGAACTGAATTTGGGTAAACTTGCGCAGCCGTTGCGGGTTGCCGTGACGGGGGCGGGAGTCTCGCCGCCCATCGACGTGACCGTCAGACTCATCGGTCGCGAGCGCGTGTTGGCACGGATGGAACGCGCCATCGACTACGCAAAGAAGAATGTTTCTGAGGCTTGACAGCCTCACGAAAATCTCTAAAATGCGCAGTCTCTTTCGGGGCTATAGCT
Organism: Gammaproteobacteria bacterium; assembly: GCA_041685115.1. Classification (GTDB taxonomy): domain Bacteria; phylum Pseudomonadota; class Gammaproteobacteria; order Thiohalomonadales; family Thiohalomonadaceae; genus JALOAT01. The sequence goes on along the minus strand of JAWLGK010000037.1, from coordinate 5,493 downwards.
CAGCTGGGAGAGCGCTTGCATGGCATGCAAGAGGTCGTCGGTTCGATCCCGACTAGCTCCACCAAAGTCGTAACAAGCCGGGGTTCGCCCCGGCTTGGTTTTAGTGAAGAAGGTTTACGTCCCCATCGTCTAGAGGCCTAGGACACCGCCCTTTCACGGCAGTAACTGGGGTTCGAATCCCCATGGGGACGCCAATCGAAACCGCCGACGGGAAACCGCCGGCGGTTTTTTTTTTGCGCCTGGAATCGCTCTCTTTTCTCGTAGCCCGGATGGAGCGCAGCGGACTCCGGGAGTCCACATGCCGTTGGAATCAAGACCCGGATTACGCGTTGCTTCATCCGGCTACGTCGTTGCATCACGACGTAGGTCACGTTGGCGCGCAGCGCCTACGTGACAGCTGTTTCCAAAAGATTTCTTCACATCGTGTCGTAGCTTTTGGCGAGACGGCTATTCGGGCAAGTCCCGTTTACGGCGCTCGTTCGACACGCTCTCTTCAACCCCGGCACGTCGGCCTACACTTCGGGTATTCCTGTACGTACGCACGCACGGAGGGAGTGTCCCATGGCGAAAGAACATGGCAGCGAGATTACGCGTTCGGAAGCGGGCCGGACGGAGCGTCTCCCGCGCTCCATGATCAGCCCCTTCGAAGAAATGGATCGTATGCTCGAATCCTTTTTCCCGGCCTGGCCGCGACCGATGCGGCTCGGACGGCTGTGGAGTGAAATGAGCGAGGGCTATTACCCCAAGATGGATGTCATCGACCGCGACAACGAGATCCTCGTGCGCGCCGAGATCCCCGGTGTGGAGAAGGACGATATCGACGTGTCGGTGACCGACAATACCGTCACCATCAAGGGCGCCTCGAAGCGCGAAGAAACCGAGGAGCAGGGCAACTATTACCGCTCGGAGATCGCGCGCGGGGCATTCACGCGCACCATCGCCCTGCCGGCGGACGTGGATGCGGACAAGTCCAGCGCCACGTTCAAAAACGGCATGCTCGAATTGAAGTTGAGCAAGCTGGAAACCTCCAAACGCCACAGCATCAAGGTCAATTGATACCTGCCGGGGCACCCCGCCCGGGTGCCCCTATCGTTTCCCCGCATTGTTGATACCGCATCACGGTTCGTTTAAGGTTGCCGCTCGCAATCCGTGGTGTCCCGCTGTGCGTAATCCCCGTTACCTGCTGCTTGCGCTTGCCCTCTGGCTTGGCCAGATGGCTTTGCTCGTCCACGCCGTGGACCTGCATGCGCACAGCAGCGGTGAGGCCTGCGAGATCTGTCTGCACGCCGCGCCCACCAGCGGTGCGCTGCCTGCTGCGAAACTGGTACTGCCGCCGCCACTGGGCACGGCAGCACCTCATTCCCTCGACTATCGCGCCATCGTTGCCACGCCCGTAGCGGCCAAGCGGGCGCGCGGTCCTCCTGCGTTCTCCTGACCTGTGTCCGTGCGGGGCCCGGACCGGGTCCCGTCGTCATGTCCTTTTCAGGAGAACACCATGAATCGTGTTATCAGCGCACGGCTTGCACCCGTGCTCGGCCTTTTTTTCACCACCGCGGTCGCTGCCCAGGGCAGCGTTACCTCCAACGCCTTCAATCCGGCCATCAGCCTGATCCTGGACGGCCGCTTCGCGTCCTTCGAGAACGAGGCGGAGGGTTATGAACTGCCGGGCTTCATGCTCGGCGGCGAGGCGGGCCTCGGCGCCGAAGGATTTTCCGTGGGCCATAGCGAACTGGTCTTCAGCGCCAACATCGACGACCAGTATTACGGCCAGTTCACGGCCGCCATCGCCGACCACGGCGGAGAGACTGAAGTGGAGTTGGAAGAGGCCTTCATCCAGACCCTCGGCCTCGGCGCGGGCGTCACCGTGAAGGCCGGGCGTTTCTTCTCCGGCATCGGTTACCTGAACGAGCAACACATGCATGCCTGGGACTTCGCCGATGCACCGCTCGTCTATCGCGGCCTGTTCGGTGATCAGCTGCGTGACGACGGCGTGCAGCTACGCTGGCTCGCGCCCACGGATGTGTTTCTGGAACTGGGTGCCGAGGCCCTGCGCGGCGAACGCTTTCCCGCGGGCGGTGCGGCCAACGACGGTAAGGGCGGCTTTGCGGCCTTCGCCAAGCTCGGCGGCGATCTGGGCGAGAGCCATTCCTGGCGTCTGGGCCTGAGTCATTGGCGGGCGGATGTGGAAGACCGCGAGGCGGGTGGCCACGACCACGGCCACGGCCACGATGAGGAGCACGCCAGCTTCAGCGGCGACAGCGCGGTGAGCGGCGTCGACTTCGTTTGGAAGTGGGCGCCGAATGGTAATGCCAACGCACGCAGCTTCAAGTTCCAGGCGGAATACTTCCTGCGCGACGAGGAGGGCGACGTGACCGTCGTGGCCCACGGCGCCACGGATGAAGGCCGTTATGACGGAACGCAAACCGGCTGGTACGCCCAGGCCGTTTACCAGTTCATGCCACGCTGGCGCGTGGGCGTGCGCTATGACGCCCTGGATGTGGACAACGACGTGGACGACGCCCACGTGGCCGAGCACGCCGGCCTCGATGCGGAAGGCCACACGCCCGAGCGCTGGAGCGCCATGGTCGACTTCGCCAACAGCGAATACAGCCGCCTGCGACTGCAATTCAACCGCGACGAATCCTCCGCGGATGCGGACAACCAGGTGCTGCTCCAGTACACCATGAGTCTGGGCGCCCATGGCGCGCATCCCTTCTGAGGTGGCGACCATGAAGCGACGGATGCTCGGAATGGTACTCGGCCTGTGCGCGCTGCCCGCACAGGCCGCAGTGAATGTGTTTGCCTGCGAGCCGGAGTGGGCCGCCCTGGTCACCGAACTGGGCGGCGAACAGGTGTCGGTCTATGCCGCCACCACGGCGCGGCAGGACCCGCACCACATCGAGGCGCGCCCCAGCCTCATCGCCAAACTGCGTCGCGCCGACATGCTGGTGTGCACCGGCGCCGAACTGGAGGCCGGCTGGTTGCCGGTGCTGCTGCGTCAGTCGGGCAATAGCCGTGTACAGCCGGGGCGCCCCGGGCACTTCATGGCGGCGGAACAGGTGGAGCGCCTGGAGGTACCCGCGGTCGCCGATCGCGCCCTGGGCGATCTGCACATGGACGGCAATCCGCACGTGCACACCGACCCGCGCCGGCTGCTGCGCATCGCCGAGGCCCTGGGCGAGCGGCTGGCCGCGGTGGATGGCGCCAACGGCGATCACTACCGCGCACGGCTCGGGGAGTTCCGTGCACGCTGGCAACAGGCCATGGCGCAGTGGCAGCGCAAGGCGGCACCGCTGCGCGGCGTGCGCGTGGTCTCCCATCACCAGGACTGGGTCTATCTCTACGACTGGCTCGGCCTGGTGGAAGCGGCGCGCCTGGAGCCCAAGCCCGGCATCCCGCCGAGCGCGGCGCATCTGTCCTCCCTCACGGCCACGTTGAAGGACCAGCCGGCACGCATGGTATTGCGCACACCTTTCCAGGACGTGCGCCCCGCGGAGTGGCTCGCCACTCGTACGGGCATGCAGGTGGTGGTGCTGCCGTATACCGTGGGCGGCAGTGCCGCGGCGGGCGACCTGTTCGCACTGTTCGACGAAACCGTGGCGCGGTTACTGGAGGCCGCGCCGTGACCTTGGCCGATCTGGCCCTGCTGGGCCCGCCGTTCGCGGCGGGCCTGCTGGTCCTCGCCACACACGTCCCGCTGGGACGCGAGGTGCTGTCGCGCGGGATCATCTTCATCGATCTCGCCGTGGCGCAAATCGCCGCGCTGGGCGTGCTGCTCGCCGCGCAGCTGGGCTTTGAAGTGCACGGGCCCGAGGTGCAGATGGTGGCAGCCGCCAGTGCGCTGCTCGGCGCGGTGGGCCTGCACATCACCGAGCGCCACTGGCCGGCGGTGCAGGAGGCGATCATCGGTACCGTGTTCGTGCTGGCGGCGACCGGCGGGTTGCTGCTGCTCGCGGGCAATCCGCGCGGCGGCGAACACCTCGCCGACCTGCTCGCCGGTCAGGTGTTGTGGGTGAGCTGGTCACAACTGGTGCCGGTGGCCCTGGCCACCGCCGGGATCCTTCTTGCTTGGCAACTGCTGCCGCGCGGACGGTTCGTCTTCTATGGGATTTTCGCCCTGGCGGTCACCGTGTCGGTGCAACTGGTGGGTGTGTACCTGGTGTTTGCCAGCCTGATCATCCCCGCGCTTGCCACGCGCGGACTGTCGGCCCGCCGCGGGCTGATGTGGGGTTGTGCGCTGGGGGCGGGCGGCTATGGGGCTGGTCTGCTGGCCTCTGCCCAGTTCGACTATCCCACCGGGCCGCTCATCGTCTGGATGCTGGCTGTCCTGGCGCTTGGCATGCGCGTCGTGATGCGCTGAAGGCGCGTGCTCTATGCTTGCAGGAAAGCGGGAGGGAATGGCTTGCGCGCGCTCGCTGTGGTCCTGCTGGGAATATCATTCGCCGCCTGTGCGCCTACCGCGCGTGACGGTGGCTTGAGTGCCCGCGCGCTGGACAGCGACCTCCATTGCGGTAGACCCTATCCCACCAGTGCCGCAACCTGGAACGACAACCCGGTGGATTTCGAGGCGGCCTACCGGCGGTTCGATCGAGTCTCCATCGAAACCCTGGTGGACCTCCCCGACGTGGATTTCTCCCGGGATGGGGTCGTGCTGGTGGAAATGGGCCAGCGCGGCACGGGCGGTTACGGGATCGATCTCGCCACCCCGCAGGTGACGCGGGTGGACGATGCCGTGCAGCTCATCGTGCACTGGACCGACCCGCCGCCCGACGCCGTTCTCCCCCAGGTAATCACCAGCCCCTGCGTGTTCATCACACTCTCCCGCGGCGACTACGAGCGCGTGCAGGTCTTCGACGAAAACGGACGGCTGCGCGCCGAGACGCAAGTACCCCAGACGTAGCCCGGATGAAGCAACGCGTAATCCGGGTCTTTGTTCCAACGGCTTGCGGACTCCCGGATTCCGCTGCGTTTCATCCGGGCTACGAGGGGAGAAAATGCTCCCCCGTACCCCCTTGTGAGAGCGAGCTTCTGCTCGTGACGCGCTGACTCGCTGGGCAATCTATTCACCGCGTAGGTCAGGTTGCGCGCAGCGCTACCTGACATGTTTCGAAGGATGTCACGTAGGCGCGTCGCGCCAACGTGACCTACAGAAAAAGCATGCATGTTTCCCGTAGGAGCCCACACTGTGGGCGGGTTGTGGGAGCGAGCTTCCGCGCCTTGTTCTCGTGTAGGTCAGGTTGCGCGCAGCGCTACCTGACATGTCGAAGAACGTCACGTAGGCGCTGCGCGCCAACGTGACCTACGGCAGTATAGGAAGCGTGTTTGTCGGTAGGAGCCCACACTGTGGGCGAATGCCTTTGCGTACGGCCAAGCGGCGCATTCGCCCACGGTGTGGGCTCCTAGTGCGCTCGTGAAGGCGCGCACACAGCACGGTGAAAGTCCGTGTCGGGGTAAGCCAAGACCTCGTAGTCGAAGGTAACTGCGTCGCTGTGA
>JAWLGK010000015.1:0-95359 GCA_041685115.1 Gammaproteobacteria bacterium | reverse complement strand
GCGGCCTGAGGCCGCTCCTACAGAAAAGATCGATTTCCCCGTGTTCCCCGTGTCCCCCGTGGTTAGCTTTTCTCTTCTGTCTTCGGCCGCTCCCGTTCACTTGTGGACGACGCGTGGGCGGTCAAGGCTACGACTCCGCGGTGCGCTCGATGAGCTCGCGGGCGTGGGAACGGGTCTGGGCGGTGATTTCGATGCCGCCCAGCATGCGCGCCACTTCCTCCACGCGTGCATCGGCCGTCACATATTCGATGTGCGTCGTGGTCACACCCTTGCGGGTCTGCTTGCTCACCACGAAATGGTGATGGCCGAGGGCCGCCACCTGGGGCTGGTGGGTGACACACAGCACCTGGCGTTTGCTGCCCAGGTCGCGTAGCCGGCGGCCCACCATTTCCGCTACGCGCCCACCGATGCCCACGTCCACCTCGTCGAAGATGAGGGTGGGGATGCCCGCGCCGGTGGCGGTCAATACCTGGATGGCGAGGCTGATGCGGGAGAGCTCGCCGCCCGAAGCCACCTTGCCGAGCGGGCGCGCCGGCTGACCGGGATTCGCGCTCACCAGGAGTTCGATGCGTTCCAGGCCCGCGGCGCCGGCCTGGGTTTCGTCCAGAACCTCCAGGGCCACTTCCAGCCGCCCGCCCGCCATGCCCAGTTCCTGCATGTTGGCGGTCACCGCCACGCCGAGCTCTTCGGCAGCGCTCGCGCGCTTCTTGCCCACCTGGCGCGCCAGCTCCAGGTAGGCGGCCTTGGCCTGGGCGATGTCGCGCTCCAGGCCGTCGAGGCGCGCACCGGCGTTTTCCAGGCTGTCCAGTTCCGCCGCGAAGCGTTCGGCCAGGGCGATGAGTTCCTCGCCCTCGGTGCGGTGCTTGCGTGCGAGGTTGTGAATGTCCGCGAGGCGCTGTTCGAGCTGTTCGAGACGCGCCGGATCGAGGTCCAGGCGGTCACGGTAGTGGCGTAGTTCCGAGGCCGCCTCGCGGGCCTGGATGAGGGCGCTCTCCAGCAGCTGGGCGCACTCGGCGACGCCGCCGTCGAAGCGTTCCATCTCGCGCAGTTCCGTGAGGGCACGGCTCATGAGATTCACCGCCGCCTGATCGTCCTCGTAGAGCAGTTGCTCGGCGGTCTGGCTGCTCTCGAGCAGGCGGCTGGCGTTGGCCAGGCGGCGGTGTTCCTCTTCCACCTGGGCGATCTCGCCGGGTTTGAGGTCCAGCGCCTGGAGTTCGGAGAGCTGAAAACGCAACAATTCCAGACGTGACTCGCGTTCACTTTGCGCCGTTGCCAGGTGCGCGTAGTCCTCTTCGAGCGCCTTCCACCGCCGGTAACGCCCGCTCAGTTCGGTAACGGTGGCGCCAAGGCCGGCGAAGCCGTCGAGCAGTTCGCGCTGGGCATCGCGCTTGAGCAGCGACTGATGGGCGTGCTGACCGTGGATGTCCACCAGGTGCTCGCCCAGTTCGCGTAGCGACTGCACCGGCACCACGCGGCCGTTTACGAAGGCCTTGGAGCGCCCGTCGCTGCCGACCACGCGGCGGATCACGCATTCACCGTCGGCATCCAGCTCGTTTTCCGCCAGCCAGGTGTTCACCTCCGGCAGCGAGTTGATGTCGAAACCGGCGTTCACCTCGGCGCGCTCCGCGCCGTGACGCACGGCGATGGACTCTGCGCGATCGCCCAGGCAAAGGCCCAGGGCATCGAGCAGGATGGACTTGCCCGCGCCGGTCTCACCGGTGAGCACGGTCATGCCCGCGGCGAAGTCCAGTTCGAGCCGGTCCACGATGGCGAAATCGCTGATATGCAGATGGGTGAGCATGGCCGTCTAAGTCTGTGCGGATCCTGCAACGGGAGAGGTTTTGTCAGGGAACACCTTTGCGTCCTTTGCGTGTCTGCGTTGGATCTTTCTGTTGAGAGTCAGCCCCAGTGGAGTTTGGCGCGCAGTAGGTTGAAGTGGTCGTGCCCGGCGGGGTGGATGAGACGTACGCGATGGTCCGCCTTGCGGATGCGGATTTGGTCACCTGATACCAGGCCGAGGTTGATCTGCCCGTCGCAGGTTATCTGCGCATGGGAGTGGGTGTCTTCGCGCACCAGCACCTCGATGAGGCTGTCACCACGCACGACGATGGGCCGGTTGCTCATGGTGTGCGGACAGATGGGCACCAGCACGATGGCATCCAGATTGGCATGCATGATGGGGCCACCGCCCGACAGGGCGTAGGCGGTGGAGCCGGTGGGCGTGGAGACGATGAGCCCGTCGGAACGCAGGATCTGGACGAACTGGCCGTTCACCCAGGTCTCGATCTCGATCATGCGCGCCACTTCCCACTTGTGCACCACTACATCGTTGAGGGCTTCGCTTTCGCTGATGTGCTCGCCGTCGCGGATGATGCTGCAGTGCAGCAGGAAGCGTTCCTCGACCATGTAGTTGCCGCCGAGGATCTCGTCGAGTTTCTGCTCGAATTCGTTGGGCGAGATGTCCGTCAGGAAGCCGAGGCGCCCCAGGTTGATGCCCAGCAGGGGGACGTCGTGGCGGGCCAGGGAACGGGCCGCGGCCAGCAGGGTGCCATCGCCGCCCACGGCGATGGCCAGGTCGCAGCGCTCACCGATCTCCTCGCGGCTGGCCACGGTCAGGCCGTGCTCCGGCAGGACCCTCGCCGTGGATTCGTCCAGCAGCACTTCCACGTTGCGCGACGCCAGGAATGCACTCAGCTTTTGTAGGGTATCGCCAACCGATGGATCAGCGTATTTGCCGATCAGTCCTACACACTGGAAGCTCTGTGCCATTGACGTTGGTCCCTCCGAGGCGCACAAAGCTATCACGTCGTGACAGGCCTGGCCAACCGCCTGTGCCGGCACCGTTTTGTTGCAATTCCGGCGTTCTGGTAGCACTCTATTCAGTGGAGTGCTAAAGCTGAATGACCCAGACCTCGACCCATTCGTCCGCCATGTCCCTCGCCCTGAACGAGCGCGCCCGGCAGCTCCTTAAGTTCGTGGTGGAACGCTACATCCGCGACGGCCAGCCGGTCGGTTCCCGTACCGTGTCGCGTGACTCTTCCCTGGACCTGAGTCCGGCCACTATCCGCAACATCATGGCCGATCTGGAGGAAATGGGACTGGTGGCGTCGCCCCACACCTCGGCGGGCCGCGTGCCGACGGCGCACGGTTACCGGGTGTTCGTGGACAGCCTGCTCACCGTGCGCGACCTGGGGGAGACGGAGGTCAGGAACCTGCGCCATCAGCTGTCGCCCGCGGGCGAACCGAAACGCATCCTCGAAACGGCCTCGGCGATGCTGTCGGAAATCACCGCGCTGGCGGGGGTGGTCATGGTGCCCCGGCGCGAGCAGGTGGCCAGCCGGCACGTGGAATTCCTCGGTCTGGCCCAGAACCGGGTGCTGGTCATCATGGTTACCAACGAAAAAGAGGTGCAGAACCGCATCATCCACACCTCGCGCCCGTATACGCAATCCGAACTCCAGCAGGCCGCGGGCTATCTCAACGAGGCCTTCACCGGCCGCGATCTCGCTGCCATGCGCCAGGGGCTCGTGGAAGAGATGCAGGCCACCCGTGAGCACATGAACCAACTCATGATCGCGGCGCTGGAGATGGTGAGCGAATCCAGTGACAGCGAGGGCGATTACGTCCTGGCGGGCCAGACGAACCTGATGAATTATGCCGAGATGTCCAATGTGGAACGGCTGCGCCAGCTGTTCGAGGCCTTCAACCGCAAGCGCGACATCCTGCACCTGCTCGATCAGTCCCTGCGGGCCAACGGCATCCAAATCTTCATCGGCGAAGAGTCCGGCTATGACGTGCTGGATGAATGCAGCGTGGTCACGGCGCCCTATACGATGGAGGGCAACGTGGTCGGCGTGCTCGGGGTGATCGGTCCCACACGCATGCACTACGACCGGGTCATCCCCATCGTCGACGTCACCGCCCGATTGCTCGGCGCGGCCTTGAATCAGACCAGATAGACCCCACATGTGCCCCAATTCCCGGCACCTGCGAAGGCGCTGCGGGGTGTTTTCGTATTTATTGGAGAAGGACAGTCGCGATCATGAGTGACGACAAGAACCGGGTGGACGGCAGTGCACCGCAGGCCGAGGAGGCCCCCGAGACCCCAGCCGTGCCCGGCGGCGAAGAACTCCAGCTGCAGCTGGAGGACGCCCGGGCCAAGGCCGATCAGCATTGGGACCAACTGCTGCGCACCCAGGCGGAACTGGAAAACACCCGCCGGCGTGCCGAGCGCGACGTGGAGAACGCCCACAAGTACGGCCTCGAACGCTTTGCACAGGAGCTGCTGCCGGTGCGTGACAGCCTTGAACTGGGCCTTTCGGCGGCCGACGCCACCGAAAACGTGGAAAAACTGCGCGAAGGCATGGAACTCACGCTCAAGATGCTCACCGCGGCCATGGAGAAATTCGGCATCACGCTGGTAGACCCGCTGGGCGAGCCGTTCGACCCGGCCCTGCACCAGGCGGTCACCATGCAACCGTCCGAGCAGCCCCCCAACACGGTGCTGGCCGTGATGCAGAAGGGCTACACCCTGAACGACCGCCTCATCCGTCCCGCCATGGTAATCGTGGCGCGCGCGCCCGATGGCGCGCCCGGCCAGAGCGTCGACACGAAGGCTTGAAAACCAAGGGATTAACCCTATTTCGGGATCAGAATTTTTCGCCGCGTGAAGCGCGGCCATAGCTTGATTGGAGAAGATAATGGGAAAGATCATCGGCATTGACCTCGGCACCACCAACTCCTGCGTGGCGGTAATGGAAGGTGGCAAGCCCCGCGTCATCGAGAACAGCGAGGGCGACCGCACCACCCCTTCCATTGTCGCCTTCACCGGTGACGACGACATCCTGGTGGGCCAGTCGGCCAAACGTCAGGCGGTGACCAACCCGCAGAACACCTTCTTCGCGGTCAAGCGCCTCATCGGCCGTCGCTTCGAGGACAAGGAGGTCCAGAAGGATCTCAACCTGGTGCCCTACAAGATCGTCAAGGCGCCCAATGCCGACGCCTGGCTGGAATCCCGCGGCAAGAAGATGGCCCCGCCGGAGATCTCCGCCAAGGTGCTGCAGAAGATGAAGAAGACCGCCGAGGACTACCTTGGCGAGCCGGTCACGGAAGCTGTGATCACCGTGCCGGCCTACTTCAACGACTCCCAGCGCCAAGCCACCAAGGACGCGGGCAAGATCGCCGGCCTCGAGGTCAAGCGCATCATCAACGAGCCCACCGCCGCGGCGCTCGCCTTCGGCATGGACAAGCAGCCGGGCGATCGCAAGATCGCCGTGTATGACCTGGGCGGCGGCACCTTCGACATCTCCATCATCGAAATCTCCGAGATCGAGGGCGAACACCAATTTGAGGTGCTGTCCACCAACGGTGACACCTTCCTCGGCGGTGAGGACTTCGATACGCGCGTCATCGATTACTTGGCGGAGGAGTTCAAGAAGGACAGCGGCATCGACCTGCGCGGCGACGCGCTGGCCATGCAGCGCCTGAAGGAGGCGGCGGAGAAGGCCAAGATCGAGCTGTCCTCCTCGCAGCAGACCGAGGTGAACCTGCCCTACATCACCGCCGATGCGAGCGGCCCCAAGCACCTGAACATGAAGGTGACCCGCGCCAAGCTCGAGTCGCTGGTGGAAGAGCTCATCCAGCGTACCCTGGAGCCCTGCCGCGTCGCGCTCAAGGACGCGGGGCTGTCGGCCAAGGATGTGGACGACGTGATCCTGGTCGGTGGTCAGACCCGCATGCCCAAGGTCCAGGAAGCGGTGAAGACCTTCTTCGGCAAGGACCCGCGCAAGGACGTCAATCCGGACGAAGCGGTCGCCGTGGGCGCCGCCATCCAGGGCGGCGTGCTGGGCGGCGAGGTCAAGGACGTGCTGCTGCTCGACGTCACCCCGCTGTCCCTCGGCATCGAGACCCTGGGCGGCGTGATGACCAAGCTCATCGAAAAGAACACCACCATCCCCACCAAGGCCTCACAGGTGTTCTCCACCGCAGACGACAACCAGACCGCGGTTACCGTGCACGTGCTGCAGGGCGAGCGAGAGATGGCCACGGCCAACAAGTCCCTGGGCCGCTTCGACTTGGGCGACATCCCGCCCGCACCGCGCGGCGTGCCGCAGGTGGAGGTCACCTTCGACATCGACGCCAACGGCATCCTGCACGTGAGCGCCAAGGACAAGGCCACCGGCAAGCAGCAGTCCATTACCATCCGTGCCTCCTCCGGCCTATCCGAGGACGAGATCAACCGCATGGTGAAGGACGCCGAGGCCCACGCGGCCGATGACAAGAAGTTCCACGAGCTGGTTACGGCCCGCAACCAGGCCGATGCCCTCATCCATGCCACCCGCAAGTCCATGACCGAGCTCGGTGAAAAACTCGAAGCGGGCGAGAAGGACCAGGTGGAAGCCGCCATCAAGGACCTGGAAGAGGTCATGAAGGGCGAGGACAAGGATGCCATCGAGGCCAAGACGGCCACCCTGGCCCAGGCCTCCGGCAAGATCGCCGAGCGTGTCTACGCCCAGACCCAGACCCCCGGCGAACAGCCCGGTGCTGCCGAGGCCGGTGGTGCGAAGCAGGACGCCAAGGAGGATGTGGTTGATGCGGAATTCGAAGAGGTCAAGGACGACAAGAAGTAACGGTTCGCATCCGGCCACGGGCCGGAACGGGTAGACTGAAAACCACGACAGGCGGGGCATCCCGCCTGTCGTGTTGATGGGACAGGCGCAGCCGAGCGCGCCCTCGAGACAGCCATGGCAAAACGCGATTACTACGAAGTTCTGGGCATTCAGCGCAATGCGACCGAGGCCGAGATCAAGAAGGCCTTCAAAAGGCTTGCGATGAAATACCACCCGGATCGCAACCCGGACAGCAAGGAGGCCGAGGAGAAGTTCAAGGAGGCCCGCGAGGCCTACGACATTCTTTCCGACGCGCAGAAGCGTGCTGCCTACGATCAGTTCGGTCACGCAGGCGTGGAGGCCGGCGCCGGTGCGGGCGGATTCGGTGGCGGTTTCGGCGGCGGCAGCTTCAGCGATATCTTCGGTGACGTGTTCGGCGACATCTTCGGTGGCGGCGGTGCACGCGGCGGCTCGCGGGTCTATCGTGGCGCCGACCTGCGCTACAACCTGGAGCTTTCGCTGGAAGAAGCCGTGCACGGCACCACGGTGAAGATCCGTGTGCCCACCCTGGTGTCCTGCGAGGTGTGCGGTGGTTCGGGTGCCCGTAAGGGGACTTCGGCCAGCACCTGCCCCACCTGTCATGGCCATGGCCAAGTGCGCATGCAGCAAGGCTTCTTCGCGGTACAGCAGACCTGCCCGCGTTGCCGCGGTACCGGCAAGATCATCCCCGACCCGTGCCCGGCCTGCCATGGCCAGGGCCGCGTCGAGCAGCAGAAGACCTTATCCGTCAAGGTGCCCGCCGGCGTGGACAACGGCGACCGCATCCGCCTCGGCGGCGAGGGCGAGGCGGGGGAGAACGGTGGGCCGCCGGGCGATCTGTACGTGCAGATCCACGTGCGCGAGCACCCCATTTTCATGCGCGAGGGGGCTGACCTGTACTGCGAGGTGCCCATCAGCTTCGTCACGGCGGCCCTGGGCGGCGAGCTGGAGGTGCCCACCCTGGACGGACGGGTCATGCTCAAGGTCCCGGCCGAAACCCAGACCGGCAGGCTGTTCCGCCTGCGCGGCAAAGGCGTCACCTCGGTGCGCGGCGGCGCCCCGGGCGACCTCATCTGCAAGGTGACGGTGGAAACGCCGGTGAATCTCACCTCTCAGCAAAAGGAGCTGTTCCACCAGCTGGAGCAGACCATGGGTGACGAGAAACACACGCCGCGCGCCCGTTCCTGGCTCGACGGGGTGAAAAAATTCTTTGAAGATGTGAAGCTTTAAGGCGTCTTGCCAGAGGGGGAGAGCGATGAACAAGTGGAGCCGGACCGGCCTCGTCGCCGGTGTCGACAATATGCGCCGGCGCCTGCTTGGCGCTGCCCTCGCGGGCGGTGGCGCGGCCGCGCTGGCGGCGGCCGGCGGCGCACACGCCAAGACTGTGGCCGGGCCGGCGAAGCACAAGGTGGCCTACCAGTTCAACAAGGCGGATGCCGACTATCACCAGCACGTGACGTTCTCGGCGGGCGAGATGGTGCGCAAATACGGCAAGGATGTGCAGGTGGCGGTGGTCTGCTTCGGACCGGGCATCCACATCCTGGCCCATTTCCCCCAGCGTCCGGTCAGCGAGCAGATCCAGCAGCAGGTGGCAAAGCTCGCGGAGTCCGGGGTTGAGTTCCATGCCTGCAACAACACCATGAAGGCCCTCGGCTGGACCGAGGACGACCTGTTGCCCTTCGCCAAGGTAGTGGACGTGGGCGCGGCCGACCTCATGGAACTGCAGGAGCAGGGCTACGCCTACATCAGTTGGTGAGCCATCACCTGTAGGAGCGGTCTCAGGCCGCGATGGTTCTACGAAACAGGAAGCAGAAAAAGCAATGACACGAATTGCCGTGACCGGCGCCGCCGGGCGCATGGGCCGGGCCCTCATCGAGGCCTGCCAGCAGATTGAAGGCCTAAGCCTCGGTGCCGCCATCGAACGCCCCGGCAGCAGCCTGGTGGGCGCCGACGCGGGCGAACTGGCCGGCATTGGCCGCAATGGCGTCCAGGTGGTCGAAAACCTCGGTTCGGTGCTCGACACCTTCGACGTGCTGGTGGATTTCACCCGTCCGGAGGTCACCCTCAACAACCTGGCCCTGTGTCGCAAGGCCGGCAAGGCCATGGTCATCGGCACCACCGGCTTCGATGACGCCGGCAGGCAGGCCATCCGCGACGCCGCCCAGGACATCGCCATCGTGTTCGCCCCCAACATGAGCGTGGGCGTCAATCTCTCCCTCAAACTGCTCGATCTCGCCGCCCGGGTGCTGGGTGACGAGGTGGACATCGAGATCATCGAGGCCCATCACCGCCACAAGGTGGACGCCCCCTCGGGCACCGCCCTGCGCATGGGCGAGGTGGTGGCCGCCGCCCTGGGCCGCGACCTGAAGACCTGCGCCGTCTACGGCCGAGAGGGCAACACCGGCGAGCGCGATCGCAAGACCATCGGCTTTGAGACCATCCGTGCCGGTGACATCGTGGGCGAGCACACCGTGATGTTCGCGGGCATCGGCGAGCGCATCGAGATCACCCACAAGGCCTCCAGCCGCATGACCTTCGCCAAGGGCGCCATGCGCGCCGCCGCCTGGCTTGCCGCCAGCGACCGCGGCCTGTTCGACATGCAGGACGTGCTGGGCCTCAAGGACTGAGCGCGAGGGAAAAATTCCCGGTAGGAGCCGACACCGTCGGCGAATTGCATCCGGTTACCGCCGGGCGGTTGGAAAATCCATTCGCCCGCGGTGTGGGCTCCTACGGACAGTCCTTGTTCCCCCGTGTTCCCGTGTTCCCCGTGTTAATGCTTTTCTGACCAACCCCCAAAAACAGCCCGCGTTACGCGTGGACAGGCACCCGCCGCATCCGTAAAATAGCCGGCCAACCTGGCACGGCACTTCACGCCGAGCATTTCTTTCGAGCGGGGAGGGTCCTTGGGGCTCTTCCCGCTTTGCACGTATACAGTTTGGAGGTCACCTTGCGGCAACAGGCCTTGCTGGCCCTGGCAGACGGTACGCTGTTCTGGGGCGAGTCCATCGGCAGTGAGGGGCAGACCGTCGGTGAGGTGGTGTTCAACACCGCGCTGACCGGATATCAGGAGATCCTCACCGATCCTTCATACACCCGTCAGATCGTCACTCTGACCTATCCCCACATCGGCAACACGGGCACGAATGCCGAGGACGAGGAGGCGGACGGCATCAAGGCGGCGGGACTGGTTATTCGCGACCTGCCCAAGGTCGCCAGTAATTTCCGCAGTCAGGAGGCCCTGGACGCCTACCTGCGGCGCCAGAACGTACTCGGCATTGCCGGCATCGATACCCGCAAGCTCACGCGGATCCTGCGTGAACATGGCGCCCAGAATGGCTGTCTGGTGGCGGGTGACAGCATCGACGCCGAGGCGGCCGTGGCCGCGGCGCGGGCCTTTCCGGGCCTGAATGGCATGGATCTCGCCAAGGAAGTCACCACGTCCCAGCCGTATACCTGGACCCAAGGGGGCTGGCGGCTCGGCGAGGGTTTGGTGGAGCACAAGGCGGAAGACCTGCCCTATCACGTGGTGGTGTACGACTACGGTGTGAAGCGCAACATCCTGCGCATGCTGGTGGATCGCGGCTGTCGACTGACCATCGTGCCGGCGCAGACCCCGGCCGAGGACGTGCTCGCCATGAATCCCGACGGCGTCATGCTCGCCAATGGCCCCGGCGATCCGTCCGCCTGCGATTATGCCATCGAGGCCATTCAACGCCTGCTCAAGACCGACCTGCCCATTTTCGGCATCTGCCTTGGTCACCAGCTGCTGTCGCTGGCCTCCGGTGCGCGTACGGTGAAGATGAAGTTCGGCCATCACGGCGCCAATCATCCGGTCATCGACTCCGATACCGGACACGTGATGATCACCAGCCAGAACCACGGCTTCGCGGTGGATGAAGAAACCCTGCCGTCCAACCTGCGTGCCACACACCGTTCGCTGTTCGACGGTTCACTGCAGGGTGTCGAGCGCACCGATCGGGCCGCCTTCAGCTTCCAGGGCCACCCCGAAGCCAGCCCGGGCCCGTGCGACGTGGCGCCGCTGTTCGACCGCTTCGTCGCAACCATCAACGACAGGAAGAATCAGTCATTGGAGACAAAGGATTAACCACGGGGTACACCGGGAACACGGGGATGACTCAATGCTCAAGAGATGGTTTCCCCCGAGTTCCCCGTGTCCCCCATGGTTGGGCTTTTTCGACTTGCGTGGCTGACCAAGACTATGCCGAAAAGAACTGACATCGAGAGCATCCTAATCATTGGCGCCGGTCCGATCGTGATCGGTCAGGCCTGCGAGTTTGACTATTCGGGTGCCCAGGCGTGCAAGGCGCTGCGTGAGGAGGGCTACCGTGTCATCCTGGTGAACTCCAATCCGGCCACCATCATGACCGATCCGGAGACGGCCGACGCCACCTACATCGAGCCGATCACCTGGCAGACCATCGCCAAGATCATCGAGAAGGAGCGCCCGGATGCGGTGTTGCCGACCATGGGCGGTCAGACTGCGCTGAACTGCGCGCTCGACCTCGCCAAGCACGGTGTGTTGGAAGAGTTCGGCGTGGAACTCATCGGCGCCAGCCGCGACGCCATCGACAAGGCCGAGGACCGCGACCGCTTCCGCCAGGCCATGAAGAAGATCGGCCTGGACACCCCGCGCTCGGCCATCGCCCACAGCATGGAAGAAGCCATGCAGGTGCAGGCCCAGATCGGCTTCCCGACCATCATCCGCCCGTCGTTCACCCTGGGCGGCTCGGGCGGCGGCATTGCCTACAACAAGGAAGAATTCACGGAAATCTGCCAGCGCGGTCTGGATCTCTCGCCTACCAACGAGCTGCTCATCGAAGAATCCGTGCTCGGCTGGAAAGAGTACGAGATGGAGGTGATCCGCGACCGCAAGGACAACTGCATCATCATCTGCTCCATCGAGAACCTCGACCCGATGGGAGTGCATACTGGCGACTCCATCACCGTGGCGCCGGCGCAGACGCTCACCGATCGCGAATACCAGATCTTGCGCAACGCCTCCATCGCGGTGCTGCGCGAGATCGGCGTGGAGACCGGCGGCTCCAATGTGCAGTTTGCCATCAATCCCGCCGATGGCCGCATGATCGTCATCGAGATGAACCCGCGCGTGTCGCGTTCCTCGGCACTGGCCTCCAAGGCCACCGGCTTCCCCATCGCCAAGGTGGCGGCGAAGCTGGCCGTGGGCTACACGCTCGATGAACTCAAGAACGACATCACCGGCGGTGCCACACCCGCCTCGTTCGAGCCCTCCATCGACTACGTGGTGACCAAGGTCCCGCGCTTCACCTTCGAAAAATTCCCCAAGGCCGACGCGCGCCTGACCACACAGATGAAGTCGGTGGGCGAGGCCATGGCCATCGGCCGCACCTTCCAGGAGTCGCTGCACAAGGCGCTGCGCAGCCTGGAAATCGGCGCCGACGGTTTCGACGAAAAGGTGAACCTGGACGAAGAAGGCGCGCAGGACAAGATCCGCCAGGAACTGCGCACGCCGCGCGCCGATCGCCTGTGGTACGTGGGTGACGCCTTCCGCGCCGGCATGACCGTGGAACAGGTGCACGAGCTGTCGCGTATCGACCCCTGGTATCTGGTACAGATCAAAGAGCTCATCGACACCGAAGCCGAGGTGCGCACCACGGGCCTGTCCTGTATCGACGCGCAGACCATGCGCAACCTCAAGCGCATGGGCTTCTCCGATCGGCGTCTCGCGATTCTGCTTGGGGTGCGCGAGACCGAGCTGCGCAAGCACCGTCATGAGCTGGGGGTGCGTCCCGTGTACAAGCGTGTGGACACCTGCGCAGCCGAATTCGCCACCTCCACCGCCTACATGTACTCCACCTACGAGGACGAGTGTGAGGCGGCGCCCACCAGCCGTGACAAGATCATGGTGCTGGGCGGCGGTCCGAACCGCATCGGCCAGGGCATCGAGTTCGACTACTGTTGTGTGCACGCGGCCCTCGCCATGCGCGAGGACGGGTATGAGACCATCATGGTCAACTGCAACCCGGAGACCGTGTCCACCGACTACGACACCTCGGATCGTCTGTACTTCGAGCCGCTCACCCTGGAAGACGTACTGGAGATCATCGATCTCGAACAGCCCAAGGGCGTCATCGTGCAGTACGGCGGCCAGACACCGCTGAAGCTGTGCCGTGACCTGGAAGCCGCGGGCGCGCCCATCATCGGTACCTCGCCAGATTCCATCGATCTGGCGGAAGACCGCGAGCGCTTCCAGAAGATGGTCGACAAGCTGGGCCTGCTGCAGCCGCCCAATCGCACTGCGCGCGCCGTGGAAGACGCCGTGCGCCTGGCGCTGGAGATCGGTTATCCGCTGGTGGTGCGCCCGTCCTACGTGCTGGGTGGCCGCGCCATGGAGATCGTCTACAACGAAGGCGAGCTGCGTTCCTACATGCAAAATGCGGTAAAGGTCTCCAACGAGTCGCCCGTGCTGCTCGACCGTTTCCTCGATGACGCCGTGGAAGTGGATGTGGACGCCATCTGTGATGGCAACGACGTGCTCATCGGCGGCATCATGGAGCACATCGAACAGGCGGGTGTGCACTCCGGTGATTCGGCCTGCTCGCTGCCCCCGTACGATCTGTCGCCCGCCGTCCAGGACGAGTTGCGCCGCCAGGTGTGCGCCATGGCCAAGGAGCTCAAAGTGGTCGGCCTCATGAACACCCAGTTCGCCATCAAGGGCAACCAGGTGTACGTGCTGGAAGTGAATCCGCGTGCCTCGCGCACCGTGCCGTTCGTCTCAAAGGCCACCGGCCGGCCGCTCGCCAAGGTGGCGGCACGCTGCATGGTGGGTCAGAGCCTGGCTGCGCAGAGTGCCACCAACGAGATCATCCCGAAGTATTTTTCGGTGAAGGAGGCGGTATTCCCCTTCATCAAGTTCCCGGGCGTGGACCCGCTGCTGGGACCCGAGATGAAGTCCACCGGCGAAGTGATGGGCGTCGGCCGCAACTTCCCTGAGGCGTTTCTGAAGTCGCAGCTGGCTGCCGGCATCGTGTTGCCTGAGGGCGGTCGTGCCTTCGTGTCGGTGCGCGAGCCCGACAAACGCGGCGTGGTGCAAGTGGCCCGTGATCTGGTGGAACTGGGCTTCGAGGTCTTCGCCACCCGCGGTACCCAGCGCGTGCTGGAAGAGGCAGGTGTGCCAAGCACTATCGTGAACAAGGTGACGGAGGATCGTCCGCATATCGTCGACATGATCAAGAACGATGAGATCGCGTTCATCGTCAACACCACGGAAGACAAGCAGGCCATCGCTGATTCGTTCCTGATCCGACGTGAAGCACTGAACCACAAAGTGACCTATACGACCACCCTGGCAGGCGCCGCGGCCACCGTAAAGGCCATGAAACAACGCGACAAGCCGGGCGTGAACCGTCTACAGGACCTGCATACGGAGTTGAATGAATAATGAGCAAGGTGCCCATGACCTTGCGCGGCGCCGAGAAGCTGCGCGAAGAACTGAAGGAACTGAAGACGGTGGTGCGTCCGCGCGTCATCGAGGCCATCGCCGAGGCGCGTGCCCACGGCGATCTCAAGGAGAACGCAGAATATCACGCTGCCCGCGAACAGCAGGGATTCGTGGAAGGGCGCATCAAGGAGATCGAGGCCAAACTCTCCAATGCGCAGGTCATCGATCCTGTGACCCTCAATACCAACGGCAAGATCGTGTTCGGCGCCACGGTCGATCTGGCGGAAGAGGATAGTGGGGATGAGGTGACCTACCAGATCGTCGGCGAGGACGAGGCCGACATCAAGAACGGTTGCATCTCCGTGTCCTCGCCCGTGGCACGCGCGCTCATCGGCAAGCAGGAAGGCGACGTGGCCGAGGTGCGCACCCCGGGCGGCGTGCGTGCCTACGAGATCATCGGCGTCCGCTACGAGTGATGATCACGGCCGGCGAGCGGGTCCTGCTCACCCTCTGGGTCGGCGCCCTGTGGTGCATCGGCTACCTGGCGGTGCCCGTGCTGTTCGCCGAGCTGAATGACCGCATGCTGGCCGGTATGCTCGCCGGACACATGTTCAGCATCGTCGCGTGGCTGGGACTGGCTGTCGGCGCGGTGCTCGCCACGGGCGAACTCATCCGTTCGCGGGGACGGCCGGGCTGGCGTTTTTGGGTACTCGCGTTGATGCTGGCCCTGGTCGCTGTCGGCCACTTCGGCCTCCAGCCCGCCATGGCCGCCCTGAAGGTGAATGGGTTAGCGGAAGGCAGCACGGAAGCGGCCCGGTTCGCCCGCCTGCACGGCACCGCCTCGGTGCTCTACCTCCTCACCAGCCTCGCGGGCCTCGCCCTGGTCGCCGGTGCGTGCCGTGAAGAAAAAAGACTCCAACGCAGAGACGCAGAGGGCGCCAAGGCCGCAAAGGATGAGTCGGTGAACTGACATTCTTTGTGTTCTTGGCGCCCTCTGCGCCTTTGCGTTGGGCTGTTTCTTCTTAGGGCAGTGTGAGGCGGGGTTCCTTGGCGGGGCGGTAGAGCACGGCGATGTGGCCGATGCGCTGGACCAGGTCGGCCTTGACCGCTTCGCGCATGCTCTCGATCATGGCATCCCGGCTCTCGCGGTCTTCCGCATTCACCCTTACCTTGATGAGTTCGTGGTGTTCGAGCGCCCGATCCAGTTCGGACAACAGGTTTTCACTCAGCCCGCCGGCGCCGGTGAGGATCACCGGATTGAGGCCGTGGGCGAGGCTGCGCAGGTGGCGTTTTTGGGACGCAGTGAGCATGATGATGTCCGGCAGGGTCAAAAGGGCTGCGTAGTTTACCGGGAAGGGAACCCGGGGTCACTCCGCAGTATCCATCCCGCATAGCCATTCGAACGAGGTACGGTATGGCACGCAGCCAAAGCAGTACGCGTTGGCTCAAAGAGCATTTCGACGACGAGTACGTAAAGCGTGCCCAGCAGATGGGCTACCGCTCGCGCGCGGTGTTCAAGCTGCTGGAGGTCGATGAAAAAGATCACCTGTTCCGCCGGGGCATGCGGGTCATCGATCTTGGCGCCGCCCCGGGGGGCTGGTCACAGATCGCCCGCGATCGCGTCGGGCCTCAGGGGCGGGTGGTCGCGCTCGACATCCTGCCCATGGACCCGTTGCCCGACGTCGAGGTGCTGCAAGGGGATTTTCGTGAGGAATCGGTCATGGAGGCATTGCTCGCGGCGGTCGGTGACGAAAAGGTCGACCTTGTAATGTCCGACATGGCGCCCAATATCAGCGGTGAACGGACCGTCGATCAGCCGCGGGCCATGTACCTCGCCGAACTGGCGCTCGATTTGGCCCAGCGCGTACTCGCGCCTAAGGGCGACCTGCTGATCAAGGTCTTCCAGGGGGAGGGATCCGACGCCTTCATGCGAACCCTGAAGGAACATTTCGCCAAGGTTATCGTGCGTAAGCCCAAGGCCTCGCGGCCGCGCTCGCGCGAAGTTTACCTTCTGGCGAGGAACTATATTGTGTAGTAACGTACTAAGGTCCTTGAGGAATCAAAGGGATGGCCCCTGAATTCTCCTTGAGGAACAAAGTATTGCCGAGGCCCGCCACTTGAACGATATAGCCAAGAACTTCATCCTCTGGGTCGTCATCGCCATCATTCTCATGGCGGTGTTCAACAACTTCGGGTCGCGCCAGGCACCTGCCCACGAGCTCGAATACTCCCAGTTCATCAACGACGTGCGCGCGGGCCGCGTGGAGCGCGTGGTCATCGACGGGAACAAGATCGAGGGCTACCTGCAAAACAAGGAGCGCTTCACCACCTACGCCCCCGACGACCCGGGCCTGATGGCCGACCTGCTCAACAGCAATGTGGCAGTGAACGCCCGTCCGCCCGAGGGGCAGTCGCTGCTCACCCAGATCTTCATCTCCTGGTTCCCGATGCTCCTGCTCATCGGCGTGTGGATCTTCTTCATGCGCCAGATGCAGGGCGGCGGCGGCGGACGTGGGGCCATGTCCTTCGGCAAGAGCCGTGCACGCCTGCTGGGCGAAGACCAGGTCAAGGTCACCTTCGCCGACGTGGCGGGCGTGGACGAGGCCAAGGACGACGTACGCGAACTGGTGGAATTCCTGCGCGATCCCGGCAAGTTCCAGAAGCTGGGCGGCAAGATCCCCCGCGGCGTGCTGATGGTGGGCCCGCCGGGCACTGGTAAGACCCTGCTCGCCAAGGCCATCGCCGGCGAGGCCAAGGTGCCGTTCTTCACCATCTCCGGCTCCGACTTCGTGGAAATGTTCGTCGGCGTGGGTGCCTCCCGCGTGCGCGACATGTTCGAACAGGCCAAGAAGCATGCGCCCTGCATCATCTTCATCGATGAGATCGACGCGGTCGGCCGTCACCGTGGCGCCGGTCTGGGCGGCGGTCACGACGAACGCGAGCAGACCCTCAACCAGCTGCTGGTGGAAATGGACGGTTTCGAGGGCAACGAGGGCGTCATCGTCATCGCCGCCACCAACCGCCCCGACGTGCTCGACCCGGCCCTGCTGCGTCCCGGCCGCTTCGATCGCCAGGTGGTGGTGCCGCTGCCCGACCTGCGCGGCCGCGAGCACATCGTGAAGGTGCACATGCGCAAGGTGCCCCTGGCCGATGACGTCAATCCGTCCATCATCGCCCGTGGTACACCCGGCTTCTCCGGCGCCGACCTGGCCAATCTGGTCAACGAGGCGGCCCTGTTCGCCGCGCGCGCCAACAAAAAGCTGGTCACCATGGAGGACTTCGAGCGCGCCAAGGACAAGATCATGATGGGCGCCGAGCGCAAGTCCATGGTCATGAACGAGAAGGAGAAGCGCCTCACGGCGTACCACGAGGCGGGTCATGCCATCGTGGGCCTCTCGGTGCCCGATCACGACCCGGTGCACAAGGTGACCATCATCCCGCGCGGCCGGGCCCTGGGTGTGACCCTGTTCCTGCCGGAAGAAGACCGCTACAGCTACAGCAAGCAGCGCCTGGAGAGCTCCATTTCCAGCTTGTTTGGCGGCCGTATCGCGGAAGAGCTCATTTTCGGTGCCGAGAACGTGACCACCGGTGCCTCCAACGACATCCAGCGCGCCACCGAACTGGCCCGCAACATGGTCACCAAGTGGGGCCTGTCGGAGAAGCTCGGGCCGCTGACCTACATGGAAGAGGAGGGCGAGGTGTTTCTGGGCCATTCGGTGACCCAGCACAAGAACGTCTCGGACGAGACCTTCCACATCATCGATGGTGAAATACGCGCAGTGGTGGATCGTAACTACGCGCGCGCGAAGAAGATCCTCACTGACAACACGGACAAGTTGCACATGATGGCGGACGCCCTCATGAAGTACGAAACCATCGATTCCAAGCAGATCGCCGACATCATGGCCGGCCGCGACCCGGAGCCGCCGTCGGAATGGACCGATATCCCGCCGGCCGACAGCGCCCGTGAGGACAAGGGAGGCAGTGCGCCACTGGGTGACCCCGCGGGCCAGCACTGATCGGCGAGCAGTAACAAAGGCCGTCAACGCAAGGCGCGAAGGCCGCAAAGGACGCGAAGGTTCGGATTCTGAAACCTTGGCGGTCTTTGCGGCCTTCGCGTCTCTGTGTTAGCAGTGTTTTCTTCGCGGCATTCCTTTCCCCAGGCGGTATAATCCCCCGCTTTCATTGGTGATACACCGCATGCAACTCGACTGCCGGGGCCGCACTCTCGACCTCGCCCGTCCGCAGGTGATGGGCATCCTCAACGTCACGCCGGACTCGTTCTCGGATGGCGGGCAATTCCGCTCACGGGAGGCCGCGCTGGCGCACGCACGCCGTATGGCGGAAGAGGGTGCCGCAATCATCGACGTGGGTGGCGAATCGACCCGACCGGGTTCCCCGCCGGTTTCGCTGCAGGAGGAACTGGATCGTGTCATCCCGGTAGTTGAGCGATTGCATGCGGAACTGCCGTTGCCTGTCTCGGTGGACACCAGCAAACCCGAGGTGATGCGGGCCGCGGTGGCGGCCGGCGCCGGCATGATCAACGATGTCTATGCTCTACGCATGGACGGGGCGCTGGCAGCAGCCGCTGAACTTGGCGTTCCCGTCTGTCTCATGCACATGCAGGGTGAGCCGCGGACCATGCAGCACGAACCGAGCTACACGGATGTGGTGGCGGAAGTGCGCGAATTCCTGGCAGAGCGGGCATCCGCGGCGGTGCAGGCGGGGATCCCACGCGAGAGGCTGCTTGTCGATCCGGGCTTCGGTTTTGGCAAGCGCGTGGACCACAACCTCAGCCTGATGCACCATCTCCCCGAATTGCTGGATATCGGCTTACCGCTACTCATCGGGGTCTCCAGAAAATCCATGATCGGTGCGGTGACGAGTGCGGACATCGAGCACCGCGTCCACGGCAGTGTCGCTGCGGCGAGCCTTGCCGCATGGTTGGGCGCCACCATCGTGCGCGTCCATGACGTGAAGGCCACGGTGGATGCCCTCAAGGTGGTATCTGCCGTACGGGAAGCAGCCTGATTGAGAACCGAGTGAGAGGCGACATGGCACGCAAGTATTTCGGCACGGACGGTATTCGCGGCAAAGTCGGACAATTTCCGATCCGCCCTGACTTCATCCTCAAGCTCGGTTGGGCGGCCGGTCGCGTATTACGCGGCAACGGTGGCAATGGCAAGGTGCTCATCGGTAAGGACACGCGCATTTCAGGCTACATGTTCGAATCCGCACTCGAGGCCGGATTGGCCGCCGCCGGTCTCGACATCCGTTTGCTAGGCCCCATGCCGACCCCTGCCGTGGCCTACCTCACCCGCACCCTGCGCGCGAGCGCGGGCATCGTCATCAGCGCCTCGCACAACCCTTACGAAGACAACGGCATCAAATTCTTTTCCGCGGAGGGGACCAAACTGCCTGACGAGGTGGAGCAGGCCATCGAAGCGGAGTTGGACAAGGATATGGTGATGGTCGAATCCGGCCAGCTCGGCAAGGCCGAGCGCGTGCTGGATGCGGGCGGTCGTTATATCGAATTCTGCAAGAGCACCATACCTCTGGGTATGAGCCTTAAAGGCCTCACCCTTGTGATCGATTGCGCCCACGGCGCCACCTATCACGTAGCGCCCGCGGTGTTTGCCGAACTCGGCGCGCGTGTGATCCGCATGGGGGCCGACCCCAATGGCGTGAATATCAACCTGGAGCGTGGTTCCACGCATCCGGCCGCACTGTGCGCGGCGGTGGTGGAGAACCGCGCGGACCTGGGTATCGCCTTCGACGGTGATGGCGATCGGGTCATCATGGTCGACCATCAGGGCCAGATCGTCGATGGCGACGAACTGCTCTATGTCATCGCTCGCGAACGCCAGTCGCACGGCCCGGTGGCCGGGGTGGTGGGGACGCTCATGAGCAACCTCGGTCTCGAACATGCGCTTCAGCGCGCCGGCATCGGCTTCGAGCGCGCGAAGGTGGGCGATCGCTACGTCATGGAGCGCCTGCAGTCGCTCGGCTGGAATCTCGGCGGCGAATCCTCGGGCCACATCATCTGTCTGGACCGGACCACCACCGGCGACGGCATTGTGGCGGCCTTGCAGGTACTCATGGCGTTGCTGCGTTCGGGGCGAAGCTTGGCTGAACTTCGCGCCCAGGTAACCAAGTATCCGCAGACCATGATCAACGTTCGGCTGTCGGGCCCATTCAAGCTAGACGCCGCGCCGCGGGTGCGTGCGGCGGTGCACGATGCGGAGTCCGAGCTCGGTGACAGCGGCCGCGTGTTACTGCGCCCCTCCGGCACGGAGCCGGTGGTACGTGTCATGGTGGAAGGGAAGGACGCCGCACAGGTTGCGCGCCTGGCGGGCCAGCTCGCCGCCGTGGTGGAGGACGAAGCCGCCGGTGGCGATCGAAAAGCCGCCTCGTGAACGCGATTGCTCGTTGATTTCTTAGCGCCTTCCTTGTAATCTTCGCGCCTGCTTCAGACAGCGAGGGAATAGGGATGCGACAACCTCTTGTAGCCGGCAACTGGAAGATGAACGGTTCCAAGGCGAGCATTGCAACACTGCTCGACGGCATCAAGGCAGGCCTCGCCTCCGTGGAGAAGGCCGCACTGGTCGTGTGTCCCCCGTTCGTGTATTTGGAGCAGGTGGCTGAAGCACTGCGCGGCACCCGGATCGCACTGGGCGCCCAGAATGTCAGCCACGAGCCGTCCGGTGCCTTCACCGGCGAGGTGTCCGCCGCCATGTTGAAGGACATGGGTTGTGCGTACGTGATCGTCGGTCATTCCGAAAGGCGTAGTTATTACGGCGACACGGATCTCCTGGTTGCCAAGAAGTTTGCAGCGGTACGCGCCGCTGGCATGAAGCCGATCCTGTGCGTCGGTGAGACGCTTGAGGAACGCGAAAAGAATGTAACCGAAGCGGTGGTGGCCCGTCAGTTGGCGGCCGTCATCGAGCTCGAAGGTGCAGCTGCGCTGCAGGACGGTGTTATCGCGTATGAACCGGTTTGGGCCATCGGCACCGGTCGTACCGCGACACCTCAGCAGGCCCAGGACGTACACGCCTTCATTCGCGGTCGCATTGCGGCTATCGACGAGGTGGTCGCCGAAAAGGTGCAGATCCTTTACGGTGGCAGCGTCAAGGGAAGCAATGCGGAAGAGCTGTTCGGTCAGCAGGATATCGACGGAGGCCTCATTGGCGGGGCTTCCTTGAATGCGGACGAGTTTCTGGCCATCGGCCGGGCCGGTCGCTAATCAGGTTCGGGAATGCAGACGGTTCTTCTGATAGTGCATTTGCTCGTAGCGGTCGGCCTTATCGGCCTCGTGCTGCTGCAGCAGGGTAAGGGTGCGGACATGGGTGCGGCGTTCGGCAGCGGCGCCTCGTCCACGGTGTTCGGTTCACGTGGGGCAGCATCATTTCTCACACGTGCAACGGCCATTCTCGCCACCAGCTTTTTCGTGACGAGTCTTTCCCTGGCGTATTTCTCAGGGCAGAATACTGTGCGCAGCAGCGTGGTTGATGTGCCGGTCCAACAGCAACCGCAACAGCAACCGCAACAGCAGCCGGATCTCCCGGCGGCGCCGGCCGATGTGCCGACGCCCAAGCAGTAACCAAAGTCAATAAGCGGCCGTGGTGGAATTGGTAGACACGCTATCTTGAGGGGGTAGTGGGGCAACCCGTGTGAGTTCGAGTCTCACCGGCCGCACCAACATCGAAAAAAACGCCCATTACCGGGCGTTTTTTTTTGGTTTCACTGCGTATATCAGGATTTTCTTTATGTGCATAAGTGCATGATTGAAAAGCAGAAACCAAAACGTGTCGCTTGACACTGTTTAAAGCATTCGCCTAGACTCCGAGTCTGTCCATAAGAACGGTCTTATGGCCTCCAGGTGCGACCCGCCCGGCGATTCTTCGGAAAGGCAGCGAATGCTCGAGAGTTACCTACCTGTACTCGTGTTTCTCGTGGTCGGCGTGGTCGTTGGGGTGGCCGCGTTGGGTGCGGGGTTTGTTCTGGCGCCGCATCGGCCCGACAAGCACAAATTGTCGGCCTACGAATGCGGTTTCGAAGCCTTCGAGCACGCGCGCATGAAATTCGATGTGCGCTACTATCTCGTGGCCATCCTCTTCATCATTTTCGATCTCGAAATCGCTTTTCTTTTCCCCTGGGCCATCACCTTCCGTGAACTCGGCCTGTTCGGATTCATTGCTATGATGCTATTCCTCGGCATCCTG
The DNA here is from genome assembly GCA_041685115.1 of Gammaproteobacteria bacterium. GTDB lineage: Bacteria > Pseudomonadota > Gammaproteobacteria > Thiohalomonadales > Thiohalomonadaceae > JALOAT01. Next base: position 73,049 of record JAWLGK010000015.1, on the reverse strand, counting down.
GTGATCGGCTTCATCTACGAGTGGAAGAAGGGGGCGCTGCAATGGGAATAGACGGCGTCCTCGAAAAGGGTTTTGTCACCACTTCGGCGGATAAGCTCATCAATTGGGCTCGTACCGGTTCCATGTGGCCCGTCACCTTCGGGCTGGCCTGCTGCGCAGTCGAAATGATGCATGCCGGTGCCGCACGCTACGATCTGGACCGCTTTGGCATCATCTTCCGCCCCAGCCCCCGTCAGTCCGACGTGATGATCGTCGCCGGGACGCTGGTCAACAAAATGGCGCCGGCCCTGCGCCGCGTTTATGACCAGATGGCCGAGCCGCGTTGGGTGATCTCCATGGGGTCGTGCGCCAACGGCGGCGGTTATTACCACTATTCGTATTCAGTGGTGAGGGGATGCGATCGGATCATACCGGTCGATGTCTATGTGCCGGGCTGCCCACCCACTGCGGAGGCGCTGCTGTACGGCATCCTTCAGCTGCAGAATAAAATCCGTCGCACCAGCACCATCGCGCGTTGAGAGGCTCGTCCATGTCGACGTTCTACAAGAAACTCGCCGGGCATGTGGAGGAGCGATTCCGTGGCCTGCTCAGCTCCATCAAGCTGGAACATGGCGAACTCACCATCGAGATCCCCCGCGCCCAGTTGCTGACAGTATGTCGCGCGTTGCGTGACGAGGATGCGTTCCGTTTCGACCAGCTGATCGATCTTTGTGGCGTCGATTATCTTGAGTACGGCGAAGGCAGCTGGCAGGGGCCGCGGTTTGCGGTTGTCTATCATCTGCTTTCAGTGGCACACAACCAGCGGATCCGCGTGCGCACCTTTGCCGAAGGCGAAGTGCCCGTAGTGGATTCCGTGGTCGAGGTGTGGAATTCCGCCAACTGGTACGAACGCGAAGCCTTTGATCTCTTCGGGGTCGTATTTGAAGGTCACCCCGATCTGCGTCGTATCCTCACCGACTATGGCTTCATCGGTCACCCGTTCCGCAAGGACTTCCCGTTGTCAGGCCACGTGGAGATGCGTTACGACCCCGAGAAACAGCGTGTCGTCTACGAGCCGGTGACTGTTGAGCCGCGCACGCTCGTGCCGCGCGTAATCCGCCGTGATCACCGTTACGAGGTGAGCGAAGGAGACGAACGCCGTGCCTGAAATTCGCAACCTCACCTTGAACTTCGGCCCGCAGCATCCGGCGGCCCACGGCGTACTGCGCCTGGTGCTGGAAATGGACGGCGAGGTCATCGAACGCGCCGACCCGCATATCGGCCTGCTGCACCGTGCGACTGAAAAGCTGGCCGAGCACAAGCATTACGTGCAGAGCCTGCCGTACATGGACCGTCTCGACTATGTGTCCATGATGTGCAACGAGCACGCCTATGTGCTGGCTATCGAGAAGCTACTCGGCATCGAGGCCCCGGTTCGTGCCCAATACATCCGCGTGATGTTCGACGAGATCACGCGCATCCTGAATCACCTGCTGTGGCTTGGTGCTCATGCCATGGACGTGGGCGCTATGAGCATGTTCATCTACTGCTTCCGCGAACGTGAAGATCTGATGGATTGCTACGAGGCGGTTTCCGGTGCGCGCCTGCACGCGGCCTATTACCGTCCGGGCGGGGTTTATCGTGACTTGCCCGACACCATGCCGCGCTTCGAGAAGAGCAAATTCCATAATGAGAAAGAATTTGCCCGTCTCAACGCCAACCGTCAGGGCTCTTTGCTGGACTTCATCGAAGACTTCACCAACCGCTTCCCGGGGATCGTGGACGAATACGAGACCTTGCTGACCAACAACCGAATCTGGAAGCAGCGTACCGTCGGCATTGGTGTGGTTTCCCCTGAGCGGGCATTGCAGTTGGGCCTGACCGGTCCGATGCTGCGCGGCTCCGGTGTGGCTTGGGATTTGCGCAAGAAGCAACCCTATGCGGTCTATGACCGCGTGGACTTCGATATCCCGGTGGGCAGCAACGGCGACAGTTACGACCGCTATCTGGTACGTGTGGAGGAAATGCGCCAGTCCAACCGCATCATTCGTCAGTGCGTGGACTGGCTGCGCGAGAACCCTGGCCCGGTGATGGTGGACAACCACAAGGTGGCGCCGCCGCCGCGGGCCGAGATGAAGGCTGACATGGAAGCCCTCATCCATCATTTCAAGCTGTTCAGCGAAGGTATCAATGTGCCCGAGGGCGAGGTCTACGCCGCCGTCGAACACCCGAAGGGCGAGTTCGGCATCTATCTGGTGTCGGACGGCGCCAACAAGCCTTACCGCATGAAGATCCGTGCGCCGGGTTTTGCCCATCTCGCGGCGCTGGACGAGATGGTGCGTGGGCACATGCTGGCCGACGTGGTGACCGTAATCGGCACGCAAGACATCGTTTTCGGAGAGATCGACCGCTGATGACCCAGGGGAACACCGAAGTGATCACTGCGCAATCGCGTGCCGAGATCGACGCGTGGATTGCCAAGTATCCGCCCGAGCGCAAGGCCTCGGCCGTAATGGCCGCATTGCGCATCGTGCAGGAGCAAAACGGCGGCTGGCTCACCAACGATCTCATGGATGCCGTGGCGGACTACCTGGACATGCCGCCGGTTGCTGTGTACGAGGTGGCGACGTTCTACTCCATGTACGAACACGACCCTGTCGGTCGGCACAAGATCAGCGTGTGCACCAACATCTCCTGCATGCTGCGTGGCGCCGAAGAGGTGGTCGCCCATCTGGAAAAGCGTCTCGGCATCAAGGCCGGTGAGACCACGACTGACGGCAAGTTCACGCTGAAGACGGTGGAATGCCTGGGCGCCTGCGTAGGTGCGCCGATGCTGCAGCTCGGCAAGAAATACTACGAACTGCTCACGCCCGAGAAGCTGGACGAGCTGCTGGACGGGTTGGAGTGACGCCCATGACCGACAAAGTCTGTTTTAGAACTCTGGACTTCGATACGCCGTGGGCCCTGGAGACCTACCAAAAGGTCGGCGGCTACTCCGTGTGGAAGAAGATCCTCGCCGGCGAACTCTCGCGTGATGCCATCATCGCGGAGCTGAAAACCTCTGCCCTGCGCGGGCGTGGCGGTGCCGGCTTCCCCACCGGTCTCAAGTGGAGCTTCATGCCCCATGCGGCGCCCGGTCAGAAGTACGTGGTGTGCAACTCCGACGAAGGCGAGCCCGGCACCTGCAAGGACCGCGACATCCTGCGCTACAACCCGCACCAGTTGGTGGAGGGTATGGCCATCGCCGGTTTCACGCTGGGCGCCACGCGCGGCTACAACTACATCCGCGGCGAATTCTGGGAACCCTACGAGCGTTTCCAGGCGGCCATCGAAGAGGCGCGGGCGGCAGGCCTGCTCGGCAAGAATATCCTGGGTTCCGGCATCGACTTCGACATCGAGGTCCATCTGGGCGCCGGCGCCTATGTGTGCGGTGAGGAAACCGCACTGCTCGAATCTCTCGAAGGCAAGAAGGGCCAGCCGCGTTTCAAGCCGCCGTTCCCGGCGAGCTTCGGCCTGTACGGGCGGCCTACCACCATCAACAACACCGAGACCCTCGCCTCCGTGCCGGTGATCCTCCAGCATGGCGGCCAGTGGTTCCTGGAAAAGGGCAAGCCGAACAACGGTGGCCTGAAGCTGTTCAGCGTCTCCGGTCACGTGAACCGTCCCGGCAATTACGAGATCCCCATGGGTACGCCGTTCTCCGAGCTGCTGGAGATGGCCGGGGGCGTTTGGAAAGGGCGCAGGCTCAAAGCCGTGATTCCCGGCGGCAGCTCCACACCGGTGCTGCCTGCGGACATCGCCATGGGCGTCACCATGGATTACGACTCGCTTTCCAAGGCGGGCTCCATGCTCGGCGCCGGTTCCGTCATCGTCATGGACGAGACCACCTGCATGGTGAAGGCGCTGGCGCGGCTCTCGCATTTCTATTACGACGAATCCTGCGGTCAGTGCACCCCCTGCCGCGAAGGCACGGGCTGGCTCGCCCGCATGGTGCATCGTATCGAGCACGGCGAAGGCCGACCGGAAGATCTTGAAAGGCTCGATGACGTGGCGAGCAAGATCGAAGGGCGCACCATCTGTGCGCTCGGCGATGCGGCGGCCATGCCGGTGCGCAGCTTCCTCAAGCATTTCCGCAAGGAATTCGCATACCACATCGAGCACAAGCGCTGCATGGTGTAGCCGCTTCCCGGAAAGCAGACGACGATGGTTAAGATCGAGATCAACGGCATTCCTGTCGAAGCACGCGACGGCGCCACGGTAATCGAAGCCGCGGACAACGCAGGCATCGTCATTCCCCGGTTCTGCTACCACAAAAAGCTCTCCATCGCGGCCAGTTGCCGCATGTGCCTCGTGGAAGTGGAGAAGGCCGCCAAGCCGCTGCCGGCTTGTGCGACGCCGGTCACTGAGGGCATGAAGGTCTTCACACGCTCGCCCAAGGCCATCGCTGCGCAGAAGGCGGTGATGGAATTTCTGCTCATCAATCACCCGCTCGATTGCCCCATCTGCGATCAGGGCGGGGAATGCGACCTGCAGGAAATGGCCATGGGCTACGGCAACGACGTTTCGCGTTATGCCGAGCACAAGCGCATCGTGCAGGACAGCAATCTCGGACCGCTCATCGCCACCGACATGACGCGCTGCATCCATTGCACGCGTTGTGTGCGCTTCGGCCAGGAAATCGCCGGCATCATGGAGCTCGGTGCGGTCTCCCGCGGCGAGCACATGCGCATCACCACCTACATCGAACGCAGTGTCGACTCGGAATTGTCAGGCAACGTGATCGACCTCTGTCCGGTGGGTGCCTTGACGTCCAAGCCCTATCGTTACACCGCCCGTCCGTGGGAGCTCGCCACGTCCGAAAGCATATCGCCACACGACAGTGTGGGTGCGAACCTGCACGTGGATACCCGCGCAGGGCGCGTCATGCGCGTACGCCCGCGCGCCAACGAAGCAGTGAACGAAACCTGGCTCGCTGACCGCGATCGGTTCAGCTACACGGCGTTCAACCACGCGGACCGCCTGTTGGCGCCTCGCGTCAAGCGGCAAGGTCGTTGGGAAGAGACCGATTGGGACACCGCACTGACCTTTGCGGCAGAGGGCCTGCAACGGGTGGTCGATCGACACGGCGCCGATCGCATCGCCGGTCTCGGCGCCTACGGCGCCACCACCGAGGAGTTGTATCTGTTGCAGCGCGTACTGCGCGGGCTCGGCAGCGGCAACGTGGATTACCGTTTACGGCAGCAAGATTTCCGTGACCAGGATTTGACACCGCCTGCACCGGGCCTCGGCATGGCCATCGAAGACCTGGAGCGCGTGGATGCGCTGCTGCTGGTGGGTTCCAACATCCGCAAGGACCAGCCGCTGCTTGGGCTTCGCGTGCGCAAGGCGGCGCTGGCCGGCGCACGGGTCATGTGCATCAATCCGGTCGACTACGAATTCCTGTTCCCTGTGGCGGAAAAGATCGTCGTCGCGCCCTCCGCCATGGCCGCCGAACTGGCCGGCGTGGCCAAGGCCTTGGTGGAAGCGGGCGGCAAGGCGCCCAAGGGCTTTGCCGAACTGACCGCGGGGATCACCACCGAAGAACGCCACCGCGCCATTGCGCGCAAGCTCGGCGACAGCCAGCGCGCAGCGGTGCTGCTCGGCGATGCTGCGAGCCTGCATCCGGCCCAATCCGAACTGCGCCAGCTGGCGGCGCTGGTCGCACGCCTGTCCGGCGCGCGCTTCGGCCAGATCCCCGAGGGCGGCAATGCCGCCGGCGCGGCACTGGCCGGCGCGCTGCCGCATCGCCAGGCGGGCGGCAAGGCCGCCGGGGTACGCGGCCGCGGTTGGCGTGACATGTGTGAAGGGGATATGAAGGCCTTCGTGCTGCTGGGCGTGGAGCCGGGCGCCGACGTCCTTGATGGAACCCGCCTGGAGCGAGCGGTAGCAGGTGGCGAATTCACCATCGCGCTGACCAGTTTCGCCGATGCGGCGGCCGAGAACTACGCGGATGTGATGCTGCCCATCTGCACCTTCGCGGAGACCTCGGGCAGTTTCGTCAACGCCGAGGGCCAATGGCAGAGCTTTTCCGCCGCCGCCTCGGCACCCGGTCAGGCCCGTCCGGCCTGGAAGGTGTTGCGCGTGCTCGGCAATCTGCTCAACCTCAAGGACTTCGAGTACATGTCCTCGGACGAGGTCCGCGACGAAGTGCAGCTGGCCTGCACCGAAGGGTCGGTGGTGGAGTTGGGCTGGCCGTCACCCGAGAGCCTCTCGGCGCCGCTGGCGGGGCTCGAGCGCATTGCCGAGTTCCCCATGTACGACATCGATCCCCTGGTGCGCCGCGCCGCGCCCCTGCAAGAGACCCGTGACGGCAGTACCGTGGCGGTTTGTGTGCACCCTGATACGGCGGCGCGCCTCGGCCTGATGGGCGATCGGTCCGTGCAGGTGCGGGCGGGCAGTTATGAAGCGACGCTGCCGCTGGCGATCAATTCCGCCGTTCCCGTCGATGCGGTGCTGGTGCCGGCCGGTTGTCGGGGCATGGGCGTAGACGCGGGCGCAGGCTTTGCCGCGGTCGAATTGCGCCAGGGCTAAGAAAAGGAATCGTCGGTAATGACCGAATACATCCAATCGTTGTTGCCCGCGCTGCCTGCAAGCACGGTAGCCGTGATGGTGATCCTGCTCAAGATCGCCTTCGTGTTGTTGCCCATCTTCGGCGCAGTGGCCTACCTCACCTTCGCCGAACGCAAGATCATCGGCTACATGCAGGTGCGTATCGGTCCCAACCGGGTCGGTCCGCGCGGCTGGCTCCAGCCCATTGCCGACACCTTCAAGCTGCTGTTCAAGGAAATCGTCATCCCGAGCGGCGCCGATCGCTTTCTGTTCCTGCTGGCGCCCATCCTGGCTCTTGCGCCGGCCCTGGCGGCCTGGGCCGTGATCCCGTTCGGCAGCGAAATGGTCATTGCCGACGTCAATGCCGGCTTGCTGTACGTGCTTGCGATCACCTCCCTGGGTGTGTACGGCATCATCGTGGCGGGCTGGGCCTCCAACTCCAAGTACGCCTTCCTGGGGGCCATGCGTTCGGCGGCACAGATCGTTTCTTATGAAATTGCCATGGGCTTCGCCCTGGTGGGTGTGCTGATGGCGGCAGGCAGCCTCAATTTCGGCGAGATCGTCGCCGCCCAGGCGGGCGGGGTGACACGCTGGTTCGTCCTGCCGCTGCTGCCGCTGTTCGTCATCTATTTCATCTCCGCCGTGGCGGAGACCAATCGTGCGCCCTTCGACGTGGCGGAAGGCGAGTCCGAGATCGTCGCCGGTTTCCACGTGGAGTATTCCGGCATGGGCTTCGCGGCTTTCTTCCTGGCCGAATACGCCAACATGATCCTGGTTTCCGTATTGGCCACCGTCATGTTCCTGGGTGGCTGGCTGTCACCGTTCGGCGCCGAGGCCGGCGGACTGCTGGGCGACGGCATCCACTGGTTGTTGCTCAAGACGTCCGTGTTCCTGTTGCTGTTCCTGTGGTTCCGCGCGACCTTTCCACGTTATCGCTACGACCAGATCATGCGGCTGGGCTGGAAGGTCTTCATTCCCCTCACCATCGTCTGGCTGGTGGTGATTGGCATCTGGGTCATGGCGGGCGTGTTCCCGTTCGAACGGGCGTGAGGTGAACGGCGTGAAATCCATTCTCCGCTTCTTCAAGAGCCTGTTCCTGCTGGAGCTGTTGGCGGGCATGTCGGTAACAGGCCGTTATTTCTTCGGTCGCAAGTTCACGGTGCAGTACCCGGAGGAGCGTGCCCCGCAATCGCCGCGCTTTCGCGGCCTGCACGCCTTGCGCCGTTATCCCAACGGCGAGGAGCGCTGCATCGCTTGCAAGCTTTGCGAAGTGGTGTGCCCGGCCATGGCCATCCGCATCGAATCGCACCGGCGCGAAGACGGTACGCGCCGCACCACGCGCTACGACATCGACCTGACCAAGTGCATCTACTGCGGGTTCTGCGAGGAGTCCTGCCCGGTCGATTCCATTGTCGAGACGCGGTTTTACGAGTATCACGGCGAGTCCCGCGAGGACCTGTACATGACCAAGGACAAACTGCTGGCGGTCGGCGACAGGTTCGAACAACAGATCGCCGCCGATCGGGCGCAGCAAGCCAAGTACCGCTGAGGACCAGATCCGAATGAGTTTCGAACAATTGCTCTTCTACGCCTTCTCAGCCGTGCTCATCCTGGCCGCGGGGATGGTCATCACGGTGCGCAATCCGGTCCACGCCGCCTTGTCGCTGGTGCTGGCGTTCATCGCCAGCGCAGGCCTGTGGATGCTGCTCGAGGCCGAGTTCCTCGCCATCGCCCTGGTGCTCGTGTACGTGGGCGCGGTGATGGTGCTGTTCATCTTCGTGGTGATGATGCTCGACATCGACCTGGCTGCGCTGCGCGAAGGTTTTGCCCGCTATCTGCCCATCGGCGCACTGGTGGCCGTGATGGTGGTCGGCGTCATGGCCTTCGTGCTCGGCGGCGGTCAGTTCGGGCTGGAAACGACAGGTGAGCCGGTGCGCCATGCGGCGGATTACAGCAACACCCGTGCCCTCGGCGAGTTGCTCTATACGACCTACGTCTTCCCCTTCGAGGTTGCGGCCGTCATTCTGCTGGTCGCAATCGTGGCCGCCATTGTCCTGACCCTGCGCCGTCGCCCGGAGACCAAGCACCAGCGTGTATCACAGCAGGTGGCGGTGCGGCGTGAAGATCGCGTGCGGCTGGTACAGATGAATCCGGAGGAGCGCCGCTAAGGGCATATCATGGTCGAGCTTTCCGATTACCTCATCGTCGGCGCCATCCTGTTCTGCCTGAGCATGGCAGGCGTCTTCATCAACCGTAAGAGCATCATCATCCTGCTCATGTGCGTGGAATTGATGCTGCTGGCGGTCAATATGAATTTCATCGCTTTCTCCCACTATCTGGGCGATGCGGCAGGGCAGGTGTTTGTATTTTTCATCCTGACCGTGGCAGCCGCCGAGGCGGCCATCGGCTTGGCCATCCTGGTGGTGCTGTTCCGCAGTCGGCGCAGCATCAACGTGGATGACGTGGGAACTCTGAGGGGATAGCGGATGCTGGAGAAGCTCAATATCGCCATTGTGCTCGCACCGCTGGTCGGCGCGATCATTGCGGGACTGTTCGGCAAGGTCGTGGGACGCACATGGTCGCACCGGGCCGCCATCCTCGGCGTCGCGGTCGCATTCCTCGGATCCCTGGTTGTGTTCTACCAGATCGCCGTGAGCGGCGCGGAAGTCATCAACCAGAGCGTGTACACCTGGGCCGTCAGCGACGGCGTGCGCTTCGAGGTGGGCTTTCTGGTCGACAATCTGACCGCGATGATGATGGTCGTGGTCACCTTCGTGTCGCTCATGGTGCATGTCTACACCATCGGCTACATGCACGACGATCCAGGTTACCAGCGTTTCTTCAGCTACATCTCGCTGTTCACCTTCTCCATGCTCATGCTGGTGATGGCGAACAACTTCATGCAGTTGTTCTTCGGTTGGGAAGCGGTGGGCCTGGTGTCGTACCTGCTCATCGGTTTCTGGTACACCCGCGAGAGCGCCATTTATGCCAACCTGAAGGCCTTCCTGGTCAACCGCGTGGGCGACTTCGGTTTCGTACTCGGCATCGCCGGTGTGCTGTTCTACTTCAATACCCTTGATTACAACGCCGTCTTCGCCACTGCCGAGCTGCACAAGGACCTGACCATGCAGGTCATCCCGGGCACCGAATGGAATGCCATGACGGTGATTTGCCTGCTGCTGTTCGTCGGCGCCATGGGCAAGTCGGCACAGTGGCCGCTGCACGTGTGGCTGCCCGATTCCATGGAGGGCCCGACGCCCATCTCGGCGTTGATCCACGCCGCCACCATGGTCACGGCCGGTATCTTCATGGTGGCGCGCATGTCGCCGCTGTATGAGCTGTCGACGACGGCGCTCAGCGTGGTGCTGGTTATCGGCGCCATCACGGCCTTCTTCATGGGCCTGCTCGGTCTCGTGCAGCACGACATCAAGCGCGTGGTCGCCTATTCCACGCTGTCACAGCTGGGCTACATGACCGTCGCCTTGGGCGCCTCCGCCTACGCCGCGGGCGTGTTCCATCTGATGACCCATGCCTTCTTCAAGGCGCTGCTGTTCCTGGGGGCGGGTTCGGTGATCGTGGCCATGCACCACGAGCAGGACATGCGCAAGATGGGTGGCCTGCGCAAGTACATGCCCATCACCTGGATCACCGGTCTTGTCGGCACCCTGGCGCTCATCGGTTTTCCCGGTTTCGCGGGCTTCTATTCGAAGGACGTGATCATCGAGGCGGTTCGCCATTCCGAGATCCCCGGCGCAGGCTTCGCCTATATTGCCGTGCTGCTTGGCGTGTTCATCACCGCCCTGTACAGCTTCCGCATGTACTTCCTGGTGTTCCATGGCAAGGAGCGCATGGACCATCACACGCGAGACCACCTGCACGAGTCGCCCTGGGTGATCACGGTCCCGCTCGTGATGCTCGCCATCCCCTCGGTGCTGGCCGGTGCCATGTACGCGGGCGACATGGCCTTCGGGGATTTCTTCGCTGGCGCTATCCGGGTGCTGCCCGAGCATGACGTCCTTGATCAACTCGCGCAGGGTTATCACGGCTGGTTCGCCATGGCCCTGCACGGCCTCATGGCGCCGCCGGTATGGCTGGCGGCCGCGGGCGTGTTCGTCGCCTGGTATTTGTACATCCGCCGTCCTGAACTTCCGGCGCGTATCGCGGCGCGGTTCAGCACCATCCACCGCGTGCTGGAAAACAAGTACGGCTTCGATCAGTTCAACGACTGGTTCTTCGCCGGCGGCAGCCGCGGCCTTGGCCGGGTGTTGTGGCGCGCGGGCGACGTGACGCTCATCGACGGCCTGGTCGTGAACGGTACGGCGCGGGTGGTGGGCTGGACAGCGGCAGTCACCCGCTGGGTGCAGTCCGGCTACCTGTATCACTACGCCTTCGCGATGATCGTGGGCTTGTTGCTTCTCTTCGGTTTGTTCGTGCTCGGCTGAACACGACAACGATAAGGATCTGGCTGCATGTTTTCCGAACTGCCTCTTCTCAGCCTGGTGATTTGGGTGCCCATCGTGGGTGCGGCGCTGGTGCTCGCCATGGGCGATCAGCGCGCCAATGCCGCCAGAACGACCGCCTTGCTGGTCGCCCTGGCGACCCTGGCCCTGTCCATTCCGCTCTTCACGGGCTTCGCCATCGATACGGCCGACATGCAGTTCGTGGAATTCCGGCCCTGGATCGAAAGCTTCGGCATCAACTATCACCTGGGCGTGGACGGTATCGCCATGCCGCTCATCGTGCTCACCACCTTCACCACGGTGCTGGTGGTGATTGCCGGCTGGGAGGTCATCAAGCAGCGTCCTTCCCAGTACATGGCAGCTTTCCTGGTGATGGAAGGCCTCATCAATGGCGTATTCGCTGCCCTGGATGCGGCGCTGTTCTACGTGTTCTGGGAGGCCATGCTCATCCCGATGTTCATCATCATCGGCATGTGGGGCGGACCCAACCGCGTATACGCGACCATCAAGTTCTTCCTCTACACCTTTTTCGGTTCGGTCTTCATGCTGGTGGCACTGGTGTACCTGTACACGCAGGCGGGCAGTTTTGCCATTCTCGATTTCCATGCCGTGAACATCGGCATGACCGCGCAGATCCTCATCTTCCTGGCCTTCCTCGTCGCCTTCGCGGTGAAGGTGCCCATGTTCCCGGTGCACACCTGGTTGCCCGATGCCCACGTGGAGGCGCCCACAGGAGGCTCCGTGATCCTGGCAGCCATCATGCTGAAGGTCGGCGCCTACGGCTTCCTGCGCTTCTCGCTGCCCATCGCGCCGGACGCGAGCCACTCCCTCGACTGGCTGATGATCGGCCTGTCGCTGATCGCCGTGGTGTACATCGGCTTCGTGGCCCTCATCCAGCAGGACATGAAGAAGCTCATCGCCTATTCGTCCATCGCACACATGGGCTTCGTCACCCTCGGTCTGTTCCTCGCCTGGGCCATTGCCGAAAATACCGGCAGCTTCAGCGGGGCCGCCATGGGCATCGAAGGTGGCATGGTGCAGATGGTTTCGCACGGCCTCGTCTCCGGCGCCATGTTCCTGTCGGTGGGTGTGCTCTACGACCGTCTGCACAGCCGCGCCATCGCCGACTACGGCGGGGTCGCCAACGTGATGCCGGTATTCGCCGGCTTCATGGTGCTGTTCGCCATGGCCAATGCCGGCCTGCCGGGTACCTCGGGCTTCGTGGGCGAGTTCATGGTCATCCTGAGCGCCTTCAAGGCCGACTTCTGGTATGCCTTCCTGGCGGCCACCACGCTCATCATCGGCGCGGCCTACACCCTGTGGATGATCAAGCGCGTGGTATTCGGCCCCGTCGGCAGCGAGGCGGTTGCGGCACTGAAGGACGTGAACGGGCGGGAATTCCTGTTCCTCGCCGTGCTTGCCGTGGGGGTGCTGCTGTTGGGTCTGTGGCCCAATCCCTTGCTCGAGGTGATGCACGCCAGTGTGCAGAATCTGGTTGAGCACATCGCCGTATCCAAGATCTGACGGGAACAGCCGATGAATTTCCAAATGTCGCAGCTTTTGCCGGTGTTGCCGGAAGTCTTCGTTCTCGGGATGGCCTGCGTCATCCTGCTGCTCGACCCGTTCCTTGCCGAGGCGCGGCGCAACGTCACCTATCTGCTATCCCTCGGTACCCTGGCCGGCGCCTTCCTGTTAACGGCCGGCTTATACGGCGAGGCGGAACAGGTGGTGTTTTCAGGCTTCTTCGTGCTCGATGGCATGGCCGTGTTGCTGAAACTCGCGGCTTACGTCGCCGTGGCTGTGGCCTTCGTGTATGCCCCGCGTTATCTGCGCGAGCGGGAAATGCTGCGTGGTGAGTATTTCGTGCTGGGCCTGCTGGGCCTGCTGGGCATGATGATCCTCATCTCGGCCCACAACCTGCTCACCGTCTATCTGGGTCTGGAGTTGATGTCCCTGTCCTTGTACGCCATGGTGGCCATGCAGCGTGATTCCGTGCTGGCCTCCGAGGCGGCCATGAAGTATTTCGTCCTGGGCGCCATGGCCTCCGCCATGCTGCTGTATGGCATGTCCATGCTCTACGGCCTCACGGGAACCCTCGACCTGGCGGAAATTCACACCGCCATCGCGGGCGGCAGCGGCCAGCCCGTGGTGCTCGCCTTCGCCCTGGTGTTCATCATCATCGGTGTCGCCTTCAAGCTCGGAGCGGTGCCGTTCCACATGTGGGTGCCCGACGTCTACCATGGCGCGCCCAGCACTGTGACGGTTTATATGAGCACCGCGCCCAAGCTGGCGGCCTTCGCCATGCTCATGCGCCTGCTGGTCGACGGCCTGGGCGGTCTGCACGGCCAGTGGCAGGACATCCTCATCATCATCACGTTGCTGTCACTGGCGGTGGGCAACGTCATCGCCATCGCCCAGACCAACATCAAGCGCATGCTGGCCTATTCGGCCATCTCCCATGTCGCCTTCATGCTGCTCGGCGTGCTTGCCGGCACGGAGGCAGGGTATGCATCGGGCCTGTTCTATGCCGTGTCCTACGCCCTCATGAGTCTGGCGAGCTTCGGTATGGTCATCTTCATGAGTCGTGCCGGCTTCGAGGCGGACAAGCTGGACGACTACAAGGGTCTCAACGAACGCAGCCCGTGGCATGCCTTCCTCATGCTCATGGTCATGTTCTCCATGGCCGGTGTGCCGCCGTTCCTGGGCTTCTGGTCCAAGCTGTTCGTCATCCAGGCCGCCGTGCAGGCGGATCTGGTCTGGCTCGCGGTGGCGGCGGTGGTGTTCTCGGTCATCGGTGCGTTCTACTACCTGCGCGTGGTGAAGCTCATGTACTTCGACAAGCCGGCCGATAGCGCGCCCCTCGAAGCGGGCTGGGGCATGCGCATGACCATCAGCGCCAACGCCCTGGCAATGCTCGGGCTGGGCATTCTCCCGGGACCCCTGATGGCCCTCTGCATCGCCGCCACGGCGGGCTGAACGAACTTTCATCCATAACCTGCGTCGAAGCGGATGCAGGTTCAGCGTAACGGGTATTCTCTGTGACCACTGCTACCGCCGTCTGGCTACTCGTCGCCATCGCCTTCCTTGCCGCCAACCTGCCTTGGTTGAGCGAACGGGTGTTTTTCATCCTCCGCCCCGGGCAGGGGGAAAAGCGGGCGTGGCAGCGGTGGCTGGAATGGCTGGTCCTGTACGTGATCACCGGAGGGGTTGCGGTCGGGCTGGAGCAGAAGCTCACGGGCGGTCGTTATGAACAGGGCTGGGAGTTCTATGCAGCCACCCTGTGTCTTTTTCTGGTGTTTGCGTTACCGGGGTTTATCTACCGGCATGACCTTCGCCATCATTTCGTACGCCGAATGTCTTGAACGTGCGCTGCAGTTAAGGTATTATCCTCGAATCAGTTGCGGGGTGGAGCAGTCCGGTAGCTCGTCGGGCTCATAACCCGAAGGTCGTAGGTTCAAATCCTACCCCCGCTACCACTTATGTAGCGACGAGGCCCCGTTATCGGGGCTTTTTGTTGCCCGGGGCCCGGCAGTTTCGCGGCGCGCGTGAAGTCGCCCGCGACCTCGGTTTTTTTTCGATATCGAGTGGGCCCTATGGCCCATTTTTTGTTTTTGGGAAATGCAATGGCGCAGGCGGACAGACTCGAGGCATTGATTGAGCCGGCGGTCACGGCACTCGGCTACGAGTTGGTCGGTATCGAGTACCGGGCTCAGGGGCGCCATTCGCTGCTGCGGGTTTACATCGACACGCCCGAAGGGGTGACGCTGGAAGACTGCGAGCGTGCCAGCCATCAGATTAGCGGGGTGCTGGATGTGGAAGACCCTGTGCAGGGGCAATATACACTCGAGATTTCTTCACCGGGTCTGGAACGGCCGTTGTTCAAGCCCGCACATTACGAACGTTTTTTGGGAAGCGAAGTGCAGGTGCGTCTCAAGGTGCCGGTCAACGGTCGGCGCAAGTTCAAGGGGCGGATAGTGAGTGTCCGTGACGATCAGGTCGTGCTGGACATCGACGGCAACGAGTGCAGTTTTTCGTTTGCGGATATCGAGCGCGCGCAGGTTGTGCCGGATTGGGACGCGCTTGGGAAGTAAGCGCACGTGGTCGCAGGTTTGCTTGAGTAGAGGCTGTTATGAATAAAGAGATCCTTCTGGTAGCAGATGCGGTGTCCAACGAGAAGGGCGTAGCCAAGGAGATCATCTTCGAGGCCATCGAGGCTGCGCTCGCGACCGCGACGAAAAAGCGTTACGAGGGTGACGTGGATATCCGCGTCCAGATCGATCGTGTCACGGGCGATTACGAGACGTTCCGCCGCTGGCGCGTGGTCGATGACGCCGACGGTATGCCGCTGGAGGCTCCCGAGCGGGAGATCACCCTGTCCGCTGTGCGGATCGATAATCCGTCCGTCGAGGCGGATAGTTATGTGGAAGAGCCGGTCGAATCGGTGGTGTTCGGACGCATTGCCGCGCAGACCGCCAAGCAGGTCATCGTGCAGAAGGTACGTGAAGCCGAGCGCGCCCAGGTGGTCGACGCTTTCCTTGACCGTAAGGGTCAGTTGGTTACCGGCGTCATCAAACGTGTCGAACGCGGCAACGTCTATCTGGATCTGGGCAGCAACGCCGAGGCCTTCATTGCCCGCGAAGAGATGATCGCGCGTGAGGCTGTACGGCCCGGTGATCGAGTGCGCGGGTATCTGTTCGATGTGCGTCACGAACCGCGCGGTCCGCAGTTGTTCGTAAGCCGCACCCGCCCCGAATTTCTTGTCGAGCTGTTCAAGCTTGAGGTTCCAGAGGTGGGCGAAGGGCTCATCGAGATCAAGGCGGCGGCGCGTGACCCGGGCCTGCGTGCGAAGATTGCGGTGAAGTCGAACGATCCGCGTATCGATCCGGTGGGCGCCTGCGTGGGGATGCGCGGCTCACGCGTGCAGTCGGTCACTAACGAGCTGAATGGCGAGCGTGTCGACATCATCCTGTGGAACGAAAATCCGGCACAATTCGTCATCAACGCCATGTCACCCGCCGAAGTGGTGTCCATTGTCGTAGATGAAGATGCGCACAGCATGGACGTGGCCGTTGCTGAGGAACAGCTCTCCCAGGCCATTGGCCGGAATGGCCAGAACGTGCGGCTCGCCAGCGAGTTGACCGGTTGGGAGCTCAACGTGATGACCGAAAACCAGGCCGCCGAGAAGACCGATGCGGAAGCCAGGCGGTTGGTCCAGATGTTCATGGAGCAACTGGACGTGGACGAGGAGATCGCCGGCATTCTGGTTCAGGAGGGTTTCTCCAGCATCGAAGAGGTCGCTTACGTGCCCGTGAGCGAAATGCTCGAAATCGAAGAGTTCGACCAGGATACCGTCGACGAACTGCGCGCCCGGGCCAAGGACGTGCTGGTGACGCGCGAGATCAGCAGCGAAGAGACCGCTGAACCGGCCGAGGACCTCCTCCACATGGACGGTATGGACCGTGAGCTGGCGTTTGCGCTGGCGCGCCGCGGCGTCGTCACCATGGAGGATTTGGCCGAGTTGTCTGTGGATGAGCTGACCGAGATCGAGGGCGTGGACGAAGCGCGCGCCGCCGAACTCATCATGACGGCCCGCAAGCCGTGGTTCGAAGCCTAAGGCGGGCTGAGCGAGGAGTTGTGCATGTCTGAAGTAACCGTCAAACAATTTGCGGAAGTCATCGGAGTTCCATTGGACCGTCTGCTGTCCCAGCTCGCAGGTGCGGGCGTGTCGGCCAAACTGGGCGACGACATCATCAGCGACGAGGACAAGGAAAGGCTGCTGAATTTCCTGCGTCATCGCCATGGCAGCGAAAAGGGCGACGGTGAGACGTCGGTCGAGCCCAAGCGCATTACGCTTAAGCGTCGTACCACGAGCGAACTCAGGCAGGCGGCAGGTGGCGGTGCCCGTGGCGCAGCCAAGACCGTGACGGTCGAGGTGCGCAAGAAGCGCACGTATGTAAAGCGCGAGACCGTCGAGGAAACAGAAGCGCGTCGCGAGGACGAGGAAATCGCCGAACGCCTCGAGAAACAACTCGAGGGCGAGGCACAGCGCCGTGCCGAAGAAGCGGCGGGGCGCGCCGCCGAGGAGGCACGCCGGCAGGCTGAAGAGGACGCTCGACGCCATGAGGATGCGCGCCGCAGAGCCGAGGAAGAAGCGCGCCGGGCCGAGGAAGAGGCACGCCGTAAGGCCGACGAGGAACGTCGCAAGGCGGCAGCGCCGGTCGTGGAGCGCAAGCCCGCCGTGGCCGCCCCCGCCGCCGACACGCGTGCGGACAAGAAACCCAAGCGTGGTAAAGGGGCGCGCGAACAAGCCGAGGAGGGTGCGGCTTTCGGCCGTCGCGAGCTGCACGTTTCGGCCGATCGGGCGGACGTCGCGGCCCGACGCAAGAAGAAATCCAGGACCACCAAGGCCCCTGCGCATGGGGCTGCCGCCGGCACTCACGGGTTTGCCAAGCCGACCGGTCCCGTGGTGCGTGAAGTGATCATCCCTGAGACCATCACCATCGGCGAGCTGGCCAACCGCATGTCCGTGAAGGCCGCCGCAGTGATCAAGCAGATGATGAAGATGGGTACCATGGTGACCATCAATCAGGTGCTCGATCAGGAGACCGCGGCTATCGTTGTCGAGGAGATGGGACACAAGTACAAGCTGCTAAGGGAGAACGCCCTGGAAGAGGACCTGGTCCAGGAGATCGATTCCGAAGGCGAGGCCGAGGCGCGCCCGCCCGTGGTCACGATCATGGGTCACGTCGACCATGGCAAGACCTCGCTGCTCGATTACATCCGCCGCGCGAAAGTGGCCGCCGGGGAAGCCGGCGGCATCACGCAGCACATCGGCGCCTACCACGTGGAGACCCCGCGCGGCGTCATCACCTTCCTCGATACCCCGGGTCACGCGGCCTTCACGGCCATGCGCGCCCGTGGCGCCAAGGTGACCGATATCGTCATTCTGGTGGTGGCCGCCGATGACGGCGTCATGCCGCAGACCAAGGAGGCGGTGGAGCATGCGCGCGCCGCCGGAGTGCCGCTCATTGTGGCGGTGAACAAGATCGACAAGCCGGAAGCCAATGCCGATCGCGTGCGCCAGGAGCTTTCGAACCTGCAAGTCATTCCGGAAGACTGGGGCGGCGACACCATGTTCATGAATGTGTCGGCCAAGGTCGGCACGGGTATCGATGAACTGCTCGAAGCGGTGCTGCTGCAGGCGGAAGTGCTTGAGCTCAAGGCCGTACCAAATGGCGCGGCCAGCGGCACGGTCATCGAGTCGCGGCTCGATAAGGGGCGTGGTGCGCTCGCCTCGCTGCTGGTGCAGAACGGTACGTTGCGCAAGGGCGACGTGTTGCTTGCCGGTACCGAATACGGCCGTGTGCGTGCGATGTTCGACGAGAACGGTTTGCCTATCGAGGAAGCCGGCCCGTCCATCCCCGTGGAGGTACTCGGACTTTCCGGGACGCCAAATGCAGGTGAACAGGTCATCGTCGTGCCCGATGAGCGCAAGGCGCGTGAAGTCGCGCTGTTCCGCCAGGGCAAGTTCCGCGACGTCAAGCTGGCGCGTCAGCAGCAGGCCAAGCTCGACAGTGTGTTCTCGCAGATGGAAGAGGGCCAGGTACAAACCCTCAATATCCTGCTCAAGGCGGACGTGCAGGGCTCGGCAGAAGCCATTTCCGATTCCCTGACGCGTCTGTCCACCGACGAGGTGCGGGTGAAGATCGTTTCGGCCGGCGTCGGCGGCATCAACGAATCGGATGTGAACCTGGCGGTGGCGTCCAATGCCATCATTCTCGGCTTCAACGTGCGTGCCGATGGCGGCGCCAAGCGCCTCATCGAGGACCAGGGCGTCGATCTTCACTACTACAGCATCATCTATGAGCTGCTGGATGAGGTGAAGAAGGCCATGACGGGCATGCTGGCGCCCGAGTTCAAGGAGACCATTATCGGCTTGGCTCAGGTGCGCGACGTGTTCCGCTCGCCCAAGTTCGGTGCGGTCGCCGGCTGCATGGTGATCGATGGTACCGTCAAGCGGCACGCGCCCATTCGCGTGCTGCGCGACAACGTGGTCATCTACGAAGGCGAACTGGAATCGCTGCGCCGATTCAAGGACGACGTGAACGAAGTGAAGATGGGCACGGAATGCGGTATCGCCGTGCGTAACTACAACGACGTCCGTGTCGGTGACCAGATCGAGGTCTTCGAACGCGTCCAGGTACAGCGCACCCTCTGACGCGGGGCCTGACGGCGTCGCTCCGCCTGGCGGGGCGACGCCGTTTCCGTTGTTGAGGCATGAGCGGGGTGGACCATGGCACGTGAATTCAGTCGTACAGACCGTATAGCAGATCAGATGCAGCGCGAACTGGCGCTGCTTATCCAACAGGAAATGCGAGACCCACGGGTCGGCATGGTGACCGTCGCGGCGGTGGAGCTCAGCCGTGACCTGTCCGTCGCCAAGGTGTTCGTGAGTGTGCTCGGGGATGCTGAGCAGGCGCAGGCGGCGCTGGCGGTGCTGAAGAAGGCCGCGGGATTTCTGCGTCACGAACTGGGGAGGCGCATGATCGTGCGGGCGCTACCCGAACTGCGCTTCGTACATGACACCACCAGCGAACGCGGGGCGCACCTGTCGGCGCTTATCGACCAGGCCGTGGCGAAAGATCGAAAAGAAGACTCCGAGGATTGAATGGCTCGTCATCAACGCGGCCGCGGCCGTAATGTCAATGGTATTTTGCTGCTCGACAAGCCGGTCGGGTTGGGTTCGAACGCCGCGTTGCAGGACGTGAAGCGCCTGTTCGAGGCACGCAAGGCAGGACACACGGGCAACCTGGATCCGCTCGCCAGCGGGCTGCTGCCCATCTGCCTCGGCGAGGCCACCAAGCTATCGGCCTTTCTACTCGATGCGGACAAGGTCTACACGGGGACCTGCAAGCTCGGCGTGCGCACCACCACCGCGGATGCAGAAGGCGAGGTCATCGAGACCCGCCCGGTTGGCCCTCTGGACGAGGCGCGGGTGCGTGAGGTGCTGGAGAGTTTCACCGGAGAGATCGTCCAGATCCCGCCCATGCACTCGGCTGTGAAGCATCAGGGACAACCGCTCTACAAACTCGCCCACCAGGGCATTGAGGTGGAGCGCAAGCCGCGCACGGTACACATCTACGAGCTGCGCATGCTGCGCCTGGAAGGTGACGAACTGGAGATCCACGTCCACTGCAGCAAGGGCACCTATATCCGTACCCTCGCCGAGGAGATTGGCGCGGCCCTGGGCTGCGGCGCCCACCTGTCGGCGCTGCGCCGTAATGCCGCCGGGCCGTTTCGCCTCGAAGGGGCGGTCACCCTGGACCAACTGCGGGAGACCAAGGCCGACGGCCTCGCCGCCCTGGACGCGCTGCTGCTGCCCATGGAAGAGGCACTGGCGGACTGGCCGGCGGTCCAGCTGACGGACAATGCGGCCTATTACCTGGGCCAGGGCCAGGCGGTCCTGGTGCCGCAGGCCCCGACCCACGGCTGGGTGCGCCTGTTCCGCGAAGGGCAGGGCTTCATCGGCGTGGGTAGCATCCTCGATGACGGCCGGGTCGCCCCCAAGCGGCTGATGGTCCAGCATTAGAGCGAAGATCCCTTGTTACACCAAGGCCGTGCTTGTTCCCTGGGGACCGGCGGGCTTAAAATACCCAACTTTACGCGTAATGCAGTATTAGCCAGGAGTGTTTCAGAAAATGCCTCTCACCGCTGAACAGAAGCTGAACATCATCAAGGAGTTCGGCAAAAACGAAGCCAACACCGGTTCCACCGAGGTGCAGGTGGCGCTGCTGTCCGCGCGCATCGACGACCTCTCCGGTCATTTCAAGGCCCATGCGAAGGACCACCACTCCCGTCGTGGCCTGCTGCACATGGTGAGCCAGCGCCGCAAGCTGCTCGACTACCTCAAGAAGAAGGATGTGGAACGCTATCGCGCCCTGATCGAGCGCCTCGGCCTGCGCAAGTAATCCCTGTACGAACCCCAAAAGGAAGTAACAGTGACACCGACCGTAAAAGAGTTTCAGTACGGTGACCGCACCGTCAGATTAGAAACAGGTGCTATCGCTCGTCAGGCCACCGGCGCCGTGATGTGCAGCATGGGCGATACGGTCGTGCTGGTCACTGCCGTAGCGATGAAGGAAGCGGCCCCAGGGCGGGATTTCTTCCCGCTCACCGTGAACTACCAGGAGCGCACCTATGCGGCAGGCCGCATCCCCGGCGGGTTCTTCCGCCGTGAGGGCCGGCCTTCCGAGAAGGAAACGCTCACCTCGCGCCTCATCGACCGCCCGCTGCGCCCGCTGTTCCCCGAGGGGTTCTACAACGAAGTCCAGATCGTCGCCACGGTGGTCTCCCTGGACCCCGACATCGACCCGGATATCCCGTCCATGATCGGCGCCTCGGCAGCCCTGGCTCTGTCGGGTGTGCCCTTCAACGGGCCCATCGGCGCTGCGCGCGTGGGCTACAAGGAGGGTCAGTATCTGCTGAACCCGGGCCTTGCCGCCGTTAAGGAATCCCAGCTCGACCTGGTGGTTGCGGGTACCGAAAGCGCGGTGCTCATGGTCGAATCCGAGGCCCAGGAGCTACCGGAAGACGTCATGCTCGGCGCCGTCATGTTCGGCCACGAGCAGATGCAGGCCGTCATCAAGGCCATCAACGAACTGGTCGCCGTCGCCGGCAAGCCCCGCTGGGACTGGCAGGCGCCCGCGGCCGACGAGGCCCTGCTCAACGCCGTGGCCGAGCTGTGTGCCGCGCCCATCGAGCAGGCCTACACCATTCACGAGAAGCAGGCCCGCTATGCGCGCCTCGGCGAAATCCGTGCCGACGCCGTGGCCAAGCTGGCCAATCCGGACGCCGAGCGTTCCTGGGATGCGGCGAAGGTGTCCACCGCGGTCAGCGATCTCGAATACAAGGTCGTGCGCAGCACCATCCTGACCGGCAAGCCCCGCATTGACGGCCGCGACACCAAGACCGTGCGTCCCATCGACATCAAGGTCGGCGTGCTGCCCCGTACCCACGGTTCCGCCATCTTCACCCGCGGCGAGACCCAGGCGCTGGTAGTCGCCACCCTTGGCACGGCGCGCGACGCGCAGATCATCGATGCCCTGGAAGGCGAGCGCAAGGAGGCCTTCCTGCTGCACTACAACTTCCCGCCGTATTGCGTCGGAGAAACCGGCATGGTCGGCAGCCCCAAGCGCCGCGAGATCGGCCACGGCCGCCTTGCCAAGCGCGGCGTGCAGGCCATCATGCCCAACATGGCCGACTTCCCGTACACCATCCGCGTGGTGTCCGAGATCACCGAATCCAACGGTTCCAGCTCCATGGCCAGCGTATGCGGTTCCAGCCTGGCGCTCATGGACGCCGGCGTGCCCACCAAGGCGCCCGTGGCGGGCGTGGCCATGGGCCTCATCAAGGAACAGGACAAGTTCGCGGTGCTCACGGACATCATGGGCGACGAGGATCACCTCGGCGACATGGACTTCAAGGTCGCCGGCACCGAGAACGGCGTGACCGCCCTGCAGATGGACATCAAGATCGAAGGTATCACCCGCGAGATCATGCAGATCGCGCTGAGCCAGGCCCATGACGGTCGCCTGCACATCCTCGGCGAGATGAAGAAGGCGATCAACGCGCCGCGTACCGACCTGTCGGAATTCGCACCACGCTACATCACCTTCAAGATCAACCCGGACAAGATCCGCGACGTGATCGGCAAGGGCGGTGTCACCATCCGCGCCATCACCGAGGAGACCGGTACCAGCATCGATCTGGATGACGACGGCACCGTGAAGATCGCCTCGGTCGACAAGGCCGCCGGTGAAGAGGCCCGCCGCCGTATCGAGCAGCTGACCGCCGAGGTGGAAGTGGGCAAGGTCTATGAGGGCCGCGTGGCCAAACTCATGGACTTCGGCGCCTTCGTCACCGTGCTGCCGGGCCGCGACGGCCTGGTGCACATCTCCCAGATCTCTCACGAGCGCGTGGAGAACGTGGCCGACAAGCTGTCCGAAGGCCAGACCGTGCGTGTGAAGGTCCTGGAGATCGACAAGCAGGGCCGCATCCGCCTATCCATCAAGGCCATCGAAGAAGGCGAATAAGCCTGAACCGACGGCACAAAGAAAGGGACCCTCGGGTCCCTTTCTTTTTTGTGTAGCCCGGATAGAGCGCAGCGCACTCCGGGATCCCAACACCGCCTCCCGCACCACGCGGGCGACGTTCGCATGCCAATGGCAATCGCCGATTCAGACCGGCAGAAACAGCCAGTACACCGCCAGGTTCATGACGGTGACCACCACCCCCACCCGCGCGAATTCGAAAAATCCCACCGTGACACCGGCACGGCGTTCGGCGTTTTGCAGAATGATCACGTTGCTCGCGGCGCCCAGGATTAGCAGGTTGCCCGCGATGGTGCTGCCGGCGGCGAGTGCCAGCATGGCAGGCTCACCGCCACCGGCCAGTTCGAGCACGGGCAGATAGAGCGCCACCAGCGGTACATTGGAGATGAGTTGGGAGAGCAGTACGCTCACGGCCAATACCGTGGGCATGGCGGCCAGATTCGTATCCGGGGCGACGAAGCCTTGGAAGAAACCGGTCTCCCAGACGCTGCGCATGAGCACGAACATTGCCGCGAAGAACACCAGGGTGCGCCAGTCGAGATGGCGCATCAAGGCGCGGCGGGGGCCGTGCAAGACGATGGGAGAGGCCGCCAGCAAGGCGATGTGGCTCAAACGGAGCGCCACTGGTGCGTCCGCCAGCACCAGCGCAATACGTAGGCCAACCAGTGCCATGAACAGGCCTAGCGACCAGCGTGCCAGGCGCGCCAAGGCAGGGTCGGAGACCACCACACGGGAATGCCGTAGCGGTGTCGCATGAAAATCCTTGTGCAACAACACGCGCAGCACCACAAAGGTGAGCATCAGGTTCAGCAGCGTCGGCAGCAGCAGGTGCCGGAGAAAACTCACAAATGGCGCCGCCATGCCGCCATGCAGGGCAATGAGCAGGTTCTGGGGATTACCGATGGGGCTCGTGACACTGCCGATGGTGATGGCAAAGGCCAGGGTCAACAGCAGCAGGCGCGGCGGCAGGCCGTGTTCGCGGGCGAGCAGCAGGGCCAGGGGAGTGCCGATGATGGCAAGGGTGTCGTTCATCAGCAGTGCCGAACCGAGGCCGGCGCCCAGCAGGAGGCGCAGTACAAGCGCGTCGGCGGAGCGCACGTCGGCGAGCAGGCGATAGGTGGTGGCGAACAGCAGACCACTGCGCTCCAGGGCGTCGCCGATGATGAAGACGCCCAGGAGAAAGCCCATCACGTCCCAGTCGACGGCGGCGGCCGCAGCCGCCGGGGTCATGTGGCCGCTGAGCAGCACGGCGGCGGCGCCGCTGCCCATGGCCACCCAGATGGGAATGTGCGTCTGCCCGAAGCGCCTCACGGCGATGAGCAGGAAGACGACCGCGAGGACGAAAATGGGGAAGGGCATAGGCGTGGTGACCAAGGCTGCGCGAGTATACGCCCGGCGCGCTACAGGGCGCGAGTGCGTGCTTCCTTGCGCGGCGAGACCGCCGCGTCACTCCGTGCCTATGCGGTGGTTGTGTGTCCGCGCTAGAATCGGCCGTTCTTTGCGTGAGGGTTTTCAGGATGTCGGCCAGTGCCGAACGTGCATCAAAAGACGGATTCCAGGCGGCGGCCGAAGCGTTGGTCCGGGCCGGCGTCCAGCTATTCGCGCGGGGTTGGGTCCCTGCCACGAGCGGTAATTTCTCCGCGCGTCTGCCAGGCGGTGACGTCGCCATCACCGTATCCGGGCGTCACAAGGGCCATCTGACCGCGGACGACATCATGCGCATCGACGGGGCCGGCCGTCCGCTCGGCACCAGCAAGCGCCCATCCGCAGAGACCCTGTTGCACACGGCCTTGTACGCGCGTTATCCGGAAGTGGGTGCCGTGCTGCATACTCATTCGCGTAATGCGACCTTGCTGTCACGCAAGGTCAAGGGCGTGGTGGTGCTTGAGAACTATGAGCTGCTCAAGGCGTTTCGCGGTATCGACACCCACGCGACCTCGGTAGTGGTGCCCGTGTTCCCCAATGACCAGGACATCCCGCGGTTGTCCACCCAGGTGGAGACCTGGCTGGACAGTCATCCGCATACCTGGGGCTATCTCATTGCGGGCCACGGTCTCTATACCTGGGGCGCGGACGTGGATGAGACGCTGCGGCACCTGGAAGCCTTCGAATTCC
Source organism: Gammaproteobacteria bacterium (assembly GCA_041685115.1). Lineage (GTDB taxonomy): Bacteria > Pseudomonadota > Gammaproteobacteria > Thiohalomonadales > Thiohalomonadaceae > JALOAT01. Next base: position 47,797 of record JAWLGK010000015.1, on the reverse strand, counting down.
TGTTCGATTGTGAGTTGCATAGCCGGGGGTGAAGCATGAGTACTTTGGCGATTTATGAAAAAAGTGACAGGGTTGCGCCGCGCGAAGTAATCCGGGACCACGCCGAGATCAGCACGCGACTGAAATCCCTCGGCGTGCGCTTCGAGCGTTGGGAGACGAACCAGCCGCTATCGGCGGAGGCGGACCAGGAGGAGGTGCTCGCCGCGTATGCGAAGCAGGTGGGCAAGCTCAATGAGGAATACGGCTTCCAGTCCGTGGACGTCGTTTCCCTGCGCCCGGATCACCCCAAGAAGGACGAGCTGCGCGCCAAGTTCCTTGAAGAACACATCCACAAGGATTTCGAGGTGCGCTTCTTCGTGGACGGCAGTGGACTGTTCTATCTGAACGTGGGCGACACCGTCTACGGCCTGCTGTGCAAGCAGGGCGACCTGGTGAGCGTACCGGCCGGTACCCTGCATTGGTACGACATGGGCGCACAACCGGATTTCAAGTGCATCCGCCTGTTCGTGGTGCCGGACGGCTGGGTTGCCGAATTCAGCGGCAGCGGCATGGCTGAGCGTTTTCCAAAATTCGAACAGTTCGTCGAGAATTTCGCATGATCAAGGCCATCATCACGGACATCGAGGGCACTACCTCGTCCCTGTCCTTCGTCAAGGATGTGCTGTTCCCGTATGCACGGGAACGCATGAAGGACTTCGTCCGTGAGCATGGCCATGAACCTGCCGTGGCCAGGCTGCTCGACGACGTCTGCCACCTGGTCGGGCGCGAGATGAGCAACGAGCAGGTGGCCGAGCAGTTGATCCAATGGATCGATGAGGACCGCAAGGTCACCCCGCTCAAGGCCCTGCAGGGGCTGATCTGGGAGGCGGGCTACCGCGGTGCAGATTTCACCGGCCACGTGTACGAAGATGCGGTACGCAACCTGCGTCAGTGGAACGCACGCGGCATCAAACTGTATGTGTTCTCGTCCGGCTCGGTCTATGCGCAGAAGCTGCTGTTCGGGCATACGGAATTCGGCGATCTCACGACGCTGTTCACCGATTACTTCGACACCAACGTCGGCGCCAAACAGGACCCGACCGCGTACACGTCCATCGCCACCAGTATCGGCTTCGGTCCCGCGGAGATCCTGTTCCTGTCCGACGTCAAGGGCGAGCTGGATGCGGCCCGCCAGGTGGGCATGCGAACCACGTGGCTGGTGCGCAACGGGCCCATCGAGCCCCACGCGGAACACCGCCAGGTGGCCAGCTTCGACGACATCGTCCTGGGGCCTGGACGCCCGCAATGAATGCGGCGGACGAAGAGAAAAGCATTAGCCACGGGGGACATGGGGGAAAATGGATAGCTCGCGCTCGGTGGGTAACGTGTACGTGACGGGTGCAGCTGCGGGCCGATGAGAGCGCGCTTCCGCTCGCGACGTTTATGACTCGACCGGTTTAATCCTGAGCGATCGGCTCTTTTCCCCGTGTTCCCGTAGTTAAGCTTTTCTCTCTTCCAAGAAATCACAAAACGGAGATCGCCATGGCGCTCACACCTTCCACCATGTTGCCGCTGGGCACCCCGGCGCCGGATTTCCTGCTGACGGACACGGTCTCGGGCAGGCCGGTAGCGTTGGCCGACTTCCAGGAACGGCGTGCCCTGCTGGTGGCGTTCATCTGCAATCACTGCCCGTACGTGAAGCACATCGCCGAGGCCTTCGCGGCCTTCGCCCGGGAGTACGAGGGCAAGGGACTGGCGGTCGTCGCCATCAGCGCCAACGACCCCGCACACCGCGCCGAGGACGGGCCGGAATTCATGGCCGAAGAGGCGCTCGCACGCGGCTACGTGTTTCCCTACCTGTTCGATGCCGACCAGAGTGTGGCCAAGTCCTATCGTGCCGCCTGCACGCCGGATTTCTTCCTGTTCGATGCGGAGCGCCGGCTCGTTTACCGTGGCCAGTTCGACGACAGTCGCCCCGGCAACGATCGCCCTGTCACCGGCCGCGATGTGCGCGCCGCCGTGGACGCCGTGCTCGCGGGCAAGTCAGTGCCGGAGCAACAAACCCCGAGCATCGGCTGCAATATCAAGTGGAAGCCGGGCAACGAGCCGGATTATTGAGCCGACGAACGAAGACAAAGAAGGCGAACCACGAAGGCACGGAGAAGATGCAACATCTCTTCTCCTTTTTCGTGCTCACCGGTCCACCGAGGGAACGTTCGTTTCAGCGGCGTCGGTCACGTTGCGAAGCTACGTGACATCTTTCGGGCCGCGTCTGTCACGTAGGCGCTGCGCGCCAGCGTGACAGACGGGCCGTGGCGCTGTGGTGGATGACGGCGCCCGGCAAAGACTCCTCCGCATCCGCGTTGAACCCTGTCGCTGTGCTCAATGCCGCTGGTACGTGCCGACGAGCTCCGCCGTGGCGATGATGTGTCCTTCCATGGCGCGCAACAGGGTATCGCGATCGGGATAGCCCAGGTCGGGGAGCACGGTGTCGAGGGCGTACAGGCGGTGGAAGTAACGGTGCCGGCCCACGGGCGGGCAAGGACCCCCATAGGTGGGTTCCTGGGAATCGTTGATACCCGCTCTTGCACCTTCAGGCAGCACCCCGGTGGCTGCGACGGCCTCTTCCAGGCTGCGCACCTCGGGCGGCAGGTTGTAGAGCACCCAATGGGTGAAGATGCGCCGCGGTGCGTTGGGATCCGGCGCGTCCGGGTCTTCGATGATGAGTGCCAGGCTGCGTGTATTCGGCGGCACATCGTCCCAGCTGAGCGGCGGCGAGAGATCGGAGCCGTCGCAGGTATAGCGCAACGGGATTTCCTCACCGGCATGAAAGGCATCGGAATGCAGATGCACGGCCAACCTCCTGCGCAGGTGCTGGCAGTCTTTCCGTGAGGATAGCCTGCGCGGCCTCAGGCCGCGAAACACCGCACTGTCATCGGCCGCTCAGCGGCGTGTCTGCCAATGACGTCCAAGCATCCCCGCGTTGATGCCTTCTCTTCGCTGGCCTTGCATCAGAGCGCGATCGCCTCGGGCACAGGTTCTTCTCCCCAGATGGCGCGGATCGCCGGCAGGGACGGTGTGACGGGGCCGGTGGTGAGAATGCGTACGCGGCCGGCCTGATCGGTGCCGCACAATTGGCCGGCCTCCGCAAGGCGCCGCTGCACCTGGCGTGCGACCGCACCACCGGTGTCGATGACCGCCACGTCGGGACCCGCCGCGGCTTCGATGAGCGGGCGCAGGGGCGGGAAGTGGGTGCAGCCGAGGATCAAGGTGTCCGCGCCGTGTTCGAGCAGGGGCGCAACGCAATCACGCACCACGGCCTGGGCGTGGGCGGAGTTTATGTCGCCGTGTTCGACCAGCTCGACCAGCTCGGGGCTTGGCCGGCTGATCACCTCGATCTTCTCCGCAAAACGCGCCAGCAGGGCTGCGTAGCGCGTGCTCTTGAGGGTGCCTGCGGTGGCCAGCACGCCTACCACGCCGTTGCGCGTGGCGGCGGCGGCGGGTTTTACGGCCGGTTCCATGCCGACGACGGGCTGGGCGAATTGCTCACGCAGGCTGGCGACCGCGGCGGCAGTCGCCGTATTGCACGCCACCACCACCGCCTTCGCGCCCTGTTGCACCAGCCAGCCGGCCACCACGCGGGCGCGCGCGCGGATCTGTTCGGGTGGACGCGGGCCATAGGGTACCCAGGCGGTATCCGCTACATAAAGCAGGTCTTCGGCCGGGAGCAGGTGCCGGATCTGCCGCAGGACCGACAGACCGCCTACGCCTGAATCGAAGACGCCGATGGGGTGCGAAACAATGCCAGGCATCACGAAGTACAGGTGAATCGAAGGGCCATAGCATACGGTATGACTGCCCGAATGCGCGCGGCGACGTTGAAGCTTTTCCCGTCATCGGGCATAGTGCCGGGTCATGGCCGATCGTCGACTCAAGGTTTTCTACACCGTCGCCCGCCACATGAGTTTCACCAAGGCGGCGGAATCCCTGCATATGACCCAGCCGGCCGTCACTTTTCAGGTGCGGCAGCTGGAGGAATTCTTCAACACACGCTTGTTCGATCGCACCCACAACCGCATCAGTCTCACTGACGCGGGCCGGCGGGTGTACGAGTACGCCGACCGCATCCTCGCGCTGTATTCCGAGATGGAGAACGCGATACGGGACCTCACCGGTGAGGTGAGTGGCGTGTTGCAGCTCGGTGCGAGCACTACCATTGCCGAGTACATGCTTCCAGCGTTGCTGGGTGCGTTCAAGGCCCGCTATCCCGAGGTCACCATCCGGCTCACCGTGAACAACAGCGATGGCATCGTCAGCATGGTGGAGAACAACGCCATCGACCTCGGTGTGGTCGAAGCCCCGGTGCACAACAAGAATCTGTCGGTGGAACTGTGCCGCATGGATCAGATGGTGCTCATCGTGCCGCACGGACACGCGCTGGCGAGCGAGACCACCGTGCCGGTCGCGCGGCTGCTGGAATTCCCTTTCATCGGACGCGAGGAAGGCTCGGGCACGCGCGAGGTCATCCTGGAGCATCTTGCCGCCAGCGGTTTTGACCCGGCCGATCTGGACATCGTGCTGGAGCTGGGCAGCCCGGAGGCCATCAAGGGTGCGGTAGAGGCGGGCCTCGGCATTTCCGTGATGTCACGCGCCACGGTGGTGAAGGAACTCAAGCTCGGTTCACTGGTGGCGGTAAACATCGAACCGGCGCTGGAGCGACCGTTTTCGTTCGTGCACCAGCGGCAGAAATTCCGTCTGCGCGCCATCGAGATCTTCCTGGAGTTCGCCCGCCAACACTGCCATCGCCCGCCAGCGGATACCGTTGCCGAATGAGCAAGCAGGAAAAACGTCTCCTGACCCTCTTCGGAGCGCTGCCCGACGATGCACGGGCAACGCTGCTGGAATTCGCGGAATTCCTGCACAGCCGCAGCGGCGGCCGTGAGGTGGCGGCGCCGACGCCCATCGAGCGGCCCAAAGAAGAGACCGTCATCGCCGCCATCAAGCGTCTATCCGCCACTTATCACATGGTGGATCGTGACAAGATGCTGCACGAGACTTCTGCGCTGGTGAGTGCGCATCTGATGCAGGGCCGTCCGGCGGCTGAGGTCATCGACGAACTGGAACAGGTCTTTCGCCGGCATTACGAGCGTCTGGTCGCTACGCGGCAGTAGCTTGGGCGCGCGTTTTCCGTGCCCTAAACAGCCGAAGGCCACGGAGGTTTGCTCCGTGGCCTTCGCGTTCCGCACTGCTGTTACAGCACGTCGGAGGCGTAGTCCGCCAGGCGCGAACGTTCGCCGCGCTTGAGGGTCACGTGCCCGCCGTGGGCCCAGCTCTTGAAGCGATCCACCACGTAAGTGAGGCCGCAGTTGGTTTCCGTCAGGTAGGGTGTGTCGATCTGTGCCACGTTGCCGAGGCAGACGATCTTGGTACCCGGTCCGGCGCGGGTAATCAGGGTCTTCATCTGCTTCGAGGTCAGGTTCTGTGCCTCGTCGAGGATGATGTACTTGTTCAGGAACGTGCGCCCGCGCATGAAGTTGAGTGAGCGGATCTTGATGCGCTTGTTGAGCAGTTCCTGGGTGGCGGCGCGCTCCCAGTCGCTGCCGTGTTCCTTCTGGGTGAGCACTTCCAGGTTGTCCATGAGGGCGCCCATCCAGGGAGTCATCTTTTCTTCCTCGGTACCCGGCAGGAAGCCGATGTCCTCGCCGACCGGGATGGTGACGCGGGTCATGATGATCTCGGAATAGAGGTTCTGGTCGAGGGTCTGCGCGAGCCCCGCGGCCAGTGCGAGCAGAGTCTTGCCGGTGCCCGCCTGGCCCACCAGGCTGACAAAATCCACTTCCGGGTCCATGAGCAGGTTGAGGGCGAAGTTCTGCTCCCGATTGCGCGCCATGATGCCCCAGACGTTGTGCGCCTTGTGGCGGTACTCGCGCGCGGTTTCTATGATGGCCGTCTCGTCCTCGATCTTGCGCACCACGGCTTCGATACCGTTCTCCTGGTCCTGGTACAGGAACTGGTTGGGCGACCAGGTGCCGGCTTCGGGGCCGGTAATGCGGTAGAACGCGCGGCCTTCTTCCTGCCACGACTCCATGTTCTTGCCGTGGCGTTCCCAGAAATCCGCGCTCAGCTCGGCCACGCCGGTGTAGAGCAGATCGACGTCTTCGAGGACCTGGTCGTTGCGGTAGTCCTCGGCATGAACACCGAGTACTGCCGCCTTGATGCGCATGTTGGTGTCCTTGGACACCAGCGTGACTTCCACGCCCGGATGTTCTTCCCGCAGCGCCAGCACGGTGCCGAGAATACTGTTGTCGCTCTTGCTGCCGGGGAGGGTGGTGGGCAGATCCACCGGATAAGGACGGGTCTGGAAGAACAGGCGGCCGGTCGGACCGACGGTGATGCCGTTCTGGCCGGCGGAGGACAGCGGGATGCCCTGGGCGATGTCTTCGGTGGCGATGCCGACCATGAGATCGTCCATGAAACGGCTGGCCTGCCGGGCGTTGCGCGCCACTTCCGAATGACCACGCTTGTTGTTGTCCAACTCCTCGAGGACCACCATGGGCAGGTAGATGTCGTGTTCGTGGAAGCGGAACAGCGCGGTCGGGTCGTGCATCAGCACGTTGGTGTCGAGGACGAAAAGGCGTTTCTGTGCGTTGGTCATCGCAGCTCTTTCGTGGTTTCCGGGAACATTGATTCTGCCATCAGGCGTTCAGCGCGTGTACCGCATCGAGCACCTGTGCGGCATGGCCGGCTACTTTTACCTTGCGCCACTCGCGGCGCAGCAATCCGGCGCGATCGAACAGGAACGTGCTGCGCTCGACACCCAGGGTGATTCGGCCGTACATGTTCTTTTCCCTGATGACGTCGAACGCCTTGCAGGCGGCTTCGTCGGTGTCGGACAGCAGTTCGAAGGGGAAACCCTGCTTGGCCTTGAAGTTTTCGTGCGACTTGAGACTGTCGCGGGAGATGCCGAACAGCACGGCACCGGCGGCCTTGAAACGCGCGTGCAGGTCACGGAAATCCTGACCCTCGCTGGTACAGCCCGGGGTGCTGTCTCTGGGGTAGAAATACAGCACCACGTGGTAACCGTTCAGGTCGCGCAGGCGAATCGTTTGGCCGCCGGTGGCGGCCAGGGTGAGGTCGGGGATCAGAGAACCGGGCGCTGTGGTCATGATTTCGGTCAGCCTTTCACCGGTTCCAGTACTGCGTCCAGATTGAGGGCGTCGCAGAATTCGAAGAACTCATCGCGCAGTCGGCCGATGTGGGTGGAACCGGGGATGCTCACGGTGAGGTTGGCCGAGAACATGCGCGTGCCGGTCTGCGCGGCGTGATAGCTGTCGGTGTAAAGGTCGTGGATGTTGATGTTGCGTGACGAGAAAAAGTGCGCCAGCTGGTAGACGATACCCGGATGGTCGATGGAGACCACGTCCACGGAATAGGGGATGGCCGCCGGGCCGGGTTTCTGTTCCTCGGTGCGCCGGGCGATGATGGTCAGGTCGAGCTTTTTCTCCAGCCCGGGCAGCAGGTGTTCAAGCTTGGCGATGGCGTTCCAGTTGCCCTGGACCAGCATCATGATGGCGAATTCGCCGCCGAGCACGGTCATGCGGCTGTCGAGGATGTTGCCGCCGCAATCGAGCACCTGTTCGGCCAGGTCGTTGATGATGCCCGGCCGGTCGCGGCCGAGGGCGGAAACGACGATGAACTGGAGCGGGGTCTGTTTGGGCATGGCCGGGGTGGGGAGGGGCTCTTCTGTAATTTAGGCCCGATTGTAACCGGCCTGCGGGCCAGTGTCCTGAATCCTTGGGAGCCGTGTCGCAGTCCGCTGTGGTTCTCTTGAGTTCCCGGGGTTGCATCAGTACCATGCGTGATTCTTTTTTGGGAGATGGGTCCATGTTTCACGGGAGTATGGTCGCGCTGGTGACGCCCATGCGCGCCGATGGTTCGGTGGACGAGGAGAGCCTGCGCGGTCTGGTCGAATTTCACGTGGCGAACGGCACCGATGCCATCGTCGCCGTGGGCACCACAGGCGAGGCCTCGACCCTCGACAACGACGAGCACGTCGGGGTGGTGCGACGGGTGGTCGAGACGGCCGCCGGCCGCGTCCCGGTCATCGCCGGCACGGGGTCCAATTCCACCCGCGAGGCCATCGAGCTCACGCGGGCGGCCATGGAAGCGGGCGCCGATGCCTGCCTGCTGGTGACGCCCTATTACGTCAAGCCCACCCAGGAAGGCCTGTACCGCCACTTCAAGGCGATCGCCGAAGCCGTACCGGTCCCGCAAATCCTTTACAACGTACCGGGCCGCACGGCGGTGGACATGCAGAATGTCACCGTGGAGCGCCTGTCCCACATCGCCAACATCGTGGGCATCAAGGATGCCACCGGTAACCTGGAGCGCGGCCGCGAGCTCATCCAGCTGTGCGGCGAGCGCATGGACATCTACAGTGGTGACGACGCCACCGCCATGGAGCTGATCCTGATGGGCGCCAAGGGCGATATCTCCGTCACCGCCAACGTGGCCCCGCGCGACATGCATGAGATGTGCGCCGCGGCCCGTGACGGCGACCGCGCCCGCGCCGAGGCCATCAACCAGCGCCTCATGGCCCTGCACAAGAACCTGTTCGTGGAAGCGAACCCCATCCCGGTGAAGTGGGCCGTGCAGCAGCTGGGCCTCATTCCTCCTGGTATCCGCCTGCCCCTCACGCCGCTCTCGGAACAGCACCACGAAACCGTGCGCCAGGCCATGACGCAGGCGGGGGTGCTCTGAGTGCGCGCCTTGTCCCGTGGCCTGTCGTTCGCACTGTGCCTGATGCTGGCGGCGTGCGCCTCCCAAGGCCCCGAGCAGGAGGGCCGGCTCGATTACCAGAAAGCCGTCACGCTCCCGCCTCTGGACGTGCCGCCGCCCTTGCAGCTACCCGCGGAAGGTGCCGACGCCGTGGCCCTGCCGATCACCCGCGACGCCGAGGCGCACACCCTTCTTCCCAAGGTTACGGACGTGCGCGTGGAACGTGCAGGCGACATGCGCTGGCTGGTGGTGCAGGGCAATCCGGAGGACCTTTGGCCCCAGGTGCGTCGCTTCCTGGAAGGGCTGGGCCTGGAAGTCGCCCGTGAGGACCCGCGGGTCGGCGTGCTGGAGACCCAGTGGGCCGAGAACCGCGCCGATATCCCCGAGGGTTTCATCCGCGGCCTGATCAGCCGCATCGCCCCCAACCTGTACTCTGCCTCCACCCGCGACCGCTACCGCGTGCGCCTGGAACGGGGCCAGCAGCCGGGCACCACGGAGATCTACGTCGCCCATTACGGCGTGGAACAGGTCGAGCAGGGCGAGACCCTGGTCTGGCAGCCGCGCCCGTCCGACCCGGAGCTCACCAGTGAGCTGCTCAGTCGCCTCATGCTCGCCCTGGGCGTGCCGGAGGAGCGTGCCGTGGCCGAGCTCCAGCAAGCCGCCACGCCGACCGCGGCCCGCGCCCGCCTGGAGGGCGACGCGGTGCTGGTGGCCGAAGGCTTCGCACGTGCCTGGCGGCGCGTGGGTATCGCCCTGGATCGCATCGGCCTCATCGTGGAAGACCTGGACCGCTCGCAAGGCCTGTATTGGGTACGCGTGAGTGACGAAGGCGAAAAACAGGGCTGGTGGGACAGCCTGTTCGGCGACGAGCAGGAGACCCCGGAACGCAGCTTCCGCGTCAAGGTGCAAGGCAGCGAGAGCGCTGCGCGCGTCACGCTGGAAAACGACGCGGGCGAATCCGTCAAGCCGGCCACGCGCCAGAAGGTGCTTGGTCAGCTGGAGGAGCAGCTCCAGTAGTGTACTGGCCCATGGTGTGCCGATGGTGCAGTGCCGTGCAGGTGGCCCGGGGAGGTGCGGCGTGATGCGCTTCGCCAGCCTCGGCAGCGGCAGCCGCGGCAACGCCACCCTGGTCGAGGCGGGCGGCACCTGCGTCATGATCGACTGCGGTTTCAGCGCGCGCGAGACCGCATCGCGCCTGGCGCGCCTCGGCAAGAGCCCGGCGGACGTGAACGCCATCCTGGTCACCCACGAACACTCGGATCACATCGGCGGCGTGGCGACCTTCGCGCGCCGTCACGGTGTGTCCGTGTGGATGACCGTGGGTACGCGCGCCAACAGCCGCGCGGAGGAACTGCCTGCCCTGCATCTGTTCAGCAGCCACGAGCCGTTCGTCATCGGCGATCTGCGGGTGCTCCCCTTCCCCGTGCCCCACGATGCCCGCGAACCGAGCCAGTTCGTGTTCGACGACGGCGCCCGGCGCCTTGGCATGCTCACCGACGCCGGTGCGGTCACCGGGCATGCCGAGCGCATGCTGGACGATTGCGACGCGCTCCTGCTTGAATGCAATCACGACCCCCACATGCTGGCCACCGGGCCTTACCCGCCGCCGCTGAAGGCACGGGTGGGCGGTCGCTACGGTCATCTCAGCAACGTGCAGGCGGCCCACGTGCTCGGCGCTGTGCGCGGACGGCGCCTGCAACACGTGGTTGCGGCCCATTTGAGCGAGAAGAACAACCGACCCGCGCTGGCCCGTGACGCCCTGTGCGGTGTGCTCGGCTGCGAGCCGGACTGGATCACCGTGGCCGACCAGAACCTGGGTTTTGGCTGGCGCGAAATTGTGTAGCTTTACTGACTGCCGAGGCAGACCATGGAAAAACGCGAACAACTCTATTCGGGCAAGGCCAAGTCCGTGTACGCCACGGATGACGCCGATCTGTACATCATGGAATTCCGCGACGACACCACCGCCTTCGACGGCCTCAAGGTGGAATCCCTCGCGCGCAAGGGCATGGTGAACAACAAGTTCAACGCCTTCATCATGCAGCGGCTCGAAGCGGCCGGCGTGCCCAGCCACTTCGTGCGCATGCACTCGGACAACGAGGCCGTGGTGAAGCGCCTGGAGATGATTCCCCTGGAGTGCGTGGTGCGTAACATCGCCGCGGGCTCGCTGGTGAAGCGTCTGGGCGTCACCGAGGGCATGGACCTGAACCCGCCCACCTTTGAGCTGTTCCTGAAGAACGACGCCCTGCACGACCCCATGGTCAACGAGTACCACGCCCGTTCCTTCGGCTGGGCCACCGAAGCCGAGATCGCGCGCATGAAGGAACTCACCTTCAAGGTGAACGACGTGCTCAAGAAGCTGTTCCGCGATGCGGGCATGCTGCTGGTGGACTACAAGCTGGAATTCGGCCGCTTCCACGGCGAAATCGTCCTCGGCGACGAGTTCTCGCCGGACGGCTGCCGTCTGTGGGACGCGGACACACGCAAGAAGCTGGACAAGGACCGCTTCCGTCAGGGCCTCGGTAGTGTGGTTGAGGCTTACGAGGAAGTGGCCCATCGGCTGGGCGTGCCGCTGTAAGCGCTTGCTCAGCGGTTGTGAGAAAAGGCGGGATCCCCGCCTTTTTTCATTTCAGCCGTTCCACTACGCCGGGTTCCTTTCTTCGAAATTCGTAGGTCACGTTGGCGCGCAGCGCCTACGTGACATCTTCAATGTGGGGCTACGCCCGAAGATTGTTTTGATGGGGGTTGTCGCCCCCTACGACGAGGTACTTTTCTTTGCGCGGCCAAAGAAAAGTACCCCAAAGAAGGGTGGCCCGGCGCACGAGAGCGAAGCGGCTTTGACGGCGACGGGCCAGTGGCCGCGATAGGTAGAGGCGAGACCGGGCCACCAGGTGTCCGCTCCCGCACCTGGCCTATCGGCCCCGCGTCGCGGCCACCCGCCCGAATGCCGCGCCGCCTTCGGCGGTGCCCTGCGCTCCGCAGTCCGAATCGGGGGTCCACGACGGGGCCTCCTGCCCCGGCGCAGACGGCGCGCCATCCCTGGCGCGCCCCCTACGGGCCTCATCGGATTCGGACTGCGGTGCTCGGCGCGGCATACGGGGTTCGAAGAATCCGTCCGATGTCGTGATGCTCGGAATACCGAGCAGTAGGTCCGGCCTTTCTTCTTTTGCGCGAAGCGTCTCTTGAGCGAGCAAAGTGAGCGGTCTTTGAGTCCCGTATGGCTCGCCGAGCAACGGAGGCCAATCGGCAGGATTGCCGATTGGCACGCCGTAGGCGCCCGAAGGGCAGCGGCACAGGGATGTGCCGCTGTGACGTAGCGCAGGGAACCCCGAAGGGGCGAGCCAGTCGGGCGGCCTTTCTTTTGGTTCCTTTTCTTTGGCCGCGCAAAGAAAAGGAACCCGGCGTAGGGGGACGAAATCCCCCGTCAAATAATCTTCGCGCGAAGCGCTTCCTCCGCAGATAACCCAAGCCAAACACAAGCCGCCAATCCCCGGATTCCGCTCCAAATACGGGCTACTCATGGCGTGGCGCCGAAAAAGAAGCCGAGCACCGCGCCATAGATGGCGTGGCCGATGAGCGTGGAGGCGGGCGTGCGCCGGCCATAGTTGAGACCGAGGAAACCGGGCGGTTCGAGGCGTGCCACCACGTCGGGGCCGTCGTAGTCGGTGGCCATGCGCGGGTGGATATAGGGCAGCAGCGGCAGGACCACGGTGAGCAGAAACAGCGCGTGCAAGCTGCCTGCGAGCAGACCAATGAACCAGCCCGCGCTGCCCAGTCGGGCGAACAGCCAGAAGTAGAGCAGGGCGAAGATCCAGCCGCCGATGAAATAAAAGATGGCGCCGTACACATTGGCGCGGGCACGGTCGGGCGTGAAAAACGCACCGACGATGAATGGCAGTGACAGGCGCGAGATACCGAGGCCCTGGCTTGCTGACAGGATGGTGGTGAGCAAGGCGGTGGCGACGGCACCGCCGAGCAGCACGTCTTCGTAACGCACGAGGGCGGTCATCATTGCCATGTTGAATGAACCTTTCGCGCGCGCTCGATGGCGATGGCGGCGGTGACGATGCCGGCGTGGGTGAAGGCCTGGGGAAAGTTGCCGAGGGGCGCGCCGTCGGCGTCGAACTCCTCACCGAACAGGCCTACATCGTTACCCAGTGAGAGCAGATACTCGAATTCCGCCTCGGCCTCGTCGAGCCGCCCGGCGTGGGCGAGATAGTCCACGGCCCAGAAACTGCACGCGGCGAAGGCGCCCTCGGGTTCGGGGAAGTCATCGCTGCCGGGCGGGTAGCGGTTAAGTACGCGGCCCACACCCAGGTGCCGGCGCAGGCAGTCATAGGTGCCGCGCATGCGCGGGTCGTCGCCTCGTACATAGCCGTGGTGCGGCATGAGCAGCAGGCTGGCATCGAGCCATTGACGGCCGAACACGCCCACATAGCTGTTCAACCGCGTGCTGAAGCCGTTGGTATCGATGGCGCGGCGGATGGCCTCGCGCCCGCGCTCGTAGTCGGCCTTGCGCACCCGCAGGTGTCCCTGTTGGTGCAAGGTCAGCAGCCGGTCGAGTACCACCCAGCACATGAGCTTGGAGAAGGTGAAGTGTCGACGCGGGCCGCGAAATTCCCACATGCCGTTGTCGGGCTCGCGCCAACGTTCGAGCACCACGTCGCCGAAGCCCAGCAGATAATTCTTCTCCCAGCGGTCGAGCCGTCCGCCGCTTTGCACGTAATAGAACGCGCCGTCCACCACCTCGCCGTAGACGTCGAGTTGCAGCTGCTGCCAGGCGCCGTTGCCGATACGCACCGGACGGGCGTTGCCGTGGCCGGCGAGGTGATCGAGGGTGAATTCTGGAATGCGCGCCTCGCCGAATACCGAATAGAGCACCTGCAATTCGGGATGGGTCAGGCGCGTGGCGTGCAGCAGCCAACCGAGAAAGCCCTCCGCCTCGTCGCGATAACCCATGTAGTGGAAGGCTTCAAGGGTGCGCGCGGCGTCGCGCAGCCAGCAGTAGCGGTAATCCCAGTTGCGTTGGCCGCCGGGATTTTCAGGCAGGGACGCGGTCGGCGCGGCGATGACCGCGCCCGATAGCGAATAGGTGAGCAGCTTCAGCGTGATCATGCTGCGCAGCACCTCGTCCCAGTGCGGGCCGCGATAGCTGCAACGCTCGGACCAGGTCCGCCACCAGCGCGCCGTGGCGGCAGCCTGTTCCCAGGGCGCCTCCCTGAGCGGCGGGACCACGGCGGGCGCATGCACCGCGTAACTGAGGGCCAGCGCACGGCGCTCGCCGGCGCGCACGGTGAAGCGTGCCTGTGCATGGCGCTCGCCCAGCTGGACCGGGCCGATATCCGCGCTCAGCAGAAACAATTCGTTGCGGTGCTCGCAGCGCACGCCCTGGCCCGGGCCCGGGCGCAGGATGAACGGCCCGCGCCCATAATCGGGCCGTGGTTCAAACAGGAGTTCGAGTTCCACCTGGCCCGCCAAGCCGTCGATCAGGCGCAACAGCTGACGGTTGGGTTCGAGGAGGTGGCGCCCGCTGGCGAGCGGCAGGAAGTCCACCAGGCGTACGCGCCCGGTGGCGGTGGAAAAGACGCTTTCAAGCACCGCGCTGTCGTCGCGATAATGCCGTTCCACGCGAAAAGGCGCCACGGGGCGGATGCGGAAGCGGCCACCACGCTCTGGGTCGAGCAGGGCACCGAATACGCTGGGGCTCGAGAACTGGGGCAGGCAGAGCCAGTCGATGGACCCGTCGCGCGACACTAAGGCGGCCGTACGCCCGTCACCGATGAGGGCATAATCGCCAATGGCGCTGGAGCTCGGGGGGGCCGGGGCGGTATTGGGGCGTTTCTCCATGGGTCCAGGCCTGTTCTCCTCAGTGTAGAAGGACGATTTCCCGCTTCGTTGCCCCGCCTGTACGACTATGCGGCCCGTTTGGAGCGTAGCGGAATCCGCGATCGCCCGACCGTGCCTTAGCTCGGATGAAACCCGCCGACCGCGCCCGAAGTCCTACCGAAGAGGCCCGAGCCATTCCACGCCGGAAATCCTCCTTTGACCTCCCCCCGCCGCCATACGCTATGATTGCCCGCGCTTTATCCAGCCCGTCCGACGGCTATCATTGCCTAACTCATTGAAAACAATGGCCCAGTACTATACTGCCGAATCCATCGAGGTCCTCTCCGGCCTGGAGCCCGTGCGCAAGCGCCCGGGCATGTACACCCAGACCGAACGCCCCAACCACCTCGCCCAGGAGGTTATCGATAACTCCGTCGACGAGGCGGTGGCAGGCTATGCCAAGACCATCGAGGTGGTTCTTTACAAGGACGGTTCACTGTCGGTGAGGGACGACGGCCGCGGCATGCCGGTGGACATCCATCCCCAGGAGAAACTTCCGGGTGTGGAGGTCATCCTCACCAAGCTGCACGCGGGCGGCAAGTTTTCCAACAAGAGCTACCAATTCTCCGGCGGCCTGCACGGTGTGGGCGTGTCAGTGGTGAACGCGCTCTCCAGGCGCCTGGACGTGTGGGTGCGTCGCGACGGCGCCGAGCACCACATGGCCTTCGAGGATGGCGCACGGGTCGAAAAGTTGCAGGTGGTGGGTACCGCGAGCAAGCGCGATACCGGCACCACGGTGCGCTTCACACCCGATCCGAAGTTCTTCGATTCACCCAAGTTCGCCGTGCCGCGCCTCAAACACGTGCTGCGTGCCAAGGCGGTGCTGTGCCCCGGCCTGCGCATCTCTTTCCTGGACGAGGCGAGCGGCGAACACGAGGAGTGGCATTACGAGGCGGGCTTGCGCGACTACCTCATGGACGCGCTGGCCGACACCCTCACGCTGCCCGAGGAGGCGCCGTTTATGGGCAGTCTCGCCGGTGCCACGGAGGCGGCGGAATGGGCCATCGTGTGGCTGCCGGAAGGCGGTGAGCCGGTCAATGAAAGCTATGTAAATCTCATTCCCACCGCCCAGGGCGGCACCCACGTGAACGGTTTCCGTACGGGCCTCACCGAGGCCATGCGGGACTTTTGCGAGTTCCGCAATCTGCTGCCCCGTGGGGTGAAGCTGGCGCCCGAGGATGTGTGGGACAAGGCCAGCTACATCCTCTCGGTGAAGATGCAGGACCCGCAGTTCGCTGGCCAGACCAAGGAGCGCCTGTCCTCGCGTGAGACCGCGGCCTTTGTTTCCGGTGTAGTGAAAGACGCCTTTTCCCTGTGGCTCAATACCCACACCGACGTGGGTGAAAGGCTGGCCGAGCTGGCCATCAGCGCCGCACAATCGCGCCTGCGTGCCGGCAAGAAGGTGGAGCGCAAGAAGATCACCCAGGGCCCGGCGCTGCCCGGCAAGCTGGCGGACTGCACCTCCCAGGACATCAAGCGCACCGAGCTGTTCCTGGTGGAAGGCGACTCCGCCGGCGGCTCCGCCAAGCAGGCCCGTGACAAGGAATTCCAGGCCATCATGCCGCTGCGCGGCAAGATCCTGAACACCTGGGAAGTGGACCCGAACGAGGTGCTCGGTTCCCAGGAGGTGCACGACATCGCCGTGGCCATCGGCGTGGACCCGGGCTCGGACAGGCTGGATGGCCTGCGCTATGGCAAGATCTGCGTGCTGGCCGACGCCGACTCCGACGGCGCCCACATCGCCACCCTGCTGTGCGCGCTGTTCCTGCGCCACTTCCGCCCGCTGGTGGCGCGCGGCCACGTGTACATCGCCATGCCGCCGCTGTACCGCATCGACATCGGCAAGGACGTCTATTACGCCCTGGACGAGGCCGAGAAGAAGGGCGTGCTGGATCGCATCGCCGCCGAGGGCAAGCGCGGCAAGGTACAGGTGACCCGCTTCAAGGGCCTGGGTGAAATGAACCCCTTGCAACTGCGCGAGACCACCCTGGCGCCCGACACTCGCCGCCTGGTGCAGCTCACCGTGGAGGACGACGACGACACCGCCGCCCTCATGGACATGCTGCTCGCCAAGAAACGCTCGGGCGAACGCAAGAGCTGGCTGGAGCAAAAAGGCGACCTGGCCGAGGTGCTCTGAGGGCGAACGAAGAAAGAGAAAAGCAAGAGAAAGCAAACCACGGGGGACACGGGGAACACGGGGAATTTGATGCTTTCTGTAGGAGCGGCCCCAGGCCGCGATGGCGCGGTACCCAGAAACAATCGTGGCCTGGGGCCGCTCCTACAGGTGACATCTACCCCTCCACCGATTTTCCCCGTGTGCCCCGTGTCCCCCGTGGTTAAAGCTTTTTTCTTCACGGATTGACTGATTTTCCGGATACGACATGGCCACTGAACTGAATTACGAAGGCGTGGAGCGTCTGCCACTCAAGACCTTCACCGAGAAGGCGTACCTGGATTACTCCATGTACGTGATCATGGATCGCGCCCTGCCGCACATCGGCGACGGCCTCAAGCCCGTGCAGCGGCGCATCGTCTACGCCATGAGCGAGCTGGGCCTGTCGGCGGCGTCCAAACACAAGAAATCGGCGCGCACCGTCGGTGACGTGCTGGGTAAATACCACCCGCACGGCGACTCGGCCTGCTACGAGGCCATGGTGCTCATGGCTCAGCCGTTCTCCTACCGCTATCCGCTGGTGGACGGCCAGGGCAACTGGGGCTCGCCCGACGATCCCAAGTCCTTCGCCGCCATGCGCTACACCGAGGCGCGCCTGTCGCGCTTCACCGAACTGCTGCTCGCCGAGGCCGACCAGGGTACGGTGGATTGGGTGCCCAACTTCGACGGCACCCTGGAAGAACCCTCGGTGCTGCCGGCGCGCGTGCCTCACGTGCTGCTCAACGGCACCACCGGCATCGCCGTGGGCATGGCCACCGACATCCCACCCCACAACCTCCGCGAAGTGGCGAGCGCCTGCATTCATCTGCTGGAGAATCCGAAGGCCACGCTGGCGGAGCTGTGCGAACACGTGCAGGGCCCGGATTATCCCACCGAGGCGGAGATCATCTCGCCTGCGGCGGACCTGCGAAAGATCTACGAGACCGGTCTGGGCTCGGTGCGCATGCGCGCCAAGTGGGAGCGCGAGGAAGGCGACGTCGTGGTCACTGCGCTTCCCCATCAAACCTCCGGCGCCAAGGTGCTGGAGCAGATCGCCCAGCAGATGCAGCAGAAGAAGCTGCCCATGGTGGAGGACCTGCGCGACGAGTCCGACCACGAGAACCCCACGCGCCTGGTGATCGTGCCACGCAGCAACCGCGTGGACGTGGACGAACTGATGAACCACCTGTTCGCCACCACGGACCTGGAGCGCACCTATCGCGTCAACATGAACGTGCTGGGCCTGGACGGCCGCCCGCGGGTGAAGAACCTGCGCGACATGCTCTCCGAGTGGCTCACCTTCCGCCTCACCACGGTGCGCCGTCGCCTGCAACACCGCCTCGAGAAGGTGGAGCGCCGCCTGCATCTGCTGGATGGCCTGCTCATCGCCTTCCTGAACCTCGACGAGGTGATCCGCATCATCCGCGAGGAAGAGAATCCCAAGGCCGAGCTCATGGCGCGCTTCGGGCTCACCGAGGTGCAGACAGATTTCATCCTCGACACCAAGCTGCGTCAGCTCGCGCGCCTGGAGGAGATGAAGATCCGCGGTGAGCAGGCGGACCTTGCCAAGGAAAAGGCCCACATCGAGAAGATCCTCGGCTCGGACAAGCGCCTCAGGAACCTGGTGCGCGACGAACTCATCAAGGATGCGGAGGCGTTCGGCGACGAACGCCGCTCACCCATCGTGACCCGCGCCGCGGCGCAGGCCCTCGACGAGACCGCGCTGGTCGGCGCCGATCCCGTGACCGTGGTGCTCTCCGGCAAGGGCTGGGTGCGCGCCGCCAAGGGCCACGACATCGATCCGGCGGCGCTTTCGTACAAGGCGGGCGACGCCTACCGCGCCAGCGCCCCGGGCAAGAGCAACCAGCTCGCCACCTTCCTGGATTCCACCGGCCGCACCTACTCGCTGATGGCGCACAGCTTCCCCTCGGCGCGCGGCCAGGGTGAGCCGCTCACGGGGCGCGTGAACCCGCCGCCGGGCGCCGAATTCGTCTCGGTGCTGATGGGCGAGCCCGAGGAACTGTGGCTGCTTGCCACCGACTTGGGCTACGGCTTCGTTGCGAAACTCGAAGACCTGTTCGCGCGCAACCGCAACGGCAAGGCCGTGCTCACCGTGCCCGAGCACGCCCGGGTGCTGGTGCCGGGGCGCGTGTCGAACCTCGACACTGACCTGGTGGCGGCGCTCACCAACGAGGGCAGGCTGCTGGTGTTCCCCATCAGGGACCTGCCGCAGCTGGCCAAGGGCAAGGGCAACAAGATCATCGGTATCGCGACCGAGCGCCATGCCAGCCGCGACGAGTTCGTCACGGGAGTGGTGGTGCTGCCGAAGGGCGAAGGGTTGACGGTGTTGGCCGGCAAGCGCCACATGACCCTCAAGCCCGCCGATCTGGAGCACTACATGGGCGAGCGCGGGCGGCGCGGCAGCATGCTGCCCCGCGGCTTCCAGCGCGCCGAAGGCCTGAAGGTCGGCAGCTAGTCGCCCGGACATGGTAGCCCGGATGAAGCGCAGCGAAATCCGGGAAAAGCGCGGTCGGAGCAAGCACGGAATCCGGAGAAGCGCGAAATCCGGGAAAGCATGTTGGCCGGGGATCGAAAAATCCGGAGGATCCCCGGATTCCGCTGCGCTTCATCCGGGCGACGTGGTCAGGGCGTCGCGGCGGTGCCCTGCTTTTCCCGCAATTGCTTGAGTTTCTGCATCACGCGCTCGGCACGCTCGACGCCCGCACGGGCCTGCTCGTGGTGCGGGTCGATGGTGAGCACGCGCTGCCAGTGGGCTACCGCCTCCTCGAAGCGCCCGCGGCCATACAGGCTGATGGCGGCTTCCAGGTGCGTCCCGAGCACCTTGTCCAGCTTAGCCTCGAACTGGCTGCGCTCGGTCTGCACCTCGGTGTTCTCGCTATCGATCTCCACCAGCCGGAGCATGAGCTGGCGTGCCTGGCGCAGGTCACCGGCGCTCTGCGCCGCGCGGAATTCGGCGAGGGTCTTGCTGGTCTCGCGCTGGCGCAGGCGCTGCATTGCCTTCATCTGGCTACGCCGCTGTTCCTGAACCTGACTGGCCTCGGCGTAGCTCAGGCGGTCGTTGGCGTTCACCGCGTTCGGGTTGGGACTCAGGCGGGCGGCAATGGGCAGGGTGCGCGCGGCGATGCCTAATTGCTCCTTCTCCAGGGCGGCGTTGCCGATGCGTGTGAGTTCGCCGGCCAGTTCAACCGCCTCGGTCTTGAAGCGGTCCAGCTGGTAACGCTCCACCCAATCATCGGGGTCGACGCGTACGATGGACTCCTGCAGCGACACCGCTCGCTCCAGCCAGCGCGCCCGCGCGACCAAGCGCTCTACCTTCAGTTCTTCGATGCGATGTTCCTGCTTGCGTCGGAACGCCTGCAATGCGCTGCGCAATGGTGTGCTGTGCGGGAGTTGGTTGATGGCGCGTCGGTAGGTGTCGAAAGCCTGCTCCCACTCGCCGCGCGCGGTGAATTCCGCGGCGCGCCGGATCTGTGCCTGTTCATAGGCGCGGGCACGTTCCTCGACCTGCGAGCGGCGCGCCATCAGGCGCGCATAGTCCGGGTGGTCTTTGCGCACGTAGGTAAGGGTATCGAGGGCCTTGCCGTATTCACCGCTTTCCAGGTAATGGTCCAGCTGCGCATTCAGATCGCCCTCCAGGGAGGGGATGATGGCGCAGCCGCCAAGGTGCAGCAGCGACACCAACAGCATGGTCTGTGGAAGTTTCATGCCGCGGCACTCTCGCTGCGCAGCAGCGCCTCCACCTTTTCCTCGAGCGACGCCTGATAGTCCGGGGCCAGGCGGGTGATCTGATAAGTCGCCACGGGCAGACGCTTGCCGCGCAGGCGGATGGTGCCGAGCTTGCGGGTCTCCACGCGGCCCATGAGGCGCGGGTCGAGCTGCATCTCCTGGCTGATGACGAGCTGCCCCGGTTCGCCCGCCGAGGCCAGGCGCGAGGCGAGGTTCACTGAATCACCGACCACGGTGTATTCCATGCGCTCGCGAGAGCCCATGTTGCCCGCGAGCATGGCGCCGCAATTGATGCCGATGCGGAACTGCACCTGCTTCAGGCCGTGGGCGGCACGCCGCAGGTTGAGCCGTTGGATCAAGGTCTGGATGGTGATGCCGCAGGCAACCGCCTTGAACAGGTGATCCGGGTCTTCCAGCGGCACGCCGAACAACAGCATGGCGCAGTCGCCGATGTATTTGTCCACGTGGCCGTTATAGGCGTGGGCCGCCTCGGCGATGTAGCTGAAGTATTCGTTCAGCAGCGCACTGACGTCTTCCGGGTGCATGTTCTCCGACATGCTGGTAAAGCCGGCGATGTCGGCGAACAACACACTCGCCTCCACGCGCCGCCCGCCCAGCTGTACGGTTTCCAGGTGGGCGAGCACCTCGCGGGCCACATTCGGCGAAACGTAGCGGGAGAAGGTCTGTTCCACCTGTTCCTTGCGCAGCAGCCCCTCGCTCATGGTGTTCATGGATTGCATGAGGGCCCCCAGTTCGTCGTTGCGCCGCTCGTCGAAGCGCATCTGGTAGTTGCCGGCGCTGATCGCGCGACTCACGTCCATCAGCTGGTTGATGGGGCGGGTGAGGCGTTTTCCGAGGAACACGGAGGCGCCGATACCGATTAGTACCAGCATCAGGGTGGCGCCGGTTACGGCCCGCAGGGTATGGGCCTCGGCGCCGGCCATGTCGGTGCGGTCGAAGGTGACCAGGGTATAGCCGACGATCACGTCCTGAAACGTCACCGGCGCGATGAACGAGGTGAGGGCCCGGGCAGGCGTTTTGTCCTCCACCGTCTCCTCCCAGTCCAGCGGGTCCTGCCGGTTGGGCATGGCCACGCCGGTGTCCGCGGGCACGAGACCGCTCTGCAACACCAGGTCACCGTCGTCGGTATAGACGCCGGCGCCCAGCACGCTGCTCTTGCCCACCAGGTTGTTCAGGGTGGCCTCGAGGCCGAGGCGATCGCCGGCGAGCAGGGGCTCCTTGGAGGCCTCGGCCACCTGATGCACGACGGTCTGGCCGAAATCGGCCATCTGCTCGCGCAGCAGACGCGTCTGGTCGCGGACCACCACTACACCAAGCGTCGACATGCCACCTGTAATCAGCAGGGTGAACACCACCGCCAGCTTGTAGGCGATGGGAAAGTGGCGCGGCGTGTAGCGCGCCACTCGTGCGGCGGCTTGCAGCGCGGCGTTGGCCAGCTGAGCTTTGAGTTTCTGGACCAACAACCTCACGTCCTTCCCCACGATGCTGCGAGACGGTGGCCTCTTTTTACGATGTTGGCGTTGTTAACACCAGCGCCTTCTCATCTTAGCATGTGAAAATCATGCTTTTGGTTAGCCCCGGACGCAGCTTCCGGTGAGGTTCAGGCGACGCGTTCCGCGCGCGGCTCGGTGTCCGCCGGTTTGTCCGACGTTTTCCGCCCGTACTTCGCACATTCGTTGAAGATCCGCTTGTCGCAGGTGCTGCAGATGGTGTGGTCCAGGCGCTCATCGATGATCGTGGCGAGGGCCGAGGTCTTGGAGCGGAAGATGTTTTCCTCGCCGATGGCGCCGATGAAGCCGCCGCGGTGGAGCATGTCGCACACCGTGTCCCGGACCTCGTACAGATACAGCCCGCCACCCAGCTTGCGGCGACGCTTCGCCTCTTGCGCGAGCATCTCGGCACCGGCGATGTCCACGAAGTTGATCGCCTTGGCGACCACCAGCAGGTGCTTCTTGGCCGGGTCCTGCTCGTCGATTTTCTGCAGCGCCTGCTCCACGTTGTTGACCGCGCCGAAGAACAACGAACCTTCGATACGCACGATCTTGAACTGCGGGCATTCGGGCAGGCCCGGGCTGGTGATGAACTGCCGACGCGGCGCACGCGGGTCCGGCACGCGGCTCAGGATGCGCGGGTTGGAGGTGCGCTTGAGATACAGCACCAGAGACAGCATCACGCCGGCAAAGATCGCGAATTCCAACTCCACGAACAGCGTGGCCAGGAAGGTGGTGGCCAGCACCGCCGTTTCGGAGCGGCTGGCCTTCATGATCACCTTGATGTGGTGGAAATCGATGAGGCCCCAGGCCACCAGGAACAGGATGCCCGCCATGGCCGCGACCGGCAGATAGGCGGCGAGCGGGGCGACCAGCAGCACGATGAGCGCCAGCGCCGCGGCGGCGAATACCGACGACAGGGGCGTCTTGGCGCCGCCTTCGTAGTTCACACCACTGCGGTTGAATGAGCCGCTCGAGGGATAGGCCGAAAAGAACGCGCCGACCATGTTCGACAGCCCCTGGCCGAGGAATTCCTGATTGCCGTCGATGCGCTGCTGCGAACGCGCCGCAATGGAGCGCGAGATGGAGACCGCCTCGGTGATGGCCAGCAACGACACCGCCAGCGCTGCGGGCGCCAGTTTTTGCAGGGTGCCGAGCGAGAAATCGGGGGCGGACAGCGGCGGTAGATGGGTGGGCAGTGCGCCGACCGTGGCGATGCCGGTCACGTCTGCGCCGAAGGCGGCATTGATGGCGTAGGCCGCCAGGCTGCCCACCAGCATGGCCACGATCATGTACACCTTGCGCGCGTACTTGCGCGCCAGGATGCCGGTGATGAGGGTGATGACGCCCACCACCGTGACATAAGGGTTGGCATCGCCGATCTGCACGAGCAGCTGGTGGATGATCTCGTAGAACTCCGTGCCGCGCGGGATGTTCAGGGCGAAGAAGTTCTTCACCTGGCTGGCGGCGATGAGGATGGCCGCGCCGGCCGTGAAGCCGATGACCACCGAATGGGAAATGAAATTCACCAGCGTGCCCATGCGCGCCAGCGCCATGGCCGCCTGGATGGCGCCCACCAGGAAGGCGAGGGTTAGCGCGTAGCGGATGTAGTCGCCACTGCCGGGCTCCGCCAGCGGGCTCAGGGAGGCGAACACCACGATGGAGATCGCCGTGGTCGGACCGGACACCAAGTGCCAGGAACTGCCCCACAGGGCCGCAATGATGGCGGGGACCATGGCGGCGTAGAGGCCGTACTCGGGGGGGAGGCCCGCGATGGTCGCGAAGGCGACGCCTTGGGGCAGGACGATGAGGGCGCCGGTCAGGCCGGCGAGCGCGTCATCGCGCAGGCTGTGGCGTGTGACGCGATGCCACCAGCGCAGGAATGGAAACAGTTGCACCCAGAAGATACTGCACTGCACGGGCTTGTTCATGCATGGAATCCCTTGTGTCCGCGGTTTGTTTTACAGCTGGCATGTGGCGCGAAAAAGGCGCAAAGAACGAATTATATTGCAATAACAGGGTAAAATGATTTGCTAATTAACCTCTGTCCTTTGGGGAAATTCCATCACGGAACTCAGGGGGCGAAATCAGGTCTTTTGTTGGGCGGTTGAAATCGCGCCCGCCACCCCCATTCAGCAGCTGCATCCAGGAGTGCCTACGGAGCTTCTATGAAACGCATCGTTCTTTTCGTGGTTACCAACCTCGCCGTTGTCCTGCTACTCAGCGTCACGGCGCGCCTGCTCGGCCTCGACCGGTTCATCGAACAGGGCGGCATCAATTTCACGGCCCTGCTCGGCTTTGCCGCCATTTTCGGCTTCGGCGGCGCCTTCATTTCCCTGGCCATGTCCAAGTGGTCGGCCATGCGCATGGTCGGGGCGCAGGTCATCGAGACGCCGCGCAACGAGGCGGAGGCGTGGCTGGTGTCGACGGTACGGCGCCAGGCGCAACAGGCCGGCATCGGCATGCCCGAGGTCGCTATTTACGACAGCCCGGAGGTGAACGCGTTCGCCACCGGCATGAACCGTGACAATGCCTTGGTGGCGGTGAGCACGGGCCTGTTGCGCAGCATGACCCGTGACGAGGCCGAGGCCGTGCTCGCCCACGAGGTCAGCCACGTGGCCAACGGTGACATGGTGACCCTTGCCCTCATCCAGGGCGTGGTGAACACCTTCGTCATCGCCTTGGCGCGCGTGGTGGGTTATTTCGTTGATAAGGCCCTGCAGGGCAACAACAGCAATGAGGAATACCGGCCCGGCATCGGCTACATGCTCACCTCCCTGGTGGCAGAGGTGGTGCTTGGCATGTTTGCCTCGGTGATCGTCATGTGGTTCTCGCGCCAGCGCGAATTCCGCGCCGACGCAGGCGGCGCCAGCTTGGCTGGGCGTCAGAAGATGATCGCCGCCCTGGAGCGCCTGCGTTCCAGTCACACCCAGCAACTGCCTGACCAGATGGCCGCCTTCGGCATCTCGGGCGGTGTTGCACAGGGGCTGCGCAAGCTGCTGCTGACCCATCCGCCCCTGGAGGAACGCATCGCCGCCCTGCGCGCCACGGGCTGAGCCTGCAGCTGGCGTTCGCCGACGGTGTCGGCTCCTACGAGGTATCGAGAACCACCCGTAGGAGCCCACCCCGTGGGCGAATTGTTTTACCCAACCACCAGCGCTTGGCCGAAAACCCGTTCACCGACGGTCTTTCCCTTACAGGCTGGCCTCACCACTGAAGTCGTAGTTCAGCTCGCGGATGGGGCGTTGCAGAAAATAACCCTGGATGTAGTCGACGCCGCTGCCCCACAGCACTGCGAGGGTGTTGGCATCCTCCACGAATTCCGCCACGGTACGGCTTTGCGCTCCCTTGGCGGCCGTGGTGAGCTCCTTCAGGCGCTGCTGCTGGGCCTTGTCGCGGGCCAGGCTCGACACCAGGCTGCCCTCGATCTTCAGGAAATCCGTACGGATGTGACGCAGGAGATTGGTGGCATTGGCCGCGGAGCCGAAATGATCGAGGGCGGTGCGCACGTGGAGTTGCTTGAGGCCGTCGAAAAATGGCTTGAGTACGCGCAGGTTGGCCTGAGCCACGGATTCGGCCACTTCGACCACCAGGCAGCCCCCTTCGAGGCGCGCGGCCTTGAGCAGCTCGCGGATCCACGGCAGCAGGTTCGGGTCCTTCAGGGAGGCCTCCGACAGGTTGACGAATAGATTGGTGCGCTTGCCGGCATGCCAGCGCTCCGCGAGCACCTTCACCGCATGATGCAGCACCCAGCGGTCCACCGCCGCCATCAGGCCGGTCTGTTCCGCGACCGGGATGAATTCCGTCGGGTCGACCTCGTGGCCCTCATCGGACATGCGCAGGTAGACCTCGTAGTTCTCGTTGGCGTCGCCGTGCAGGCTCACGATGGGTTGGTAGACCAGATAGAAGGCATTGTCCCGCAGCGCCAGCTTGAGCTTGCGGGTCCAGACCAGCGCCCGTTCCTTTTCGGCCATTTCTTCGGCCGCCGGGTTGTACACCACCACCTGATTGCCGCCGGCGTCCGCGGCCTTGCGCCGTGCCTTCTCCGCTCGCGACAGCACTTCCTGGGCATCGACGATGCTCTCGTTGAACAGGGCAATGCCGATGCTGAAGGTGACGGACACGGAACGGTCACCGGCATCGGCGACGTGGGCCTCCACAGCCTTCACGAGACGTTCCGCCAGTGCCTGGGCCTGGGCGTCATCCTGGCCGGGCAGCAGGGCGGTGAAGGCGTAACTGTCGAAGCGGGCAACCACGGCGGAGGTGCCTGCCAGCGTGTCCCTGAGCAGGCCGGCGAGGTCCGCCACCAGCAAGTCGCTGGCGGCAATGCCGATCTCCTCGCGCACGCGCCGGAACTGGTCGGGTTCGATGTAGAGCAGGGCGCCGTGCTCGCGCGCCGTGGCCACAGCTTGGTTCAGCTCTTCGAGGAAGTACTGACGGTTGAACAGGCCGGTGAGCAGGTCCTGACGTGACAAATCGTCGAGCCGTTTTTCCAGTTCACGGCTGGAGCTCTGGTCGCGGATGACCACCTGGATGCAGTGTTCGCCCTCGTACATGGTGGGCGAGAACTCCATGGTCACGCGGAATTCCGTGGCGTCCGCCTTGAAGGCCTGCACCTCCAGGCTGCTGTTTGCCGTCTGTTCCTTGCCGAGGCGGCGCAGGAAGTCCTTGAACCTGGCATGGTCGTCCGGACCGACCATGCTCAGCAGCGGCATGCCCTCGATCTCCGCCGGGTCCTGGTAGCCGAACATCTGCAGATAGGAGTCATTGGCATAGATGTGCATGCCTTCGTGCACATAGGCGATGGCGTCTCGCGAGGTGTCCACCAGCGCCTGCGCACGCCCGTTGGCCTGGGCGAGGGCGCGTTCGCATTCAGCCAGGCGACGGCGGGTGTGCAAGTCGCCGGCTTCGCGCAACACCACGTGCACCAGCCAGGCCGGATGCTCCAGTGAAACCATGTCGCGCGCACCGGCCTGCAGGCAGGCCAGTGCGCCCGCATGCTTGCCCGCTTCCTCGAGCACCACGAGCGGGACGTCGAGCTTCATGTCCTGGATGATGGCGAGGGCGTCGCTGGCGCTGAAAAATGGGATTTCCAGCTTCGAGAGCACCATGTCGCAGTGGTGGGCGAGGCTGTTGCGCAGGTCCTCGCCATCCTCGACGCGCGTGGCGCGCACTGCGTGGCCGGCGTTGCGGAGCATGTTGGATACGGTCTCCGCGTCGTTCGAGGAGTCGTCGATGACCAACAGGTGTAAGGCTTCTTCTCTGGGTTTCACGGTCTCTCCCGCGACCGGTGAGTTCGACGCCCATTCTTCCCGAATCAGTCGTGCTTTTCCACCGCGGCCAAAGGCATCTTGGCGTCGGCCCCCGGGATCTCCCGCACCAGGCGCGGCATCAAGTAACCCGGCAGGACCCCACGCAGGCCATCGACCAAGGCGAGGGCGCGCCCGTCGTCCACCGCAAAGTGCGCGGCACCCCGCACCGGGTCCAGCATATGAAGGTAGTACGGCAACACCCCGGCAGTGAACAGGGCTTCGGACAGTGCCGCCAGGACCTGTACGTCGTCGTTCACGCCCGCCAGCAGCACGGCTTGGTTCAGCAGGGTAATGCCGGCCCTGTGCATCCGTTGCAACGCCCCGGTGACCGTGTTGTCTATTTCCCAGGCATGATTGGCATGCACCACCATGACGCACGGCAGGCGCGTGCCCGTGAGCGCCGCCACTAGCCCGTCGGTCACCCGTCCGGGCAGCACCACGGGTACCCGCGTATGCACGCGCAGGCGCTTCAGGTGAGGGATCTCTGACAGCTGACGGACCAGGTCGGCCAGGCGTTCGTCATCCAGCATGAGTGGATCGCCGCCGCTCAGGATGACCTCCGAGATGTCCTCGGCCTCGGCCAGCCATGCCAGCGCCGCGCTGAACCCGGATTGGGCGGCGTTCTCCGCGCCATAGGGAAAGTGCCGGCGGAAGCAGTAGCGGCAGTGCACAGCACAGGCGCCGGTGACCACCAGCAGTGCGCGGCCACGGTACTTCTGCAAGACCCCGGGGCCGCGCCGGGCGCGCATGTCGTCCACCGGATCGGCGACGAAGCCGGGCATCTCCAGGCCTTCTTCGGCATGGGGCAGCACCTGGCGGAGCAGCGGATCGTCCGGGTCGCCCTGGCGCATGCGGGCGATGAAGTCCCGCGGCACGCGCAGCGGGAACTCGCCGGCGGCGGCGCAGGCGCCCGCGAGCAGGTGGTCAGGCAAGGCGAGCTCGGCGAGCAGATCGGCGGGTTCGCGCACGGCCGTTGCCAGGGCGTGCTTCCAATCAGCGCTTCGGGATATCATATTCGGCTTTATTAGGTGGGGTATTGGCCCCGAAACGAGGCAGGTATGGCGACTTTCAGCACCAACGAATTCAAGCGCGGACTGAAAATCATGCTGGACGGCGATCCGTGCAGCATCATTGAAAACGAGTTCGTGAAGCCCGGCAAGGGCCAGGCGTTCAATCGCGTGAAGATCCGCAACCTGAAGACGGGGCGTGTGATCGAGCGCACCTTCAAGTCGGGCGACACGGTCGAAGGCGCCGACGTGATCGATACCGAGTACCAGTACCTCTACAACGACGGCGAAGTCTGGCACTTCATGCACCCGGAAACCTTCGAACAACTTTCCGCGGACGCCAAGGCCGTGGGCGAGGCCAACGTGTGGCTGAAGGAACAGGACATCTGCCTGCTCACCCTGTGGAACGGTGTCCCCATCGCCGTCACCCCGCCCAACCACACCGTGCTCAAGGTTGTGGATACGGAACCCGGCATCCGCGGCGACACAGCTACCGGCGGCAGCAAGCCCGCGCGCCTCGAGACCGGGGCCGTGGTGCAGGTGCCCCTGTTCATCAACATCGGCGACAGCCTCAAGGTCGACACGCGCACCGGCGAATACCTGTCGCGCGCCGAGAAAGCCTGAGGACGTGAGCGAGGCGGCTGATCGCTGGCGTCCCGGCGCCGCGCTCGACGTACTTCGCTCCCGCGCCCGTATCCTCGCCGGGATACGGGCGTTTTTTCATGAGCGCGGCGTCATGGAGGTGGAAACCCCGCTGCTGTCCGCTGCCGGCGCCACCGATCCGCACCTCGAAAGCCTCACCACCACCTACACTGGTCCGGGCGCACCTGCGGACGGCCTGACGCTTTACCTGCACACCTCGCCGGAATTTCCCATGAAGCGCCTGCTGGCCGCAGGCAGCGGACCCATCTACCAGCTGTGCCATGTGTTCCGCCAGGGTGAGGCCGGGCGCCGGCACAATCCCGAGTTCACCATGCTCGAGTGGTACCGGCCAGGCTTCGACGACCGTGCCCTCATGGATGAAGTGGAGGCGTTGGCTCGGCAGGCGCTCGGTGGGGCCTGCACGCTCGGGGAGACGGAACGGCTCAGTTACCGTGCCGCTTTCGAACGCCATGCGGGTATCGACCCGCACCGCACGGACGAGGCGGAATTGCGCCGTACCTGCGCGCGCCTCGGCGTGCCGCCCGTGCCCGGGCTCGAAGGCCGCGATGCCTGGCTCGACCTGCTGCTCACCCACGTGGTGGAACCGCAGCTCGGCCGCGGCCGGCTGTGTTTCCTCTACGACTACCCCGCCTCCCAGGCTGCGCTCGCTCGTCTGCGCACCGATGCCTGCGGCGACACCGTGGCCGCGCGCTTCGAGCTTTATTGTGAAGGCGTGGAACTGGCCAACGGCTATCACGAACTGCTGGATGCGGACGAACAGGCCCAGCGCTTCGCCGTGGACCGCGCGGTGCGCGCGCGTGAGGGGTTGCCGGACATCCCCCGCGACGAGAATCTCATCGCTGCGCTTCGTTCCGGCCTGCCGGATTGCGCCGGCGTGGCGTTGGGGGTGGACCGGCTGGTGATGCTCGCGACCGGCGCGGCATCCGTCCCGGACGTCATCGCCTTTGCGCTGGATCGCGCCTGACAAAACCCGCCCCTGGGACGCCTAGGCACAACGCATCCGAGCGTAAGCGCAGACCCAGGCTGCTCCTCGTGTCGTGTATCGATGCGACCGTTGCGTGGGAAACTAACAACGGTTTCTTTGCCAGCAGAATTACCGGTTGGCGCGGTTTTTGATGAGGTCCTGCACCACGACCGCGGCCAGGGCTTTCGATGCGTCCGGCGGGATGCGGTGCGTGATCACTGTCCGGGAAACTCGGCCTTCGCGAAATCAACGGGACGCCACGACGTCAAGCCCAGCGTCCCATCCAGATGATCCGTCCCAGAATCCTCAGGTGCTCGGCGTCTGTCACGTTAACCATTTCTTCCACGTAGGCGCCATTGTCGGAATTGACCCGGATGGAGCCATCCACCAGGCGCTGCAAGCGCCTCGCAAGTAGTGTCGCGTTCACGTCCAGGACATAAATACCGTCGATGATCGGTTCAGGGATGTCTCTGTCGATGATCGCGATATCACCGTCGCACAGGGTTGGTGCCATGGCATCACCACAGATGTTGACCACACCCAATTGCCGCGCACGCGCAGCGTTCTCCGGAAGCCAGTCACGCCTAAGCGGGGCATAGCCACGAACAAAGCGTTGTTCACCGGC
Source organism: Gammaproteobacteria bacterium (assembly GCA_041685115.1). GTDB lineage: Bacteria > Pseudomonadota > Gammaproteobacteria > Thiohalomonadales > Thiohalomonadaceae > JALOAT01. The sequence continues at coordinate 17,173 of JAWLGK010000015.1, read as the reverse complement.
GTCCTTTCCTCCGTTGAACCGCGGATCGTAAATCGGCGCAAGCACCAACTCTTCGTCTTCCATCAAAGGTCCGGTATCAACTGCCGGCCGAGCAAGATCGGCCAGATACTGGGGGCCCTCTCCAGAGAGAACCCAGTCCGTGTTAATACCCATGGCGCGTAAAGCCAGTAAGGCCTCGATGTCGAGTGCGCGTTCGCCGCGCTCCCAGCGCGCCCACGTGTTCTTGTGAACACCGATCTTCTTCGCGAAGTCGGCCTGAGGCTCCGTTCCCCGAAGCTGCGCCAGTCGGGAGCCTATGTCATGCGTGAACATTTCCATCTTCCTAGCGAGGGGCGTTTCAGCCTGGAAAACCCTGGGTTTCCTTTCTGTCGGTCAGTGACACCGTGGAGCTGCCGACTACCGACAGCGCATGGTTGGCCGTGCTGCCAAAGATTCCGCACCACCTGAGTGGACATAGTTTGCGTCATGACATGTCGGGTGTGTGAAGAAAATTTCGCCGGGCATGCACCAGATTCGAGTAAACGCAAAGACCCGCGCGGGGGTCTGTGATGCGCGTCTAACTCCGCGCGGGGTCGCTTAGGAATCGTCTGAGCCCCCTACGGGTGTTTTCCTTATTGTAGGAGAACCTCGTACGGGGGTACGCTTGCGAAAAATCAATCTGTACGGGATTAGACGCAAGAGGTGGACGCAATGAAGCCCAGCATGCCAGCCGCGACTTGCCCTGTTCACGTGTGCGAGGTGGACAAGCTGTCGCACCAACGCTGGTTACCGGAACTCGGTACCGAGGCAGCGGCATGAAGGAGCCCGCTCATTCGTTCGGCTGGTGGCGTGGGCCGATGTTCATTGGTTTGCTGGGCGGTGCGTCGGTGATTTTCTTTTCCGGGCTTGCACCGGCGGGCCTGACGGTTGCGACGGGACTCGTTGCACTTGGGTCCCTGTCCAGACATCGGCCCCCGCCTGCCCAGCCAGTCACAGAAGAAGAAAGCCCCCGTCCATCCGAGCCCGCGCAGGGCGCGGAATCCGAAGCCCTCAGGACCCTCTGTCTCCACACGCTGCCCATCTGGTGTCGGCATCTCGAAAGCGCGCGCGCGCATACGGAGACCGCCGTGGCGCAACTCACATATCGCTTTGCCGCCTTGGTGGAACGCCTTGACCGCACGGTGACGGCCTTGCGCCAGACCAGCGAGAACCCGGAGATCGTCGGGACCTTCGAACGCAGCAACGTGTCGCTGCAAGCCTTGATCGAGTCCCTGCGAGCCACCCAGCAGGGGCGTACCACGATGTTGCAAGAGGTGCGCACCCTGACCTGCCACAACGACGAATTGAAGCGCATGGCGGTTGAAGTGATGAAAGTCGCCGAGCAGACCAACCTGTTGGCGCTGAACGCCGCAATCGAAGCAGCGCGCGCGGGTGATGCGGGACGTGGCTTCGCAGTGGTCGCCGATGAAGTGCGCAAGCTTTCAACCATGTCACGGCAAACCGCCGACGGAATGACGATCAAAGTCAACGCGGTCAACGCAGCCATCGCACAGACGTTTCATGCCGCGGAGCAAGCGGCAGCGGAGGACGACGAAGTCCTGGGACGTTCCGATGCTTCGGTCCACGGAGTGCTTGCTGGCTTTACTCACATTATCGACGAACTGCGCCAATCCGCGGAAGCGACCCAGGCGGAAGCGTTCGGCATAAGGCGGGAAATCGAAGACATGCTGGTAGCCCTACAGTTTCAAGATCGCACCAGCCAGATCCTTGCTCAGGTATGCGGCAACCTGAGTGAAATGGAAGCGATGATCACTTCACCAGAATCGTCGGACCCCGCACATGCCGCGGAGCTGGATTCGAGCGCGTGGCTGGCGCGCATGGAGCAAAGTTACGCAATGCTGGAACAACGGCTGAATCACATAGGCGCGAGGGACCACCCCTTCGACGAACAGGAGCAAATCACCTACTTCTGACGGGAGCCTCATATGGCCAAAACCATTCTGATTGTGGATGACTCAGTATCACTACGACAGGTTGTGAGTATTGCACTGAAAGGGGCGGGCTACGACACCATCGAGGCATGTGATGGCGTGGATGCGCTGTCCAAACTCAATGGAGAAAAGATCCATCTGATCATCAGCGATGTGAACATGCCAAACATGGACGGGATCACCTTTCTTAAGGAGCTTAGGAAGAACCCATCCTACAAGTTCATGCCAGTGATCATGTTGACCACCGAATCCCAGGAATCAAAAAAGTCAGAAGGACAGGCTGCGGGTGCGAAGGCATGGGTTGTAAAACCATTCCAGCCCCAGCAGATGATTTCCGCCGTTGGCAAGTTGGTACTTCCCTGAGCAGAGGAAGATGCGCATGTTCCACCTGGAGCCAGAGGGCAGCCCGCGCCGCGGACAACTGTGCGGTGAACTCACCATCTATAACGCCACGACTCTGAAACCTGCGTTTGAATTGGCATTGGACGTACATGACGAATTGGAGATCGACCTGGCCGGGGTCACCGAGATCGACACAGCAGGTGTGCAATTGCTGATGACGCTCAAGCGGGATCGCGCTGCACTCGGCCGCTCTCTGGTGCTCACTAATCACAGCAATACGGTTCTGGACGTGTTCGATGTCCTGGGGTTGGTTGGATATTTCAGCGACCCGGTCGTTCTGACGGAGCGTCGGGAGACCAAGGCATGCTAGACGCCGCGCTGCAGACGTACATTGCAGAAGGTTACGAACTCCTCCAGGAAATGGAAGATATCCTGCTGCGTCTAGAGCAGGAGGATGACCGCGCAGATCGTCTGAATGCCCTGTTTCGGGCCGCGCATACCATCAAAGGCTCGGCCGGTTTGTTCGGCCTTAATGCCATCGTGTCATTTACCCATGGCGTAGAAAGTGTGCTTGATCGCATGCGTGACGGTGTTCTGCTCCCGGATGCGGACACTGTCGCACTGCTGCTCGCATGTCGCGATCACATCGCGATTCTGATTGGCAGCGTGGCAGCCGGTGAGGCGGACCAGGACGACGTGGTCGCAGCACGCGGCGTCGAACTGACCACGGCGCTGGGCGCGTTACTCGGCAAACCCGCAAGCCCCGCTCCCATGGCTACCCATTTGACCGAGTCGATTACGGAAACAGGAAACGTGGAATGTGTGCCAAGCGACCAGGCGAGCAGTGATTGCTGGCATATCTCCTTGCGTTTCGGGAGGGACGTCCTTCGGGATGGAATGGATCCGTTATCGTTCCTGCGCTTTCTGGGGACGCTGGGGCGTATCGTCGGGATCGATACAGTAGACGATGCACTTCCCGATTTCGCATCACTCGATCCTGAAACGTGCTACCTGGGGTTCGAGGTGAGCTATCTCAGCGATGCGGATAAAAAGACTATTGAAGACGTATTCGAATTCGTACGCGCAGACAGCCGCATACGGATCCTTCCACCACACAGCCGCATAGAGGATTACATTGCCCTAATCGACGAACTTCCCGAAGAGGATTATCGACTGGGCGAAATCCTCGTCAAGTGCGGCACGCTGACCGAACACGAGTTGGAAAAGGCGCTGGAGATCCAACAGTCAATGCGCACACGTGCGATCGAACGCCCGCTGGGCGAGATCGTCGTCAATAGTGGCATGGCAGCGCAACCGGTGCTCGATGCTGCGGTGGCCAAGCAGGCGAAGACCAGGGAAGGCGGGTTACGTGAATCACATTCCGTGCGTGTTGATGCCGACAAACTCGATCAGCTGATAAATCTTGTTGGCGAACTGGTAATAGCAGGCGCGGGCATCGCTATGCATGCACAAGTGCTGGGTGACGGTTCCCTCAATGAGACGTCATCCGCACTGACACGGCTGGTGGAGGAAGTGCGGGATTCCGCTCTGAGTCTGCGCATGGTTCAAATCGGCGCGACGTTCAACCGATTCCAACGTGTCGTTCGAGATGTAGCAAGGGAACATGGCAAGCTCATTGAGCTGTTAATCACCGGTGCGGAGACCGAGCTGGACAAGACGGTAGTGGAGAAGATCAGCGATCCGCTCTTGCATCTGGTCCGTAACGCCATTGATCACGGTATCGAGACACCGGAGCGGCGTCAGAGCATGGGGAAAAGCGCGGCAGGCGTGTTGCGCCTCAATGCATATCATGATGCCGGCAGCATTGTCATCGAGGTGTCGGATGACGGGGCCGGTATCGACAAGGACAGGGTGCGACGCAAGGCACTTGAGCGCGGGCTATTGCAGGAAGGGCGAACGCTCGATGAGCAGGAGCTCCTGAATATGGTGTTCGAGCCGGGGTTCTCGACCGCTGACCAAGTAACCGACTTGTCGGGTCGCGGTGTCGGCATGGACGTCGTACGTCGCAACATCACTGCACTACGCGGTAGCGTGGACATCCAGAGCACGCCAGGAACAGGCACCACCGTATGCATCCGGCTTCCGCTGACCCTTGCCATCATCGACGGGTTCCGTGTTGCGGTCGACATGGCGTCGTATGTCGTGCCGCTTGAGATGGTATTGGAGTGTGTCGAGTTAACCAATCAGGACCAACACGAGGATGACGGCAGGAATTACCTCAACCTTCGCGGCGAACTCCTGCCTTACATTCGCTTGCGTGACTTGTTCGCGTTGGAAAGCAAGTCGCCGCGTCGTGAAAACGTCGTCGTCGTGCAGCACGGTGGTGGCAAGGCAGGGCTGGTCGTCGACGATCTACTCGGAGAGTTGCAGACGGTGATAAAGCCGTTGGGGGGTGTGTTTCGAAATCTCACCTGCGTGAGCGGTTTCACCGTTCTTGGGAATGGTGAGGTTGCATTGATTCTTGACATACCGGGATTGGTACAGAGCGTGCTGAACAGGGAGAGCAGCGGAAAACATCGGCGGCTTGAATGGGCCTGACATCGCTCAAGGAATCCGAGTTCCGGGGATTCCAAAAACTCTTGCATGAAACCGCGGGGATCTATCTCTCCGAAGCCAAGAAGCCACTGGTGAGTGGGCGGCTTGCGAAGCGCATCGCTGCGTTGGGGTTGTCCAGTTATGGAGAATATCTGCAGCTGGTGATGAGGAGGGAAAGCGGTGAGCTGCAGCAGGCCCTGGATCTTCTTACCACCAACGAAACGTTCTTTTTTCGCGAGCAGAAACATTTCGATTTTCTTGGTCAGCATGTTTTTCCGCGGTGGCGTCGGGGGCCCCGTCGTATTTGGAGTGCGGCGTGCTCATCCGGGGAAGAGGCATACACCCTCGCAATGGTGCTTGCGGAGTCAGCGCCGACCCAAGACTGGGAGATCGTCGGGACGGATATCAGTACGCGGGTTCTGGAGGCGGCGCGTACAGGGAAGTACGCGATCGGACGGATCGAGCACATCCCGCGAACCTACCTGGTCAAATACTGTTTGCGCGGTACCGGGAGAGAGGACGGCGTGTTCATGGTTGGCAAGCCGCTGCGCTCGCGGGTGCGATTCGAACGCGCGAACCTGCTGGATGATCTGAGCGGTCTGGGAAGCTTCGATCTGATTTTTTTGCGTAATGTACTGATCTATTTCGATGTGACGACGAAGCGCACTGTGGTGGGCCGGCTCGTGGGGCAACTGCGCCCAGGAGGCCTCCTTGTGGTGGGTCATTCCGAAAGTCTTAATGGTGTGTGCGCAGGGATGGAAGCGGTTGTTCCTTCAGTTTATCGAAAGCCATGACAGAAATCGTTCAACTACCATCCATTGTCGACGTGGTCCTGTGTCCTGGCGATCTGCACTTCGGTCACGGGTATACACGTATCCACACCTTGCTCGGCTCATGTATCGCCATCACGCTGTGGCACCCGGAGCGGCAGATCGGTGGTATGTGCCACTACCTGCTTCCATTCCGTGGGACGCATGGAAAGCTGTCGTCAGGTCATTATGGGGATGAGGTAATTGACCTGTTCGTTAAAAGAGCCAAGCAGGAAAAGACACGACCGCAAGAATACGAGGTGAAGGTGTTTGGTGGCGGAAACATGCTGCAGTTGGCACGCCGTCATCCGCACACAACAGACCGAGGCAACGTCTCACGCAGGAATATCGACACGGGAATTCGTTTGCTCAACGAGCATGGGTTTCGTGTAAGCGCTACCGATGTGGGCGGGACCTTTCACAGGAAAGTCCTGCTGGAATTATGGAGCGGTGACGTATGGCTCCAACGCGGTGTTACTGCCAAGGAGCGCGCATGAGCATTGCGAAGAAAATTCGTGTGTTCCTGGTAGACGACTCGGCGGTGGTGCGTCAGGTGCTGAAGGACGTGCTGGACGCAGCACCCGATATAGAAGTCATTGGATCCGCGGCAGACCCCATCTTTGCGCATCACAGGATGGTGCGCGCGTGGCCAGACGTGATCGTCCTGGACGTGGAAATGCCACGCATGGATGGCATCACTTTCCTCAGACAAATCATGGCCGAGCGGCCGACGCCGGTTGTCATATGTTCCACGCTGACGGAAGAAGGTGCGGAGACCACGTTGCAGGCCCTTACGGCAGGGGCGGTCAGCACCGTTTCCAAACCACGCGTCGGCCTGAAGAGCTTCCTTCAGGACGCGGCAGGGGATTTGGTGCAGGTCGTGCGCGCCGCGGCGCAGGCCAATGTAGCCAATGTGCGGCCGCAGTCACGTGCTGCGGCACTGCCACTGGTTGCTGCTGGGGTAAGGGGCACAGAGCGGCGGAGTATGACAACCGACTCGATCGTTGCCATTGGCACGTCAACCGGTGGAACGCAGGCTTTGGAGGCCATTCTCACGGCGTTGCCGCCTACCGCGCCCGGGATTGTGGTGGTGCAACACATGCCAGAGAAATTCACTGCATATTTTGCACAACGGCTTGATGGTATGAGCGCGCTCCGAGTGAAGGAGGCCGAGCACGACGATCGCGTGTTGCCGGGCACCGCACTTATCGCGCCGGGTGGCCGACATATGTCACTCAAACGAGACGGTGCGCAATACCGCGTGGAAGTACGGGACGGACCGTTTGTAAATCGGCATCGCCCTTCGGTCGATGTACTGTTTCGGTCGGTTGCAAAAGCCGCAGGAGCCAACGCGGCCGGTTTCATTCTTACCGGAATGGGCGGTGATGGGGCACGGGGGCTTCTCGAAATGCGAGAGGCAGGGGCGCCTACGGTCGCTCAAGATGAGCGTTCCTGTGTGGTGTTCGGCATGCCGAAGGAAGCGATTGGACTGGGTGCGGCGGAGAAGATAATGCCGCTCGCGCAGATTCCAAGCGAAATCATGCGCTATGCGCCTGGGGTAGATAGATAAATGGTAGTGCACGCAGTCCGCTGCACACGTTTGTTGCATGGCAATCGGCGCCGTGCGTGTGGGCAGCAGGAGGACGGTTGCGCGAGCGGAAACGCTCAATTGGTGTCGGAATGCGAGTCTTGCAACTGCAACTATTAAAAGCAGCCCTGCCGGCGCACCCGTGCAAGTCCGTACGGTGTCGGGGCTTCTGTGATTGATGAGGGGGAAGACATCATGCGCAGGTGGACGGTGCCGGACGAGTTTACAGAACAAACACTGGAACAAACGGTGGTCGATGCGATCGAAGCGCCGATTTTTGTTCACGACGGGAGCTTTCGCGTTGTATTCGCCAACAAAGCCTATGTGGCAGCGGCAGGACTACCTATCGAAGAGATCCTCGGACGTGTCTATTGGGAGGTGTTTCCACCAGGGGACGGGCCGTTGCCATCATGCAAGACCGTGATGAATGAAAAGGTCCCCGAGGAAATGGGCGAGGACGAGGTGCGCCTGGCGGATGGGCGTACATTTTTGTCGCGCAGCTATTTCATGACACGTGGAGAGGTCGCGCGTGGCGTGCATGTGCTGACGGAAATTACCGAACGGGCAAACCTGTGCAAGGCGGTGCGGGAAGGAAAGGCGCGTTTCCGAGCCATGTTCACCCACATGCCTAGCGGCGTCATGTTGCACGAATCGGTGTTCGATGCGCATGGCAAGGTGACCAACTATCGCTTTGTGGACGTGAATCCAGCGTTCGAGCGCGTCACCGGTTTGCGGCGCACGCGTGTCGTGGGCAGGACAGTGCGGGAGGTATTGCCAGAGACCAATGAAATGTTTCTTCAGCTCTATGGCAACGTCACACAGGGGGGGGCCGCATCTTTCGCCTACCAGTCCGAGATTTCCGGAAAATTCATGGAAGCCTATGCCTTCAAATACGGTGATGAGCTGTTCGGTACTGTCGTACAGGATGTGTCTCTGTTACGGCGTTCCATGCTCGATCTGATCCGTGAGCGGCGTACCCTACGGGTGGTCGGAGCCAGTAACCAAACCCTTGTACGTACCGAGGATGAAGATGGCCTGTTGCACGCCATTTGCGAATTGGCGGTTCGTGAGGCCGGCTATTCCATTGCATGGGTCGGGCTGCTTGGGCGCGGAGACGACCCGGTCCTGTCGCCGGTAGCGTGTGCCGGCGTGCCGCCCGAAAAGATGGAAATATTTCGTTTCGACCTGGAGCGGGAGGGAGGCTGCTCCATACCCCTGAAGGCGTTGCGTGCTGGTGAGCCGATAACCGTGGGTGATGTCCTCAGCGACCCCTCTGTAGACCCCGTGTGCCGCGGCTTGGCGGAAAGTCTTGGGTTTCGCTCCGTGCTGTGTTTTCCGTTACGGGCCCGGAGCCAATCCCTCGGTGTACTCACCATTACGGCCTCAGAATGCAACGCTTTTACGGTGCAAGACGTGAGGCTGCTGAAGGAACTGGCGGACGACCTCGCATTCGGTATGGCCGCATTGCGTATGGCCAAAGAACGGGATCGTGTGGAGCGCGAGCATACTCATCTGTCGAGCCGCCTGGAGAAGAGCTTTCGTCAATCGGTACAGGCGATAGCCACTGCCCTGGAGGCACGTGACCCGTACACAGCAGGCCACCAGCGCGTGGTCACGCGACTGGCAGTGGCCATTGCGCGTGAGATGGGACTGGACGAGGGCGTTGTAGAGTCGATCGCCATCGCCGGCAGCATTCATGATATCGGCAAGATCGGCGTGCCTGCCGAAATCCTCAACCGGCCTGGAAAGCTCACAATGCACGAGTTCGGCATCGTGAAAGACCACGCGCGCATCGGCTACGAGGTCCTCAAAGATGTCGACTTTCCCTGGCCGGTGGCGAAGATTGTCCGGCAGCATCATGAACGGTTGGACGGCTCAGGATACCCGGATGGGCTCTCTGCCGATGAGATCCTCATTGAAGCCCATGTCATTGCTGTAGCCGACATGGTGGACGCCATTACTTCGCACCGCCCCTACCGTCCCGGCTTGGGGCTGGACAGGGCGTTGGCGATCATTGCTGCCGAAAGCGGCACCAAGCTGCACGCCGACGCTGTCGATGCCTGCCTGAAAGTAATCCGTCGTAAAGGCTTCCGACCGGACAGCCAAAGTATCAGGCAATGGTAACGGACGTGGTGAGCACCGAGATATATGAACGATTGCAGACGGAGGACAACGTATGTTCGATAACCTGAAGGTAAGAACACGACTCACTCTCGGGTTCGGAGTGATGATTGTGTTCCTCTCGGTCGTGGGAGGTACGGGCATGCTCACGATGAGAGAGCTGAATATGAGCATCGGCACAATTGTGGACGACCGGTTTCCGAAGACTGTCTGGGCAAACAATATCATTGACGACGTGAATCTGGTGGCGCGCAGCGCTCGGGATATTTTGTTGGTTACCGACCTGTATCAAATGCGACAGGCAGAAGGCGATATCCGTGACGCCCGCAAGCGAATCTCGGAACATGTGGAAAAGTTACAATCATCGAACAGAAGCGCACAGGGCAAGCAGGTGCTCGATGTGATGATCAGGGCGCGTGGCGAGTACGTGGCGGACCTCGATCGGCTGTTGGAAATCATCGAGGCGCAGGAAAATGATGCAGCGATCGCGTTCTTGTCGGCGGATATGGCAATTTCTCAGAGCGCTTATCTCGACGCCATCCGGAAGCTGATCGAACTTCAGACGGGGCTCGTGAACGATGCGGGCGAGATTGCCAATGCACAGGTCACTAGTAGTCAACGGACCGTTATGGTGTTGGGTTCGACGGCCCTGCTTGCAGGTGTTCTCATCGGGTTTTGGATAACACGCAGCCTCGGCAGGCAACTCGGTGGCGAGCCTAACTATGCTGCGGGTATCGCGCAAAGCGTCGCAGAGGGCGATCTGGCGGTACAAATCGAAATACACAATGAGGACACGATCAGCCTGTTGGCAGCCATGAAGTCCATGGTGGAGAAAATGGCGCGGACCATCGGTGAGGTCCGTGCGGCAGGTGAGGCGTTGTCGAGCGCTTCGGAAGAAGTCAGCGCAACCGCACAATCGCTGAGTCAGGCGGCAAGTGAGCAGGCGGCGAGCGTCGAGGAGACATCCGCTTCCCTGGAGCAGATGGCGGCCTCCATCAATCAGAACTCGGAAAATGCCAAGGTCACCGACTCCATGGCAGCACAGGCGGCGAAGGAGGCGGCCGAAGGTGGTTCGGCAGTACGTGAGACCGTCACAGCGATGAAGCGCATTGCGGAGAAGATAGGAATCATCGATGACATCGCCTACCAGACCAATCTGCTGGCACTCAATGCGGCGATAGAGGCCGCGCGCGCAGGCGAGCATGGTAAGGGATTCGCGGTGGTCGCTGCGGAGGTGCGCAAGCTCGCCGAACGCAGTCAGGTAGCGGCGCAAGAGATCGGTGATGTGGCGTCCAGCAGTGTCCAGCTGGCCGAGCATGCGGGCGGGCTTCTGGAGCAGATCGTACCTGCCATTCAGAAGACATCGGAATTGGTACAAGAGATAGCCGCAGCATCCGCCGAGCAAAGCACGGGCGTTGGTCAAGTGAATACCGCGGTAACGCAACTGAACCAAATCACCCAGCAAAATGCTTCCGCATCGGAACAACTCGCCGCTACTGCGGAGGAAATGAGCGGCCAGGCGGATCAGCTCCAGGAGCTGATGAGATATTTCAAGCTCGCCAGTGCGTCCATTACTGCGGATTCACCCCTCGCGACGTCTACCCGGCAGACACTGGACATTGAGCGTAACCAGTCCAGGAGCGGAAAGCACGGAACGGAACACGTGCTCAAGGAGCAGGCCACGGAGCGTGATTTTGTGAAATTCCAGTGACCGGGAGACAGGGTGATGGGCGCACTGGTGTACAAAGGCAACACTACACCGCCGCTAGCAGTGGAGATACAGCGGACGGCGTTGGAGCAGCAACAGTACCTGACGTTTATGTTGGGAGGGGAGGTCTATGCCATTGGTATCCTGCACATCAAAGAGATCATCGAATACGGGCAGGTGACTGCTGTGCCGATGATGCCAGCGTTCATCCGCGGCGTTATCAACCTACGTGGACGGGTAGTACCCGTGGTGGATTTGTCGGTGCGTTTCGGACGCACGGCCAAAGCCGTGGGTCGGCGTACGTGTATCGTGATACTTGAGGTCGAAGGGGGCACTGGCAGGCAGGAGATCGGTGTGGTGGTGGATGCGGTCAATGAGGTACTCGAGATTTCACCCGAGGAGATCGAGCCCGCGCCTGCTTTCGGGACACGCATTCGCACCGACTTCATCCAAGGCATGGGAAAGATTGATGAAGGATTCGTCATCATTCTGAACGTCGGACATGTGCTGGCGGAGGATGAATTGGCCATGCTGGAGCAGATGCCGATGGGTGAGCCGAAACGGGAGGGTGATGCGAACGGCGAAACAACATAAACGCCGACTGTCTGGGGTGTTTAGGCAAAAAAAAACCGCGGACCCGAAGGGCCCGCGGTTCTTTCCCAGCGAAATTACCGGTTGGCGCGGTTTTCGATGAGGTCCTGCACCACGGCCGGATCGGCCAGGGTGGAGGTGTCGCCCAGGGTGTCCAGCTCGTTGGCAGCGATCTTGCGCAGGATGCGGCGCATGATCTTGCCCGAGCGGGTCTTGGGCAGGCCGGGGGCCCACTGGATGAGGTCCGGCGAGGCGATGGGGCCGATCTCCTTGCGTACCAGCGCAACGAGTTCCTTGCGCAGGGCCTCGCTGGGCTCCACGTCCTTCACCAAGGTCACATAGGCGTAGATGCCTTGGCCCTTGATGTCATGCGGGTAGCCCACCACGGCGGCTTCGGCCACGGCCTCGTGGAGCACCAGGGCGCTTTCCACTTCCGCGGTACCCATGCGGTGACCGGAGACGTTCAGCACGTCGTCCACGCGGCCGGTGATCCAGTAGTAGCCGTCGGCGTCGCGCTTGGCGCCGTCACCGGTGAAGTAGGTGCCGGGGAAGGTCTTGAAATAGGTGTCGATGAAGCGCTGGTGATCGCCATATACGGAGCGCATCTGGCCCGGCCAGGGACGCGTGATCACCAGGTTGCCTTCGCATTCGCCCTCGAGCACGTTGCCTTCGCTGTCCACGATAGCCGGCACAACACCAAAGAACGGATAGGTGGCGGAGCCGGGCTTGAGTGCCGTCGCGCCGGGCAGAGGGGTGATCAGGTGGCCGCCGGTCTCGGTCTGCCACCAGGTGTCCACGATGGGGCAACGCTCGTTGCCGACCACGCGGTGATACCACTCCCAGGCTTCCGGGTTGATGGGCTCGCCCACGGAGCCGAGCAGGCGCAGGCTCTGGCGGGAAGTCTTCGCGACCGGCTCGTCGCCTTCACGCATGAGGGCGCGGATGGCGGTCGGGGCGGTATAGAAGATGTTGACCTTGTGCTTGTCGATGACCTGCCAGAAGCGTGAGGCATCGGGGTAGCTGGGCACGCCTTCGAACACCAGCGAGATGGCGCCGTTGGCAAGCGGACCGTAAACGATGTAGCTGTGGCCGGTGACCCAACCCACGTCGGCCGTGCACCAGTACACCTCGCCATCCTGATAATCGAAGGTGTACTTGTGGGTGATGGCCGCGTAAACCAGGTAACCGCCGGTGGTGTGCAGTACACCCTTCGGCTTGCCGGTGGAACCGGAGGTGTAGAGGATGAACAGCGGGTCTTCCGCATCCATTTCCTCGGGCGCGCACTCGGGTGCGGCGGTCGCCATGACATCCTGGTACCACACGTCGCGGGCGGCGTTCCATTCGATCTCGCCGCCGGTGCGCTTCACCACGACGACAGTGTGAACGTCGGGGCAGTCCTTCAGGGCCTTGTCGACGTTGGCCTTCAGGGGCACGCGCTTGGAACCGCGCAGGCCTTCATCGGCGGTGATCACCACGCGGCAGTCGGCGTCGAGGATGCGATCCTTCAGGGAGTCGGGCGAGAAGCCGCCGAATACCACCGAATGCACGGCGCCGATGCGCGTGCAGGCGAGCATGGCCACGGTGGCCTCGATGATCATCGGCATGTAGATGCAGACGCGATCACCCTTTTTGACGCCCCGGCTCTTGAGCACGTTGGCGAATTTGCTCACCTCGGCGTGGAGCTCGCGGTAGGTGATCTGCTTGGCTTCGTTCGGGTCGTCGCCTTCCCAAATCAAGGCGACCTGATCACCACGCGTTTCCAGATGACGATCAAGGCAGTTGTAGCTCACGTTGAGCTTGCCGCCATCGAACCAGCGGATCTTGCCCGTGGCGTAGTCCCAGTCGAGGACCTTGTCCCAGGGCTTGGACCACGTGACGAAGGTCTTGGCCTGTTCCGCCCAGAACCCCTCCGGATCATCGACCGACTGGCGGTACATCGCGGCGTATTTTTCCGCATCGATGTGCGCCTTGGCGGCCGTCTCCGCCGGGACCGGATACAGCTTCATATCGGACATCGTTTACTCCTTGATCAGAGAACAAAAACTCACGAGCCACACAACTCCCGACCTGCACCCGTTGGTCTGTCGGGTTCGTCTTCGTCCCCGCGCGCACCGGGCGTCCCGGTGGCAAATCACGCGCGAGTTCAGGTGCACGTCTCCAGCCCTATTGTTGTAAGAAACGTTTCAGCGGAAGCGCATCGTCCGGATCGCTTTCCGCCAGTTGGGCCAGGAAGAGCTCAGCCGCCGCGAGGGCGTCGCTCAGGGCGTTGTGGGCCCTGTATCGCGGCAGATTATACCGTCTACGCAGAGCCGCAAGGCGCAGATCTTTGGCCTGGTAGGCCCGATTCCAGCGGTCCAGCCGGCGTTTTTCGAGGACCTGGGTATCTATTGCTGGAATAAGGAATTTTTCCCCATACACGCGGGCGCAGGCGGCCTTGAGGAACTGCAGTTCCACGCGGGCGTGGTGGGCGACCAGGACGCGGCCAGCCAGCACGGGCAGCAGCTTTGCGAGCACCTGCTCGAGCGGTGCGCCCACGGCGGCTTGATCGTCGGTGATGTGGTGGATGACGGCGCTTGCCTCCGGGATGTCGCAGGTGGGTGCCACCAACCAATGGCGCGCCGAGCCCAGGTCGATTTCGCTGGCCGTGAACACCACCAGGCCGACCGCCACGATTTCGTCGCGTCGTGCATCGAGCCCGGTGGTTTCCAGGTCGACTGCCACGAACTCCACGGCGCGGCAATCGGTGCTGCGCGACGGGAACGGTACCGAAAGGAAATCCCGCAGGGGACCGGCCGGCGCGCGCTGATTGGCGCGACGCCGCCGTCCGTCCAGGCTGAGCAGGGCGCCCAGCATCAGATGATGCGCCCCGTCTGGTAGCGTTGGCCGATGGTGTTCTGCATGCCGCGGATCACCGAAAACACGTTCTTGAGGTGATTGCGCTCCAACGCCGACAGCTCGGCCGGCTTTACGTAATTGTCGGGGCGCTCGCCTTTCCTGATCTGGCGGGCCTGATGGCGCGCCCGCAAGGTGGCGATGAATTCATAGGCGTCTTCGAGGTTCGCCGCCCCGTCCGGGCTGATGGCACGGATCTCGGCGGCCGCGCGCAGCCGCTCGATGGTGTTGATCTCGGGCAGGCCGGCCGCGAGCGCCTGGAGGCGTGCCAGGTCGGTGAGCGGGATCATGGCGCCGTGCTTGACGTCCAGCGATTTGGCGTGTTCGCCGCCGGCGATGAGCACCAAATGGCGGAAAAAGCCCAGCGGTGGCCGGTTGGACAGGGCATTGCCGGCCAGGTAGCTGAGGAAAATGGAATTCTGTCCGGCCTGGCGCACGGCCTCCGCATGCAGGCGTGCATGCAGCATCTCATCGCCATAAATCACGCGTGTGTCGAAGAAGTTGACCGCCAGCATGGCCGACTTGCGGTCCGCGCGGGTGATCCAGTCGTCGAAATAGCGGCGCCACACATGGAACGGCTGACGCCACTTGGGATTGCGCGCCATGACATCGCCCGGGCAGTAGACGAAACCGCAGGCGTGCAGCCCGTCGTTCACGAAGTTGGCGAGTGCCGCGAAATAGTCGTCGTGTTCCGGGCGCGCATCATCGGATAGCAGCAGGGCGTTGTCCTGGTCCGAGTGCACCGTCTGCTCGCGGCGTGCCTGCGAGCCCCCGGCCAGCCACGCGTACGCGACCGGTGGCGGACCGAGGCGTGCCTCCGCCAGTTCGATGAGCCGGACAGTGATGGCGTCGGTGACTGAGGAAATGGCCTGGCCGAGGTGGTAGGCGCTGGCCCCGGAGGAAACGATCTGCACCTGCAGTTCAGGCAGTTGCCGCGCTACCTGAGCCAGGTCTTCCACGGATTCGCAAGTACGCACGTCGCCGACCAGGAAGATCGCATTGGCGCTTTGATAGCGCACCACGTCCGAGGTCGAGACCAGGCCATAGACCCCGTCCCGATCCATGACCGGCAGGTGATGCACGTTGAGGCGGGTCATGCTGATCAGGGCCTCGAAGGCGGTGGCATCCTTGCTGATCTTGTGCAGGTTACGGCTCATGACACTGCTGACCGGTTCGTCATAGCGTCGTCCTTCGGCGACGCAACGACGCAGATCGCGATCGGTGAGGATGCCGAGCAGGCGCCGTTCTTCGGTGATCAGCAAGGCCGAGATGCGCTCCTGGGACATGAGCCAGGCCGCTTCCTGGAGTGACATGTCCGGGCTGATTTGCACGGGGGCACGGCGCACCAGGCGCGCGACCGCCACTGTCATCAGTCCAAAACCGGAGCTGCAGGTATCCTGCAAGGTCTCACGGGCGTGGTGGAGGCGCTCGCGGACTGAATCGTTGAAGTGTTGGTCGAAGCCTGCAAACAGTTGGCGTAATTGACGCACACGTTGGCAAGACAGCACATAAACCAGCGTGTCTTCCACGGTCTCGGCCTTGAGCGGCGCGTCGAACTGTCGCGGTGCGCAATGCTCCGACCAGGTGTCGCCTTCCGAGAGTTTCCCGAGCAATTCCCCGTGCGGGTCGCGGATTTCCACCGCGCCGCTGCGCACCAGGTAGAGCAAGGGTTGGGAATCCTGCGGCGGAAACGCTGTTCCGCGGCGCAAATAACGGACCGAAAGCTCACGGGGCAGACGATCGAGCATGTCCTCGGGCAACGCATCGAACGGCGGATGCGCTGCGAGGAACTCGCGAATTTCCAGCAATTCGATGTCCATGGCCCCAGTGCTTGCTTACCTCTGAAAAAAAGGACGGGTGCTTGCGCACCCATCCGGGGTCACCGGGAGAGAGGGACCCGGTGGACTGCATGCCTTGTGAAAGCGGGCCGTTGCATCGGCCCGGCAAGAAACCGTAATGACTCCGTTGGGGAAACGCTGATTTATTCGGCGTTTCCCGCGGCACATGGATGTGCCGCCATTTTCGTCCGCCTACGCGGTGAAAATAAGGCGAGTAAAAACCACGCTTATCGCTCCCCGTGCGCTGAGAGAGCCAGGATGGCTTTATTCGGCGCTTCCTTAGGGTGCAGCGCCCGGCCATATGCCGGGCGCTGCGTGTCGAGGGAGGGTCAAACACCCACCACCAACAACTCTTAGTGGGCGTGGGCAGCGCCGGCGCCCTTGGGCACGCGGATGTCCTCGACCAGGTGCTGCACGCGCTCCGGCGGAGCCGCCGTCACGCGGGACACCACAAAGGCCACGGCGAAGTTCAGCAGCATGCCGATGGTGCCGATGCCTTCCGGCGACACGCCCCACAGCCAGTCGGCCGAGGAGATCTTGTCGGTGCTGCCCAGCAGGATATCGCGCTTGAAGTACACGATGTAGCCGATGGTGAAGAACAGACCCGTCAGCATGCCCGCGATGGCGCCTTCCTTGTTGATGCGCTTGCTGAAGATGCCCATCAGGATGGCGGGGAACAGCGAGGCGGCGGCCAGACCGAAGGCGAAGGCCACCACCTGGGCCACGAAGCCCGGCGGGTTGTAGCCCAGATAACCGGC
>JAWLGK010000014.1:0-95863 GCA_041685115.1 Gammaproteobacteria bacterium | reverse complement strand
CTGCACTCGGGGCAGGAGGCCCCGTGTGCAGACCCCCGATTCGGACGAGGAGCGCAGGGCACCGCCGAAGGCGGCGCGGCATCCGGGCGGCCTTTCTTTTGGTTCCTTTTCTTTGGCCGCGCAAAGAAAAGTACCTCGCCGTAGGGGGGCGAAAACCCCCGTCAAACAATCTTCGGGCGAAGCCCCACATTATTGAAGATGTCACGTAGACGCTACGCGCCAACGTGACCTACGAATTTCGAAGAAAGGAATCCGGCGTAGGGGGACGGAATTCCCCGTTTAAATAATCTCCGCGCGAAGCGCTTGCTTCGAATTCCGCGGTATCAAACGAAACTCTGCTATTCCCGGATTCCGCTTCGCTCCATGCGGGCTACAACAGCCCATGCACCCGCTTAGGGTTTCCACGCGTTGCTTCAATAATGCTTCTCAAGCGCCGCCGCACCCGCGGCGTGAGCTATCTTTCCTTGCTCTTTTGGCCTGCCGTCGACAGCAAGGAAGGCGCTCCCATGGTGAACCTGCTGGTGAACGGTCGCCGGCACACGCTCGACGTGCGCGCCGAAGCGAAACTCTTATGGGTGTTGCGCGAACAGCTGCAGCTGACCGGCGCGAAGTACGGCTGCGGCATCGCGGTGTGCGGCGCCTGCACCGTGTTGGTGGACGGCGCACCGGTGCGCGCCTGCGTGACCGAGGTGGGGAGTGTGGCGGGGCGCAGCATCCGCACCGTGGAGGGCCTCGGCGGCAACCACCCGGTACAGCGCGCGTGGATCAGCGAAGAGGTTCCGCAATGCGGCTTCTGCCAGTCGGGCCAGGTGCTCGCGACGGTCGCCCTGCTCGAACAAGATCCGCGTCCCGGTGAGCAGCAAATCAACGCGGCCTTGCGCGGTCACCTGTGCCGTTGCGGCACCTATTCCCGCATCCGCCGTGCGGTACACCGCGCCATGCGGCTCATGAGGGAGACGCCCCGTGCTGCGCGTGGATAGGCGCACCTTTCTCAAGACCTCGGCGGGGGCCGGCGGTGCACTGGTGCTCGGCCTGGTGCTGCCCGGCTGCGAGAGCGACGGTGAAGCCGCCGGGAGCGCGGTGCCGTTGCAACGTGACAGCGGCGCGGACGCCCTTGCACCCAATGCCTTCCTGCGCGTGGAAGCAGACGGCCGCGTGCTGGTGATGATCCCCTCCGCCGAAATGGGTCAGGGCGTGTTCACCTCCCTGGCCATGCTGGTCGCCGAGGAGTTGGGCGCGGACTGGTCGCAGGTGCACGCCGAACACGCGCCAGTGCACGCCGCCTATGCCAATCCCACGCGCAAGCGCCAGGCCACCGGCGGCAGTGCCTCGGTGCGCGGGTTCTTCATGCCCATGCGCGAGGCGGGCGCCGTCGCGCGCGAATTGCTGGTGAGCGCAGCGGCGACAAGGCTTCAGGTGCCAGCCGCGGAATGCCGGGCCGAAAAGGGTTTCGTGACTCACGCCCCGAGCGGGCGGCGCATCACCTTCGGCGCGCTGGCAGGCGATGCGGCGCAGCTGCCAGTGCCGGTTCGCGTCACCTTGAAGGAGCCCAGCGAGATGCGCCTGCTCGGGCGCGGCGCCCCGCGCCTGGATACACCGTCCAAGGTGGATGGCAGCGCCGTGTTCGGCCAGGACGTGCACATGCCCGGCCTGCTTATCGCTTCGGTGGAACGCAGCCCGCGCTTCGGCGAACACGTCGGCCAGGTGGACACGCGGGCGGCGACGGCGACGCCCGGGGTGCGTCACGTGCTGCAGCTCGAGCACGGCGTGGCGGTGGTGGCCGATGGTTTCGAGGCCGCACAGGCGGGCCGCGCGCGCCTGCGCATCCAGTGGCAGCCGAGTGCGAATCCGGCACCTGATGAAACGGTTGCCTGGCAGCGCCTGCGCGCCGCCCTGGACAGGTCCGTACCCATGCGCGACGACGGCGACGCGGTCGGGGCCCTGGCGCAGGCCGCAAAGCGCCTGGATGCGCACTACGAAGTCCCGTTCCAGGCCCACGCCTGCATGGAACCCCCGTCGTGCACCGCCTACGTGCGCGCCGAGCGCTGCGACCTGTGGGTGCCCACGCAGGTGCCGGAGCAGGTGCGCCGCCTGGCGGCAACGCTCACCGGGCTGACCGAGGCGCGCGTGCATGTGCATACGCCGTTTCTCGGCGGCGGGTTCGGTCGACGCCTGGAAGACGACTTCGTGGTCGAGGCCGTCACCATCGCGCGCCAGGTGCGTGCGCCGGTCAAGCTGTTGTGGACCCGCGAGGACGACCTGCGCCACGACTTCTACCGCCCGGCGAGCGTGCACCACCTCAGCGCCGGCCTGAACGCCCGTGGCGCACCGATCGCCTGGCGCCATCGGGTGGCGAGCCCGTCCATCGTGGCACGCCGCTTCCCCGAGGCGGTGCGCGACGGCCGCGACAAGAGTGCCGTGGAGGGCGCTGCCACGCTGCCCTACGCCATCCCCAACGTGCACGTGGGCTATGCGCTGGTGGACCTGGGCGTGCCCGTGGGCTTCTGGCGCGCGGTGGGTTTTTCGCAGAACGTGTTCGCGGTGGAGGGTTTCATCGATGAGGTGGCGCTCGCCGCCGGGCGCGATCCCTACACCTTCCGCCATGAGTTGCTTACTGCACGACCGCGCCTGCAACGGGTGCTCGACCTGGCCGCATCACGCGGCGACTGGGGCACACCGCTGCCGCCGGGCCACGGCCGCGGCATCGCCGCCGCCGAGTCGTTCCGCAGTTTCGTGGCGCAGGTAGCGGAGGTGGCCGTGCAGGACGGCCGGCTTCGCGTGTTGCGCGTGGTCTGTGCCGTGGACTGCGGCTTCATCGTCAACCCGGACACGGTGGTCGCACAGATGGAGGGCTCGGTGGCCTGGGCGCTGACGGCGACCCTCAAGGGCGCCATCACCTTGCAGGACGGCGGCATCGCACAGAGCAACCTCCACGACTTCCCGCTGCTCGCCATGGACGAGATGCCGGACGTGGAGGTGCACCTGGTGCAAAGTGCGGAAACGCCCGGCGGGGTGGGCGAGCCGGGTGTGCCGCCGCTCGCGCCGGCGATCGCCAACGCCATCGCCGCGGCCACCGGACGGCGCGTGCGCCGTCTGCCCATCGGGCCGGGAGACCTGGCGTGACCGACGCGGAGATCCTCGGCCATGCCCTGGAATGGCACGCGCGCGGCCTGGTCACCGCACTGGCCACCCTGGTGGCCGGCAGCGCCTACAAGGAAAACATCCTCGGCAGCCTGTTCGCCTTCGCCGCGGACGGCCGCGGCCTCGGCTCCATCACCAGCGGCTGCGCCGAGGAGGCGCTCACCCAGCGCCTGGCAGCGGGTGATTTCCGCCATCCCGTGCGGGTGTGTTTTGGCGCCCGCCGCGGCCGGCTGGCCCTGCCCTGCGGCGGCTTCGTCGAAGTGCTCATCGAACCGTTGCGCGCCGGCGATGGCCTGCGCGCCGTGGTGGCGGCGCTGGCGCGCGGCGAGTCCCCGGTGCGGCGCCTGGACCTGACCACCGCCACGGTCACCCTCCACGACGAGGGCCTGGCATTTCATTTCGACGGCCGTGTGCTGGTGCGCCGCTTCGGACCGTCGTTGCGCCTGCTGCTGGTGGGCGCCGGCGACGTGGCCGTGCACCTGGCGCGCTTCGCACCGGCCCTCGGCTACCGGGTGTGGGTGTGCGAGCCGCGGGCCTCCCGGCGCACGGCCTGGAACGTCCCCGAGGCCCGCCTCGACCGACGCATGCCCGACGAGGCCGTCGCGGCCCTGGCCGACGCGCGCACCGCAGTGCTGGCGCTCAGCCACGACCCGCGGCTCGACGATCTCGCCGTGGAGGCAGCGCTCGCCTCGCCGGCGTTCTATGTGGGCGCCATGGGCTCGCACAAGGCCAGCGCCTCACGGCGCGAGCGCATGCACATGCTGGATGTGCCGGAGGCGGCGCTGACGCGCCTGCACGCGCCGGTCGGCCTGCCCATCGGTAGCCACAGCGCCGCGGAGATCGCGGTGTCCATCCTCGCGCATCTGGTGGCGGTGCGTCGCGGCGCCCCCATTGCGGGCGCGCCATGATCGCCGGGGTGCTGCTGGCCGCGGGCGCCTCGTCGCGCTTCGGCGGCGACAAGCGCCTGCACAGGCTGGCCGACGGCATGGGCATGGCGCTCGCCGCACTGCACCCCCTGCGCAATGTCCTCGACGAGGTGATCGCCGTGGTGCGCCCCGGTGACGGCGTGCTGGCGACACAACTGGACAGCGCGGGCGCACGCGTCGTGGTCGCACACGATTGGCGCAACGGCATGGGCAGCAGTCTGGCCTTTGGTGTGGGGGCGCTCGATGCACGCGTCACCGCCTGCCTGATCGCCCTGGCGGACATGCCCTTCGTGCGCACCGCCACGGTCAGCCGGACCGCCGCGCCGCTGCTGCAGGGCGCGAGCCTGGTCGCCCCGGTCTACCGCGGCTCGCGCGGCCATCCCGTGGGTTTCGCCGCCGAGTGGTTCTCCATTCTGCGCCGCCTGCGCGGCGAGCACGGGGCACGGGATCTGCTGGCCGTGCACCGCGACCGCCTCACGCTGGTGGAGGTGGACGACCCGGGCATTCTGCTCGATATCGACTATCCGGAAGATCTGTCCACGCCTCGCGGCTGAACGGGCGGGCTGTTCTATCTTTTGCGTTTGGTGCTCAGCAATCCTGGACGGAGACATGGGAAAAGGAATTCTTGTGACCGGCGGTGCCGGCTATATCGGCAGTCACGTGGTGCGCCAATTGGGCGAGCGCGGCGAACGCGTGGTGGTGCTGGACGACCTGTCGTCCGGGTTTGCCGATGCGGTGCTGTGCGGGACCCTCGCGGTGGGCGATGTGGGCGACACGGCCCTGGTGCGCGCCCTGCTCGCCGAGCACGAGGTGGACACGGTGATGCACTTCGCCGCCCACACGGTGGTGCCCGAGTCGGTGGCCGACCCATTGAAGTATTACCGCAACAACACCGCCAACAGCCGCAACCTCCTGGAATGTTGCCAGCAGGCCGGCGTGCGCCATGTGGTGTTTTCGTCCACCGCCGCGGTATACGGCACGCCGGCGGACGGCGTCGCGTCCGAAGACACGCCGACCCAGCCCATCAATCCCTACGGCACATCCAAGCTCATGACCGAGTGGATGCTGCGCGACCTCTCCGCCGCCACCGCACTGCGTCACGTCAGCCTGCGTTATTTCAACGTGGCCGGCTGCGACCCCGAGGGACGCATCGGCCAGTCCACACCCAATGCCACGCTGCTGACCAAGGTGGCCTGCGAGGCGGTGGTGGGCAAGCGCACGCACGTGAATGTGTTCGGCACCGACTACCCGACGCCCGACGGCACCGGCATCCGCGACTACATCCACGTGGAAGACTTGGCCGACGCGCACCTACGCGCCCTCGACTACCTGCGCGCGGGCGGGAGCTCGCTCACCCTGAACTGCGGCTACGGCCACGGCTACAGCGTGCGCGAGGTGCTCGCCGCCGTACAGCGCGCCGCCGGCCTGCCGCTCGAAATTCGCGACCTGCCGCGCCGCCCCGGTGATCCCGCCACACTCATCGCCCGCTCCGCGCGCATCCGAGAGCAGCTCGGCTGGCAGCCACGCTATGACGACCTGGACGTGATCGTCTCCACCGCCCTGGCATGGGAACGCCACCTCGCCGACGAAATCCAGGCTCGCCGCAGCGCCCAGGCATGACGACCCACGGCGGGCTCAGGCCCGCCGCGCGTGCCACCAGTCGACGACCACCTGCGTAATGCGCTCTGCCGCGTGGCCGTCCCACAACTCGGGGATACGGTGCGGCGCGCGCGGCGCCGCGGACTCGTGGAGAAAGGTCTCTATGCCGACGCGCACCTGCGCAGGCGAGCTGCCGACCAGGCGATTGGTGCCCTGCTCCACCGTCACCGGCCGCTCGGTGTTGTCGCGCAGGGTGAGGCACGGCACGCCGAGGATGGTGGTCTCCTCCTGCACGCCGCCGCTGTCGGTCAACGCCACATGGGCGTTCGCCATGAGGTTGAGGAAGTCGAGGTAGCCGAGGGGTTCCACACAGCGGAATCCGTTCGCCGCGCCGAACAGGTCGTCGAGGCCGAACGAGGCGATGCGCGAACGCGTGCGCGGGTGTACCGGGAACACCACGGGCAGGTGACGCCCCAGCACGGCGATGGCCTCGCCGAGCCCGGCCAGCCGTTCCCGCTCCTCGACGTTGGACGGCCGGTGCAATGTCAGCACGGCGTAGCGCTGCACCGTTGCGCCGTTCGCGAGGCCGAGTTCATACAGCGTCGGGCGCGCCAGGGCGCGTGCACGATGGGTCAGCAGCGAATCGATCATCACATTGCCGACGAAGTGCACCTGGCCCGCATGACAGTTGCCGTTGGCCTGGCGCTCGGTGGTGAACAGGAGATCGGAGATGGCGTCGGTGACGATGCGGTTGATCTCCTCGGGCATGCCGATGTCGCCGCTGCGCAGCCCCGCTTCCACGTGCGCCACGGCAACGCCCAGCTTCTTGGCGTCCACCGCACAGGCCAGGGTGGAATTCACGTCACCAGCCACCATCACCAGATCGGGCCGCTCCTCCACCAGCACCGCCTCGAATTTTTCCATGATGCGCCCGGTCTGCGCGCCGTGGCTCGCCGAACCCACTTCCAGGTTGATGTCCGGGCGCGGCAGGCCGAGCTCCTCGAAAAACAGCTGCGACATGCGTTGGTCGTAGTGCTGGCCGGTGTGCACGAGGCGCTGCACGATGGGCAGGTCCGGCGCATCGCATCGGGCAAACGCCGCCATGACCGGCGCCACCTTCATGAAATTGGGACGCGCCCCGACCACGTGGACGATTTTCACGCCTCGGCCTCCGCGAGTTCCTTTCCTGGATTGTCGTCGCGCAGGGCGCGCGCAATGCGTACCGCCTGGTGGGCCGTCACATCCGCATGGGTCGGCAGGGTCACGAGCCGGGCGGCGAAATCCTCCGCACGCGGGAAGGCTGCACGCTCCGCCAGATGCTCGGCAACGCCGTGCACCTCCGGCAAGACCGCCCCGTAGAGACCCGAGACACCCCAGTGCACGAGTTCGCGACGGACCCGCTGTGCCATCGCCGCATCCGCCGCGAGCACCGGGTAGCGTGCGAGACGCTCCTCGCTGCGATGACGACAGCTTGTCGCCAGGTCCGTCCACGCGCCCTGTGCCAACACACCCGCATAAAGCCCCTGGGGACTGCGCACACGCCGGAACGCTTCGACTGCCGCAGGCAGGCAGGCGGCCAACGCCTCGGGCATGGCGTCGATCCCGTCGAGCGGGACGAAACGTGTCTCACCCAGATGCAGCGCGGGAATCGTGGCCGGAACGCGGTAGAGCAGCGGCCGTCGCAACAGGTTGTAGGCGGCCACCCTGAGGCCGTGTTGCCAGCGGCCAAAGGGCCGCTGTTCGCCCAACCGTGCAACTGCCTTGGCAAGCGCACGATCGCGCGCCAGCACCGCGCCGCCGGCCAGCAGGCTCACAGGTTTGCCGCGACCGAAACTCAACACCACCACGTCGCCCTGCCACACCCGTTCCCCCGCGCGCGAAGGAAACGCCTGCGCCGCGTCCTGCACCAGGGTGCAGCGCGCCGCCCGGCACAGCGTACGCAACTCGCCGTGGCGCTCGGGGATGCCGAGGAAATCCACCGCCACTACCGCGAGGGTCCGCGACGACAGGCGCGCGGTCAGCTGTGCCAAATCCATCCACGGCCGTTCCGGCGCGTAGTCGACCAGGACCGGCCGGCAGCCCGCGTACACGGTCGCACTCACCAGCGCGGGGCAGTTATACGCGGCGAAGATCACCTCGTCGCGCCCGGGTGCATCCCGTTTCAGTGCGAGCAAAGCCGCGCCCAGCGCCTGCGTGCCAGAGCCGAGCAGTGTCGCGTGCCAAGGCGCGAACAGACCGCACACCGTACTGTCGGCGCCCGGCCTGTACACGATGCGGTCACCGGCGGGTGGAAGGCGTCGCCAGTTCATGGGTAGGCGCGCGTTCTCAGCGGCACAATGTGCAGCACACTGCTCACGCGCGGCATTTGTAGAAGCACCTTATGGTTGCCGGTTGACGCCCGCTGATGGGCAGCGATACTTGTTTGCGAAAGGAGTGATGGAGTGAACGCATACGGCACATGCACGACCGCGCAGTCAGGGCACCCGATGGCGAGCACGAGGTTTCGTCTGGCTTGCTCGATGAGATCGGATTCATGCGAAAGCCGTCACACTCGCCTTTGGAATCCCGCAACTATAGTCACCGGGCTCCCGCGCTTCCACGTCACGCGAGGTCCTCATGGACGACGATACCTTACGCGTACTGCACCTGGTTTCTGCCCAACGCTGGCAGGCTGAGGAAAGCGCCCTGCCCGTGCTGCTGCGCACCTTGCAGGGCCAGCCGGGCGTCCACAATGAGGTCCTCGTCACCGGCTCACAAGAGGACGCCGCAACCGTGCGGCACGTGTTTGCTTCCGGTGTGTGCGCCGCGACGCGCCGTCGTACGTACCCGCACATCGTGCACCTGCACGGCTGCGACGCTGGACCGCTCGGCGCGTTCATCGCGCTGCGCACACGCAGCGCGATATTGCTCGGCATCGAGCACGAGCGTGACCTGTCGCCCGGCTGGCGTGGCGGACTGATACGCGGCATCAGCGCGCTGTGCATCCGCAAACCCGCCGGTGTGGTCTGTACTTCGCCCTCGCTCGCCGAGCGCACGAGCACCCGCACAAGTGTCATCGAGCCCGGCATCGACGTGACGGCTGTGACGGCTATCGAGGCGCAGGGTGCGCCGGCGCCCGTGCCCACGGACGGTGTCTTCCACGTGGCGCTGGTCGGCCCATTCACGGAAAACAGACGCCTCGACATGGCACTCGCCGCAGCGTACCTGCTCGCCCGCGATCAACCGGGCCAGTTCCACTTTCATGTCATCGGCCAAGGTGAAAGCCTGGCGCGTTGCACGGCCTTCGTGCACCGCCACGGTCTCGCCGATGTCGTGCACTTTCATGGTCGCCAGGCGCCACTCGCGCCGTGGCTCACCCGCATGCATGCCCTGCTGTGCTGTGCGGATCGGGAATGTGCCGCGACACGGGTTCTGGAGGCCATGGCGCTCGGTGTCCCGGTGGTGGCGCACGCGGTGGGCGGACTTCCCCATCTGCTTGGCGGCGGCGCCTGTGGCACGCTGGTCACCGAGCATGCGCCCTATGCCTATGCCTGCGCCATCGCGGCACTGGCCGCGGATCCGGCCACGCGCGTGCGGCGCGCAGAGGCCGCGGCGCGGCGCGTGCGCAGCCACTACGAGGTCGCCGGCGTGGCGAAACGCTACGTGGCCTTGTATCGCTCCCTGGACGCCGTGCGACAGAAGACATTGGATGTGTGCTACCTGTGACGCGCCGCGGTAAATATCTTTCCCGCAACCCGTTGCGGCAGCAGGCTGCCGTAGAGTTCCTCATAGGCCCGCGAGGCCTCGGCAAGCCCGTAGCGCCGTAGCGCCTGCGTCTGTGCCGCCTTGCCCAGCGCCGCCGCGCGAACCGGGTCGCCCGCCAGGGTATCCATGGCCGCAGCGAGTTCCGTTGGTTCCTCACCGATCAGCCAGCCGGTGATTCCGTGCTCCACCAGTCCGGCCGCTGCCCCGTGCGTGACCACGGCGGGCAATCCCGCGGCCATCGCCTCCATGAGGCCGAGTGACGGCCCGCCTTGCTGCGCTGTACGCACGAAGGCGTGCGCCGCAGAGAGCGCCACGGCCATGTCGGATTGAAAGCCTGCGAATTCCACCCGCTCGAACACCCCCTGTGTCCGGGCGCGCGACCTCAGCGCGTCGTGCAGCGGCCCTTCACCGACGATACGCAATCGCACGGGCATCCGGGTGTGGGCCAATGCATCGATGATCCAATCGATGCGGTTCTCCTCAATGAGCTGACCGGTGGTGATGAAGGTAAATAGCTCGCCGCGACGGGGTACGGCATGGGCGAATGCTGCCGCGTCGATGCCCGGGGCGATGTGCGCATACGCCGCACCGCGCGCACGGCCACGGTGCCCGCCGTCGGGGCCGCCGATGACCAGCGAGCTGCCCACCGCGGCGGCCAGGCGCAGTGCACTCAGCCCTGCGGACAACGGCGTCCGTTCGTACAGCGTGCCCACGTGCGGGATGCCCAGCAGGGTCGCGGCCACTGCCCCTGCCACCACGGCATCGGTGCAGTGACTGTGCAGCAGGGCGACCTTGTGCCGCCGCAGTTCGGCGGCGAGGCCCAGGGCGAACAGACCGCATCCCCAGCGTGAGCGGTACCGCGGCTCATTGCCCAGCACGACGTCCGCAATCCCCTGTGCGCTACACACCGTCTGCAGGCGTGGATTCGCGAAGTGCAGGACCAGCGCCGAATGGCCGCGGGCCCGCAGCCCGTCGGCGAGATCGACGAGCAGGCGTTCCTTGCCGCCAAATCCGCGCGTGTCGATGAAATGCGCGATGAGCGCCATCCATGGCTCCCTGTGTGCTCACGGGCACACTGCGGACACATCGGGCGGTCACCCGCGGGCGACCGCGCATGCGAAGCGATATCCCGATCCCGAGGACACGGTTCCTCCGCGTCCACTTGGTACATCGTTCAGCTCAGCCCATCAGCACCTGCCGCATGTTTACCGGCCATCGCGACGGACGTTTTGTGCCGGTCAACCATCCCTGGCCGCGAAGGCATCACCCAGCTTGAGCATGAGCGCGTCGGCGAGAAACTTCGCGGCCCAGTTGAGGTACTGATACTGACCATAGCCGCCATACACGGGGAACGAACCCTTTACACCGCCGGCCACCGCCGGTGCGCCGTCGAGGCGCTGCGTCGCACAGACCGCTGCGGTCAGCCGGTCCGCTGCGTCGCGCCACTCCGCATCACCGTTCCACGCGGCGATGCGCTGCCACACGATGGCGGTCTGGGCCTCGCCGGTCAGGCAACGCCAGCGCACGGCCGGGCGCCAGTCCTGTGTATAGCGTCCGGCCAACACCCCGTGGCGCTCGAAATGGCGGCGCAGGTGGCCACTCCCCTCCAGGACGACCTGCAAGGCGCGCTCGTCGCCGCTCTTGAGCCCCGCCTCGAACAAACCCTGCTGGGTATAGGCGATGGTGTGCAACAGCGGACGCAACGGGTCGTCGAGGCAGTTCTTGGCGATCCAGCCGTTGGCATGGGCCAGCGCGCCCACCGCCGTGATGTTGCGTTCCGCGCAGGCCGTCGCGTCACTGTCGCCGGCCAGCGCAGCGTATTCGAGCATGGCCCAGGCGGTGCGCGCGTTGTAGGCATAGGTGTCGGTCGCCGCGCTGCAAAAGCGGCTCAGGTTGCGTCGCCACAGGCCGTCCTGATCCTGGTTGTCGCACAACCAGGTCACCGCGCGGCGGGCACTGGCCAGGTAGCGTTCGTCCCCGGCGGCGCGGAATGCAGCACACCAGCCGAACACCACCTGTCCGGTATTGAACACCGCGGGCGTGGCCGGGTGATCGATGGTGCCGCCCTGCACCGCGCCCTCGGGCATCTGCACCTGGCGCTCCCAGTCGGCCATGCGCAGTGCCCGGGCGCGGAAATCCCCGTTCCCGCTCAGGCGGGCGTAGTGCAGAAAGGTGGGAATGATGTAGCCGGTGGTCTCTGGATAGGAGGCGCCCCAGCCTCGGCGCAGATCGTACATGCGGGCGACACCGCCGTCGCCGTTCGCATCCTGGGCGCGGCACAGCCAACCCATGGTGGCGTCCAGGTGGCGGCGTGCATCCTCGACCTGCGCCTGTTGCCCGATGAAGTCCCGCAAGCTCTCGGCCAGTGCCATCATGGTTCACACCTCGATGGTGAGTGAACGCCGCAAGGTCGGTTGGATGCCAAAACCGGTCTTGAAACGATAGACGCCGTTTTCCTCGTGGCGCTCCTCGCGCGCTTCGACCGGAACGCCGCCGAAATTCATGGTATGGATACCGGCCTCCGGATAATGGCGTGCCAATTCAAAAAACAGCCGCACCGAGGCGCCGCGCTTGTAGCCCTCCTCCGAGCTGGCGCCGATCATGTAGAAGCTGGTGCCGTCGCGCTCCAGCATGTAGGCCATGGACAGGATGCCACTGCGTTCGCCGAACAGGCCGTACAACCGTGCACTGCGATCCTGGCCGAGGTGCGTGGTGAGACGGCGGTAATAGCGGTAGTTCCGCAACAGCCACCGCCAATTCAGACGTTCACCGCGGCGTTTGCCCCAGGTCGCGCGCAACCGCATCATCGTCCAAGCCTGATGATGTTCGATGCGTCGCAGGACCATGGGTTCGCTTTCGGATTTGCGCAGCTTGCGGCGGTGATTGGTGTTCGCGGCACGCAGGCGCTGCTCTTCGCTCAACGACAGGTCGTAGATGAACTCGAGGCGCTCGCTGGAGCGACACGGGCGCGTGGTGGCGGCATAGGCCTCAACGCCGCCGTCGAGGGAGCCGATGCGGATGTCCGTCAGGCCCTGATAGAGCAACCACTCGGTGAGGCGTCCCGGGAGATCGGCCGGCGCGCGCTCGGCGGACTGAGGAAACGAAAGCGCACGGAAGCGCCCGCCCATGCCCAGGGGTGTGATCAATCCACCGAGCACACAGAGCCGTGCGCCGAAACGCTTCACCACTACCCCGCGCCGTACCGCCCGGCCCCACTGTTCCGTAGCGAGTACTGCCGAACGGTGGAACACGTTCTGGCCAACCGCACTCACCGCGTCATCCCAGCCCGGCGCATCGCGCTCGATGTCATACCACTCGAACTGAAGTTGCTGATGCATCCACGTACCCCGTTATCACGTCAGGTCCGGGTTCGTAACAGGCGAACGGCATCGCGCATGCGGCTGATCTGTTCCTCGTAGAACATCAGGAACGTGCCCGCATAGGCCGCCACGCCCGTAATTACGCTGAGCCCGAGCCGGACGCCCGGGCTGGCGGCCTGCGCATAATGCTGCACGGCCATCACGGCCACTGCCATGCACGCCACCGCCACCAAGGTGGAGCGCCCCGCCTCAAGCAGTTCGGAGAGGCGGATGCCCAGGTCCTTGCGCAGGTAGCGCAGCAGCATGGCGTACAGCAACGGGTAGGCGGCAATCCATGCCACCGCCACGCCCGTGAGGCCATACTGCACACCGGCCAGGAAGGCGGCGGGGAGCAGCACCATCCCTGCCACGCTGTAGGCCAGACTCCAGCGTGCGTGCCCGCGACTGTTGAGGAGCGGCGGCATGAGCATGCCGCTCACCCGCACCGCGCCGACGACCACCAGGACCTGGGTGATGGGCACCACGGGCAACCACTTGTCGGTGAGAAATACCGTGACCGCATCGTTCACCACCAGCGCCATGCCGACCAGCAACGGATAGCTGATGAACAGCAGCTGGCGGTGCAGCTCCATGAATAGTGCGCGGCACTGCTGCGCATCGTCCTTGGTGCGCGACAGGGATGAGAACGCTACGTGATTGAAGATGGAACCGATCTTGTCGAGCGGCATAGTCGCCAGCATGAAGGCCATGGAGTAATAGCCGGTCATGCGCTCGCCGAGGAACTTGCCGATGATGAAGATGTCCGCCCGGTTCGACACCACGAAGGCCAGGTTGCCCGCCATGAGGTGCAGGCCGAAACGCACGATGCCCATGATCGGCGCGAGGCGGAATGTGGGCCGGGGCAGGCGCCCCAGGGTGGGAAGATAGCCAACCACGAGAACTACGGTTTGCACGACCGTGCCAATGACCAGGCTCCATACACCCGTCCCCATGAAGGCCAGGGTCACCACCGCGACGATGGATGCGGCCGCCGCGGACATCTCGCAGATGGCACGCAAACGAAAATCCAACCGGCGCATGACCAGCGCCATGGGTACGGCCTTCACGCTGCCGATGATAAGGACCAGCCCGCCGACGCGCAGCACCCCCTCCAGGATAGGCATGGCATAGAAGTCCGCGACGACCGGCGCCAACCAATACAACAGCAGGTACAGCGCCAGACCGGACAGCACACCGAGCCAGAAGACACCGTCCTCCTCTTCCCGCGACACCTCGGTCTTCTGCACCAGGCCTTGCGACAGACCCATCTCCATCACCAGGTTGAGCATGACGATGAAGACGTTCGCCACAGCGACCACGCCGTAGTCCGCAGGTTCGAGCAGGCGCGCCACCACGATGGTGCCTACCCACGACACGGACTGCACCACGGCCTTGCTGGCGCCCTGCCAGGCGAAGCCCGTGAGCACACGTCGGTAGAGTCCGGAGTCGTGCATGCATGCCTGTTCCGAGGCGGCGCGCCCACGGTGCCTGGCGCGCACTGCCCCTCTAGTGAATTGCGTCGCTCGTGGAGGCACTTCCTGCAAGCCGCCCGACGGGAGCCCCCGAAAGCGTCCATGCGGCGTTGCACTGCTTGGCAAGGCTTTGGCCTTTTCCGCGGCGTGCGCCTTGCCTTGCCGCTGGGAGGCCCTGAAAGCCTCCAAGAGCGACCCAGTCCACTAGTTGGTGCTCGCCGCGACGCTGCCGGTCAGGACGGAACCTGCTTCGACCGCCTCCTCCCCGGAGGCGACCAAGGGAACCACCGACGCCACCGGCGTCATCTCCGGGCTGCCCACCAGCACCGGGCGCCGGTGGAGATATGCGGTGGTCTGCCGCTTGCGGCGGATATCGGCAAAGACCTGGCGTGCCTGCTCGACCGCGATGCCGAGTTCCTCCGCGAGGGCCTCCGCCGAGGCACCGCTATTGATCATGGCGATGGCCACGTCCATCTGCCGATAGGGCAGCGAGAAGTAGAACTCGTCCTGGCCTTGACTGAGACTGTAGGTGTCCGTGGTGGGCTCTGCGGTACAGATGCTTTCAGGCAGATTCATGTGCCGCGCCAACGCATAGACCTGTGTCTTGTACAAGTGGGCGATGGGCTTGACGTCCGCCGACCCATCGCCGTTCTTGACGAAAAATCCTTGATCGTATTCGAGACGGTTCGGCGTGCCAACCACGGCGTAGTTGAGCCGGTCGGCGTGGAAGTATTCGATGGTCTTGCGGATGCGTTGTTTATAGTTGGTGGCGGCGACGATTTGCAGATATTCCTTCAGATCAAGGCGACGCTCATCCATGCGCCCCTGCGGGTCACACACGACTAGCGCGAAATAGCTGAAGCGGTGCGCGCCCCCGCCGCGAATGACGATCTTGCTTTTCCACTCGTCACGATAATCGGGAAAGACCTTGCGAATCGCGCTATCGCGCCACCGGTAACAACCAATGGCATCGAGCGAAGCGGCGATATCCTGCACTTCGTAGTCTATACCGAGCATCTGCGCCAACTCGGTGGCGCGCAGCTCGCTCTCAGCATGGGAATCACGCTCCGGCAACATCACGCCGAACACCCTGTCCGCGCCGACCGCGCGCACCGCCAGCGCCGCACAAACCGAGCTGTCTATGCCGCCCGACAGGGCGACCACCAGGCCGCGACGATGCAGGTCTTCGCGCAGGATGTTGCGCAACTGGTGTGCGATGCGCCCGGCTTCGGCTTCGCAATCGAGAGCAAGGAGTTCAGCGGCTTGCGTACTCTGTTCCTTTGGAGACATCCCTTTCTCCCTTCGTGTGGTCGCTGTCCCGAAGCAGGTAACGCTGCACCTTCCCCGATGCGGTTCGCGGCAATGCCTCCACGAATGCGACCGCGCGAGGTACCTTGTAGGGCGGCAACCGCTCGCGGCAATGTCGTTGCACCGCTTTGGCGCTGAGACTGCCGCCCGCACGCTGCACGATCACTGCCTTGACCACCTCCCCCAGCAGTTCATCGGGAATACCGGTGCAGGCCACGTCGTCCACACCATCGAGCTGCGCAATCACTTCCTCCACTTCCTGTGGACTGATACGGTGCGCGCCGCACTTGATCATCTCGCTGCGACGCCCGTCAATGTAGATATAGCCATCGTGATCACGATGGGCAAGATCGCCTGTTTTCAACCAACCGTGCGCCAAGACCTGACGGGTCGCATCCGGGTCGTTCCAGTAGCCGAGCATGATATTCTCGC
Organism: Gammaproteobacteria bacterium; assembly: GCA_041685115.1. GTDB lineage: Bacteria > Pseudomonadota > Gammaproteobacteria > Thiohalomonadales > Thiohalomonadaceae > JALOAT01. The sequence goes on along the minus strand of JAWLGK010000014.1, from coordinate 79,882 downwards.
CGCGTGCCCAGATCTCACCGCTGACACCGGGCGCGACTTCACGCCCGTGCTCGTCATGGATCTTCAGTTCTACGCCGGGAACCGCGATACCCACCGCACCCGCTTTGTCGTCGAGTTGTTCCGGGGGGAGATAAGCGAGCCTCGCGCTGGCCTCGGTCTGACCGTACATGATGAACAGCTTCGCCGCCGGGAAGGCCTGACGCACACGCTGTGCGAGGTCCGTCGACATGCCGCCCCCGGCCTGGGTCAGATAACGTAGCGAGCGCAGATCGTGTGCGGCCGGATCGGCACGCGCAAGCAGCATGGCGAAGGTGGACGGCACACCGGAGAAGCCAGTGGCATGCTCCGCCGCCATGGCCTGCAGCACGCCGCTGGGATAGACCATGCTGCGATCGAGCACCAGTCGCGCGCCGGCGATGAGATGGGTGTGCAGCACCGAATTGCCGTAGGCGTAATGGAAAGGCAGCACGTTGACCAGACAGTCAGCGGACGACAGCGGAAGATAAGCGAGAATGGAACGGGTGTTGATGTCCAGGTTGCGGTGGCTGAGCGTGACGCCCTTGGGGCGCCCGGTAGTGCCCGAGGTATAGATGATGCACGCTGGCGCCTCCGGTACGGGTTCGGTGAACGCGACGCGCGCCCCTCCGCTGCACAGTGCTTCCGCCTCCAGCACCTGCACAGCGGGCGCCGCGGCGTGCAGCGCGTTGAGTTCGGTGTGCCCCGCCGGGACGATCAGCGCGCTCGCGGAACAGTGATTCAGGTGCCCGGCGAGTTCCGCGGCACGGGCCGCCGGGTTGAGCGGCACCACCACCCCGCCCACCGCATGCACGCCGTAATAACATGCGACGTAACACGGTGAATTCTCCAGCAGCAGACCGATGCGCGCACCCCGCGGCAACCTGAGCGCGCGCAGGTGCGTGCTGACAGCACCGATGGCCAACCACAAGTCCCCGTAGCTCAAGCGCTGCGCGCCGTGCACCAGGGCTTCAGCGCTCGGTTGCTGCGCGACCCGACGGGCGAGCCTTGCCAGCAAGGACACGTCAGGCGCCCGCCTGGGCGTCGTTCGCAGGCTGTTTCCTGGCGAGGAAGGCGACGATGTTGTTCACCGAATCCAGGTTGTCCGGCACCATCTCCTCGTCAGCGATGCGAATCGCGAACTGCTCCTCCAGGAAGGCAATCAATTCCATCATGCCCGTGGAGTCCACGACGCCCTTTTGCAGCAATGAGTCATCGTTGCCCAGTGCTGCATCGTCGTCCGTGAACAGGTAGTTGTTCAACAGGAACTGCCTTATGCGAGGTTCAACCGACATGGCATGTTTCCTTGGCTCATGGATGGGTCCACACGGTGTTGCAACCGCAGCGGATTGGCGATGAAACGGTGATGCCAAATCTGGGTAGTGAGGATGCCGACGAAGGCCATGTTGTCACGCTGTCCGATGACCCTTCCCGACAGGGCCTTGCGCACCAGGTGGCCGACCTTCGCCACATCGAAGTAACCATAGTCCCGTAGCGTTGCCGGGGACATGAGGTCGAGGCATTCCGGCCGGGCGGCGACGAACGCGGCGATATCCGGGGCACGATAGGGCTGTTTCGGGCGTGCAAGTACCGCCGCAGGCAGACGTTCCGCCATGGCGCGCTTTAGCAGGTATTTCTCTCGCAACACGCGCAGTTTCAACCGCGGCGGCAGCGTTGCAGCGAACTCGATGACGCGATGGTCCAGATAGGGGAAACGCCCTTCCACCCCGTTGGCCATGAGCATGCGATCACCCTGCGAGGACAGCAGGTAACCTGGCAGCAGCAGCTTCGCTTCGAGATACTGGGCGCGATTGAGCGGGTGCCAGCGGGCGAACGTCGCGGGCAGACTGGCGGCGAGCCGTACCTCCGCGGGCGGCAGTGCCGCGAGCGCAGACTGCAGCTCGGCGGCGAAGAACTGTTTGCAGAGCGCCGTGGTGTGCCAGCGTGGCAAGTGCGAAAATGCGAAGGCATCCACGTCGCCGAGACCTTGCCCGAAGAACGATCGGACGTAGCCTTGACCCTGCGTGGTGATGTCGAGATAGGGATAGAGGCGACGCAGCAACAGCGGGCGCCATGTGGAGTCCGGCTGCGCCGCCCAGAAGCGACGCACTTTTGCCTCCTTGAAGATGTCGTAGCCCCCGAACACCTCGTCAGAGCCTTCGCCCGTGAGCACCACCCGGAAACCGTTGGCGCGTGCGAATCCCGACAGCAGGCGCATGGGTACGGGCGCCGTGCGCAGTACCGGCGTCTCGCTGTGCCAGATGGTGTCCGCCAGTGCATCGGCGATGGTGCCGCTCACGCAATCCATGCGCGCGTGTCGCGTGCCAAGATCGTCGACCACGGCCTGTTGGTAGGGGGTCTCGTCCAATCCGGCGGACTCGAAACCGATGGAGAAGGTGCACAGGCTGACATCGGTATGCTGATTGATGAGTGAGGCGATCACCGATGAGTCGAGGCCGCCGGATAAATAGGCGCCGACCGGCACGTCTGCACGCAGGCGGATACGCACGGCATCGGTGAGTAGGCTGCGTAATTGCTCGGCCAGGGACCCTTCCGGGACAGCGCTGTAGTCGCCCGGCGCGGGGTAATCGAAATCCCAGTACTTGCCGGTTCGCACCCCGCGGGCATCCGCCTCTAGCCATTCGCCAGGAGGAAGTTCGTGGATGCCCTCGAAGGCCGTGTCCGGGGCGAGCGGCGCCCACCAGGTGAAGATCTGATCGATGGCCGCGAGGTGTGGTCGCGCCTGCACGCCGGCCGCGAGCAGCGCTTTGATCTCGGAGCCGAACAGCAACTCGGCGGGACTCGCGTGATAGAACAGCGGCGCGATGCCCACGCGGTCGCGCACCAGCAGCAGGCGTCGCGCCTCGGCGTCCCACAGGGCGATGGCGAACTGGCCGTTCAGCCGCTGCACGAAATCGCGCCCGTAGTCCTCGTAGAGATGGACGAGTACTTCGGTATCCGACTGCGTGTAGAAGGTGTGGCCGCGCGCCTCCAGTTCGGCGCGCAGCTCCAGGTAATTGAAGATTTCGCCGTTGAAAACGACCCACACGGTGCGTGTTTCATTGTGGATGGGTTGCGCACCACCGGCGAGGTCGATAACGGCCAGGCGTGCGTGACCGAGCCCTATCGGCCCCTCGATGTGAAATCCCGTCCCGTCCGGGCCGCGATGGCGTACGCTGGCGACCATGTCCATGAGCCGCTGCGCGGCGACGGGTGCACCCAGCAGGTTTAGCACTCCGGTGATGGCACACATGTCACGGTAGACTCTTGACGATGTGGGGACCGAGGAGGTTTGCGAACATCAGCGGCAGACGCTTCCAGAATGCAACCGCCAGCCGGTAGCGCGGGTTGCCGGGGTTCAAGGCGGGCACGGATTTTCCGGGTGCGAGCCAGTAATGCCAGTAAAGCTGCCGCTCCTCGGCGCCCCATTGTTTCTTGAACCGCCAAGTGCCGCTGCCCACGCTCGAACGCCCGAAGTCGAACTCCGTGCAGCCCGCCTCCACAGCCCGTTCCAAGAGCGACCAGTACAACAGCATGTTGGTGCCGAGCCCGTTGCTCGCGCGCAACGAAGAGGCCCACGGCACTTCCATACGCAGGCGGTCGCGCAGCAACAGCGCCGCAGCGACAGGACGCCCGCTCAGCCTCACCACTGAAACGGACGCGGCCTCGCCCATCGTGTCCATGACTTCGGAAAAAAACCGTCGCGGGTAGACCGGGGTTCCGAGATCGCGCATGTTGCGTGCGAACACCGCGTAAAATTCCGCCAGCATCTCCTTGCCGCCGTGCACCACCGATGCACCTTCGCGCATCGGCCGGCGTACCTGGGCGCGGCACTTCCCGCCGATGGCCGACCACAGCGCGCGCGCCGTTTCCGGCAGCGGCAGGACCATTGCGACCTTGTCGGTACGCAGCGCCCACTCAGGACCGCGCGGAAAGGTGTCGCGGAATTCCACATGGCTGCAGCCCCTCTGCCCTGCCAGTTCTGCCGCCGCCCCCATGAGGGTCTCTTCCACCAGCGGGTCGTTCGCTAGCGCACCGCCGTAATTCACGAACGGCATGGACACCATGTAGTTACCGAACAGCCGGCTCTCAAGGCGCACCAGCGGCAGCATGCCCGTTATTTCACCGCCCTCCTTGCGCGCCATCAGGCATAAGGCTTCATGACCGAACAACGCCGTGGCCAGGCGCCGCCAGCCGTTCAGGTGATAGATGGAACCCCGGGCATGCGCCTGCACGAAACCATCAAGCTCGTCCGCCGCCTGATCGGCCGATGCCACCTCGATCCGCGGGACCAACGCCAATTGCACCGCCAGCGTGCTCATCCGTCACTCTCCTCTGCTGCGCGGCTGCTGGCCCTTCTTCGCAGCAGCGTGATCGCCGCTCCGAGGCCGACGCCGATCTCGTTGGAAAGGTAGTTCACGAAACTGCCCGTGCTACCCAGCAGCGGCAATGCGATCTCCACCGCGATGCCGGCCAGCGACACCAGCACGACGGCCGCCGCCAATCCCTCGCGTTCGTCGCGCAGCAATGCGGCGGCCCCCATCATGAGCAAGGCATACGCCGGCACGTGCACCAGGAAGGGTATCAGCTCACCCGACGCACCCGGGGCAATGACGCCAACCAGGGCGGCTCCAGCAACGGAGGTGGTTGCCGCACCGCCCACGTGCTCAGCCATGACCGCGCTTACGCGCACGGACCGGTGTCGCAAGCATCCCCAGGGCATCGAGTACTTCCCGCACCGGCGCGAAGCGGAAATCTTCCAACAGTCTTCCCAGCCGCACCTCACAGCGGTGCAGATTGAGGTAATGCCTGAAGCGGCTCACCGCGCCGGCCGGGATGCGCGGCTGGCCGGGATCGATCTCCCACGGATGCAGATAGAACATGCATGGCCGCTCGCAGCCGGCCTTGCGGAGCAGATGGCGGGTGAGGCGATAGGGGTAGAGCCGAAAATAGCCGCCGCCTACTGGAAAGCGCAGCCCCAGGTGGTCTACGGCAGTGGGCGGGAATTCCACCAGGGTGCTTCCTGCCGGCATGTCGAGCCGATGCGGCGCCAGCGGCGCCGTCGGGATGCCGTAGCGATCGTGGCGCACCGGGAAAATGCTGGAGTCGTAGGCAAACCCCGCCTCTTGTAGCACGTCGAGCGCCCAGCGCGTTTCCTGGATGATCGAATAGCTGGCGGCGCGGTAGCCGAGCACCGGGGACTGGACCTGATCCTCAAGGATCGCTTTGGCGCGCCGCGTCTCGGCGCCGAATCGCGCCCGGCTTTGACGGTAGATCAGCTCGTGGCTGTAACCATGGCACGCGACCTCATGGCCGGCGGCAGCGATCTCGCGCACCAGCCCCGGATTGCGTTCGGCCACCCAACCGAGCACGAAGAACGTGGCCTTTATCCCGGCCTGTTCGAACATACCGAGCAAGCGGAAGGTATTGCGCGCCACGCGCGGTTTGAATCGTGGCCAATCCTCTGGGCGCACGCGCCGGGCGAAGGCGGAGACCTGATAATAGTCCTCCACATCGACGCTCATGGCGTGCGGTTTGGCGGGAACGTCCATATTCCCTCCTCGACCCCAACGTCGTCAGTCTGCCCGTCCCGATAGCGGGAATTCGGAGCCGCGGTTCAGGCCCGCGGATTCAGCGAACCGGCGATGCGATCGAGCCGCTCTTCCAGCCGCGCGATTTCCTCGCTAAGGAGCCTGAACACATCGGACCCTGCAGTCGCCTCGGCCACAGCATTTGCACCGACCGCCGCCGCTTCGGATGAGCCGCGATGGCGTTCCATGCGCTCCTCATAGGTGGTCCATTGCAGTTCCTGCACCGCCGTGCGCACCACCGCACCGTCCACCTGATGGATTCCGTCCGCATAGGCGCAGATGAGTGCGGTATCGCACAGGCTGTTTAGCAGGCGGGGCGTCCCTCCGGTGTACTGGTACAAGGCCGTGAAGGCGTCCGTAGCGAAGATGTCGTTGCGCTTGCTGCCGGCGACGTTCAGACGGTGTTCCACATAGGCCTTGGTCTCCGCAGGTTCGAAGGGCCGGATGTGGAAACGCAACCGCACGCGCTGCACCAGCTGTTCCATGCCTGGCGCGTCGAGCATGGCATTCAGTTCGGGCTGCCCGACCAAAATCACGTTGAGGATCTTTTCCTGGTAGGTCTCCAGACCCGAGAGCAGGCGTATCTCCTCGAGCACACGCCGACTCAGGTTCTGCGCCTCGTCGACCACCAGCACGATACGCTTGCCTGCGGCATACTGGTCGAGAAAATATTCGTTCAACTTGCCGAGCATCTGGACCTTGGACAGGCCGAACGGATCGAGCCCGAGGTCCACCAGAAAGGCCTGCAAAAATTCGTTTTCGTCGAGCTGTGTATGGTAGATGCGCGCCACCACCACCCGGTCATCGAGCGCGCTCAACAGCTTCTGAATAAGCGTGGTCTTGCCGGAGCCGATTTCCCCGGTAATGACCACGAAGCTGTCTCGGTTCCACACCGTGTACTCCATGTAGGCCATGGCGCGCGCGTGGGCCGTTCCGAGATAGAGATAGCGCGAGTCAGGCGTCATCCGGAAAGGATGATCCTGTAATCCGAAGTGCTCCAGATACATGGCATTACTCCCGGAACGCCGAGCGCTCGTAGGTGAGACTGATGAACGCGGTGTTCTCCTGATAATCGTTCAGGTTCAGCATGCTGTCACTGCCGGTGGTGTCACGTTCGCCACGCCCGATCTCCAGGCTGGCACGCAAGTGGGAATTGACCCGGTAGTGAAGCCCGAAGCCCGCGCGGGTATCCTCGACAGTGACGTCGAGCTGCTCATAGTCGGCACGCCGGTAGAATCCAGACAGGGTCGCCCGCAGGGTGGGACTGAACTGATAGCCGAACCGCAGATGGCCCTCCTCATAGCTGCGATCGCGCGCCAGGTCTTCATAATCCTCCTGGCGCGCCGCGACCACAGCGCGCCAGTCGAACAACACTCCCGTCCAGTGATAGGCAAGCTCGGCATGTTCGTTGTAATACACGGCGCCAAGGGCCTGCTGATCCACCTGAGCGATACCACCACGACTGGCCATCGCGAGCATGTCATAGCCCGGGTCCGTGTATTCCGCCATGGCGCGCGCCTCCAGCGTCGAATAGGAATTCAGCGGCACCAGCCAGGCCACGCGGGTGAGAAATCCGGTCAGGTCATCGCCCTCGTCCCGTCGCACCGACGTCCCGCCCAGGTCGATGGCCAGCTCTGAACGGGACAGGGTATGCTCCATACGGACGAAACCATCGCCGCGAGTGTAGTCGTCATAGCGCGCCGAACGGTAGGTGGTATTCAACAGCTCGGCATTGGCGGACAGGCGTGTCCTGGGTCGCCAGTCATGTTCGAGCCGTGCATAGGCTAGGAGACGGCGACTGTCCACGTCGGTTTCTTCGAACCAGAAATGGCCATAGCGGCCACCCGCCACCGCATCGGTGCGCGGTGACATGCGCCAGCGCCCCTCCGGGCCGGTGAAAAGCAGATTCACATCCTCGCGGTTGGTCGGGGTGGGTGCCGCCAGGACATCGGTGGTCGCCTGGCGGTAGTAGTTCTCGACATGCCAGAAATAGCGTTCTGGCACCATGGTCCACACCGCGTCGGCGTCCAGCGACAGCAGGAACTCGTCGTCGAACAGGCTGGTATTGTAGTCGCGATACTCCAGCATGCCTGCAAGGCGCGCATCCATGTTGGCTGTGCGTTCGCGCACCTGGAGCGTTGCACTGCCGAGTCCGACCCAGGCGTCCTCACCGTTCTCCGGCACCAGCGCGATGTTGTCACTGTATTCGGCACCCAATGCAAAGGAGCTTGCCGTCTCCCAGGCAAGCGCCGACGGCGCGCAGCCGGCGATGACAAGGGCGGCGGTGGCGGCGCAGCGCCGCGGCCAGGGCGGTGCCACGGCCTATATCCAGCGGCCGAGCACGGCACTGCTAGGCTCGTCATTGATAAGCGTACCGAGCAGGCGCTGCTCACCGATAGCGTTCACCGCGGCCTCGATCTGCGTCTCGGTGCTGCCCGCATAGGGCACCACCAAGATCGCGATGTCGCACAGCTCGGCGAGCATGCGTACGTCCGCTGACACCGACACCGCCGGTGCATCCACGACCACGAAGCGCTCGCGATATCGCTGTTTCAGCTCGCGAAACAGACGCTGCATCTTCAGCAGGGCGAAGTACTCCGACCCCGGGTCCTTGTTGCGGCCGATGGGAATGACACGAAAACGCAGGATCCCGGTCGGGTGGATGATCTCCGACACCGCCACGTCTTGGTCGCGCAGAAAATCGGTCAACCCAAGCGGCTGATCGGTGAGTACCAGGTCATCGTGACCGGGTTCCTGGAGGTTACAGTCGACCAGCAGCGCGGTGCGGTTTTCGTCAAACGCAATGGCAGCCGCCAGATTTCGCGCCACAAAACTGCCCCCGCCATTCTCCGTGGTGGAGGTGACCAGAACCACGGCATTGGACGCCCCGGCCCGTTGCAACACCGAGGTGCGCAGATCGCGGAAGGTGTCACGAATGCGTGTCTCCCGCATGGATGGAAAAATCACCCTGCGCACGGCCAGTTCGGTTTCACTGCGCCGCAACGGTTCAGCCATACGCGCAATCTGATCGGCGGCTGTGGTGTCCGCCGGACGTTCCGTGGCGCTCGGCTCCGTTCCGGATGCGACCTGTAGTTCCTTTGCCTTTTTCAGTGCCTCTTCGATCTTGCTCATGTCAGAGGGCTCCGGTGATGCTCATCACACTGATGGCGCCGATGAGCACCAAACTGGCAATGGTTGCGACACCGAGGGTGGCGATGCCGCGCGCCTCCAGCGCACTTTCGCGCGGGGTATGCAGATGCTGAATCACGCCCAGGGTCGCAAGGCCGAGGTGCTCACTGATCACGGACGGGTGACGAATGCGTGGATCCGCTTGCTGGATGCCGAACAACACCGCAAAGGGCAGGGCAAAACCCAGGAGAATGCCCCCCGATGCGAAATACGCCAACGGCGGCGCTTTGGCCTGGTGGGGCAGGAAGGCCGGCTCCTCCACACGCATGGTCACGCCTTCCTGGGTACGATCCAGGTTCATGGACACCCGCGCGGCCTCGCGGCGCCGCAGCAGGTCCTGATAGATCTGCGTGGTGACCTCGTAGTCACGGGTGCGTTCCGCCAGTTCCGCAGCGGCCTCCTGGATGCGCCGATTGCGTTGTTCCTCGTTGGCGAGCTGGCGCTGGTTCTCCTGAATCCTCGAACGGATGGTCTGCACGGCGGTGGTGGCCTCGTATAGCCCACCGCGCAGCTCCTGGTATAACGGGTTCGACATGAGGATGCCGCTCTGCGCCGGCTCCTGGTCACCCTTTTCGACACGCGCCGCCACCTGCTCCAGCTCCTTAATCTGGTCCTTGAGGCGCACCACATCGGGGTAATTTTCATGATAGGTCAGCAGCAGTGTGTCCAGTTGCGCACGCAATTCGGCGATACGCCCGCGGTACTGTTCGGCGCGGGACATCACATTGGCCGACTGCGCCTCCCCGGAGAGCTGGCCCTCCAACGCTGCCCGACGGATCTCCGCTTCGCGCAGTTCCTGGTCCAGTTGCGCGAGCCGGTCCTTGAGCGCGGTCAGCCGGTGTGCCGAATCCACGTCTGCGCCGGGCCGCGCGTCGGCATTGGCATTACGAAACTCCTTCAGGTTCTCATCGAGCGCCTTGAGCTTTCCTTGATACTCCTTCACCTGCTGATCGATGAACGAATAGGCGGTCTCGCTCTCATGGGACTTCGCGGCCAACGACTCGGAAATGAATAGCTCCGCCATCTTCTGGGCGACGAACTGGGTTCGGTCGGGGTCGGTATCGGTGTATTCGATACGGACCAGGTTTTCCCCGACGTTTTCCACCACGGTGCGCTCTTTGATGCTTTCCACTATCGCATCGAGCCCGGTAGGATCCATCGCTGTCTGGTCGTCGAGAAAGCCCGCGCTGTGGACGATCTGGTTGAGCAGCTTGCGCCCGTAGATCACCTCACTGGCAATGGCGGCCCGGTCGGCAAGCGGCGACTGAACCGCCGCACCTTCCATGAGCGGGCCGATGACACTTCGGTCCTCTACGTATACCGTGCTGTAGGAGGTATAGGTGCGCGGCCAGGTGGCGCCGAGTAGCGTGGTCACGATGGAAACCGCAATGAACGCCCCTACCATCATGTAGCGCCGACTGTACGCTTCCAGCATGAGAAGGCGCAGGCTCTCTGAGAGATTGGTCGGCATAGTGCCTCCGTCAGAAGAGACGTTCGGGAATGGCTATCACGTCTCCTGGCTGGAGATCCACATTGGTGGACAAGTCGCCCTGGGTAAGAATGCGCCCGAGATGGATGTGCAGGATCTCCGTCTCGCCGCTTGCCCTGCGGCGGAACACCTTGGCTCGATCGGGTGCTGCGTATACATTGATGCCGCCTGCCTCAAGCACCGCATCCAACGCCGTCATGCCCTGCCGGTATGGCATGGACATGGGTGCCTCGACCGCACCGGTGACCCGGATGCGCGACAGGAATTCATGGGAACGCAACTCGGTGAGTATCACCGTCACATCCGGGTTTCGGATGTAGGCGGAAAGCCGCTCACGAATGTCTTTCGCAACCTCCTGCGGGGTCCGCCCACCCGCTTGCACGTCACCGACCAGCGGGATGGTGATCTTGCCGTCGGGGCGTACCGGCATGGTGACCGACAACTCCTCGTCGCGCCACACGTTGACGGCGACCAGGTCGTCCACGCCGATGCGGTACTCCTGGACATTCACGGGCGGTGTTTTCGCGTCTGCGTCGCTGCTGCTACGGCTGCCGTCGGAGGCGCATCCTGACAGCACCATGGCAACCGACAGGACGACGGCGATCATCCGTGCTTCCATTGCAATCGCTCCCTGTTATGGCGGCGCGCGAAAACACCGAATAATGCTGTTCGAACTCTAGTTCGGCCCCCCCCTCTGTCAAGCGTCGGAAACGACCCGCGTCTATCGCGAGCCCTTGCCAAACAGAACCACCTCGACAGTCTGCAACAGGATCACCAAGTCCAACAAAAGACTGCGATTCTTCAGGTAATAAAGGTCGTATTGCAGCTTCTCGATCATATCCTCGCGAGACGCGCCATAAGGGTACAGGAGCTGGGCCCAGCCGGTAATTCCAGGCTTGATGCGGTGTCGCTCGCGGTAGAACGGGATTTCCTTCTCCAAATCCGCCACGAACTCTGGTCGTTCCGGCCGCGGGCCGACCAGACTCATGTCGCCCCGGAGCACGTTGAACACCTGTGGCATCTCGTCGATGCGCATCTTGCGAATAACGCGCCCAACGCGGGTTATACGCCTGTCCATGACGCTGGCGAAGCGAGGCCGCCCGTCCGCCTCGGCATCGGTGCGCATGCTACGGAATTTCACCACCTCAAAAACGGCTCCACCCTGGCCGACGCGCCGTTGCCGGTAAAACACCGGAGCACGCCAGCCCTCCTCCACTTTTATTGCCACGACGGTTACAAGCATCAACGGCCAGCCCAGCACCAGCAGCAGGGCCGCTGCCGAGACATCGAGTGCGCGTTTTGCTGTTGTTCCTGGGCGACTCTGTTCATTGGAGTTGAACAGCATCCAACCCGGCCGCAGCAGATCGATCCGGACCTTGCCGGCCTCTCGCTCAATAAAATCGATCATTTCGATCACGCCGATGCCGTTATGCCGACAATCCATCAGCGCCGCGATTGGCAATCGGTTACGGCGCTCCGTCATGGAGATGACGATCTCGTCGGCGCCTGCATCCAGCACCAGCTCACTGAGGGGGCGGTCCCATTGCAGATCTGGGCCGGGCGCCGTCTCGCCCTCCGTACCGAGATAACCGACGATCTCGAAACCGCGGCGGTCGGCCTTGCGGCGCAAGGATTGCAGTGCGTACAGGCCGTTACCGCCGCCAAGCACCAGCACACGACGCTTGAACATCCCCGCATCGGCACAGGCAAAGAACAGTGCATGTAGCAGCGCGACGGTGACAAAGGCCGCTACAGCGGAGGTGATTAGCGCCTCAATGCTCGGTGGATATCGCGGCAGCAACCAATACAACATGCCGATTACGGGCATGGCCACCAGAAATGCGATGCCGGTGCGCGCCACGATACCGGTGACGCTCGTGCGGAGATTCAATTGATACAGGCCGAGTGCAGACATGAGGATCATGAGCGCCACGGCGGCAAATGCCGAGATCGATAACGGCATCCTGCCGCTCTCATCCGCGAAGGCATCGTAAGCCATGCCGGCGTAAACGGCGCCTGCCACGGCGCCCGCCTCGACCAACGACAGCAACACCAGGGGAAGACTCACGCGATGGCCAAGCACGCGGAGTGTTCTCATGTGCAGTCCCTTGCCGTGTCTAGCCCGCTTTCCGCAAGCATAGAAGCTTCCCACGCAACACGAGCAGACTCGTGACAATCCACGTTCTGTGCAGCGTGTACTGCACGCTTCCTTGAAGCCGGATGCGTAGCTCACGCCTCTATACTTTCCCGCAGCCGCACGATGCGGGCGTCTTTACTCTCGAACGAATTCGACAAGGACCGTCCTATGCCAGATGTCGACGAATCACGAATTGGTGTCATCGGCCTCGGCTACGTTGGCCTGCCACTGGCCGTAGCATTCGGCCGTCAGTTTCCCACGGTCGGTTTCGACATCCGCGAGCAGCGCATCATCGAGCTACGCAGTGGTTTCGACAGTACGCTGGAGACGAGCTCCGAGCAGCTCGCCGGCGCTCACCGGCTGCGGTACTCCCATTGTGTCGACGATCTTGCCTCCTGCAATGTCTTCGTCGTCGGTGTTCCGACACCGGTGGACCGGCACAAGTGGCCCGATCTCCGGCCATTGGAGTCCGCCACCCGCACGGTCGCCAAGGTATTGAAGGCGGGGGATATCGTCATTTACGAGTCGACGGTATTTCCCGGGGCCACGGAAGAGATCTGCGTACCGATCCTTTCCGCGGTCTCCGGCCTGACGTTCAATCAGGACTTCTTTGTCGGCTACAGTCCGGAGCGCATCAATCCCGGCGACAAGGAACACACCCTGACGACCATTCGCAAGATCACTTCCGGCTCCACACCAGAAGTGGCGGAATACGTCGATGCCCTTTACCGGCGCATCGTCGCCGCAGGCACGTACAAGGCGCAAAGCATACGGGTCGCCGAGGCTGCCAAGGTTATCGAGAACACACAACGTGACGTCAACATCGCACTGATGAACGAGCTTTCCCACATCTTTTCCCGATTGGGCATCGACACCCAAGAGGTGTTGAATGCTGCGGGTAGCAAGTGGAACTTTCTGCCATTCCGGCCTGGCCTGGTGGGTGGCCACTGCATCGGCGTGGACCCTTATTACCTCACGCACAAGGCGCTTGAAACCGGCTATCAGCCGACCCTGATCCCTGCCAGCCGCCTCATCAATGAAGGCATGGGCCATCACGTGGCCGAGCGCATGATTCAACTCATGGCCTCGAAGGGTATCGGTAGCGTGGGTTCTCGCGTGCTGTTGCTCGGCCTCACGTTCAAGGAGAATTGCCCGGACCTGCGCAATACGCGCTGCATCGATATCGTGCAGGTACTGCGTACCTATGGGGTACAGGTCGAGGTATTCGATCCGTGGGTTGCCAGGGAAGATGCTGAACGGGAATGCGGCATTTCCACTATCCCCACCCTTGCGCAGGGCGACTACGACGGCGTCATTGTCGCTGTGGCCCATCGGCAGTTTGTGGAACTGGGGAGTGAAGAGATCGTGCGACTGTGTAAGTCCAATCACGTGATCTTCGACGTGAAGGGCATTTTTCCCGCTGCCATCACACACGGCCGGCTTTAACAGGGAGGTGTCGCATGTGCGGAATCATCGGCGGCGTAAGCCAAAGTGATCTCACATCCACGCTCATCGATGGCTTGCGCCGACTGGAATACCGCGGCTATGACTCCGCAGGGATTGCCGTGGTGGACCTGCACGGTCGGCTCGCGCGACGCCGGGCGGTTGGCAAAGTCGCCGCATTGGCGGCGATGCTTGACGAGGACCCGCTTTACGGTCGCGTAGGCATCGCACATACGCGCTGGGCCACCCATGGGATGCCGCACACCGACAATGCACATCCTCACATGAGTCGCGACTCGGTCGCCATCGTGCATAACGGCATCGTGGAAAACTATCTTGCGCTACGTGATGAATTGATGGCGGCGGGCTACTGCTTCACCAGCGAGACGGATACGGAGGTCATAGCCCACCTCGTGGAACGCCAGTTGCGACGCACCGGCAACTTGCTCGACGCCGTTAGCGAGGCGGTGCAACGTCTCGAAGGCGCATTCACCTTCGCGGCGGTCTCGGTATCCGCGCCGGATCGGCTGGTAGCAGCGCGGCAAGGCAGTCCGCTGGTCATCGGTATCGGTGACGCAGGTTGTTTCGTCGCGTCCGACACCTACGCGCTGTTGCCGGTCGCGCACCGTTTCATTTATCTCGAGGAAGGCGACGTCGTCCAGCTCACCGGCGACAGTTTCCGTATCCACGACGCCGGCGGACGTCATGTTGAGCGCGCAGCGAGCGAGGTGCAGTCGAGCTTGTCGGTGAGTGACAAGGAAGGTTTCCGCCATTACATGCTAAAGGAGATTTACGAGCAACCCGATGTGGTGGCGCGCACACTCGACACCTGGTTGGCGGGTGGTCACTTGAATATTGACAGGCTGGCGCCCCACGCGCGTGCACTGTTCAACCAGGTACGCGGGGTTCATATCATCGCCTGTGGCACGAGTTATCACGCCGGCCTGGTGGCGCGCTATTGGCTAGAGGCCCTCGGGATCGCCTGTCATGTGGAAGTGGCGAGCGAATACCGCTACCGCAAGCAGGTGATCATGCCAGGTACGCTGCTTGTCACCATTTCCCAGTCGGGCGAGACCGCAGATACCCTCGCCGCGCTGCGCGAAGCCGCCGGCAAAGGCTACCTGGCGAGTGTAACGGTATGTAACGTTCCCAACAGTTCACTGGTGCGGGAATCCGATCTTGCCATGCTCACACGCGCCGGTCCGGAGATCGGTGTTGCCTCGACCAAGGCGTTCACGGCACAGCTCGTCGCGCTGGCCGTATTGGCGCTGGCGCTGGCGCATCGCGACGGACAAATGCATCCCGCTGAATCCGTCTGGTTGCAAGCACTCCGCGATCTGCCAGATGCGCTTCGGAGCTTGCTGCAGTCCGATCTCGGTTTAGATGCACTTTCCTCCGCCCTGTCACGCAGCGAGCACGCACTGTTTCTCGGCCGCGGAATTCAATATCCGGTGGCCTTGGAAGGTGCACTGAAGCTCAAGGAGATCTCCTATATCCACGCCGAGGCCTATCCTGCCGGCGAGCTCAAACATGGACCTCTGGCGCTGGTGGACGACGCGATGCCGGTCATCTTCACCCTGCCGCAGGATCACCTGCTGGCGAAAACCTGTTCGAATCTCAAGGAAGTACAGGCGCGTGGCGGACGCATCGTGGTGTTTGCGGATGACCGCGCCGCTGCGAGTCTGCAAGCCAATGGGGACGTGATACGTCTCGGTACGGTGCCAGAGCCAGTGGCTCCCATCGTATTCACCTTGCCCCTGCAACTGCTCGCCTATCACACGGCGGTCGTGAAGGGTGCGGATGTGGATCAGCCGCGCAATCTCGCGAAGTCGGTCACAGTCGAATAGCCGCGCGAGCTGCCCTTAGGCGACATAAGCACACATCGAGTCGCGGCGAGCAGGGATAAGCGAACGGGCGGATATTACCCGGCGATTCCGCCTGCACCTCTTGCTCTAATGAAAATGACTGAGTTCCGATAACAACCCGCGAGAAATATTCAACGATTCGTTTATGGCAATGCGCCGGGCACTTATTCACGGGCGCACGCACATAATGGGGTTTTTGCCGACGTATTCATTCTGGTTAGGAACTCGGCGCCTCGGCGCCTGTCCAAACTTTGCAAAGCCGAAAAATTCTTCCTATAACTCAAGCCAACCTAGCGTCAACAGAGCGACACTAACGCCATGAGACTGAGCAGACGCAATCCTCGGAACCGCAACATCACCCGTATGGATCACGAGAAAGTGCGTGGCTATTGGGTACGGGTCGTCAAGGATGGCAAGCTCTATCAGAAGCTATTCTCGGACGGCCAATACGGCGGCAAGCGGCGCGCCATGGAAGCGGCGCGCGACTACCGTGACGAGATCCGTCAGCGGCTGTTCGGCGATAGTGCGGAATCGCCGCGCCGCGTATTCACATCCTGCAAGCGCAATACATCGGGCATGGTAGGTGTCCACTACGTGGAGAAACAACGCGGGGATTCGGTGACGCGTGCCTATGTGGCGTCGTGGTGCCCCACCAAAGGCGGCCCACAAAAGCATAAGTACTTCTCGGTAAATCGCCTTGGCAAACGTGAGGCGTTCCGGCAGGCCTGTGCCTGGCGCAAGGCCCGGGTCACCGAGATCCTGCACAGCCGCGCGAGTGTTTCCAGCGCGGTGTTGCAGTGAACCGGTGAACGGCGGACCAGAGCACGTGGCTTGTTTAGGGAAACGCTGATTCGATCGGCGTTTCCCCTCGACACATGGATGCGTCGCCATGTTCGTCCGCATAAGCGGTTGGAAATGAAGGTGAGCAACAATCACGCTTGCTCGCCGTGTGCCGGGAAGGGCAGGACGGCTTTATTCAGCGCTTCCTTCGAGGGGCGGCGAGATAACGATGTTCTGCGGGGGCTCTCCGGTAAACTGCACCCGCTCCGCCATCGCCTGATTCATGTAGACCGTGCCCGCCTCGTCGACCAGCATCGCGTAGCGGATACCGAGGCGTTGCGCCAGGCGGTGCCAGTCCTGTGGGCCCGCGATCACCAGCACCGTGGCCGCCACGTCGGCAAGCGTGCCGTCGGTGCCGATCACCGTTGCCGAGGTGATGCCCTCCACCGGCCAGCCGGTGCGCGGGTCGAGGATATGCGTGTAACGGACCCCTTCGTATTCACGGAAACGCTCGTAATTTCCCGAGGTATGCACGCTTTCGCCGCTATGGACTTCCAGGGATGCCAGCACGCCATTGCCCTGGGGATGACGTATGCCTACCCGCCAGGGCCGCTCACCGCGGCTGCCGATGACAGAAAGCCCGCCCCCCGCATTCACGATGGCGTTCTCGATACCCATGGTGCGTAGTTTGGCGAGGGCCAGGTCGACCGCGTAGCCCTTGGCAATGCCACCGAAGTCCAGCTGCACGTCAGGGTTGCTCGAGACAAGCACACCATCACGCACCTGCACGTCGTCCATGCCCGGACCCTGCGCCAGCCGTTCTGCCACGGCCTCCCGCGAGGGCGGTGGACCGCTGGGTCGCTCGCTGCTCTGGAACCCCCACAGCTGCAACAGGCGGCCGATGGCGGGATTGAACAGCCCTTCGCTGCGCTCGTAGGCCTCCCGGGAACGCTGCACCAGTGGTTCCAGGGAAGGAACCAGCGGGGCGGGTTGCCCTGCGGCAATGGCCGTATTCACATCGCCGAGCGGGCCGGGCTCCCAGGCATGCCATTCGCGATGCCAGGTCTGGAAGTCCTGCGAAACGGCGGCCACCGCCTCTCGACCGCGGGTCTCGTCAACACCGTAGAGGGTGATGTCGGCCAGGGTGCCGAACACGTAGAACCGGTCCTCGTAGACCTGCTCGGATGCCGGTGTGCCACAACCGCCCAGTACCGAAACGACACACAGCAACAACACCGCAATGACAGACTTGTACATGAGAGCGATCCGATTCAGCGGGAAACGGCCTTGGCGACGGCCTTGGCCAGTTCGGCGGGAACGAATTTGGTGAGCACGTCATCGGCTCCCGAGCTGTGGGCCAGCTCGGCGTTGATCGCCCCATTGATGGAGGTGTGCAACAACACGTACAGACCGGCAAGCTGCGGATCCGCGCGTAATTCACGCGTCAGGGTGTACCCGTCCATTTCCGGCATCTCGATGTCCGAGATGACCATGTCCACGCAACCTTTTCCCTGGGCCAGCCGCATGCGCAGCATGGAAAGCGCCTCGCGCCCGTCACGGGCCATCAGGTAGTCGGCGCCGAGGGCGTCCAGGGTCTGGGCGGTCTGGTGCCTGGCCACAGATGAATCATCGACCACCAGAATGCTATGACCCTGCACCACCGGACGCAGTTCGCCATAGACTGCGTCCTCCACCTCCAGCCGCACCACTTCGGCGAGGATGCGTTCCACGTCGAGCACCTGCACCAGCTGGTCGTCGATGTGGGTGACGCCGGTGATGTAGTTTTCCGCGCCTGTGCCCGCAGGTGGCGGCAGCACGTCCTTCCAATCGCAGACGGCGATCCGGTCCACGCCTTTGACGAGGAATCCCTGCATGGAACGGTTGAATTCGGTGACGATGACCGAGGCACCGTCTACTGCAATCGCCGGGCGACCGACGGCTTGGCCGAGGTCAATGACCGTGAGGGGTTCGCCGCGCAAATAGGCCATGCCGCATACCGCCGGGTGGGCATGGGGGGCTCGGGTCAGGCGCGGTGCAGGGATGACCTCCTTCACCTTCAACACGTTGATGGCGAAGCGCTGGGCGCCGGCGAGCCTGAACAACAGCAGTTCGAGCCTGTGCCGGGTGCTGCTCACGCGTGTGTCTGCAGGAGTGTTGCTCACTAGAGTGTCGAGAGCTCGGCCAGCTCTTCGTCGGACAGCAGCTTGCTCGCATCGACGAGGATCAGCAGTCCATCCTTGCGGTTGGCAAGCCCCATGATGAAGCGCGCGGTCTCACCGCTGCCCGTATCGGGTGCCGATTCCATTTCTGCGGCACGCAACTGCATGACCTCATGCACGCTGTCGACCAGGAATCCGACTACATGCTGTTCCCCCGCTTCCAGGATGAGAATACGGGCGGCATCGTCCGGTTCCTTGAACGGAAGTCCGAACCGGCTGCGAATGTCGATGATGGACACCACGCTGCCACGCAGGTTGATGATACCGAGCACGTAAGCGGGCGCACCTGGGACGGGGGAGATCTCCGAGCAGCGCAACACTTCGCGGACCTGCATCACGTCGATGCCGTAGGTCTCGTTCTCGAGCTTGAACGTCACCCAGCGCGAAACCGGGTCGCTCCGGGTCTGTGCGGATTGGTTCATGGGCATCTCTCAAAACGGGCTTTCGGCAGTATATCGGCATCGTACAGCCGAAAGTAGAGGCCTTTTTCCCCCGGCCTCGGCGGCTTTAGGCGGCTTTAGGCGGCTTCGGGCAGGTTCGAAATCCCCAGCGCAAAAAAAAAGCCCTGTTGGGGAGCAGGGCTAGGGTTGCGCGTTAGCGCAGGGGGAGGAAAAGACAGGGATGCCTCAACGCTTTGAGAAATTCCTGAATTTTCGTACGGCTGATGCCGTCTCCCTGAGTATAGGTCCCGCATTCCCGTTTGCCAGCGGGTGCCGAGGGTCACAGTATGGCGGCTGGGGTCCACGGTGAACCTCAGGGCCCGGCTCCGCCAATGTATAAACACGTACAGGGTGGCCCATGGCCGCCGTTGCACCCCAGCCGGGACCAAGTGAACGGCGGGGCACGGTCCACCCTGTGTTTCCTATGCGTTCTCTGCGCCTCTGCGTCGAGCCGTTTTCTTCCAATCAGCGGATGATGCTGCGCTTGACGTTTTCCATGAAGCCTGCGAAGGGACGGATCTCCGGGAGCATCTCGGCCATTTTGCCCAGCTCCACCTTGGCCTCTTCGAAGGACAGGCCCGAGCGGTACAGGACCTTGTAGGCATTGCGCAGGTTGCGGATCTGTTCCTGGGAAAAGCCGCGACGCTTCAGCCCTTCCTTGTTGATACCGTGCGGCTCGGCGGGGTTGCCCGACACCATCAGGTAGGGGGGCACGTCCTTGGAGATGGCGCTGCCCATGCCCGTGAACGCGTGTGCGCCGATGGAGCAGAACTGGTGCACCAGCGTGAAGCCTGAGAGGATCACCCAGTCCTCCACGTGCACATGACCGGCCAGGGAGGCGTTATTGGAGAAGATCACCTTGTCGCCGACGGTGCAGTCGTGGGCCACGTGCACGTACGCCATATACAGGCCGTCGCTGCCGACGCGCGTGAGCCCCCCGCCCGTGGGCGTACCGCGGCTCATGGTGACGAACTCACGGATCAGGTTGCGATCGCCGATCTCGAGCCGCGTGGGCTCACCGGCGTATTTCTTGTCCTGCGGCGCTTCGCCGAGCGAGGCGAACTGGTAAATGCGGTTGTCGCAGCCGATTTTCGTCGGCCCCTGAATCACCACATGGGGACCGATCCAGGTGTTGTCCCCGATCTCCACATCCGCGCCGATGATGCTGTAGGCGCCGACCGTGACACCCTCACCCAGGCGTGCCTTGGGATCGATGATGGCTGTCGGGTGGACGCTCATATCACCTCCTGCTGGGCGCACATCAGCTCGGCCTCGGCGACGATCTTGCCATCGACCTTGGCCTCGCCTTTGAACTTCCAGATGGTGCGCTTGGCCTTGATGATCTCCACTTCCAGGCGCAGCTGATCGCCAGGCAACACCGGCTGCTTGAAGCGGCAGTTGTCGATGCCCGCGTAGTAGAACAGCGTGCTGCCGTCGGGCTTGGTCTCCGTGGTGCGGAAGGCGAGGATGCCACCGGCCTGCGCCAGCGCTTCCATGATGAGCACGCCGGGAAAGATCGGTCGCCCGGGAAAGTGGCCGGTGAAGATCGGCTCATTGACGGTTACGTTCTTGATGGCGACGATGCGTTCGCCCGGCTGGCACTCCAGCACCCGGTCGATGAGGAGAAACGGGTACCGATGCGGCAGGTGCTCAAGCACCCCCTGGATATCCATCGCGTTCAAAATTTACCCCTTCTGTTTGAGTTCTTGCAGCTCTTTTTCGAGAGTCTTCAGGCGTCGCGCCATTTCGTCGAGCTGCTTCATGCGCACGAAATTCTTGTGCCAGTGTTCAGTGGGCTCCAACGGCACGCCAGAGGAATAGACGCCCGGCGTCTTGATGGATTGGGAGACGAACGACGTGCCGGTGACGGTGACGCCATCGGTGATTTCGATGTGTCCGGTGACACCGACACCGCCGCCGATGGCGCAACGGCTGCCGATGTGGGCGCTGCCGGCAATGCCGGTGCAACCGGCGATGATGGTGTGCTTGCCGATATGGACGTTGTGCGCCACCTGGATCTGGTTGTCGAGCTTCACACCGTCCTCGACCACGGTATCGTCGATGGCGCCCCGGTCCACGGTGGTGCAGGCGCCGATTTCCACGTCGTCGCCGATGCGCACGCGGCCCAACTGCGCCACCTTGATCCATTCCCCGGCGTCGTTGGCGAAACCGAAGCCGTCGCCACCGATGACGGTGCCCGCATGAATGAGCGAGCGACGCCCGATGATGGTGTCCGCATACACGGTCACATTGGCCACCAGGCGCGAACCTTCACCGATGTGGCTGCAGTCGAGCACCACGCAGCAAGGCCCGACAACAGCGCCCGCCTCCACCACCACACTGGCACCGAGCACCGCATGCGCGCCAATACTCGCCTCGGGATGCACACGGCAGGACGGATCAACCACCGCCGAGGGATGGATGCCCGGGGGCGAGGTGATCTCACGCGCAAACAGGGCCGCGACGCGGGCGTAGGTCAGGTGAGGATTGCGGGAAACCAGCGCATTGACCGGGCACGCGCTCACTTCCTGCTCGCCCAGGATGACTGCCGCAGCACGGGTTTCGCCGAGCTGGCGCTTGTAGCGGGGATTGGCCAGAAAGGTGATCTGCCCCGGACCCGCGCCGTGCAGGGTGCCGACGCCCTCGATGACGCATGCCGGGTCACCGTGCACACGCGTGCCCGTACGTTCCGCCAATTCGCCCAATGAATACCGCACGTCTGTCAATTCCCGCCTGACCTGGTCTGCCGTTTGTTGTGCGCATCGCGCAGCCGCGCGATGACCGTATCCGTGACGTCCACACTGTCACTGGCGAACACCACCCCGGCCTCGAGTACGAGGTCGTAGCGGTTTTCCTGCGCCAGGGTGACGACCGTCTCCGCCGCTTCGCGCTGCAAGCGGCCGAACTCTTCGTTGCGGCGCAGGTTGAGATCCTCGCTGAATTCAGCCTGCGCGCGCTTGAGATCACGCTGTCGCGTCAGGAGTTCGCGCTCCAGTTTCGCCCGCTCGCTGTCGCTCAGGGTGGGGCCATCCCGCTCCAGGCGCTCCTGCACGCCCTTGAGGGAACGCTGCAAGCTGATGATATTCGATTCACGGGGGGAGAATTCCTTTTGCAGGCGCTCACGGGCCGCCTTGGCCTGGGGTGCCTGCTCCAGCACACGCGCCGTGTTCACGAAGACGATTTTCATCTCCGCCTGCACCGGTGCGCTCAAGGCCGCGAATGTGGCCGTCGCCCACAGCAACTGTCTCAACCTGCTCACCTGAAATCCTTCCCCTTGGTTACGGTCAGAACGGCGCTCCGAGGCTGAACTGGAAGCGCTCGATTTCATCTCCATCCTTGTCGTTGAGCGGCTGCGCGATGCTGAAACTCAGCGGGCCGACCGGCGTGAACCAGTACAGGGCCAGACCGGCGGCAAAGCGCATGTCCTGATCCCCGTAATCTGTGTCGGTGTTGAAGACGTTGCCGCCGTCCACGAAGGCGCTGATGCGCGTGGACGCGCTATTTTCCGAGAACGGGTTCGGCAAAATCAACTCCGTGTTGACCAGCGCCCGCGCATTGCCGCCCAAGGTATCGTCGAACTCGTCTTTGGGGCCCAGGCTATTGGCCCGGTAACCACGCACCGTGCGCACGCCGCCGGCGTAATAGCGCTCGAAGGGCGGCAGCGCGGAGGTGTCGCCATATCCGTCACCGTAGGCCAGTTCGCCGCCGTATTGGACGATGAGGCTGCCGCCGAAGATGGGCTGGTAATTCTTGGTGCGTGCGTACACCTTGTAGAAGCTGACGCTGTCTCCGCCCACCGGGATGGCCAGTTCCGAGCCGATGGTGTTGATGGTGCCGTCGGTGGGAAACAGGGCACGATCGCGGCTATCGAAGGACCAGCTCAGGTCGGTCTTCAGGGCGTCGAACTCGCAGGCTTCGAGCGTGGCGCTGGATTGACAGAAATCGATGATGTCCTGCGAGGTGTCGCTGCGGGTGTTGATGCGCGTGTGCTCGGCGCTCAGGCGATAGCGGAAGGTGTTGTATTCCGAGAGCGGCACGCCGAAACCGACGCCAACACCGTAGGCGTCCGTGGTATACCCGGTATCGATATTGGCCTCTTCCGGGTCGGTCGAGCGGTAGAACACGTCGAAGCTGCGGCTGACACCGTCGATGGTGTAGTACGGATTGGTGAAGCTGAAGCTGTATTCATCCGTGACTTCACTGTTGTTCATGGCCAGGGTGAAGCGGTTGCCCGTGCCCATGAAGTTTTCCTGGGTGACGCTCACGTTCACCAGGATGCCACTGGTGTCGCCATAGCCGATGCCCGCATTCAGGCTGCCGAAGGTTTGGCGTTCCACCACATCGAAGTTCACGTCCACCAGGTCCGGGTGACCGGGCACGGGGATGGTCTCCACGTTCACCACGTCGAAAAAACCCAGCCGGTTCAGACGGGTCTTGGAACGGTTTACCAGCGCCGTTTCAAGGGGGGCGCCCTCCATCTGGCGCATCTCGCGGCGCAGCACCTCGTCGCGGGTGCGCAGGTTGCCGGTGATGTTCACGCGGCGGACATACACGCGCCGACCCGGATCCACGAAAAAGGTGAGGCTGACTTCGCGCGTCTCCTCGTTCATTTCGGGAATGGGATTGACGTTAGCGAAGGCGTAGCCGACCTCACCCAGGCGATCGCTGATGCGCGTGGCGCTTTCGGTGAGCTGGCGCCGCGAAAAGATGTCGCCCTTTTCCAGGCTGATGAGCTTGCGCAGCTCGGGCTCCGGGATGATCGTGTCCCCGGCTACCTTGATGTCGGATACGCGGTACTGCTCGCCCTCCCCCGTGTTCACGGTGATGTAGATGTCGCGCTTGTCCGGCGAGATGGCGACCTGGGTGGATTCGATATTGAAGTTGATGTAACCGCGATCCAGGTAGAACGAACGCAGCGTTTCCAGATCGCCAGCCAGTTTGGGACGCGAATACTGGTCGCCGCTGTAGAACAGCGAAAAGGACGGCCGCACGCCGGACTCCAGGCGTTCGAGCAGTTCCTGTTCCGAGAAGGCCTTGCTGCCAACGATATTGATGCTGCGGATAGTGGCGGTCTCGCCTTCCGCCACGTCGATCTTCACGGCCACGCGGTTGCGTTCACGCGGCTCCGCCGAGGTCTGCACGCGTGCGGCATAGTAGCCGAGCAGCAGGTACTGGCGTTTGAGTTCCTGCTCGATGCGATCGAGCAGGGAGCGATCGAACACCAGGCCTTCGGACAGGCCCACCTGCTTCAGACTCTCGAGCAGCTGGTCGGTCTGGATGGCCGAGTTGCCGGCGACCTCGATGCTGGCGATGGCGGGCCGCTCGGCCACGAACACCACCAGGGTATTGCCCTCCCGCTCCAGCACCACGTCCTTGAAGAAGCCGGTCTTGAACAGGGCGCGCACCGCCTGCGACGAAAGGCGGTCGTCGATGCGATCGCCGCGCTTCACCGGGAGATAGTTGAACACGGTACCCGCGGCGATGCGCTGCAAGCCTTCCACGCGGATGTCTTCGACCAGAAACGGTTCGAAGGCCCACGCGGGCAGCGTGAACGCGGCCCCGAGAAAGAGAGAGAGAAGACGGCTCATCCGGCGAGGTGCACCAAATCGTTATAGAAAGCCACCAGCATCAGCATGAGGATCACGGTGAGGCCAACTTTTTGCGCCAGCATCTCGGCCCGTTCCGACGCCGGCCGCCGCCGCACAGCCTCCACCGCGTAGAACGCCAAGTGACCGCCGTCGAGCACCGGGATGGGCAACAGGTTCAGCACACCGAGACTGATGCTCACGATGGCGAGAAAGCCGAGGAACTGCGCCAGGCCCGCGCTCGCCGTGGCGCCGGCGTAACGCGCGATGGTGATCGGGCCGCTGATGTTCTCCACCGACGCCCGCCCCACCAGCATTTCACCGAGCATGCGCAGCGTGAGCGTGGACATTTCCCAGGTGCGTGCGGCGGCGGCGCTCACGGCCGCCAGCGGCCCGTACTGCTGCACCGTGCGCAGCCCCTCGAAGGCCGCCGGATCCACCCGCGCTCCAGCGCCGATGCGACCCACCGGCCCGTCCTCGGTGTCGAAGCGCTCGGGGCGGATCGGGAACTCGTGGCGCTCGCTGCCGCGCTCCACGAGCATGGTCAGCGGCCTGCCTGGGCTGTCGCGTACGGTCAGCACCAGGTCTTCCCAATCCTTCAGTGTGCGGCCATCGATAGCCACGATGCGATCGTCGGGCATCAACCCGGCGCGCGCCGCGGCGGAGCCGGCCATCACCTCGCCGATGATGGGTTCGAGGGGCGGGCGGTAGGGGACGAGGCCGATGGCCCGCGGCAGCGCCTCGCCGCTCACGTCCGACGGGAGCTGATCCAGTGCGAGTGTGAAGCTCTGCTCCCGCCCGCCGTCGCGCGCGGTCAGGCGCACCGGCTCCTGACGCAGGGCATGGGGCAGCACCGCTTCCAGCACCGCGCCCCAGGTGGGCGTGGTCTCGCCTTCCACCGCCACCACCTCCATGCCCGCCGCGAGGCCGGCCCGGGCGGAGATGGAGTCGGGCTCGAGTTCGCCAAGGAAGGGTTTGAGACCCGGCACGCCGGTGACGAACATCAGCCAGTAGGCCAGCACGGCAAACAGCAGATTGAAGGCGGGGCCGGCGGCGACGATGGCGAAGCGCTTGCCTACCGTCTGACGGTTGAAGGCACGATGGCGCTCCTCCGCTGCCACCTCCCCTTCGCGCTCGTCCAGCATCTTCACATAGCCGCCCAGCGGCACGGCGGCCACGGCGTACTCCGTCTGATCCGGGCCGCGGCGCACGCTCCACAGGGGCCGGCCAAAGCCGATGGAAAAACGCAGCACCTTCACGCCCAGGCGGCGGGCCACCCAGAAGTGGCCGAATTCATGCACGGCGATGAGCACCGACAGCGCGAGGACGAACGCCAGGGCACTGGTGACGAAATCGATCATCGGGAGGCCTTTTTCACTAGCCGAACCGCCGCGTCGCGCGCGGCAACATCGGCGGCGAGGATCTGCTCGAGCGTATCGGCCTCGCTGCGCGCCACGGCGGCGAGGCTGGCTTCGATGATGGCAGGAATGTCGGTAAAGCGCACGCGCCCATTCAGGAAGGCATCCACCGCCACCTCGTTGGCCGCGTTGAGCACCGCAGGTGCGGTGCCGCCCGCCTCCATGGCCGCCACGGCCAGGCGCAGGCACGGAAACCGTATCAGGTCGGGCGCGCGGAAGTCCAGGTGCGAAAGGGCGAGGAAATCCAGGCTCGCCACCCCCGATGCGATGCGCTCGGGCCAGGCCAGGGCGTGGGCGATAGGCGTACGCATGTCCGGGTTGCCGAGCTGCGCCAGCACCGAACCGTCCACGTATTCCACCATGGAATGAACCACGCTCTGCGGATGCAGCACCACTTGGATATGGGCCGGGTCGGTGTCGAACAACCAGCAGGCCTCGATGACCTCCAGGCCCTTGTTCATCATGGTGGCCGAGTCCACCGAGATCTTGCGACCCATGTTCCAGTTGGGGTGGGCCACCGCCTGTTCGGGTGTCACGTCGGCGAGGGCCGCGAGGGGCGTGTCGCGGAACGGCCCGCCCGAGGCGGTGAGCAGGATACGCCGTACGCCGACTTCGGAAAGGCCGCGCCCGAAGTCGGGCGGCATGCACTGGAATACCGCATTGTGCTCGCTGTCGATGGGCAACAGCTCGGCGCCGCTGCGCCGCACCTCATCCATGAAGATGCGCCCCGACATGACCAGGGCCTCCTTGTTGGCGAGCAGCACACGCTTGCCGGCGCGCGCCGCCGCCAGGGTCGGCCTCAGGCCCGCCGCCCCGATGATGGCGGCCATCACGTAATCCGTCTGCGGCAGGCCCGCGACCTTTTCCAGGCCGGCCATGCCGGACAGCACCTGTACCTCCGGCGCCGGCCCGCGCAGGCGCTCGGACAGCTGCGCCGCGGCATCCTCGTCCACCATCACGGCGAACTCCGGGCGCGTGGCCAGGCACTGCGCCGTCATGCGCTCCACCTGGGTATTGGCGGTGAGCGCCACCACGCGGTAGCGCCCCGGATGCCGGGCGATCACATCCAGCGTACTGACGCCGATGGAGCCGGTGGACCCGAGGACGGTGATGCCCTTCATGCGGCGATCTTCAGCCATACCAGGCCGAGGGCGAATACGGGCGCCGCGGCAGTGATGCTGTCCAGGCGATCGAGCACCCCGCCGTGACCCGGCAGCAGATGACCGCTGTCCTTAGCCCCGGCCATGCGCTTGAACATGCTTTCGGTCAGGTCGCCGACCACCGACGCCAGGACGGTCACCAGGCACACGGCCAGGAAACCGAGCAGGACGGTGTCCGGGATGGCGAATAACCGCGCCGCGCCGAAGGCGATGGCCAGGGTCAGTACCACGGCCCCGCCGAGCCCTTCCCAGGTCTTGCCCGGGCTGACGCGCGGGGCCAGCTTGCGCCGGCCGAAGGCGCGCCCGGCGAAATAGGCGCCGATGTCGGCAAAGGAGACCAGCACCATCACCAGCAGCGCCGCGCGCGGGTCGCCCTGGTGCAGCAGCAGCAGGCCGGCATGGGCCGGCATCAGCACCAGCAGGCCGGTGAGCGCGCGGATGGCGTACGACTGGAAGAAACCGCTGAGCAGCGGAAAGGCCATCACGAACAGGAATGCCGCCGCCCACCAGATCACGCCGACGCTGATGATGACGAGGCTGATCAAGGGTTCGGTGGGCAACATGCGGTTGAGCAGGCCGAGCACCAGCAGCACCGTGGCGGTATAGGAGTAGCGCGGGGTACCGCTCAGCCCGGCCAGGCCCGCCCATTCCCACGCCGCCAGCGCGAGCACCAGCGCGACCACCACGCCGAACACGGCGGTGGGGGCATAGAGGGTGATGAGGATGATGATCGGCGCGATGATGAGGGCCGTGAGGACACGCTGCTTAAGCACCGGAAGACTGCTCCACTTGTTCGCCGGTGCGTCCGAAACGCCGCTGGCGCGTGGCGAAGGACGTCAAGGCCTCCGCGAACGCGGCGGCATCGAAGTCCGGCCAGAGAATGGGGGTGAAATACAACTCCGTATAGGCGAGCTGCCACAACAGGAAGTTGCTGATGCGCTGCTCGCCGCCGGTGCGGATGAACAGATCGGGTTCCGGCAGATCGGCCAGGCTCAGCTCGGCGGCGAGCCGCTGTTCCGTGACCTCGGCCGGGTCGAGCGTACCCGCCTGCACCGCCTCGGCCAGCTTGCGCACGGCCTGGGTCACGTCCCAGCGCCCGCCGTAATTGGCAGCAATAACCAGCACCAGCGCCCGGTTGTCGGCGGTCAGCGCCTCGGCCGCGGCGATGCGGGCCTGCAATTCCTCGGGAAAAGCGCCACGGTCGCCGATCACCCGCAACTGGACACCGTATTCGTGCAGCTTGGTCACCTCGCGTTCCAGCGCGGTGAGGAACAGGTTCATGAGCAGACCCACCTCTTCGGGCGGACGGCGCCAGTTCTCGCTGCTGAAGGCGAACAGCGTGAGTGTAGCGATGCCCTGTTCCAGGCACGCCTTGACCATTGCCCGAACGGTTTCGAGTCCGGCCTTGTGACCGGCGAAACGGGGCAGGAAACGCCTGCGCGCCCAGCGCCCGTTGCCATCCATGATCATGGCAACGTGCCGGGGCAGGCTCGTGGAGGAACTGGGATCCTTCTCGGCCATGGTTGTCTCGTCGGGGCGGCAGGCAAGGCCGGAACCGCCCGGCCGATCAGAGTTCCATCATGTCCTTTTCTTTGGACTGGACGAGCTTGTCCACCTCGGCGATGTAGCGATCCGTGAGCTTCTGGATCTCATCCTCCGCGCGGCGCTCGTCGTCCTGGCTGATCTTCTTGTCCTTGAGCAGCACCTTCACCTCGGCGTTGGCGTCGCGGCGGATGTTGCGGATGGCGACCTTGGCGTTCTCACCCTCATGCTTCACCACCTTGATCATTTCGCGGCGACGCTCCTCGGTGAGCGCCGGCATGGGCACGCGAATGAGCGTGCCGGTGGTGTTCGGATTCAGGCCCAGATCGGAGGTCATGATGGCCTTCTCGATGGGACCGACCATGGTCTTCTCCCAGGGCGAGACGGCCAGGGTACGCGCATCTTCCGCGGTCACGTTGGCGACCTGGTTGATGGGCACCGGGGAGCCGTAATAGTCGACCATGACGTGTTCGAGCAGACTCGGATGGGCACGGCCGGTACGCAGCTTGGCGAGCTCGTGCTTGAGCGTCTCCAGGCTCTTCTGCATGCGGTTTTCAGCGCTTTTCTTTGTGTCGTTGATCATGCGTCAGTCTCCACGTTCCACCAACGTGCCTTCATTCTCGCCCAGGATGATACGGCGCAGCGCCCCGGGCTTGTTCATGTCGTACACGCGCAACGGCAGGTTCTGCTCACGGCACAGGACGATGGCGGTGGCGTCCATCACACCGAGCTTGCGCTCCAGCGCCTCGTCATAGGTGAGGCGGTCGTAGCGCTTGGCGGTCGGGTCCTTCTTCGGGTCGGCGGAATAGATGCCGTCGACCTTGGTGGCCTTCAGCACCAGCTCCGCACCGATTTCGATGCCGCGCAGGCTGGCGGCGGAATCCGTGGTGAAGAACGGATTGCCGGTGCCCGCGGCGAAAACCACCACACGCCCCTTCTCCAGGTGGCGGATGGCGCGGCGGCGGATGTAATCCTCGCACACCTGATGGATCGGCAGCGCGGACATCACGCGGCACTTGAGGTTCTCGTGCTCGAGGGCGTCCTGCAGCGACAGGGCATTGATCACCGTGGCCAGCATGCCGATCTGGTCCGCGGTGGCGCGCTCCATGCCGGCCGAGGCCAGGCTGACACCGCGGAAGATGTTTCCGCCGCCCAGCACGACGCCGACCTGGACGCCGGAGCGCACCAGGTCGGCAATTTCGGCCGCCACTCGCTTGACGATCTCCGGGGCGATCCCGAACTGCTGATCGCCCATCAGCGCCTCACCGCTGAACTTGATGAGGACGCGCTTGTAGACCGGCTTGGCGCTGTCCGTCATGGCTCAGTTTCCGCGCGCGGTCGCCATGACCTCTTCGGCGAAGTCCACCTTCTTCTTCTCGATGCCCTCGCCCACTTCGAAGCGCTCGAAACCGATGACCTTGGCGCCAGCGTTCTTCAGCAGCTTTTCCACGGTCTCGTCCGGGTTCTTCACGAACGGCTGGCCGAGCAGGGTCACTTCCTTCAGGAACTTCTGCACGCGGCCTTCCACCATCTTGGCGACGATCTCGACGGGCTTGCCGCTCTCGGCGGCCTGGGCGGTGTAGATCTCACGCTCCTTGGCGATCAGCTCGGGCGCGACCTGCTCGGAGGACACGCAGATGGGGCGGCTCGCCGCCACATGCATGGCGATGTCCTTGGCCAGCTGGGCGTTGCCGCCTTCCATCTCCACCACCACGCCGATGCGGGTGCCGTGACGGTAGAACTCCAGGAAGCCGTTGGCGGTTTCGAACAGGGAGAAACGGCGCACGGTCATGTTCTCGCCGAGCTTGGCGATCTGTTCCTTGAGGGTGTCGGCGATGGACGCACCGCCCTCCAGCGACAGGGCCATCAGGGCATCCACGTCGGCGGGCTTGTCGGCCAGCACCTGCTTCGCGATGGCGTTGGCCATGGCCTGGAAGTCATCGCCCTTGGCCACGAAGTCGGTCTCACAGTTCACTTCCACCATGGCCAGGCGCTTGGCGTCGCCCTGGATGGCGATGACGCCTTCGGCGGCGGTGCGGCCGGCCTTCTTGTCGGCCTTGGCGGCACCGGACTTGCGCATGTGCTCGATGGCGGCTTCAAGGTCGCCGTTCGTCTCGGTCAGCGCCTTCTTGCATTCCATCATGCCGGCGCCGGTGCGCTCGCGCAGTTCCTTGACCATTTGTGCGGTGATTTCTGCCATTGTCTGCTTCCCCTAAGCGGTTGGGGCGCCACGCCGCGGCGCCCGGTGTGTGGATTCGAAAAAGGGGGCATGGCCCCCTTTTTCTTCAACGCATGCGAGCTGTCGCTCAGCGCGCTTCCTCGACCTCGACGAACTCGTCTTTCGTGCCCTGCGTGGGCGAGGCGGCCTTGCCTTCCAGCACCGCATCCGCCGCGGCTTCCACGTACAGCTGGATGGCGCGCAGGGCGTCGTCGTTGCCCGGGATCACGTAGTCGATGCCCATGGGGTTATTGTTGGTGTCCACCACGCCAATCACCGGGATACCCAGGTTCTTGGCTTCACCCACGGCATTCTTCTCATGACCCGTGTCGATGATGAAGATGGCGTCCGGCAAGCCGTTCATGTCCTTGATGCCGCCCAGCGAGCGCTGGAGCTTTTCCAGCTCACGGCGCATCATCAGGCCTTCCTTCTTGGTCAGACGGTTGATGGAGCCGTCCTGTTCCATGGCCTCGATGTCGCGCAGGCGCTTGATGGACTGCTTGACGGTCTTGAAATTGGTGAGCATGCCGCCCAGCCAGCGGTGATTCACGAAGGGCATGCCGCAGCGCTCGGCCTGGGCCTTGACCACGTCGCGCGCCTGGCGCTTGGTGCCCACGAACAGGATGGTGCCCTTGTTGGCCGCCAGCTTGCCCATGTAGTTCATGGCATCGTTGAACAGCGGCAGGGTCTTTTCGAGATTGACGATATGGATCTTGTTACGGTCGCCGAAGATGAACGGGGCCATCTTGGGGTTCCAGTAACGGGTCTGGTGGCCGAAATGAACGCCGGCCTCCAGCATCTGACGCATGGTCACGTTGGGCATTACAGTTTTCCTTTCGGGGTTGAGCCGCCATGTGCCCCGGCCATCGACCCGGTTCCCCGGGCACCCCGACGGTCGTGCCGGCACATGTGTGGATTAAGGGGGTCGCCCCCCCGTTTGCCTTGGGGGAATTCCCCCGCTTTCAACAGTTTGCCTGTTGAAGCCGGCCTTTATACCATAAGAGTTCCCGCGCCACAAACCGGCACACCGCCCTCCCGCGCGCCTCAGGAAACCCGTCCATGAGTATCATCATCAAAAATTCCGAAGATATCCAAAAGATGCGCGTGGCCGGCCGGCTCGCGGCCGAGGTGCTGGAGATGATCGCCCCCCACGTACAGCCGGGCGTCACCACCAACGAGCTGGACCGGATCTGTCACGACCATATCGTAAACGTGCAGCAGGCCACGCCCGCCCCCCTCAACTACCACGGCTTTCCCAAGTCCATCTGCACCTCGGTGAACCACGTGGTGTGCCACGGCATCCCGTCGGACAAACCGCTCAAGAACGGCGACATCATCAATATGGACATCACCGTCATCAAGGACGGCTTCCATGGCGATACCAGCATGATGTTCTGCGTGGGCGAGCCCTCCATCAAGGCGCGGCGGGTGGTGCAGATCGCCCACGAGTGCCTGCTCATCGGCATCCGCATGGTGCGCCCGGGCGTGCGCCTTGGGGACATCGGCTACGCCATCCAGCGCCACGCCGAGCACAGCGGCTGTTCGGTGGTGCGCGAATACTGTGGACACGGCATCGGCCGCGGCTTCCACGAGGACCCGCAGGTGCTGCACTACGGCCAGCCGGACACCGGTGTCACCCTCGAGCCGGGCATGACCTTCACCATCGAGCCCATGATCAACCTGGGCAAGCGCCACGTGAAGCTGCTGCCGGACGAGTGGACCGTGGTCACCAAGGACCATTCCCTGTCCGCCCAGTGGGAGCACACCGTGCTGGTCACCGAGACCGGCGTGGAGGTCCTCACCCTGCGGACCGGCGAGGAGATCTGAGCTGGACGTACGGCACCTGTTCGATTCGGCTGCCTTCGAGCACCGGCTGGCGGAGCAGCCTGCCCCGCTGCCCCTGTTTCGGGAGGCCCTGCAGGAGGCCAACGAAAACCTCAAGGCGGCGTTTGCGGCCGGCACACCCGCCGAAGAGCTGGTGCCGGGCCGCGCCGCCCTGCTCGACCACCTGCTGAAGCACGCCTTCCGCCTGCATTTCCCCGCCCCTGACGAGCTGGCCCTGGTGGCCGTTGGCGGCTACGGCCGCGGCGAGCTGCATCCCTATTCGGACATCGACGTGCTGCTGCTGGTCGATGCAGGCGCCATGGAGCGCCTGCGCGAACCGCTCGAACGCTTCGTGCTGTTCCTGTGGGACCTGGGCCTCGAGATCGGCCACAGCGTCCGCACCGTCGAGGACTGTGTGCAGGAGGCGGCCAAGGACATTACGGTCGCCACCAACCTCATGGAATCGCGCCTGCTCGTCGGCGCCGAAGGCCTCTACCTGGCCATGCGCGCCGCCACCGGCCCCGACCGGTTATGGCCGAGCCGGGAGTTCTTCGAGGCCAAGTGGCAGGAACAGATCGAGCGCCATCGCAAATTCCATGACACCGCCTACAACCTGGAGCCCAACGTCAAGGAAGGCCCGGGCGGACTTCGCGACATCCAGATGATCGGCTGGGTGGCCAAGCGCCATTTCGGCGCGCGCACCCTCGCGGACCTGGTGGCCCACGGCTTTCTCACCGCCGGGGAGTATGAGCGCCTGATCAGCGGCCAGAATTTCCTCTGGAAGGTGCGCTTCGGCCTGCACGTGCTCGCCGGCCGGCGTGAAGACCGCCTGGTGTTCGACCACCAACGTTCCCTGGCCCGCATGTTCGGCTACCAGGACGATGGTATCCGGCTCATGGTCGAGCATTTCATGAAGGATTACTACCGTACCGTCATGGAGCTGGGCCAGCTCAACGAGTTGCTGCTGCAGCTATTCCAGGAAGAGCTCCTGTATGCGGAAGAACCGGCGGAAATCCGTCCCATCAACAAACGCTTCCAGTGCCACAAGGGCTTCGTGGAAGTGAGCCACCCAAAGGTGTTCGGGCGCCACCCCTTCGCGCTACTCGAAGTCTTCCTGCTGCTGGCGGAATATCCCGAGCTCAAGGGCGTGCGCGCCAACACCATCCGCCTCATCCGTCACCACATCGACCACATCGACGAACGGTTTCGCAGCGACCTGCGTTGCCGCAGCCTGTTCATGGAGATCCTGCGCCAGCCGCACGGCATCACCACGGCGCTGCGCGCCATGAACCGCTTCGGTGTCCTCGGCGCCTACCTGCCCGTGTTCGGACGCATCGTCGCGCAGATGCAGCACGACCTCTTTCACGTCTACACCGTCGACCAGCACACCCTGTTCGTGGTGCAGAACCTGCGGCGGTTCATCAAGCCGGAATTCATGCACGAATTCCCGCGCTGCACACGCATCATGCAGTCCATCCCCAAACAGGAGGTGTTGTTCATCGCCGCCCTGTTCCATGACATCGCCAAGGGGCGCGGCGGCGACCACTCGGAACTGGGGGCAGCGGATGTGCTGCAGTTCTGCGCCGATCACCGGCTCAGCGAGTATGACGCAGCGCTCGCACAGTGGCTGGTGCGTAACCACCTGCTCATGTCCGTTACCGCACAACGCAAGGACATCAGCGATCCCGAGGTGGTGAACCGGTTCGCCGCCACCGTGGGCAGCCTTACCTACCTGGATCACCTGTACGTGCTCACCGTGGCGGACATCCGCGCCACCAGCCCGAACCTGTGGAACTCATGGAAGGACGCGCTGCTCGCCGAGCTCTACGAATCCACCCGGCGGGCCCTGCGCCGCGGCCTGTCCAACCCCATGGACGAGGACGAGTTGCGCCGCGAGACCGAGGAGGAAGTACGCCGCCTGCTGCGCGATGCCTCGCTCGCGCCCAAACACGTGGACGCGTTTTGGGCGCGTCTCGGCGTCGACTACTTCGGCCGCTATTCCGCCGACGAGATCGCCTGGCATACCCAGGCGGTCTGCACCGAGGGCGAGCAGGTGCCGCTCATCCTCATCCGCCAGGAGACCCAGCGCGGCGGCACGGAGATCTTCATCTACACGCAGCTGAACGACCTGCTGTTTGCCGTGGTCACCACGGCACTCGACCAGATGCGGCTCAACATCGTGGATGCGCGCATCATGCCGTCCAGCGATGGCTACACCCTCGACACCTACATCGTGCTGGAGGAAAACGGCACCCCCATCGAGGACCCGCGCCGCATCAAGGAGATCCAGACCCGCCTGTCGCGGCTCATCCGCGACCCGCGCGCCGCCAGCCTGACCGTGCAGCGCCACATGAAGCGCCAGCTCAAGCACTTCACCATCCCGCCCGAGGTGACGTTTCAGGACGACAGCAACAACGGCCGCACCATCATGGAAGTGGTCACCTCCGACCGGCCCGGCATCCTGTCCAAGATCGGCCAGGCACTGATGCTGTGCGGGGTGCGCCTGCAAAACGCCAAGATCGCCACCCTCGGCGCGCGCGTGGAAGACGTGTTCTTCATCACCGACAAGGACAACGAACCCCTCGCCGATCCCGCGCAGATGGATTGCCTGCGCAGCCGCATCATCGAAATGCTCGAAGGCAAGGGTTAAGAGAAGATAACCACGGTACACGGGGAAATCGAAGGTGGAGTGGTGCTTTGCTCCTGTGCCCACCGGTGCAGCTCCTTGAATCTTCTTGTTCTGGAGCAATATCCCGAGTCATCGCGGGTCGAACCGCAGTCCAGCAAGACCTTCGATCCCCCGTGAAATGAATTCCAACGCAAAGACGCGAAGGGCGCCAAGGACGCAAAGTGAATGTTCGCTCGTTCTAGGGAAACGTGTGTTCCTTTGCACCCTTCGCGTTCTTTGCGTCTTTGCGTTAAATGCTTTTCCCCCGTGTCCCCCGTGGTTATTCTTCTTCATCCCTTGCAACCAACTCCATTGCATTGCCGTCGGGATCGCGGCAGAAGATGGCCGGGCGGCCGGAGCGGCTGCGGGTGTAGGGGATGCCTGCGTTCTCGAGGCGTTCGGTGATGGCATCGAGAGCGCCCACGGCGAAGGCCACATGGCGATCGCGGCCGCCGTGCTCGGGGCGTCCGTCCACGGGATCGGGATTGGGCAGTTCCAGCAGGTGGATCTGCTGGTCGCCCAATTGCAGCCATGCCCCGGGGAAGCCCAGCGCCGGACGTGCGGCAGGCCTCAGCCCGAGGATATCCCGGTAAAAGCCCAGAGCGCGTTCGGTATCCGCGACCAGCAGACTGACGTGATGCAGACGAATCATCGTGGTTCCACTCCGGTTTGCGACATCGGGGTGTTGCTTTATACTAGCGCGCCTCTTCAAGCGCTCATCTCGCATGAACCCGGACCTCGCGCGACTACAGCCCTATCCTTTCGAGAAGCTGAACCGGCTCAAGACCGGCACAGCCCCGCCCGCGGACAAGCCCCACATCGCACTGTCCATTGGCGAACCCGCCCATCGTCCACCTGCATTCATTGCCGAATCCCTGCTCACGCATTTGCACGGACTCGGCACATATCCCGTCACTCAAGGCCGCGCTGAACTGCGCGAAGCCATCGCCAACTGGCTCACCCGTCGCTTCCATTTGCCGCTCGGCAGCATCGACCCGGCACGCCACGTACTCCCCGTGAACGGCACCCGCGAAGCGCTGTTCGCCTTCGCCCAGGCCGTGGTGGATCGCAGCGGAAAACCGCTGGTGGTCGCACCCAACCCGTTCTACCAGATCTACGAAGGTGCCGCCCTGCTTGCCGGCGCCGAGCCCTGGTTTCTCAACACCACCGCCGAGAACGGCTTCCTGCCCGATCTCGACGCCGTGCCTGCCGAGGTCTGGCAGCGTACCCAGCTCATGTATTTGTGCAGCCCGGGCAATCCCACCGGTGCGGTGGTGGACATTCCGACCTTGCAAAAGCTCATCCGGCTCGCCGACAAATACGACTTCGCCATCGCCTCCGATGAATGCTACTCGGAGTTGTATTTTGACGAGGCCGACCCGCCGCCGGGCCTGTTGCAGGCCGCCGCCGCCATGGGCCGCGACGACTACACGCGCTGCGTGGTATTCCACAGCCTGTCCAAGCGCTCCAACGTGCCAGGCCTGCGCTCGGGCTTCGTGGCGGGCGATGCGGAGGTACTGAAGAAATTCCTGCTCTACCGCACCTATCACGGCTGCGCCATGCCGCCCGCCACCCAGGCCGCCAGCACGGCCGCCTGGAAAGACGAGGATCACGTGCACCAAAACCGTGCACTGTACCGCGCGAAGTTCGACGCCGTGCTGGCGATCCTGTCGCCGTGCTTGGACGTGCAACGTCCGGATGCTGGCTTTTACCTGTGGGCACGCACACCCATCGACGAACAGGAATTCACACGACGGCTGTTTGCCGAGCAAAATGTCACCGTCGTGCCGGGCAGCTATCTGTCGCGCGAGGCGCACGGCACCAACCCGGGCGCCGGCTACGTCCGCATGGCCCTGGTCGCCGAACTGGACGAATGCGTGGAGGCCGCCGAGCGCATCCGCGCCTTCGTGGAATCGCTCTGCTGAGGACTAAACGCAGAGCTCGCGGAGAAGACAGAGCAGAAATGCAGTTCCCGTTTAGTACCGGCGGACCCATCCCCCGGGCGGTGTGGCCATGAAAACAAATATCTGAGGACGAGTAGGCGTGATTTCCTCCGCGAACTCCGCGCCTCCGCGTCCTCCGCGTTGAATTACCACTTGAGAAAAACCACATGAACGACATCAAAGCAGTCATTGAAGAAGCCTTCGAGCGTCGGGCGGAGATTACGCCGCGGAACGTCGGAACCAATGTAAAGGAAGCCGTGGCCGAGGCGATTCGCCTTCTCGACAAGGGCGAGCTGCGTGTGGCTGAGCGTCAGGATGTGGGCAAATGGGTGGTGAACGAATGGCTGAAGAAGGCCGTGCTGCTGTCCTTCCGTATCGATGACAACCAGCTCATGAGCGGCGGCTTCACCAATTATTTCGACAAGGTGCCATCCAAGTACGCCGACTATAACTCGCGCGATTTTCGTGAGGACGGCGTGCGTGTGGTGCCGCCCGCCATGGCACGCCGCGGCAGCTACATCGCGCCTGGTGTCGTACTCCTGCCCTCCTACGTGAACATCGGCGCCTATGTGGATTCCGGCACCATGGTGGACACTTGGGCCACGGTGGGCTCCTGCGCCCAGATCGGCAAGAACGTTCATCTCTCGGGCGGCGTCGGCATCGGCGGCGTGCTGGAGCCCTTGCAGGCCTCACCCACCATCATCGAGGACAACTGCTTCATTGGTGCGCGCTCGGAAGTTGTCGAGGGCGTGGTGGTCGAGGAAGGCTCGGTGATCTCCATGGGCGTCTACATCGGCCAGTCCACCCGTATCTACGATCGCGAGACCGGCGAAATCATTTACGGTCGCGTACCCGCCGGCTCGGTGGTGGTATCCGGCAACCTGCCCTCCAAGGACGGAAAGTACAGCCTGTACTGCGCGGTCATCGTCAAAAAGGTGGACGCCAAGACCCGCGCCAAAGTCGGCATCAACGCGTTGCTGCGGGATATCTGAGCAAAGGACAAGCACGGAGGACACGGGGCACACGGGATTCTTCCCTGTTCCCCTGCTTCGATGATTACCGTATACGGCATCAAGAACTGTGACACCGTGAAGAAGGCACGTGCTTGGCTCGATAAGCGTGGCGTGGGCTATCGATTTCACGATGTGCGCATCGATGGATTGGATGCAGCCACCTTGCACGCTTGGTGCGATGCCGTTGGTTGGGAGAGCTTGCTGAATCGCAAGGGCACCACGTGGCGGAAACTGCCGGACACTGATCGGCAGATTTCCGGGCAGGCTGACGCCATCACATTGATGCTTGCCAATCCCACGCTCATCAAACGGCCGGTGCTGGTCTGCGGTGACGCCATCCTCGTCGGCTTTGACGAAGCACTCTACAAACAACGGGTCTCAGGCCCTGACTCCTCACGTTGAACTGTCACAAAACCATGTCCGCAACGCTCGACCTCGCCCGTGAACTCATCGCCCGCCCTTCGCTGACACCCGATGATGCGGGTTGTCAGGAGTTGTTGGCGGAACGCCTGGAAAGACTTGGCTTCCGTATCGAACGTCTGCGCTTTGGCGACGTGGACAACCTCTGGGCACGACGTGGTGATGAGGCTCCATTGTTCACCTTCGCCGGCCACACCGACGTCGTGCCGTCCGGTCCCGCGGAGCGCTGGAGCTTCCCGCCCTTCGAGCCCACGGTCCACGAGGGCATGCTATACGGCCGCGGTGCAGCGGACATGAAGGGCTCCATTGCGGCCATGATCACGGCTTGCGAGCGGTTCATCGCACGCCGCCCTGATCACCGCGGCTCACTGGCCTTTCTGCTCACCTCGGACGAGGAAGGCGTAGCCGTGAATGGCACGGTGAGAGTGGTCGAACACCTGGAGGCGCGTGGTGAAAAGATGACCTGGTGCCTGGTCGGCGAGCCTACCAGCGTCACGCAGGTGGGCGATGCGGTGAAGAACGGCCGGCGCGGCTCGCTGAACGGGCGCCTCATCGTGAGGGGCGTGCAGGGCCACATCGCCTATCCACATTTGACCGAAAACCCCATTCACCGGCTCGCCCCTGCCTTGGCCGAGCTATGCGCCATTCGCTGGGATGAAGGCAATGACTTCCTCCCACCCACCTCCTTCCAGTTTTCCAACATCCGTTCCGGGACCGGTGCGACGAACGTGGTCCCCGGTGAGTTGGAGGCACTGTTCAACTTCCGCTTCTCCACCGAATCCACCGCCACAGGCCTCAAGGAGCGCGTCACCTCGGTGCTGGAAAAGCACGGCCTGCGTTACGAACTCACCTGGGACCTCTCGGGCGAGCCGTTCCTCACCTCCACGGGCGAACTGCTGGACGCCGCGCGCGAGTGCATCGCCCGTCACACCGGGTTACGTCCGGACGTCAACACCGCCGGCGGCACCTCCGACGGCCGCTTCATCGCCCCCACCGGCGCTCAGGTGCTGGAATTCGGGCCGTTGAACGCCACCATCCACCAAGTGGACGAACGCGTGGGTGTGGAAGAGTTGGACACCCTTTCGTCCATTTACGAAAGCATCCTCGAACGGCTGCTTGCTGAAGTGGAACCGACGCGACCGTGAACAACATCAACCCCGCAGATGCACGAACGCAGCAGGTCACGGTGGCGCACATCGCGAACCACCCGTAGGAGCCCACACCGTGGGCGAATGTCTTTCGCACCACCGCTCACCACCCTGGGATGGTCGCGTACACGTTAACGCAACGGCCACAACTCGTCTTCCGGCAAAAGCCCGGAATCCATCTTCGTTCTTCACACCAGAACGGACCCCGGCTTCCGCCGGGGCGACGATCTGCGTGAACGCCGTAGGTCACGTTGGCGCGCAGCGGCTACGTGACAGCCGAGGCCAAAGATGCCTCGCAGCAGCCGCGCAACACGACCAAACGCTCCGGCAACACAATTCGTTCAGCGAAAGCCTGAATCCATCTTCGTTCTTCACACCAGAACGGACCCCGGCTTTCGCCGGGGTGACGATCTGCGTGAACGCCGTAGGTCACGTTGGCGCGCAGCGGCTACGTGACACGAGGCCAAAGATGCCTCGCAGCAGCCGTGCAGCACGACCAAACGCTCCGGCAACACAATTCGTTCATTCCGGCGAAAGCCTGAACCCCTCTTCGTTCTTCCACGGGAAAATCTTTCCGGTTCAGAGCAGTTCTTTGCGCAGTTGTGCAGCACTCTTCGGCGACAGCAGCCCGGGCGCGATGTCCAGTACGGTGTGCGCACCATGCTCGCCGCTGCGATAGAGCCGGTAGGCGGCGCGTGCGTAAGCCACCAGCACGCTGGAAGTGAACTCGGGATTGCTGTCGAGCTTGAGCGAGTACTCGACGATCTGCTTGCTGTTATTGCCGGTCTGGCCACTGCGGATGACGAAGCCACCATGCGGCATGGCCGCGTGGTCCCGCCGCAGTTCTTGGTCGGAAATAAAGTGCACCGTGGTGTCGTAGTCAGCGAAGTAATCCGGCATGGTGACAATGGCCTGTTCCACCACCTTGGCGTCGGCGCCCTCCTCAAGCACCACGTAACATTCGCGAACATGCTTCTCGCGGGTGGAAAGCTGCGGCAGCGAGCCGCTGCGAACACGGTCCATGGCCGCGGTAGACGGCACGGTGTACTGCACCCCCCCCCGCACACCTGTCACTCGCCGGATGGCGTCCGAATGCCCCTGACTCACGCCCTTGCCCCAGAAGGTGTACGTCTCCCCGTCGGGCAGGATGGCCTCGCCGAAAAGGCGGTTGAGCGAGAACAGTCCCGGATCCCAGCCCACGGAAATGATGGCCGTGCGCTGCGCGGCGCGCGCGGCCTCGTCCACTGCGGCGAAATACTCGGGGATCTTGTTGTGGGTGTCGAAACTGTCGACGGTGTTGAACTGCGCTGCCAGTGCAGGGCCTTGCTCGGGCAGATCGCTTTTCGAGCCACCGCAGAGGATGAGCACATCGATGGCGTCCCGGAATTGCCCGATCGTATCCATGCCGTGAACCGGTACGTTGGCCCCCAGCGGTTTGATGCCCGCGGGATCGCGACGACTGAAGATTCCGACCAGTTGCATGTCGGTGCTGCGCGAGAGCGCCATCTCGACCCCGCGACCGAGATTGCCGTAGCCGACGATGCCAATGCGAATGCTTTCTGCCATTGAAAGGGTCTCCTTCATTAAGGTCGTTCGTGGGAACGCCAGTCACTATCCCTGCACGCGTGTGGGTGCGAGGCTCGAGCGAGCTGGGCGCTTCCGGTGGGCTTTTTTACTTGTGGGTGACGTCGTCGCGCAGATACACGGGCACTGCGACAGCGGCCGGGACGGATTCACCGCGCTCGTAGGCGGCGGCAGCGAGCAGGGCGAGGTCGTGGGCGTGAGGCAAGCGTTCGCCGTCGCGGTCGATGACCTGGGTCGGCAGGCGCGCGCCGTAGGCGGCCCAGCCCGTGCCGGCACCGCACCAGGCGCGGGCGTCAGGTAACAGCACGGCCTCGGGGGCAGACACCTTTTCGGGACCAGCGGGTTCCATCAGGCCGTGGGCCCCTGCGCTGAAGGCAGCCCAGTACACCTCACCCATGCGCGCATCAATGGCGGCAATCACGCGCGGCCAGCCACGCTCGCGCAAGGCGCCTTGGGCCAGCGTCATCAATGTCGATACCGGCACCAGCGGCACATCGAGCGCATAGCCGAGCCCCTGGGCAACGCCCGTGGCAATACGCACACCGGTAAAACTGCCGGGCCCGCGTCCGAAAGCGACGGCGTCGAGCTGCGAACGGGCAACGCCTGCTTCGGCGAGCACCTCGTCGCACATGGCGAGGATGAGGTCGGCGTGGCCGCGCGGTGCGACCTGATACCGCGATAACACGCGGCCATGGGTGAACAAGGCGGCCGAACAGGCCTCGGTGGCGGTTTCGATAGCGAGCAGATTCATACAAGAAAAAAGCCCGCCGGCCTCACGACCGGCGGGCGCTGGTTGGGTGTATCAGAACGTATAGGACATGCCTAGCGAGATCACCGGGTACCACTTGTAATCGGCAAGGTCCTCCTGTGCGTCGGCCTCTTCCTGGGCGCGGTGCTTTTCGAAATCCGCGAGCGCTGTGCCGGGCCCCGTGGCCGCCAAGGTCAGTTCCGGCGTACCGTGATAGAAGGCACCGATCTCCAGGTTCATGCCGAAGCCCTTGCCGCGGCCGGCGTTTCCCCAGCCCATGCCCACATAGGCGCCACTGGTGAATTCGACCTCGCCGGTGAGGCTGTCGAGGGTATACGGTGTGCCGCTCAGGTCATACTTGCCGCCGGAGGAGGGTTTGCCCGTCATCTCGATGCTGTTGTTGTTGAACACATAACCCGCACTCAGGCGGAACGTGGCATTTCCCATCACGCGTTCGGTGAGATTCCTAAAGCGCGAGTGTACCCCGATGCAAGACACAGGAGAACGAGCAGGTCACATTTCCACACGGGCATCTAGGCTTAGGCGGAACGCAACGGAGGGCGAATTATGCCGACACCCCTCATCCACTACCTGGGTATCGTCGTGGTGGTCCTGCTGTTTCTGCTGGCACTCCCCTAGGGAAGCGCTGAATCAAGGCCTCCTGGCTTTCCCAGCGCACGGCGCCATCCATATGCCGCGGGAAACGCCGAGTAAATCCGCGTTTCCCTAGGAGCCATTCATCCTTCGGCCGACGACTCGAGCCTCTTCCAGACGCAATTGCCACCACTGGCCTTGTCAATGGCCGCGAGTCGGCTTTCGTGGGCGCTGAGTTCCTCAGGGCGGGCATGCACGACCTTGAGCGCCGGGCGGCCGGCGTCGAGTCGGCGCACTCCAGCCACCTGCGACTGCCCGGCTGCGCTGGCGGCGCCGCCCAGGGACAGGCTGGTCTGACCACCGGTCATGGCCAGATAGACATCGGCCAGGATCTCCGCATCGAGCAACGCGCCGTGCAGGGTCCGGTGGGTGTTGTTGACCTCGTAACGGCGGCACAGGGCGTCGAGGTTGTTTTTCTGGCCCGGATGCAGCTCGCGCGCCAGTTTCAGCGTATCGAGGACCCCACACAATGACTCGATGCGCTGTGTATGCCCGCACAACATGAGCTCATGGTTGAGAAATCCCACATCGAAGGCGGCGTTGTGGATGACGAGTTCGGCGCCTTCGATGAACTCGAGAAACTCGGTTGCCACGTCAATGAAGCGCGGCTTGTCCGCCACCATTTCGTTGGTGATGCCATGCACCTCGATGGCGCCTTCGTCGATGGCCCGCTCAGGATTCAAGTAGTGATGGAAAGTGCGTCCGGTGAGCCGCCGGTTGAGCAGTTCCACGCAACCGATCTCGATGATGCGGTGGCCTTCGGCCGGTTCGAGGCCGGTGGTTTCGGTATCGAGCACGATTTGGCGCATGTCAGGGCCTTTTTTAGAAGAAGAATTTCAACGCCGAGGCACAGAGGAGGCAAAGTAAATTCACGTGGCGCGCGGCAGCAGGCATGTCACGCGCGAGACATTTCGTCGATGCCGCGGTTGGCCAGGGCGTCCGCCAGTTCGTTTTCCGGGTGGCCGGTGTGGCCGCGCACCCATTGCCACTCGACCCGGTGCCGGGCAATGGCCTCATCGAGCTGCTGCCAAAGGTCGACGTTTTTCACCGGCTTCTTGTCCGCGGTGATCCAGCCGCGCTTTTTCCAGCCGGGTAGCCACTTGGTCACGCCGTCCATCACGTACTTGGAATCGGTGGTGAGCCGCACCGCACAGGCGCGGTTCAGGGCCTCCAGGCCGCGGATCGCCGCCGTGAGTTCCATGCGATTGTTGGTGGTGTGGCGTTCGCCGCCGTGCAGGGTCTTCTCCTTGCCCTTGTAGCGCAGCACCACGCCCCAGCCGCCCGGACCCGGGTTACCGCGGCATGCGCCGTCCGTGAACATCTCCACCAGCTCGTCGTTTTCGTTCATGTCTTGTTACGGCGCAGGCCGGCTTGGGAAATGCGGCCAGGCAGCAGTCGGGCACGCGAGGAACGCCAGCGCGGGCGAATGGGCGTGAGGGTGGTCACGCGCTTTCTCGCCACCAGCAGGAAACCGCCGCCGAGAAACGACCACCAGCGCCGGCCAGTCCGCTCCAGCAGGTGAAAGCGCTGCATGAGGCCGGGGTGCTCCACGGGCGGGCGGAAAAAATAACTGCGTGTCAGGATGGTGTCAAAGCCGAGCAGCGCCAGCCAGTCCTTGAGCCGCGACGGCGTGAAGAACCGGCCGCACCAGGGTGTCTGCCCGCGCCAGCCGGTCAGCAGACGCCACAGCCCCCACAGGCTCCACGGGTTGAAGCACAAAATCACCACATGCCCCTCGGGGACCAGGGTGCGGTCCGCCTCGCGCAGCACCTGGTGCGGGTTGCGCTGGAAT
Organism: Gammaproteobacteria bacterium; assembly: GCA_041685115.1. GTDB lineage: Bacteria > Pseudomonadota > Gammaproteobacteria > Thiohalomonadales > Thiohalomonadaceae > JALOAT01. The sequence goes on along the minus strand of JAWLGK010000014.1, from coordinate 34,997 downwards.
TCCAGGGTGTGCGGCAGCAGCAGCACGTCCAGGCTGTCGGAGGCGAACGGCAGGGCCACGGCCTCACCGAACAGGCAATGCTCACCCGCGCCGGGGACCCTGATGGGCAGGTCATCGAGCACCATGCAGTGGGAGACGCGCGAGCTCTCGACCAAATCCACCGGCGCCGGGATACCGACCTGCAGCAGGTGATAGCCGAACAGGTTCGGCAGCACCGAATCCAGCTGTTCGCGCTCGGCGGCCAGCAGCTCCTGGCCCAGGGGACGCCCATACCAGTCACGCAGCCTGCGCCGCGCCTCGGCCGGATCGGGACAGCGATAGGCGCGCAGCAGACGTTTCCAGCGTGATTCCCTGCGTTCGCCGCTCATTGACCCCGCCTCCGCCGCCTGTCAGTATCCCGCCCCATGTTGAGAATCGATTGCATCCCCGCCTTTGATGACAACTACATTTGGGCGCTCCATACCGCGCCGGGCCGCGTGGCCCTGGTGGACCCGGGCGACGCCGAGCCGGTCATCGCCTATCTGGAGCGCACCGGGCTGACGCCGGAGGCCATCTTAATCACCCACCACCATGGTGACCATACCGGCGGCGTGGCCGAGCTGGTGGCGCGCTGGCCCGTGGCCGTGTACGGCCCCGCACGCAAGCGCTTTGGCGACCTGAACCGGCCGGTGCGCGAAGGCGAAAGGCTGGCGCTCGGGAGCGACCTGCTGTTGGAGGTGCTCGATACGCCCGGCCACACCCGTGATCACGTGTGTTACGTGGGCGCAGGCGTGCTGTTTTGTGGTGACACGCTGTTTACGGCGGGCTGCGGCCGGTTGTTCGAGGGCAGCCCCGAACAGATGCACGCCTCCCTGGAGAAGCTCCGCACCCTGCCCGATGACACCCTGGTCTACTGCGCGCACGAATACACCCTGGCCAATCTGACCTTCGCCCGCGTGGCCGAACCGGCCAATGCGGCCATCGAGGCACGACAACAGGCGACGCAACGTGCCCGTGCCGCGGGCGAGGCAACCGTGCCCAGCACGCTTGGCCTGGAGAAACAGACCAATCCGTTCCTGCGCAGCCACATCCCTGCACTGCGCGAGGCCGCCGAGCGCTTCGCGGCCGAGCCCCTGCCGAACGGCGCCGCGGTGTTCGGCGCGTTGCGGCGCTGGAAAGACGCGCTCGACTGAAACCGTCGGCTTCTCGCCAGCGGGCGAAAAACCCCGACCGGAACGCGGAAAAATGTGAAGGCCCGCTGCGCGTTTTCCGGAAAAACGCGTCACTCTCCGCACCTCGCAAGGTCACGAAGCGGTTGAACCGTGACCCCGCCCCCGCCTACCATTCCACGGTCATGAAAAAGATCGCATCCCCGCTCTCCGTCACCCTGCCCTTCGCCATCGCCTTATCGCTCACCGGCTGCCTGCCCCAGCACGTCCGGGTCGCCGACGGCACTGCGCTGGCCGAGCCAGAAGCCTACACCACCGCCGGGTCCGTGCCGGAAGATGCGGTCGCGCTGGAAGCGGCGCACACCGAGGGTGAAATCACGGCCGAGGCAGCGGAACCCGCCGCCATCGAGGACCCGGACATCTGGGCGCGGATCCGCCGCGGCATGACCCTGGAAGGCCGGGATCATCCGGGCATCGCCAACGACCTGGCCTGGTTTGCCCGCCACCAGGCTTACCTGGATCGCGTCGCCGATCGCGCCGAACCCTACATGCACCTCATCGTCGAGGAGGTGGAACGCCGCGGCATGCCCAGCGAACTGGCGCTGCTGCCGGTGGTGGAAAGCGCCTTTCAGCCGTTTGCCTATTCCCACGGCCGCGCGGCCGGGATCTGGCAGTTCGTGCCGGGCACGGGTCGCCGCTTCGGCCTGAAACAGACCTGGTGGTATGACGGTCGCCGCGACATCGATCGCGCCACCCACGCCGCGCTCGACTACCTGCAGTTCCTGAACAAGGAATTCGACGGTGACTGGCTGCTGGCCCTGGCCGCCTACAACTCCGGCGAAGGCACGGTGCTGCGCGCCCAGCGCAACAATAGGCGCAAGGGCAAGGCCACCGACTTCTGGTCCCTCGACCTGCCGCGCGAGACGCGCGGCTACGTGCCAAAGCTGCTTGCCATATCCGCCATCGTCAGCGATCCCGCTGCGCACGGCGTCGCCCTCAAGCCCATCGCCAACGCGCCCCATCTGGCGGCGGTGGACGTCGGTTCGCAGATCGACCTGGATCTGGCCGCCGAGCTGGCGGGCATCTCCCTGGACGACATGTACCGCTACAACCCGGCCTTCAACCGCTGGGCCACGGACCCGGACGGCCCGCACAGCCTGCTCGTGCCGGTCGACACGGCCGAGGCATTCCAGGCCCGGCTCGCGGAACTGCCCCCGGCCAAACGCATCCAGTGGGTGCGTCACCGTATCCACAGCGGCGAGACCCTGGGCACCATCGCCGAGCGCTACAAGACCACGGTATCGCTCATCAAGAAGGTCAACAGCATCCGCGGCAACAATATCCGCGCAGGCCACTCCCTGGTCATTCCGGTGGCGCGCAAAGACTTGGCGCGCTACCGCCTGAGCGCGGAACAGCGCCTCGCGAGCATCCAGGAAACCCCGCGCAAGGGCGAAAAGATCGAATACGTCGTGCAAGCGGGCGACAGCTTCTGGACTATCGCCCAGGCCCATGGGGTCTCGGTGGAGCAGCTGGCGCACTGGAACGGCATGGCGCCGCGCGACCCGCTGCATCCGGGCCAGCGTCTGGTCATCTGGGGGCAAACGGCGGAGGAACCCGCCATGGCGCGTGTGAGCCTGTCGCCCGGCAACTTCCGGCACCCGCACAGCGATCTGCTGCGTCAGCGCATCGGCTACACGGTGCGGAGCGGCGACTCCCTCGCCGTCATCTCAAAGAAATTCCAGGTGAGCGTCGCCGATCTCAAACGCTGGAACAGCCTCAGCAACACGCTGCTGCGCCCGGGGCAACGCCTGACGGTCTATGTGGACGTGACGCGCCAGTCCGGCAATATCTGAGACTTTGCCTGGATGAAGCGCAGCCAGGCCCGATGTCTGTTGCATGAGCAACGTAGCGATGGAGCGGCAGTGGAACCGGGAAACACTGGCGTTTTAAATTCTGGTTGGGTTTGTTGCTGAGGCGTGGGCTCACGTCAACGATCATTTTGACGAGGGTTCCGTCCCTACACTCGTGCCCTTTTCTTCGAGTTTCGTAGGTCACGTTGGCGCGCCAGCGCCTACGTGACATCTTCAATAATGTGGGGCTACGCCCGAAGATTATTTGACGGGGGATTCCGTCCCCCTACGCCGGGTTCCTTTTCTTTGAGCGGCCAAAGAAAAGGAACCAAAAGAAAGGCCGCCCGGATGCCTCGCCCCTTCGGGGTTCCCTGCGCTACTCAGCCAAGGCGGGGGTCTGCACACGGGCCGTCCTGGCCCGAGCGCAGACGATGCGCCATCCATGGCGCATCCCCCTTCGGGGCCATTTCCGCCTTCGCCTCCGTTGCTCGGCGAGCCATACGGGGCTCAAAGACCGCTCGCTTCGCTCGCTCAAGAGCGCTTCGCGCAAAAGAAGAAGGCCGGACCTACTGCTCGGCACATTCCGAGCACCACGACATCGGACGGATTCTTCAAATCCCGTATGCCGCGCCGAGCACCGCAGTCCGAATCGGATGAGGCCCGTAGGGGGCGCGCCATGGATGGCGCGCCGTCTGCACTCGGGGCAGGGATGCCCCGTGTGCAGACCCCCGATTCGGACTGCGGAGCGCAGGGCACCGCCGAAGGCGGCGCGGCATCCGGGCGGCCTTTCTTTGGGGTACTTTTCTTTGGCCGCGCAAAGAAAAGTACCTCGTCGTAGGGGGGCGAAAACCCCCGTCTAAATAATCTTCGCGCGCAGCGCTTCCTTCGATTACCGTGGATTGTCACGTAGACGCTTCGCGCCAACGTGACCTACGAATTTCGAAGAAAGGAACCCGGCGTAGGGGGACGGAATCCCCCGTCAAAACATTCTTCGGGCGGAACGCATCCGTAACAACAAACCAAGCCAGAAGCAACCGCCGATACCTGTCCCCGATTCAGCTCCGTCAGTGAGCATGACCCGCCCTATGATCCGATCATTCTCCGCGACCTCCGCGCCTCCGCGTACTCTGCGTTGTACCCCACCCCACCAACCGCACAGTTCGGTTTCATCCAGCCTACGCAGTTTGCCGGAGCAATGACGCCTGCAACAACAGCCGCGTGTAATCGTGCTGTGGACGGGTGAAGACCTGCTCGGTATCGCCGCTTTCCACCACCTGCCCTTGTCGCATGACCAACACACGATGGCAGACGGAACGGATAACCTTCAAGTCGTGAGAGATGAACAAATAGCTCATGCCATGGCGCAGCTGCAGCCCGCGCAACAGCCCCAGCACCTGCTTCTGCACCGAAACGTCGAGCGCACTGGTGGGCTCGTCGAGCAGGATCAGCTTGGGTTCGAGCACTACCGCGCGGGCGATGGCGATGCGCTGACGCTGCCCGCCGGAAAACTCGTGGGGATAACGCGACATCATTCCGGCTTCGAGGCCCACCTCTTCCAACACCTCACGCACACGCGTGCAGCGCGCCTCGCGGGACAGGTGCGGAAAATGCACGCGCAGGCCCTCGCCTACGATCTGCTCTACGGTCATGCGCGGCGACAGCGATGAATAGGGGTCCTGGAACACCACCTGTACGTGGCGACGCAGATCGCGCAGCTCCTGCCCGCGCGCCGTCACCAGATCGCTGCCGTTGAACCGGATGGCCCCCTCACAACGCTGTAGCCGCAACAGGCACATGCCCAGCGTAGACTTGCCGGAACCGGATTCGCCAACGATGCCCACGGTTTCACCCGGGCGTACGGTGATGCTCACGTCATCCACCGCCTTCACTTCGCCGACGGTGCGGCGGAAAAAGCCGGCGCGGATAGGGAAATAGCAACGAATCCCCTCACCCACCATGACCGGCTTGGCGGATGCGGGCGGCGAATCGCCGGTTAGCGGCTCGGGCTCGCTGGCAAGCAGATGGCGCGTATACGGGTGCTCGGGCGCCGCGAACAGCTTTCCCACCGGTGCCTGCTCCACCAGCCGCCCCTGCTGCATCACGCACACGCGATCGGCGAAGCGCCGCACCACATTGAGGTCGTGGGTGATGAACAGCACCGCCATGTTGAACTCGCGCTGAAGTTCGTCGAGCAGGTCGAGGATCTGTTTCTGGATGGTGACGTCCAGCGCCGTGGTCGGCTCGTCGGCGATGAGCAGTTTCGGGCTGCACGCAAGTGCCATGGCGATCATTACGCGCTGGCGCTGGCCGCCGGAGAGCATGTGCGGAAAGGCATCGATGCGTTGCTCGGGATCGGGTAGCCCGACGCGCCCCAGCAGTTCGATGGCGCGCGCTCGCGCCGCCACGCGGTCCAACCCGATGTGGCCTATCAGCGGTTCGATGAGCTGCTCGCTGATGGGATAGACCGGATTGAGCGAGGTCATGGGTTCCTGGAACACCATGGCCACATCACGCCCGCGCACGCGCCGTAATTCGCGCTCGGTCAACTGCAGGAGGTCGCGCCCCTCCAGCTGGATGCGCCCGCTGTAACCGGTCATTTGTGGATCGTGCAGGCGCAGCACGGAAAGCGCGGTCACCGATTTACCGGAGCCGGATTCGCCCACCAGGGCCACCTTCTCGCCCGCGCCTACACTCAGGCTCACGCCCTCGGTGACGCGCCTACGCGCACCATGGGGTCCGAAGGCGACGCTGAGATCTTCGATGCGAAGCAATTCCTTCATATCAGCCCCGCCGCGGATCCAGGGCCTCGCGCAGCCCCTCGCCGATGAATATGAGAAGCACCAGGGTACCCACCAGCACACCGAAGGTGGTCATCGAAAGCCACCAGGCCTCGATGTTGTCCTTACCCTGCGCGAGTAGTTCGCCGAGGCTCGGCGTGGTCGGCGGCACGCCGAGACCGAGGAAATCCAGGCTGGTGAGCGCCAGGATGGCGCCGCTGATGCGAAAAGGCAGGAAGGTGATCACCGGCGTCATGGCATTGGGCAGCAGGTGACGGAAGATGATGCCGCCGTGGCCCACACCCATTGCCTGCGCCGCGCGCACGTAGTCCATGTTGCGCCCGCGCAGGAATTCCGCACGCACGTAGTCCGCCAGGCCCATCCAACCGAACATGGACAGCAGCACCACCAGCAGCAGGATGCTCGGGTTGAAAATGGAGGCGAAGATAATGAGGAGGTAGAGCTCGGGCATGGAGCTCCAGATCTCGATAAAGCGCTGCGCGAACAGGTCCAGGCGGCCGCCGAAGTAACCCTGCACCGCACCGGCGAGCACACCGATGAGCGTACCGACCGCGGTGAGCGCCAGCGCGAACAGCACCGACAGACGGAAGCCGTAGATGAGCCGCGCCAGCACGTCGCGGCCACGGTCGTCGGTACCGAGCAGGTTGTCGGGTGACGGCGGTGCCGGGTTGGCGGCCTCGCTGAAATAACTGATGGTGTCGAAGCGGTAGGGATTGGGTGGATACACCGCCCAGTTGCCATTCGTCGACAGGCGCTCGCGCACGAACGGATCCAGGTAATCGGCCTCGGTATCAAAATCGCCGCCGAATGCCGTCTCCGGGTATTCCTTCACGATGGGGAAATGCAGGCTGCCCTCATAACTCACGACCAGGGGCTTATCGTTGCTCAGCACGCCGGCAAACAGGCTCAGGCCGAACAGGACCAGGAAGATCCACAGGCTCCAGTAACCGCGTCGGTTGGCCTTGAAGCGCCGCCAGGCGCGCGCGGCATAGCCCGGCGCGGACCGCGTGCGGGATTCGTACAGGGTGTCGCCTGGCTGCATGTCGCTCATCGGTCGAGGGACTCGAACTGAATACGCGGGTCCACGAGCACGTAGCAAATGTCCGTGAGCAGCTTGGCGATGAGGCCGAGCAGCGTGAACAGGTAGAGCGTTCCGAGCACTACCGGGTAGTCGCGCTTGATTACCGATTCGTAGGACAGCAGGCCGAGGCCGTCCAGCGAGAAGATGGTCTCGATGAGCAGACTGCCGGTGAAGAACGCCGCCAGGAAGGCGCCGGGGAAGTTGGTCACCAGAGGAATGACCGCGTTGCGGAACACGTGTTTGTAGAGGATGGTGTTCTCCGCCAACCCCTTGGCGCGTGCCGTGAGCACGTATTGTTTACGGATCTCCTCCATGAAGCTGTTCTTGGTGAGCATGGTCATCACCGCGAAACTGCCCACCACGGCAGCGGTCACCGGCAGCACCATGTGCCAGAGGTAGTCGAGGACTTTGCCGTACCAGGGTAGTTCTGACCAGTTGTCGGAGACGAGTCCGCGCAGCGGGAAGATATCCAGGAAGCTGCCGCCGCCGAACAACACCAGTAGCACGATACCAAGCACGAAGCCGGGGATGGCATAGCCGATCAGCACGATGGTGCTCGAGACGACGTCGAAGGTGCTGCCGTCGCGCACCGCCTTGGCGATTCCCAACGGAATGCAGGTGAGATAGGTCAGGAAGAACGTCCACATGCCCAGGCTGATGGAGACGGGCAGCTTGGAGATGATGAGATCGATGACCGACTGATGGTGGAAATAGCTGGTGCCGAGATCGAAGGTCAGGTAGTTGCCCATCATCTCCACGAAGCGCTGCGGCGCCGGTTTGTCGAAGCCGAACAACTCACGCAGTTCCTGCACGCGCTGCGCATCCAGGCCGGAGGCGCCGCGATACAGCCCCTCCACGCCAGCACTCACTTCCCCGCCCATGCCGGCACGCCCCTGCTGGATCTGGTGGATCAACTGCTCCACAGGCCCGCCCGGGACGAACTGGGTGACGGTGAACGTGACCAGCATGATGCCGATCAGAGTCGGCAGCATGAGCAGGAGACGCTTGAGGATATAGTTCGCCATACCTTTAGTTCACCGGCTGTTTCCACCAGGTGCTGATGGCCCAGGTGACGGGATCGTAGTAGAGCGGCAGCGTGTCAGGGAATGCAAACCGATCCCAGTAGGCGACGCGGTGACTCGCTATGTACCAGTTGGGCACCAGATATTCATTGTGCAGCAAAACACGGTCAAGGGCGTGCACCGCCGTGACCAGCCGCTGGCGATCGCCCGCGTACACCACCTCCTGCACCAGTTCGTCCACCACCGGATTCCTTATCCCCGCCACGTTACTGGAGCCTTCCTGTTCGGCCGCGCTGGAGTGGAACATGCTCACCAGCTCATTGCCGGGTGACTGCGATTGCGGATAGACGTGCACGACCATCTCAAAATCGAAGGTTTCCACCTTGCGCTGGTAGATCGCCGGGTCCACCGTGCGGTACTGGACCTGGATGCCCAGGCGTTCCAGATTGCGGGCGAACGGCGCGACGATGCGCTCGAAGGGTTTTTGCACCAGCGTGATCTCGAAAGCAAACGGTTGGCCCCGCGCATTGCGCAGCGCACCGTCGCGATACCGCCAGCCGGCGTCCGCCAATAGTGCCTTCGCCTCTTTCAGGTTGTCCCGCAGGCTGTGCGGCGGGACTGTGCTGGCAGGCTTCCACACCTCGGTGAATACCGTGTCGGGAATCCGACCGCGAAAGCGCTCAAGGAGTTTCAATTCGTCGCCTTCCGGCAACCCACTGGCCGCCAGCTCGGAATTGGAAAAGTAACTGTAGCAACGGGTGTACTGATCGTAGAAAAGCTTGCGGTTCGCCCACTCGAAGTCCATGGCCAGGGCAATGGCACGCCGCACGCGCTGATCGGCAAACAGAGGACGACGCAGGTTGAACACGAATCCCTGCATGCCCGCATTGTTGCGGTGGCGGAATTCACGTTTGACGATAAGGCCGTCGGCGAACTTGGGGCCGCGATAATCACGCGCCCACTGCTTGGAGTTGTTCTCGAAGGCGAACTCGAACTCGCCGGCTTTGAAGGCCTCCAGCTGCACGGTGTCGTCGCGGTAGTACTTGAAGGTAATACGCTCGAAATTGAACATGCCGCGCCGCACGTTCAGATCGTTCGCCCAATATTCACGATTACGAACGTAGGTGATGAACTTGCCCAGTTCGTAGCGTTCGACCCGGTAGGGTCCGCTGCCGATGGGTTGTTCCAGCGCGATGCGGTCGAAGGGCCGGTCTTTCACCCAATGCCTGGCGAAGATGGGGATCTGCCCGGCAATCATGTGCAGCTCCGGATTGCGGCGGGCGAAGTTGAAGCGAACCGTCCGCTCATCGAGCACATCGGCGCTGACGATATCGGCCCAGTAAAAGCGGTACTGCGGATGGGCCTCCTTGCTCTTCAGCGCGTCGAAGGAGAACTTCACGTCGGCCGCCAACACCGGCGTCCCGTCGACGAAGCGTGCCTCGCGGCGCAGCCGATAGGTCACCGACAGGCCGTCATCCGCCAGCTGCACGTCTTCGGCGAGCAGACCGTACTGGGAAAAGGGCTCGTCCCAACTTGGCTGCATGAGGGTTTCGAACACCAGCAGGGTGAGACCGTCCGCAGAGGCTCCCCGCAGGGTGAAAGGGTTCAGGCTATCGAAACTTCCCGGTACGCCCATCACGAATTCACCACCGCGCGGTGCTTCCGGATTGACGTAATCGAAGTGGGTGAAGTCGGGCGGGTAACTGGGAGTGTAACCAAGTGCCTGGGCAGATGACGCCAGCGCCGACGCTGAGAAAACCAGCGTCCAGGCACACACGACCAGCATGATAAGGGCGCGAAAAGTCAGGGCGCCTGCGATACGTCGACCCATTGGCAATACCATTGCGCGGGGAGCGCGGAATGAATTCGTTACGCCTTGCGGACACTAGCGACGCGAGTAAAGGCTTCTAGTCCCCTCTTGGCGCCGGATGTATTATGCCGCCCGGCTCGAGGCGGTGGCCGTAACGAAGCGCCACAAGCATGCCTGCCGCATACTACACGAATCATAGGACAACAGGAGAGGACTATGGGTTTCTTGCACGGCAAGCGCGCGCTGATCGTGGGGCTGGCCAGCAATCGCTCCATCGCCTGGGGCGTGGCTGCCGCGCTGCATCGGGAGGGCGCGGAACTGGCGTTTACCTACCAGGGTGAAAAGCTCCGTGAACGTGTCGAGAAAATGGCTGCGGAGTTCGGTTCAGAGCTCACCACCGGCTGCGATCTCAGCTCCGACGAACAGATCGACGGGACCTTCGCCTATCTGCGCGAGCACGGCTGGGAGCACGTCGACATCATCGTCCATTCGGCGGCCTTCGCCCCATCCGGGCAGCTGGACGGCGACTTCCTTGCCGACGTGACACGTGAGGGCTTCCGCATCGCCCACGACGTGAGTGCCTACAGCTTCGTGGCGCTCGCCAAGGCGGCCGGGCCCATGCTGCGTGAGGGCGGCAGCTTGCTCACCATGACCTATCTCGGCGCAGTGCGCGCGGTGCCGCATTACAACGTCATGGGGCTTGCCAAGGCCAGCCTTGAGGCGAGCGTCCGCTACCTGGCGGCCAGCCTCGGCCCCCGTAACCTCCGTGTCAACGCTATCTCCGCCGGCCCCATCAAGACCCTGGCCGCCAAAGGCATCAGCGACTTCAACAGGCTGCTCGACTATGCCGAGCAGAACGCCCCGTTGCGCCGCAACGTCACCATCGAGGAGGTGGGGAACACTGCGGCGTTCCTGTGCTCGGACCTTGCATCCGGTATCACCGGCGAGGTGCTGTACGTGGATTCCGGCTACCATATCACGGCCATGGCCGCCCACGGCTAGCACCGCCGGCGCGCAGGCGAAAACAAGAACGCCGGGCAGCGCCCGGCGTTCTTGTTTAGCCATCAGCAGTTCACTGCTGCTCGCGATTCACCCGGATCTTGCTCTGCGCCCGCAGGGTTTCGATCACGCCCTGGTACAAAGCCTCGGCATTCGCGCGTTCCAGTTGTGGCGCCTTCGCCTCTGTCGGCACCTCGCCCTCTTTGACCTGGAACAGCATCACAACCGCCATATCATTGGAAGGCAGGGAGGTGCGCTCCACGCTGCTGCCGTCTTGCGGACGCGGCATGCGGAAGGCCTGTTGCACGACCGCGGCCGGCGCCTTGGTGTCGTTACGCATGGTTTCCTGGCGCTTCCATTCATAACCGTTCTTCTTGGCGTAGGCGACCGGGTCCATCTTGCCCCCTCGCAGGGCTTGTTCCGCCTGTTCGGCCGCTTCGGCGGCGGCAGCGCGGGCCTTCTCCTGGCGCAAGCTCTCGTCGATCTTCCCGCGCACCTCGGCGAGCGGACGCACCGCCGCCGGCTGGCGGTCGGCCACACGCAGCACGACCAGGTGGTCGGAGGTAAGCTCCACGGGATCGCTGTTGTTGCCGCCCTCGAGGACCTCGTCGCTGAACGCAGCCTGGCGCAGCTTTGCGTTACCGAACAGACCCTCGCCACGCTCGCGCGAGAAGTAAGCGCTTTGTTGCAGCGGCAGGTGCAGTTCCTCGGCCACGGTCTGGAGCTCGTCGGGATGCTCATAGGCGAGGTTGGCGAGCTGGTCCGCCGCTTCGTAGAAGCGCTGACGCGCCTGTTCCTGGCGCAGACGCGTCTGGAGCGATTCCTGCACCGTGGCAAACGGCTTCACTTCACCACCACGCACCTCTTCGAGCTTGATGAGGTGAAAACCGAAACTACTGCGTACGGGCTCGCTCACGTCACCCTTTGCCAGCTCGAACACCGCCTGCTCGAAGGCTGGGTCCATCACGCCGCGGCCAAAGAAACCGAGATCACCGCCCTGTTTCGCCGACCCCGGGTCTTCCGACTGCGCGCGCGCCAGTTCAGCGAAGTCCTTGCCCGCGCGGATCTGTGCCAGGGTGTCCTCGGCCTTCTTGCGTGCGGCCTCGACGGTCGCTTGGTCCGCATCGGCGGCTACTTGGAAAAGGATGTGGCGCGCGCGGCGTTCCTCGGGGGCGGTGAATTCCTCCGGGTGTGCGTCGTAATAGGCCTGTACCTCGTCTTCACTCACCTTCACATCCCGCGCCAGCGCATCCACCGAGAGCTCGACGTAAGTGACCTTCACACGCTCAGGATCGGTGAACTGGGCCTGATTGGCTTCGTAATACGCCGCGGCCTCCGCATCACTCACCTCGAGCTTGCCGGCAAAACGGGAAACCGGTATCAACAGGTAGCCGTAATCACGCTTCTGGTTTTGCAGGCGCAGGTAGTGCTGCACCTCGCTGGGTGTCGCAAAATCGGTGGCGCTCACGGCCGACTGGAGCTGCGAGACCAGCAGGTCACGGCGCAGTTCGGCCTCGAAACCCTGGGTGGTGTAGCCCTGCATGCGCAAGGCGCGTTCATAGGCGGCCGAGGAAAACTGGCCGTCCTCGCCCTGGAAGGCGGGAATCGCACGAATGATGGAAGCCAGCTGCGCGTCAGAGACCCACAATCCCGCATCCACCGCAGCCTGAACCAGCACCTCACGTTCGATGAGGCTCTGCAGGATGGCTTCCCGCATGGGTGCCTCGGCGAACATCTCCGGGCGGAAGTTGGGGCCCAGCATCTCCTGCAGGCGCTGACGCTGTTGCGTGACGGCCGATTGAAGCCGCTCTGCGGAAATGGCCGTATTGTTCACCTCGGCTACTGGCACGTCCTTGCCGCCGCCCAGGTATTCCTGGACACCCCACAGGGCGAAGGTCAATGCGATGAAGCCGACGATAATCCAGGCAATCAGACCCTGGGCACGTGCACGGATGTACTGAAGCATAGACTTTCCCGTGTCGATAAAAAAAAAGGGCGCAGCCAGTGCACCCTTCTCTTTTTAGTGGCGGAGTGGACGGGACTCGAACCCGCGACCCCCGGCGTGACAGGCCGGTATTCTAACCGACTGAACTACCACTCCTGATTTACCGATGGTGGGTGCTGAGGGACTTGAACCCCCGACCCTCGCCTTGTAAGGGCGACGCTCTACCAACTGAGCTAAGCACCCGGAAAACAAGACGGGCTAGTTTACGGCATCCTTCAGGCCTTTGCCAGCCTTGAAGGTGGGAACCTTGCTCGCAGCGATCTCGATGGTCTCGCCGGTCTTCGGGTTGCGGCCCGAACGGGCAGCGCGCTCGCGCACCACGAAGGTGCCGAAACCCACCAGGCTCACCTGATCACCCTTCTTCAGCGCGCCGGAGATTGCTTCAACCATTGCGTCCACTGCACGAGCGGCTGCGGCCTTGGAGATATCGGCACCTTCCGCTACTACGTCGACCAATTCCGATTTATTCACTTAGGGTTCCCCTTGGTTCTTTTAAAAAAAAACACCGCCTGCATGTAACAGGCGGCCGGGTTGTGGGTGCGTTTTATACCAACTGGGTTCTCGCAGTGTCAAGGCAAAGCGGCCGGCAAGCCGGCCGCTCGTCCGTATCAATGCGTATGCACCGTCGCGCTTTCCTTGGCGCCCTTGTCCTTCACCTCGACGCCCTCCACCGCTTCCGGCAGCGGCGTCGGTGCGTGGGTGAGCGCCATTTGCAGCACTTCGTCGATCCATTTGACCGGATGGATGTCGAGGTCCTTCTTGATGTTCTCTGGCACTTCCTCGAGGTTGCGGCGGTTTTCCTCGGGAATGATCACCCGTTTGACACCGCCCCGATGCGCAGCCAGGAGTTTCTCCTTAAGGCCGCCGATAGGCAGCACTTCACCACGCAGCGTGATCTCGCCGGTCATCGCCACGTCGGCGCGCACCGGGATGCCCGTGAGCGCGGAGACGATGGCCGTGCACATGCCGATACCCGCGCTCGGCCCGTCCTTGGGAATGGCGCCCTCAGGCACGTGCACGTGGATGTCCTGATTTTCGTAGAAGTCCGGCTTGATGCCGAGCACCTTGGCACGGCTACGCACCACGCTCATGGCTGCCTGGATGGATTCCTTCATGACGTCGCCCAGCTGGCCTGTCACCGTGTGCTTACCCTTGCCAGGTACCACCACAGTCTCGATGCTCAGCAGTTCGCCACCTACCTCGGTCCATGCCAGGCCGGTGACCTGACCCACCTGATCCTTCTCTTCGGCCAGGCCGTAGCGGAAGCGACGCACACCCAGATACTTTTCCAGGTTCTCTTCGTCGACCACCACCTTTCCAGACGGCGGTGCGAGCAGCACGTCTTTGACCACCTTACGGCAGATCTTGGCGATCTCGCGCTGCAAATTACGCACGCCCGCTTCACGGGTGTAGAAGCGGATGATGCCGCGAATGGCCGCCTCGGTGATCTCCAGCTCGTCTTCCTTGAGGCCGTTGCCCTTGGTCTCTTTCGGCACGAGATAGCGGCGGGCGATGTTGAGCTTCTCGTCTTCGGTATAACCGGCTATGCGGATCACCTCCATGCGGTCCAGGAGGGGACCGGGGATGTTCATGGAGTTGGCCGTGGCGACGAACATCACGTCGGACAGATCGTAATCCACTTCCAGGTAGTGATCGCTGAAGGTGTTGTTCTGCTCCGGATCGAGCACCTCGAGCAGGGCTGAGGCCGGATCGCCACGGAAGTCCATGGCCATCTTGTCAATCTCGTCGAGCAGAAACAGCGGATTGCGCACCTTCACCTTGGACAGGTTCTGCACAATCTTGCCCGGCATGGAACCGATGTAGGTACGGCGATGGCCGCGGATTTCCGCTTCATCGCGTACGCCACCCAGCGACATGCGCACGAACTTGCGATTCGTGGCGCGCGCAATGGACTGTCCGAGCGAGGTCTTGCCCACGCCCGGCGGTCCCACCAGACAGAGGATGGGGCCTTTCAGTTTTTCGACGCGCTGCTGCACGGCGAGGTATTCGAGGATGCGTTCCTTCACCTTCTCCAGGCCATAGTGATCGGCCTCGAGGATCTGCTCGGCACGCGCCAGGTCGATGCTCACCTTGGTGCGTTTCTTCCAGGGCACGCTCACCAGCCAGTCGATGTAGTTGCGCACCACGGTCGCTTCCGCGGACATGGGCGACATCATCTTCAACTTGGAGAGTTCGGCTGAGGCCTTGGCCTTGGCCTCCTTGCTCATGCCGGCCTTGTCGATCTTCTTCTCGAGCTCTTCGAGCTCACTCGGATGATCCTCCAGCTCGCCCAATTCCTTCTGGATGGCCTTCATCTGTTCGTTGAGGTAGTACTCGCGCTGGCTCTTCTCCATTTGGCGCTTCACGCGGCCCCGGATGCGCTTCTCAACCTGAAGGAGATCGATCTCGCTTTCGAGCATGGACATGAGGTGCTCGAAACGCTCGCGCAGGTCGGTGATCTCGAGGATCTTCTGCTTCTCCTCGATTTTCAGCGCCATGTGAGCGGCCACGGTGTCCACCAGGCGGTTGGCGTCATCGATGCCGGACAGCGAGCTCAGCACCTCCGGCGGCACCTTCTTGTTCAGCTTCACGTATTGATCGAACTGGTTCATCACCGAGCGGGCAAGCACTTCCGATTCGCGCTCGTCGATGAACGGCAGGTCGAGCACGTTGACCTGCGCCGAGAAATATGACGGGTTGGGCAAGAAGTGGACGATGCGCGCCCGCTGCGAGCCCTCGACCAGCACCTTCACCGTACCGTCCGGCAGCTTGAGCAGTTGGAGGATGGTGGACAGGGTGCCGATGCGATAGACGTCTTCAGGTTGGGGGTCGTCCTCGCTGGCGCTCTTCTGGGCGACGAGCAGGATCTGCTTGTCCGCGGCCATGGCCGCCTCGAGCGCGCGGATCGACTTGTCACGGCCGACGAAGAGCGGGATGACCATGTGGGGGTAAACCACCACATCCCGCAGCGGGAGCACGGGGATGGCCTGCAACTGCTGGCTCACTTCAGACGTTTTGTCTTGCTGCTCCATCTCGGAGTTACCTCACTGGCGGCCGGGCCGCGTGGAGAAAACCTACTAATGCGCTATGGCTTGGTACTATAAGGACGAAGACGAGCGCTTTCAAGGAAGGATGCGCCACCAGCATAAGACAGGCGACGAAGAAAAGGGTGCCCGGTTTCACCGGGCACACAAAAAGTCACTCGGTCGCGACCGCCGGGGTGTCCGACCCGTCGTAGATCATCAAGGGTTGCGAGGTGCCGTTGATGACCCCGTCGTCGATCACGATCTTGCAGACGTCCTTCTGGGAAGGCAGGTCGTACATCACATCCAGCAAAGTCCCTTCGAGGATGGAACGCAGGCCGCGCGCACCGGTCTTGCGCTCCATGGCACGCCGTGCCACCGCCTTGAGCGCATCGTCGCGGAACTCCAGTTCGACCCCTTCCATATCGAAGAGTTTCTGGTACTGCTTGGTCAGGGCATTGCGCGGCTCGACGAGGATCTGCATGAGGGCCGCCTCGTCCAACTCGCCGAGGGTGGCGACCACCGGCAGGCGGCCGACGAACTCGGGGATCAGGCCGAACTTGATGAGGTCTTCCGGCTCCACCGACTGGAGGATCTCGCCCACGGCGCGCTTGTCGTCCCTGCTGCGTACCTCGGCCGAAAAGCCGATACCGCTCTTCTCGGTGCGATCACGCACCACCCGTTCCAGCCCCGCAAACGCGCCGCCGCAGATGAACAGGATGTTGGTGGTGTCCACCTGCAGGAATTCCTGCTGCGGATGCTTGCGCCCGCCCTGAGGCGGCACCGAGGCAATGGTGCCTTCGATGAGCTTCAGCAGCGCCTGCTGCACGCCCTCGCCCGAGACGTCGCGGGTGATGGACGGGTTGTCGGACTTGCGCGAAATTTTGTCGATTTCGTCGATGTAGACGATACCCGTCTGCGCCTTCTCGACGTCATAGTCGCATTTCTGCAGCAGCTTCTGGATGATGTTCTCCACGTCCTCACCCACGTAACCGGCTTCGGTCAGCGTGGTGGCGTCAGCGATGGTGAACGGCACGTTCAGCAGCCGTGCGAGCGTCTCGGCCAGCAGGGTCTTGCCGCTGCCGGTGGGTCCGATGAGCAGGATGTTGCTCTTGGACAGTTCAACGTCATCGTCTTTGCGGCGCCCGGTCTCCAGGCGCTTGTAGTGGTTGTACACCGCAACGGAGAGCACCTTCTTGGCACGCTCCTGGTCGATGACGTACTCGTCAAGAATGTTCTTGATCTCACGCGGGGTGGGCAGTTTGCTGCGCGACGTTGCCGCCGATTCCTCCTGCACCTCCTCGCGGATGATATCGTTGCAGAGTTCCACGCACTCGTCGCAAATGAACACGGACGGTCCCGCGATCAGCTTGCGCACTTCGTGCTGACTCTTGCCGCAGAACGAACAGTAGAGCAGCTTTCCGCTCTCGCCCGTCCCTTTCGTATCGTCGCTCATGACCTTCCTCGCGAATGCCGCCCTTGATTACAAAATGCAGCGGATTGCCCGATTTTTCAAGCGCCCGCGGCCAATCACCGCGGGCATGGATTCCCCTCGGGGATCAGGCCTTTAGGCACTTATTCCGCGATTTTGCCGGCGCGGCGCTCCAGCACGGAGTCCACCAGGCCGTATTCCACGGCCTGCTGACCGCCCATGAAGTTGTCGCGCTCCGTATCGGTGCGGATCTTCTCGATGGGCTGCCCCGTATGCTTGGCCAGGATTTGATTCAGGCGCTCGCGGGTATACAGCATCTCGCGGGCATGGATCTCCACATCCGTGGCCTGGCCCTGGAAGCCGCCCCAGGGTTGGTGAATCATCACCCGGGAATGCGGCAGACAGTACCGCTTGCCCTCGGCGCCGCCTGCGAGCAGCACGGCGCCCATGCTGGCGGCCTGACCGAGGCACATGGTGGACACCTGGGGCTTGATGAACTGCATGGTGTCGTAGATGGACAGACCGGCGCTGACCGAGCCCCCCGGCGAGTTGATGTACAGGTGGATGTCCTTGTCCGGATTCTCCGATTCAAGGAACAGCAATTGGGCGACGATGAGGTTGGCCATGTGGTCCTCGACCGGACCGACCACAAAGACCACACGCTCCTTAAGGAGACGTGAGTAGATGTCATACGCCCGCTCGCCCCTGGCGGTCGTTTCGATCACCATCGGGACGAGGCCCAGGTTATTGATCTCGTGCGTGCGGCTCATGGATATATTCCCGCCAGTTGAAAAGCTTATCCCTTAGACGCGGCCTGCGCTGGCGTGGTTCATCACCTCGTCAAAGCTCCGCTCCACCGTGCCCGCAGCGGATTTAGCGAGCACCCACTCGACGACCTGGTCTTCGAGCACGAGCGACTCAACTTCCGACAAGCGACGCTTATCAGAGTAGTACCACTTGATTACTTCTTCAGGATGCTCATAAGAGGCGGCCAGCTTCTCCACCTGGGCGCGCACCGCTTCCGGGGTCGCCTTGATGTCATTGCTCTTGATGAGCTCGGACAGGATCAGGCCCAGGCTCACGCGGCGGCGGGCCTGCGGCTCGAAGATGGCCAGATCCAGGTCCATGCTCTTGCCCTTGGGCACGTGCATGTTCTGGCGCATCTGCTCCATGAGGGCCTGAGACTCGTTGTCGACGAGCGCCTTCGGCACGTCCACCTGGTTGATTTCCACCAGCTTGTCCATCACGCCCTGCTTGTTGGCGGCCTTCAGCGCCTGCTCCAGCTCGCGCTCCATGTTCTTGCGCACTTCGGCGCGCAGCGCATCAGCGCCGCCCGCGGCGATACCGAAGCCCTTGGCAAATTCCTCGTTCACCTCGGGCAGGTCTGGTTCTTCCACCTGGTGTACCTTGATGGCGAATTGCGCCGCTTTGCCGGCAACGTCCTTATAGCCATAGTCCTCGGGGAAGGTGACGTCGATGGTGCACTCCTCGCCGGCCTTGGCGCCGGTCAGGCCATCCTCGAAGCCGGGGATCATGGCGCCGTTGCCCAGCACCACGGGCACGTTCTTGCCCTCGTTACCTTTGAACGGCTGGCCGTCGATGGTCCCCGTGAAGTCAATGGTTACGCGGTCCCCGGCGGCGGCGGCGCGCTCGACGGTGGTCCACTCGGTACGCTGCTTGCGCAGGCTGTCGATGACGCGGTCCACATCCGCATCGGTCACCTTGGCGCTGACGCGCTCGGTCTTCACGTCCTCGATGGGGGCGAGCTTCAGTTCGGGAAATACCTCGAAGGTGGCCACATACTCCAGGCCGGCGCCGGGCGCGACGTTCTTGGGCTCGATGGTCGGGTGGCCGGCCGGACGCAGGTTCTCCCGAGTGACGGCCTCGTACCAGGTGGACTGCATCACGTCACCGATGACTTCCAGGCGAACCTGGGCGCCATACTGCTGCTCGATGACCTTCATGGGCACCTTGCCGGGACGAAAGCCTTTGACCCGGGTGGTACGCGCGAGGCGCGCGAGACGGTTCTGCACTTCCGTGTTGACGCGCTCTTCCGGGACCTGCACGGTCATGCGGCGTTCGAGACTCCCGGTCGATTCGACTGAAACCTGCATCTGAATTCCTCGCAAAAAGGCTCGTTGGATTCTTGTGTGGGCGTAACAGTGAGGCGCGGACGAGCTTGTGTGAAAGGATTTACCACCGAGCAGCGGTGCTGGACCCACGCCCGCACCGGCGGCCGAGCTGATCACCACGTTGTCGGGGCCACTCGTTTGGGCGGGCGCCGTTCCGACCACCGGAACACAGTCTTGGTCGCCCCTTCTCCGCCTCGCCTGTTTCGAAACGGCGCATGATAAAGGTTCTGGGGTTCCGGCGGAAGGGTTACGGGCACGGCAGAAAACGCCGGAAAGGACGGACGGATATCGGCATCTTGCCGGTTTCCTGGCCCGTGGGGCATAAATCACGGGCCGCCCTGCACCCCCGCCCGGACCGTACCGGGCCTTGAACCTGGATCGCTTTGCGTGTCAAAGCCTTACTGACATTACCCGAAAAGGCGAGTTCCAGACATGTGCGGACGCTTCTGCCAATCCCGCTCTGCGCGCGCTTACGCAGCATATCTCGGCCTGGACAGCCCCAAGGAGGACCGGCTCGGCCGCTTCAACGTGGCGCCGAGCCAGGCGGTCGCCCTGGCCATCCAGCCTGCGGGTGCCGCCACACGCCTGGTATGGTGCACCTGGGGCTTGGTGCCCCGCTGGGCACGTGATCCCCAGACCCTGAAGACCCGCCCCATCAACGCCCGCATCGAGTCCGTTGCGGAAAGGCCGATGTTCCGGGACGCCTGGCGCCGCGGCCAACGTGGCCTGGTGCCCGCCGACGGCTTCTACGAGTGGCGCGAAGAAAACGGCCGGAAACAGCCCTGGTTCATCCGGCGGCGCGACGGCGCACCACTGCTGCTCGCCGCCTTATGGGACACCTGGGGCACGCAACCCATGCTGACCTGCACCCTCCTGGTGGGGCCACCCAACGCGCTGCTAGCGACCTTGCATGACCGCATGCCCGTGATCATCGCCATCGAGGACGGCGGGCTTTGGCTCGACGCCCGGCTGCCTGCCGCGGAAGTCCGGCGGCTCACTGCGCCCGTTTCTGCCGGGGCGCTGGAGGCCTATCCGGTGAGCCCACGGGTGAACACGGCGGACCACGACGGCCCCGCGTGCATCCTGCCCCTGACGGATCGACAACGGGTACCGCCGCCGAGCTGAGGCCGGCCCTCACAATTCCGTAAAGACACTCTCCTCAGGCAACCGCGATTTCGGCAGGCCCGCGTTGAAGTCGTCGGCCGCGCGGTAGCCGAGCGCCACCACCACCAGCGGGCGCAAGCCGCGCCGGGACAGGCCGAGTTCGGCGTCCAGCGCGTCGGCATCGAAACCCTCCATGGTGCAGGCATCCACGCCCAACGCCCCGGCGGCCAGCAGCAAGGTTCCCAGGGCCAGATACACCTGGCGCTCTATCCAGGTGCGCTCATCCTTCCACTGGTCCCGGTGCAGGTTCACGTAGAAGCGGCGGCTCTTGTCCTGGGTGGCCATGTTCTCCGGCGTGAGGAACCTCCCGTCGCTGTTTTCCTGGGCGACGATCGCCTCCAGATGCGCGTCATCGAGGGTCCTCTTGCCGCACAGCACCAGCACATGCGACGCATTGAGCACCTTGGGTTCGTTGTAGGCGTACGGTCCCTGTGTGGCCCTGGCGATGCGCCCCTTCGCCCCTGACGAGGCGGCGATCACGAAATGCCACGGCTGCGAATTGACCGAGGACGGACTGAAGCGCAGCACGGTGCGCAACTGCGCCATCAGGGGAGCGGGGATGGTCCTCGAAGGGTCGAACGCCTTGGTGGTGTAGCGAGACTGAGCGATGCCGGCGATATCCATGGAGTTGTGCTTTTCAAACAAGTCACATAAAGAGGCTGGCGGATTTCGCCGGAGCGTTCAAGAGCCTTTTTCGATGTTCAGCCCGGGCACCGCCCTCCCCCGCTGTTCCTCGATCCAGGGCCCGAGGACGTATTCACCCATGCGCAGGGACGCCAAACGTGGGAAAATCCGCCGCACTCACCGCCCGGAACGCCGGCCGCGGTGTCGAACCGACAGTCGAGACCACCCGGAGCGGAGTGCCGCCGGCGGTGCTCCGATCTTGTTTTGCGATGGGGCAGGAGCATCCGTGAAAACAGAACAGCTTGAGGCCTTGGTCCTGGACGACCTGCGACAGGTCAACGACATCATCCGCCAACACCTCAACTCGGACCTGCTGCTCGTGCGCCAGGCCACGGAATGCGTGCTCGGTGCAAACCGTCTGCCACTGCGCGCGGTGGTGAGTGTGCTCACAGGCCGCGCGCTCAGCTTCGACGCCGCCCGTCACCGGGCGCTTGCCGCAGCCATCGAGCTCATCAATAGCGCCCTGACGTTGCACCACGCCGTCGTGGACGTGACCGGCGATGCGGAAGCGCACGTCCCCACCTTGTTCGGCAATGCGGGCGGCACCCTGCTCGGCGACCTGTTCTATACCGGCGCGTTCAAGCTCATCCTGGAACTCGACGATCTACGCGTCATGCGCGTATTGTCCGATGCCATCAGCACAACCGCGGAGGGCGAGGTGATGCATCACATGGCCTGCCGCGACGCGGGACTCACCACGGCGCATTATCTGGACGTGGTCCGCACCCGAACCGCCAAGCTCTTCGAAGCCGCCGCCCAGAGCGCCGCGATTATCGCAGGCGTCACGCCGGATGTGGAAAAGGCACTGACGATGTACGGCATGCACCTGGGCACGGCCAGCCAGCTGCTCGCGGAACTCGGCGAATTCGCGCCCGAAACCGCACCCGACGCCACGCAACCGCTCAGCCTGTCCCTACCCGTGGTCCATGCCATGCGCTCAGGCACCGCCGCCACGGCGCAACGCATTCACGAGGCGCTGTTGCACGACCGGCGTGATGATGGTCCGCTCATCGCGGAAGCGATCATGACTTGCGGCGCGCTCGAATACGCCCGCGCCTGTGCGGGCGATGAATTGCAGCGCGCCCGCGCCGCCATCGCCGGACTCGCCGATTGCGAATTCACTGAGGCGCTGCGCCGCCTGCCGTTGTAAGTCGCGGCTTTGTCCCTTGCGGCGTACCGGGATACCACAGGCGCCCCCTGAAGGCGTGAAGAAACTGCCTAGAAGGAAACAAACAGCGCCCCACTTGGCAGGTGGAAAGGGCTGCCTATGCTCACCCTAAGGCTGTGAAAAGCAAACTTGCTGAAAGGCGAGGGCGCAAAGCCTCCGGTCTAACGGATGCGTCCTTCGGGACCGACTTCCCAAGATAGCGGGGTTGCCAGCCCCTTCATTTGCCTGCGCGTCAGGTGTGCGCGTTGCGAGGCTTCCGAGAATCGTCCCATCCGCCAGCAGAGCCGTCACCGCAGTGTGAACCGGCTTCCCCACACAGGCGGCACTACGCCGCAGCGTGCCAGATCAGGCGTTGGAATTCTCACGGGTATTGGAACTGCGAGGAGAGATTCGGCGCAGGTCTTCGCCGAAAGCCGCAGCTGCTCGATTGGTGCGAAAGGGGGGACTCGAACCCCCACGGCAAAGCCACTGGAACCTAAATCCAGCGCGTCTACCAGTTCCGCCACTTTCGCAGGAACGCGGAGTATAACCGCTGCGCCGGGAGGCGATAAACGCGCATCGGTAGAAACGAAAACAGCCGCACGAGGCGGCTGTTTACATGTGGTGGGCCGCGTAGGACTCGAACCTACGACCAAGAGATTAAGAGTCTCCTGCTCTACCAACTGAGCTAGCGGCCCGGCAGAGGCGCGCATTTAACCAGAACCCCCGGGGGTCGTCAACAGTTCGTTTCAAAAATCCGGTGCTATGATGGCAGCGCTTCATTTTTCCGGATCTTGCGTGTGACCTATCCCCTGATAACCGCTTTGCTCCTCGGCCTGTTCAGCACGGCCCATTGTGTTGGTATGTGCGGCGGCATCAGCGGCGCGCTCACCTTCAGTCTCCCCGAAACCGTGCGACAGCGTCGTTCGCATCTCGCGCTGTTCGTCAGCGCCTACAACGTGGGCCGTATCTCCAGTTATGCAGCGGCGGGGGCACTGGTGGGTTACCTAGGTGGAACCGTCTACGAGACCCTGAGTCCCAAAGTCGGCTATACGATCATCCAGGGCGCGGCGGCGATCCTGATGGTCGCGGTGGGGCTTTACGTGGGCGGCTGGTTTCCGCGTTTCGCCAATCTCGAACGCCTCGGCATCCCGCTGTGGCGCCGCCTCGAACCCCTTGGGCGACGCCTCATTCCCGTGCGGAATCCTGCACAGGCGCTGGTCTATGGCCTCATCTGGGGCTGGTTGCCCTGTGGGCTCGTGTATACGGCCCTGTTGTTCACGGTGACCGCCGGTGGCCCGCTGGACGGGGCACTGTTCATGGCCGTATTTGGCTTGGGGACTTTACCAGGCGTCATGAGCGCCGGTATCCTCTCAGACAAGCTGCGCCGACTCTCTCGCCGTCCGGGCGTGAGGCAGATGGCCGGTGCGGCGTTGGTGGCACTGGGATTGGCCGGCGTCGTGTTCGGTGAATGGCTGCACGCTGCTTCCCCAATGTCGTCGGATCACGAAGCCCTGGAATGTCGCGATGAACGTTTTTGAGTCTTCCCTACTCGGCGAATCTCCCGAATTTCTAGCGGCGGTGCGCTCGGCCCAGGTGGCCGCAGCGACCGATGTGACCGTATTGCTGCTCGGCGAGAGCGGCACCGGCAAGGAGGTGCTGGCGCATGCCATGCACGACAGCAGCCGCCGCGCGGACGGCCCTTTCGTGGCCATCAACTGTGCAGCCCTGCCCGAGGCACTCGCCGAATCCGAACTCTTCGGCCACGCCAAAGGCGCTTTCACCGGCGCCGTCAGCGCGGCCCCTGGGCGCATCCGCGCCGCTGAGGGCGGCACGCTGTTCCTCGACGAGGTGGGCGAACTGCCGCTCGCCATCCAGGCCAAGCTGCTGCGGTTCCTGGAAACCGGCGAGGTGCAACCGGTGGGCGAGTCGTCCAGCCGCCGTGTCGATGTGCGCGTGATCGCCGCCACCCATCGCGACCTTCACCAGGAAGCCCAGGCCGGCCGTTTCCGCTCCGACCTTTACTACCGCCTGAATGTCATCCCGCTGGAATTGCCACCGTTGCGCGAACGCACCGGTGATATTCCGCTGCTCCTTTCCGCGTTCACCACCCGGCTTAGCGGGCAGCACGGACTCGAACGTCCGCTCTACCAGGCCGCGACCCTGTCGCTGCTGGAACGCTATCCTTGGCCCGGCAATGTGCGTGAGCTGCGCAATCTTTGCGAACGCATGGTGATCCTCTTCGCCGGCCGGCGTGTCGCCCCCGAAAACCTGCCGTACGAGATCCGTTCGGAAGGACGTTGGACGGCGGATGCTCATTTCGTGCTGCCAAGTAGCGGCATCTGCCTCGAGGAACTGGAACAGAACATGATCCGCCAGGCCCTGGAGCGCACCCATGGCAACCGCAGCCGCGCCGCGCGCCTGCTCGGCCTGACGCGCGACACGCTGCTTTACCGGTTGAAGAAGTACGCCATCGGTTGAGTTCGCGCGATTCAACCGTAGCCCCGATAAAGCACAGCGTGCGGGGGAATTGCCGCAGAATCCGGCACAGTCGCCGCGCCAGGAAGAAAACAACGCAACGCCGAGATGCAGAGGGCGCAAAGACCGCAAAGGAACGTAGGCAGCTGGATCGGAACGCATCAATGCTGCCGGTGACCATGTCTGGCCTTTGCCACCCCCGAAGAGCACCGGATGGCGCACAGCGGAATCCGGCAAGCCGCCCGGGCTAAGATCCGGATTCCGCATAGCTCCATCCGGGCCACGCATCAGTGCGACATGTGCCCATGGTTCATGGCCATGCCCTGGCCCTTGCGTACCTCGAAGCTCACCGGCAGGGTTACGCCGTCTGCGAATTCGAGCACCACTTCCACCTTGTCACCGGCCTTGAGCGCCTGCTTGGGTCCGATAAGCATGATGTGCAGCCCGCCCGGCTGCAGCTTCACTTCGCCGCCGGCGGCAATTTCAACCCTCTCCTGCTGCACCATCTTGGCAAGGTCGCCTTCCATGATGGTCTTGTGCAGTTCCACTTTGTTCGCGACGGCACTGCGCGCCGCCACTAGGGTGCGCGCCTTGTCCGAGCCGTTGTGCAAGGTCGCGAAGGCCCCGAGGGCCATGGCGTTCGGCGGGGCTTCGCGAACCCAGGCATCCGTAACCATGAATCCGGCGGCAGACGCGACGCCAGCCCAAAGAAACATGCCGGTCAGCAACAGTGATTGGATCGTCTTCACAATTGGTTCTCCGCTTGGTTTTCTTTAAGTCACAACGGCTCAGAAAGACAGGGTGGCCTTCATCCACCACAAACGGCCGGGTTCGTTGACGCGTTCAGGTTTGCCGTAACCCGCAACCTGCGCACCCGCGCGGCTCAGGTGTTCCGCATAGGTCTCATCAAACAGGTTATCGACACCCGCCGTGATTTTGAGGTTCTCGTTGGCACGATAACCGGCATTGAACGATACCACGGTGAAACTGTCGGTCTCGCCCACATCGGCGCCCGCAATACCGCCACGATCCACATCGACTCGGTCCTGTTCGGCAGCGGCACGCACCAGGAGGGTGGCGGCCCAGGTCTTGTCGTCATAGCCGAGGCTCACGGTACCCTCCAGGGGAGGCACTTGGGCGAGCGCCACGTCGTCGGTGTCGTTCTCGCCGATCACGTGCGCCACGGTGGCGCGTGCGGTCCAGTTGGGAGCAATCGCGTAGGCCGCATCGGCCTCGAAGCCGTACAAAGTGGCATCCACGTTTTTGGCCGCACCGGCCGGCTTGGCCGAGGGATTAAGCGAATGATCGATGAGGATGAAGTCATCCACGCGCGTGTAGAAGGCCGACACGGTCGCGTCGAGCTGACCACTGCGGAATGCCGCGCCCAGATCGAACTGGGTGCTCTTCTCCGTGTCGATGTCGAAAGTGCGCACGCGTTCCCAGTAGTCCGGCGCACGTTCCGCACGGCCGACACCGGCCAGCACTCGCCAGCTATCGGAAAGCGCATGTTCGTAACGCACGAACGCACCGCGCGTGGTGTCATCATCTTCTGTCCCAGCCGCGACGCCGCCGACAGCCGCATCCGCCTTGGCGGTCGTTTCATCCATACGCAGCCCGGCAGCGAACAGATCCCGCTCACCCACGGCGTGTTCCAGTTGCGCGAAAATCCCGCGCTGTTCGAATGACATGTCAGCCATACGCGGCGTTGTCGTCGCACCGCGCTTGGTATGTTCATCGTCGCGATAATCCGTACCGACAATCAATCCTGTTCGATCACCCACTGCCAGGTCGACCACCAGGCGGGCACCGTCCGTCGTCCTATCCGGATTGCTCACCATCTTCATCATCGGTGGCGCTGGCGGTGTACGTAACGAAAAGTTGTCCATCACGTGGTCCACATAGCTGTGGTAGTACTGCGCCTCGATGCGTTGCACCAGCGGTGACAGGTTGTCGCGGGAGGCCTTCACGCCCCAGGCCTCGCGATCGAACACCACGCCGTCCATGGTGCGATCGGCATAGGCGGCCTCGCCGTCGGAGCGGTCCACGTTCAGCTCGATGTGGGTGTCCTCATCGGGCGTCCAGCCCACGATGGCCGTGCCGCTCCAGCGCTCGTACTCGGAATGCACTTTGTTGCCGTCGCCGTCCTCGTAGTCATCGGAGGCCGAACGCGTGCCGATGATGCGCATGAAACCGGGTGCCGCACCTGCCGTGGCATCGACGATCTGGTCGTTGCGGCCAAAACTGCCGACCATGCCACCGGCCATGAAGCGCGTGCCGGCCTCTTCGAAGCGCGGCGTGACACGTTCGAACAACACGGTGCCTGCCACATTGCCGCCACCGTACAGCACGCTCTGCGGGCCCTTCAGCACGGTCACCTTGTCGAAGGATTCGGGATAGGTGTAGGCCGTGGGCGGGTCCATTCGGCCGCCGCAACCGCCGAACACATAGGCGCCGTCCTGCAGGATATTGAGACGCGAACCGCCCAGACCGCGTAACACCGGATCGCCCGAAGTGCCACCCTTGCGCACGCTGGAAAAACCCGGGATGTTTTTGAGAAACGCCGCACCGTCACCCGCGGGCACCGGCTGACGCGGCGCCTTGGGATCCGTCTCAACGGTCAGCGGATCGGACATGGCCGGCGCGGTGACCACCATCTCGCCCAGATACCCGGAGGCGTCTTCCTGTGCCATGGTCGTGAACGGGACCAGCGTGCCGGCCGCTAAGGCCATCCATCTCTTCATCGTCGTCAACTCCTGCTGTTCAACACTTATCGGAAAACTCACTACCACCCAGGCGGGTAAGTTCATGCAACCCATCAACGCATGGCTTTGAGGCTGAACTCCATGCCGAAACTCACGGGCAGCGGCAGACTCAGTCCTTCGGGCGGCGGCGGCAGCGGCAAGGCCGCAGACACCGCATTACAGGCAGCGCTTTGCAACAGCGCCGGGCCCGAAGTACAACGCAGGCCGGAAACACCGCCTGCCTCCACCACCATCAGACTCACCTGCACTCGTCCTTCCACCCCACGACGCCGCGCAATAGGCGGATAAAATTTGTGCCGCTCGATGTGCGCCATCAGCTCCTGCGCGTAGCGCTGACGTGCCTTCGCGAGCGACGCCGCCTGCGCCAATTCCGCCACTGCATCCGCGGCCTGATCACTGGTTACGGGCGCACTAACCTCGGCCGGTTCCGGCTTCGCCTCGGGCGGGGTTTCCTCCGGCGGCGGTTCCACGGGTTCGATGCGTTCAGCCGTTGGTCGCTTCGGTTTCGGCGGCTTGGGTTTTTCCGGGACGGGCACGGGTGTTTCCACAGCCTTGGACGCGGGCATTGCTGGCGAAGCCACGGAACGGAAGCTCAAGCGCACCGCCTCTCGGGTCTGCACACCGTCTTCCCGTCCCTGCTCCACCGAGGCTTGGTACAACACCGCCCCGTGCACGAACACCGACAGGGCGATGGCGAGACCCCATGGTCGAAGGCCGTCGGACATCAGGGCTGCTCGGTAAGGATGTCGACGCCGCTCGCTCCGGCCGCGCGTGCGGCATCGAGCACCGAGACCAATTCGCTCAGCGGCACTTCCCGGTCACCGCGCAGTTGTACGTTCTTGTCGGATCGCTTGGCCAATTCCTCACGCAACACCTCACCGAGCGTGCCTTTCTCCACGATGTGCTCGTGCAACAGGATGTGGCCTTCGCGCGAGACCACCACTTCCAGGCGGTCCTGCGGCGCCTCACTGCCGCTGCTCGCCTCGGGCAGTTCCACCGGTAGGGTCTCCTCGCGCACGAAGTGGGACGTGAGCATGAAGAAGATCAGCAGCAGGAACACCATATCGATGATGGGCGTCAGGTCGAACGCCTTGCTCACCCGGCGGCAGCCTTCAAACTGCATCGGCGACCGCCTTCGAATGATGGCTGACCGGACCTTCGTCCAGTTCCGGCACGTGGGGCAGATTTTCCAGTACCAGTGAGGCGTAGGTTCGCATGGCATGGGCGCGGCGATCGGCCATGCCTTCCAGGGTGTGCAGCAGAATCAGAATGGGCAACGCTACGGCAAGGCCCACGCCGGTAGTGATCATGGCCTCCCAGATACCACCCGCGAGGGCCTGTGCATCCACGCGCCCGCCAGCCGACTCGATGACCATAAAGGCCTTGATCATGCCGGTGACGGTGCCGAACAGACCGAGCAGCGTGGCGGTGTTGCCCATGATGCCAAGCGTGCGGAAGCCGCGCTCCATGCGCTGCAGTTCCTCGGATCCTACCCGCGAACCCACACGCCCCAGGTCCTGCACACCTTCGCCGCTGGCCTGCACCAGCGCACGCATGAGTCTTGCCTCGGGACCGGTGGCACCGGCCAGCACTCGGTCCGCATCGCCACGACGCAGGGCACCGATGATTTGGCTTTCGAAATTTCCTGGCAGACGGCCCAAGCGGGCAAAAAAGATACTGCGTTCGATCACGATGGCGAGCGCCACCACGGAGTAACCAAACAAAATCCAGGCGATGGGACCGCCCTTGTCGAGAAGATCGATGACGCTCATGGTTTTATCCAACCGAGAAGAGTAACGGTACCGAGCGCGATGAGTGAAACCCCCGCGCCGGTTTCCAGACGACCGCGCCAATGGGCCACGTGAGCGCGCACCTGCGCACCGAAACGCGCGACCAATGCGCCGAAAACGATGGCAGGCACCACCACCGCACCGAGCCCGAAGGCAAGGCCGAGGGCAGCGCCCGCGCCCGCCTCGGCCGTCGCCGCCGCGGCGAGCAGCACCGTGCCGAGCGGCAGGCACGGATTGAATGCCATCCCCGCTCCCATGGCAAACAATGCATAAGGCAGAGGTCGCACGGCGCGGCGCATGACGCTTTGGTCCGAGCTTTTCACCTTGCAGCCTTGCTTGCCGCGCACCAGCGACAGGCCCGCCAGCACGGTGGCCCCGCCCAGCAGCCAGGCCGCCAGGGAAGAATCCACCAGCCGGGTGGCTGCATTGCCTGCCACGCCGGCCACCGCGCCCAGCGACGCGTAGCCTAACAAACGTCCCAACGAAAACGGAACTACCGTCCGCCAGCCGCTGCCCTCATGCAGGAACACCGGGCCGAGATACGGCAGGCAGGCCACGTTGCACGCCCCGGCGCCGTACACCAGCCCCATGGTGAGGGCGGCGAAAAAGCCAAGCGCCACCGGCTCCATCAGCGCGCCTCCTTGCGCGCACGCCACCAAGCGCGCACGTTACCCGCTTCCCAAAGGGACTGCGCCTTCTTGCGTGCCTTGAAATAGACGGGATCGGCACGCAACACGGGCACGAAGGCGTACTTCAGTTGCAGCACATCCTTGTCGGGACAGAACTCCACACAACGGCCGCACAGGGTACAGTCCTCGAAAGTGACGTCCTTCTTCGTCATATCGGTGTGGATCTCGCGGATGTCCATGGGACAGGCCTTGGCGCATAAACCGCATTTTTCGCAGCGCGGCGTGACATTCTTGACCAGACGCACGAGCCCCAATTTGCGGAATACCGCATGCATGGCGAGCATGGGGCACACGCGACAGAAGGGCTGGCGCATCTTCATGGACAGCGACGCGGTCAGGCCGAACAACAATGCACCGGTGAGCGAAAGGATCAGGGCGCCGGCCGACGAGGTGTCCATCACCAGTTGCGAGCCATTGCCGCTTGCCAGCGTGGTGAGGATGCGACTTGGGCAGATACTGCAGTAAGGACTACCGAGGGAATGGTTGACCAGACCGACGCCCGCCAGCACCGGAATACCAAACACCAACAGCACCAGCACCAGCCATTTCACCGGGCGAATACGACGCACGGACGTTTCAGGCAGTGAGGCAGCGCGTGCGATGCCGATCTTCTGGCCGAGCATGCCCATCACTTCCTGGAAAAAGCCCAGCGGACAAATCCACCCGCAGAACGCCTTGTTGAGCAGGACGAACAACACCAGAAAGGTACCGAGCGTAATCAGCGTGGGCAGCAAGGCGGCCAACAACGAGGTTCCAGCCGCAATCGCCGCGCCGAAACGGTGGTCCATCTGGTGCTGAAGCGGGATGAGTGCGCAGTAGTCCGCCGTTTGTGTGTCATAGGCGCACGCGAGCACGGGAAAGGCGCCCGAGATCTTGTCGGCCGTGTAGAAGCCCACCACCACCGAGCCGTACACCAGGAACACGAAGGCGGCGAGTTGGATCAGCTTACGGACGATGGAGAGGTTCATGCGCGGTCCCCTGTGGGCAAACGCCGCCACAGCGCTACGCCGCCGACGAACCCGACCACCAGCGCGACCACACCACCGAAGGACGATTGCCAGTGTGCGGGATTGGCGTGGTACTCGGCACTCAGTGTGGTGCGACGGATGAAGCCGTTTTGCGTGTGTGCCGTGCTCACGATGAACTCGGCGGGTGCGTTCGCCTCGCGTCCCGGTGCGACGTGCGCAAAATCTTCGGGGAGCACGAATTCGACGCGCCCCTGCGCGTCGCTGCTCCCTTCCACCAGACTGCCATGGGTGGTCACGAGCTGCACCGGCTGGCCTGCCAAGGGCTCGCCGCTGAGTCGTACCTCGAAGACGGCGGGCTTGCTGGTTTCGTAGCGCCAGTGCTCCCGCGGCAGAGGTGCGGGGACGATCTCGAGCGCAACCTTGTGTGCACCGAGCAAGCGGCGAGGACTCTCGCCGCTCGGCTTGCCGTGCATGTACACATAACGCAGCGCGACTTCCTCGCCGGACTCGCCCGAACGCGACGCCATGAGCAGGTGGTAGTTGTCGACGCCTGAGGGGCGCACCGCAACCTGTCCGTCCGCCTTCGCATCGGGCAGTGCCCTCTGCTCGAGGTCAGGCCTCCAGAACATCAGCGTGGCACCGGCGCCGTCGCGCAAATAAGCGGCGGCAGGGCGGCGATTATGCGCGTGACCGCCCACCCCACTCTCATGCACCGCCACCTCCGGTGCCGAGCGCCAAGCCATTTGTGCGTGTGCCGGTACGACTACCGTCAGCGCGCATAACATCCCGGCAACGCCACCTGCCATGCTCAATGTTTTCCCAATAGCCATGGCGCGTATCAGAAGTTGTGGCGATAAGTGAGCAATGTCGTTCTTGGTGAAGCAGCGGTGTAACTCACCTTGCCGGCCGTATCCTTCTTTACCTCAGCGGCATAGTATTCGTCGAACAGGTTCTCCACATTGAGCGTGACTGCGTGCGGCCCTCGTTCGTAGCCGACAGAAAGGCTGGTAACCCAATCCCAGCCGTCATACTTCTCCGTATTGGCGTTGTCCAACCAGTACTCACCCCAGGTGTTGCTGGTGACGCGCGCACGCAACCCAGTGGGTGACTTCCACGCGAGAAACAGGCCGTACTGGTGCTCGGGAATGAACGGCACCCTGTTTCCGGAGCGATCGACGTTGGTGGCTGCAGGACCGAAGCCAACCTTTTCGGTAAAGCTGTCGAAGGTGTAGTCGGCGTAGCTGTAATAGCCGCCTAACTGCCAGCCAGGCATGAACTCCAGGCTGCCGGTGAACTCAAAGCCGCGCTTGTCGGTCTTGCCCGCATTGGCGTACTCGGTCTCGCCACCGGTCAATACCTGGATGATCTCATCTTTCACCGGATTGACGTAGACGCTGGCATCGAACTGCCACTGCGCAGCCCGCCCCTTCAAACCTATTTCGTAGTTGCGCGAAACAGGTGCGTCCAGGTCAGGATTGCTCGAGATTTCGCTGGCCGAAGGGATCTGGCCGGCCTGAGCCGCCATACCGAACACGTTCAAGAAGTCGTTCAACCGGTAACTGACGGCCAATTTAGGTGCTGGCAAACGAAAGGTCTTGTCGGTCTCCTGGTGCCCGTCGCCCGCCACGTACCTGCCGGAACCCCAGTCGTATTTGGTGAACTCGTCGGTCTCTTCGGTGATGTTGACTACGTCGTAACGCAGGCCAGCGTCCACAATCCAGCGGTCGTCGGGGCGCCAGGATTCCTGCACGTACACGCCGGTAAGCAGATTTGTGCTGGAACTGACGGATGCCAGATCACCTTTGGCGTCCGACAGGGTTGCATCAATGACATTGACGCCCGGCGGCGGGAAGGGACGGAAGGTGGTGCGCACATCACGGTACTCGTATTTGCGCGAATCGGGTACTTCTTCCTGGCGGACGGTTACGCCGCCGACCAGCGTCCCGCTTTCATGTCGCAGATGCGCTTCGAGGTCGGTGCCAATGTTGTAGACCCAGTCCTCGGTTTCATTGATGAGACCGGTGACTGGGTGGTAGTGATACCAGGTGTTGTAATAGAAACGCGGCTTGAAAGAGACATTGCCGCGCTCCATCTCATAGCGCGTGTTGAAAAACCAGGTCTTTGAATAGCGACCTGAATGTTTCCAGGGCTCGGACGTACCGGTCTGTTCTCCAGAATTCTTGAATTCCTCGAACATTGTTGCGTCCATGGCACCCGGCAACTGGATGTTGGACTCCGAGTAGGAGAGCTCGCTTTCCAGCGTGCTGCCGCCAGGAAACATATAGCCGTGCTTGAGCGAGGTCTGTGTGGTGTCGAACTCGTTCCAGTTGCGCCAGTCGTTGTCCATCTTGCGATGGGTGGCGGTGACGGCCAAAGCCTGGCGCTCGCCAACCACGCCATAGCGCAGGTGGTAGTTCTCCGTACCGTAATTGCCCAGGCCCAGCCTGAACTGATTGGCGGAATCGTCGAATACGGAACGGGAGATGATCTGGATGGCACCGCCGGCGCTACCGGTGGCGAAAAGGTTGCCCGGTCCCTTGGCGACCTCGATGCGCTCGATGTCCTGCGTATCGACGAAATCGAGCTTGGTGAAACTGTCTGGATCGGTGAGTGGCACGCCGTCGCGCAGCACCATGATCTCGCGGATGCCGTACGGGGCCTTGAGGCCGGCGCCACGAATGATGAGGCGTGCGTCGAAACCGCCGTTCTTGCTGTCGATGAGCACGCCCGGGATGCCTTGCAGGGCTTCCTTGACGTTGAACATCTTCTTCTCGTCGAGTTCTTCCTTGCCGACCACAGCGATGGCCTGCGGTACTTCAGCGGTGGCACGCTCTTCGCGCGTCGCCGTGATCGAAATGGTGCCAAGCCCTGCATCCTGTGCCAAAGCACCTGAGGTCATGGCAACCAGACCAGACAGCACTACCGTTTGGGCAGCAAAGCGGCCCTTGTCGTTACACCCCATATCGCCCCCGCGTCTCTTTGTTTTGCTCGGCTTTAGTGCCGAGTGAGTTATGCAGCCGGCTGCGTAGCGCGTGGAGCTTCCCGCTGAATCTGATCAACCCTGATCGACCATGCACCGAGCCGGACAAGCCCGATTCCGGAATCAACTCAACGCAGGATCCGTACCAGGTTTAATTACCCTGATTTTGCTAGGAATATGACCTAATCCGTGAACTCCGGGCGGGTGGTTTCGCGCAGAGGTGTGTGAAAACGCACAGCTGCCGAAAACCACGAGGGGAAGTGCTGCTCCTCTACTGGGCCGTGTTTTTCGGCAGTCTTCCTATGCGCACAGGACGTCGACACTGGCAGTCTGAAAGCATCGACGTTGTGCCAGGAAAGGCTTTCATGCCCCAGCGACACCCGACTAAAGTCCACGAAGATATCTCCGCCGCATTGCAGCAGGATCTGGCTTTTTTCGAATCGCAGCTCGCGAAGATTCCCGTGCACAGCCGGATCCCCGACGATCAGATTGCGAGAGAGATCTTCGAGCGGCTGATTAGTGAATGCTGGACTGCACTGATGATGGTGCAGCAGTAGGAGCCCTGCCGCGGATAGGCAGAGGCGTCTTCCGCTGAAAGGCAATCGCCCAGTGACTGGCTCCTGCCCCGCGGGGCAAAACAAAAACGGCCCGCGAAGCGGGCCGTTTTGTCTTCAGCAGAAGATGGGGTGGACGATGGGAATCGAACCCACGACAACAGGAATCACAATCCTGTGCTCTACCAATTGAGCTACGTCCACCATTGATTGAGGCCAAGCGCGGCGATTGGCGCGCCCGGCAGGACTCGAACCTGCTACCCTCGGCTTAGAAGGCCGATGCTCTATCCGGATGAGCTACGGGCGCGGATGGGCCGAGTCCACGACATTAACAAAATCGTCCAGCCTGATGACGAATTGGTCGGGGTAGAGGGATTCGAACCCCCGACATCCTGCTCCCAAAGCAGGCGCGCTACCAGACTGCGCTATACCCCGGCGAAACGGTGACCACCGATGGCGCGAAGTCGGCGAATAATACGCA
>JAWLGK010000036.1:0-16891 GCA_041685115.1 Gammaproteobacteria bacterium | reverse complement strand
CACGATGATGAAACCACCGACTGGAGAGCCGTGTGCGGGAGAACCGCACGCACGGTTCGGAGGGCGGGGCGGGCGGTAGCCCGTTCCGACCCCTATCAGTCAGGGAAACCATTGAAGGACTTCCCCCCCCGTGTTCCCCGTGTCCCCCGTGGTTAATGCTTCTTGCCTTTATTGCGCTCGCGTTCATTTGTGGCACTGCACCTGCGGACTGCATGGACCCGGTGCCTTGGGCATTCAAACCGTTACAATGACGCCCTGCCAACCCAAGGTGTTCCCGTGAACGAACCGTCCGTTGCTGCCGCACTCGATGCTCTGCCCGCCGTGCTTCGCGAAAGCACCGGGCGACAGTGGCAACGCCTGACAGAAAGCGGCGCGCAGGTGCCGGAAGCCTGGATCGGCGAGACATTACGCATATTCACCCTCAGCCACTTCGTGGCCGAGGCCTGTGCCCGCCAGCCTGATCTTCTGGCGGACTTGATCGCAAGCGGCGACCTGGAGCGCAGCGACGATCACGCACGCTTCGCCGCTGCGCTGGCGGCGCAACTGGACGGCGTCGCCAGCGAGGACGCGCTCCTACAGGGCCTGCGCCGTTTCCGCCGCCGGGAAATGGTGCGCATCGCCTGGCGCGATCTGGCGGGCCGTGCCGGTTTGCTGGAAACCCTCGAAGACCTCTCGCAGCTGGCCGATGCCTGCATCGACAAGGCGCTCGATTGGCTGCACCGCGATCACACGCTCACATGGGGCACACCCCTCGACGCGGCGGGCAATGCGCAGCGGATGGTGGTGTTCGGCATGGGCAAGCTCGGCGGCGGAGAGCTGAATTTCTCCTCCGACGTCGACCTGATCTTCTGTTACCCGGAAGACGGCGAAACCCGGGGCGGGCGACGCTCGACCAGCCACCAGGAATTCTTCGTGCGCCTCGGCCAACGGCTCATCAATGCACTGGATCGCACCACCGCCGATGGGTTCGTGTACCGCGTCGACATGCGCCTGCGTCCTTTTGGTGAGGCCAGCGCATTGGCGGTGAGCTTCGATGCCATGGAGGAGTACTACCAGGTGCACGGCCGCGAATGGGAGCGTTATGCCCTCATCAAGGCGCGACCTGTGGCCGGTGATATTGCCGCCGGCGAACGCCTGCTTGCCACCCTGCGGCCGTTCATGTACCGGCGCTACGTCGATTACGGCGCCTTCGAATCCCTGCGCGAGATGAAGGCCCTCATCGAACAGGAGGTGCGCCGCAAGGGCATGGAGGCCAACGTGAAGCTCGGGCCGGGCGGCATTCGCGAAGTGGAATTCATCGGCCAGGCCTTCCAGCTCATCCGCGGCGGACGCGATCCCGCCCTGCAACAGCGGTCGATCCTGCGGGTGCTTGAACTGGTCCGCGAGCGCCAGCTATTGCCCGGTTATGTGGTGGACGAACTGGAGGAGGCCTACGTCTTCCTCCGCAACGCGGAAAACCGTATCCAGATGGTGGCCGACGAGCAGCGCCATGCCCTGCCGGAGTGCGAGGAGGGAAGGGCGCGGCTGGCATTGGCCATGGGCTTTTCCGACTGGCCGGCCTTCGCCGCGGCCCTCGGCGACCGCATGCGGCGCGTGCACCAGCACTTCGAGCAGGTGTTTGCCGCGCCCCAGAACCACGCCGCCGCTCAGGGCGGTGAAGACCTCGCCGCGGTGTGGGCCGGTACTACTGACCCGTCGCAGGCCGTGGCAGTGCTGGAAAACCGCGGTTACGCCGATGCCGAGGAGATGCTCCGTTTGCTGGCCGCGCTACGCGGTGCCCATGCCCTGCGCGCCTTGAGCAACCGCGGGCACCAGCGCCTCGATCGGCTGATGCCGCTGCTCATCGCGGCGGTGGGTAAGCAGCGCGACCCGGACCGCACCTTGCAGCACGTGCTGCAACTCGTCGAGGCCATTGCGCGGCGCACCGCCTACCTGGCGCTGCTGGTGGAAAACCCCATGGCCCTGTCGCAGCTGGTGCAGCTGTGTTCGGCGAGCCCCTGGATCGCCGGCCTGCTCACCCAGCATCCGGTGTTGCTCGACGAGTTGCTTGATCCGCGTACGCTCTACCATCCGCCGCGCCGCGCGGCGTTGCGCGAGGAACTCGCAACGCGCCTTGCCAGCCTCGACCCGCTCGACGAGGAACAGCACCTGGAGGCACTACGCCAGTTTAAGCAGGTAAACCTGCTGCGCGTGGCGGCCGCCGACGTGGCCGAGGCGGTCCCGCTCATGGTGGTGAGCGATCACCTCACCGAACTGGCGGAAACCACCTTGGGCGCGGGACTCGACCTGGCCTGGCGTCATCTGGCGGCACGTCACGGCGAACCAACGGTGCCCGGACTGGGTTCGGGCTTCGCCATCGTCGGCTACGGCAAGTTGGGCGGCATCGAGCTTGGCTACGGCTCTGACCTCGACCTGGTGTTCCTGCACGGCGGCGAGCCCGCGGCGTGCACGGCCGGCGAGCGGCCGATCGCCAACGCGGTGTTCTACGTGCGGCTTGCCCAGCGCGTGATTCACGTGCTTAGCGCGCGCACCCCGTCGGGTGTGCTGTATGAAGTGGACACGCGGCTGCGTCCAAGCGGTGCGTCGGGCCTGCTGGTCAACAGCCTGGCGGCCTTTGCTGAATATCAACACCACCAGGCATGGACCTGGGAACACCAGGCCCTGGTGCGCGCGCGCGTGGTGGCCGGTGATCCGGCCGTGGCGCAGGCCTTCGAGGCGGTGCGGCGCGAGGTGCTGTGCCGGGAGCGCGACCTGGCCGTCCTACGCCGGGAGGTGCGCGAGATGCGCGAACGCATGCGCGCCCAGCTGTCCCGCTCACGTGAGGGTGAATTCGATCTCAAGCAGGACGCGGGCGGTATCGCTGACATTGAATTTGTGGTGCAATATGCCGTCCTGGCCTGGGCTCACCGTTTCCCCGACCTGCTGGAATTTACCGACAACATCCGCCAGATCGATGCCCTCGCGCGCAACGACCTGGTGAGCGCCGAGGAGGCGACGTTGTTGGCGGACGCCTATCGCGCCTACCGCGCCCGCGTCCACCGGCTCACCCTGCTCGAGCGGCCCGCGTTGGTCACGGCCGACGAATTCGCCGCGCAGCGCGCCGGCGTAAAACGCGTGTGGGATCGGCTGCTGGAATCAGGCACCTGATCAAGACCGAACTGACGAGGAGATTAAAGATGTCGATGGCCGATCGTGACGGCGTCATCTGGCTGGATGGCGAACTGGTGCCCTGGCGTGAGGCCAAGACCCACGTGCTGACGCACACCCTGCACTACGGCATGGGCGTGTTCGAAGGCGTGCGTGCCTACAAGGCCGAGCAGGGTACGGCCATCTTCCGCCTCAAGGAGCATACCGATCGCCTGTTCCGCTCGGCGCACATCCTCGCCATGCCCATGCCCTTCGACAAGGCCACGGTGAACGAGGCCCAGCGCGCCGTGGTGCGCGAGAACAAGCTCGACTCCGCTTACATCCGCCCCATGTGCTTTTACGGCTCCGAGGGCATGGGCCTGCGCGCCGACAACCTGAAGGTGCACGTCATGGTGGCCGCCTGGAGTTGGGGCGCCTACCTGGGCGCTGACGCCATGGAGCAGGGGATCCGCATCCGCACCTCCTCCTACACGCGCCATCATGTGAACATCCACATGAGCAAGGCCAAGGCCAACGGCAATTACCTGAATTCCATGCTCGCCCTGCGCGAGGCCATTTCCAGCGGCGCCGACGAGGCCCTGCTGCTCGATACGGAAGGGTACGTCTCGGAAGGCTCCGGCGAGAATTTCTTCATGGTGCGCGACGGCGTGCTCTACACGCCGGAAACCACGGCGGCGCTGGAAGGCATCACCCGCGACTCCGTGATGCGTATCGCCGGCGAACTGGGCATCCCCGTGCGCGAAAAACGCATCACCCGTGACGAGGTGTATATCGCCGATGAGGCCTTCTTCACCGGCACCGCCGCCGAGGTGACCCCGATCCGCGAACTTGACGGCCGCCAGATCGGCGCCGGCCGCCGTGGGCCCATCACCACCAAGCTTCAGTCCGCCTATTTCGACCAGGTGCATGGCCGGCGCGATGCCCATCCGGACTGGTTGACCTACGTGGCCTGAGACCCGCGGGAGCGCGATCATGCAGACGAAAGCCGACCAGACTTTCGCAACACCCGACAGCGCGGGTCGCTATGAAGTGACCCGCGCCGATCTCCCGTTGCATTGCCCCATGCCAGGCTCCAGCCTCTGGGACCTGCATCCCCGCGTCTACCTGCCCATCGAAAAGACCGGTGTCGTGCGGTGCCCTTACTGTGGCACCGAGTACGTTCTCAAGGACTGAGCCAAATTACCGTTCTGGTGTGACGCGTGAGCAAGTGAGCGGTATCGGAAAGCACAGCAGTTGATTCGAACGTCCCCTCTCCGGGGGCATGAGCTACGCGGTACCGGAACACTCAGCAACGATTCAAACGCTCCCTCTCCCCAGCCCTCGGCAACCGCTCCTGCGTTGCTCTACCTCGCGCATCCATGCGCTCGTCTCCCGGAGGGAGAGGGGGTAAGAGCTGCGCAGTGTCACGGAACGCCCAGCAGCGATTCACACGTCCGGCTGTCTCTGGTCACAATTTCCGCAAGGAAATATGTGCGTGACGAGAAGTAATTGAACTCAACAGCAAGTCCCCTCTCCCTCCGGGAGAGGGCCAGGGAGAGGGGGCTGGAAGTACAGGCCGCAACCGCACCGGGGCAGGGCGAAACAGCCGAAACGACCCGGTTCGTTCCGGCAAAAACCGGAATCCACTTCTTCGCGCCTGACGCTGGCTTTCGCCGGGTTGACGAAGGCCGTAGGGCGACTCAGCCAAGGCGCATTGCGCCGCGCGCGATTTGGCGTGCTCACCGCCATTCGGCGTAACACGCTCCGAAGGGATTCGCTTGGTCCCATTCGAACCGATTCTCTTCCCTGTAGGAGCGGCCTCAGGCCGCGAACGGATGCAATCCAAGACGCCGAACAATCGCGGCCGCTCCCACAGGCGGTAGCGCCATGGATCTTCGGTTCCGGGCTCTCACGGCCGGCCGGAACGCGCAACTTGCGTGCATGCCAGTCGCATTCATGGCGGGCAAACCGGTAAAATCCGCTGGTCCGCATATTCCCGATGCCCGCATGAAAGTAAACCTGCCAGATTTCTCCCGTGCCCGCGTCCTGGTGGTCGGCGACCTCATGCTCGACCGTTACTGGCATGGCGATACCTCGCGCATCTCCCCCGAGGCCCCCGTGCCGGTAGTGCGGGTGGGCGACGCCGAACAACGCCCCGGCGGCGCCGGCAACGTGGCGCTCAACGTGGCGGCGCTGGGCGCCAAGGCCACGCTCATCGGTCTGACCGGCCGAGACGAGAACGCCGAGGCGCTGGAGCGTCTGCTCGAATCGACTGGCGTCACCTGCAGCTTCGAGCGCCTTGAGGGCTTCCCCACCATCACCAAGCTGCGCGTACTGAGCCGTCATCAGCAACTCATCCGCCTTGATTTCGAGGATGGATTTCCGGCGGACGAGGCTGAGCGCCTGCTGGCCCGCTTCGAGCGCGCCGTGCACGAGACGGATGTGGTTGTGCTGTCCGACTATGGCAAGGGTACATTGCGCCACGTGGGCAAACTCATTGCCATGGCGCGCGCTGCCAACAAGCCCGTTCTCATCGATCCCAAGGGGCGCGACTTCGGCAAATACGCTGGCGCTACACTCATCACGCCCAACATGGCCGAGTTCGAGGCCGTGGCCGGCGTCTGTGCCGACGACACCGAATTCGAAGCCAAGGCCGAGCACCTTCGTCGCAGTAGTGGGCTCGATGCCCTGCTGGTGACGCGCAGTGAAAAAGGCATGAGCCTGTTCCGGCCCGATCTCGCCCCTGTGCACCTGCCGACCCATGCGCGTGAGGTGTATGACGTCACCGGTGCCGGCGACACGGTGATCTCCACCCTCGCGGTCGCGTTGGGGGCCGGTGAAGACCTGCATACCGCCACCACCCTCGCCAATGTGGCCGCTGGCGTGGTGGTAGGGAAGCTGGGCACGGCCACGGTCAGTGTGACCGAGCTCAGGCAGGCCCTGCGCCAGCAGCAGCTCATTGCCCGCGGCGTGGTGGACGAAGATCGCCTGGTTGCTTTGGTGCAGGAGGCGCGGGCCAACGGTGAGCGCGTGGTGATGACCAACGGCTGCTTCGACATTTTGCATGCCGGTCACGTCACCTATCTCGCACAAGCCGCCGAGCTGGGCGATCGCCTGATTGTGGCGGTGAACAGCGATGATTCCGTGGCGCGCCTGAAGGGACCTGAACGTCCCATCAATCCGCTCGAACAGCGCATGACCGTGCTGGCCGCCTTGCAGAGCGTGGACTGGGTGGTACCGTTTTCCGAAGATACGCCGGAACGCCTCATCTGCAAGGTGCTGCCGGATGTGCTGGTCAAGGGCGGCGACTACAAGCCCGAGCAGATCGCCGGCGGCGCCTGTGTGACGCAGCACGGGGGTGAGATCGTCGTGCTCGGATTCGTCGACGGTTGCTCCACCTCGCGCATCGTCGAAATCATCCGTGGCAAGGACGTCCCGTAGCCCGGATGGAGCGCAGCGAAATCCGGGAAACTGCGCGGCCGGAAAACCCGGATTTCGCTGCGCTCCATCCGCGCTACGATGGGCCGCGAACGAAAAGAAGACGTCACGTAGTTTTGATCTACGAAGAGAGACATATCGCCGTAGGTCACGTTGGCGCGTTAGCGGCTACGTGACAGTTGCGGTGCAGAATGCGACAAGGCGTGTCACGTAGCTTCGCAACGTGACCTACGAATTACAGCAGTAACAAAGGACGGGAATCATGATCATCGTCACCGGCGGCGCCGGCTTCATCGGCAGCAACATCGTCAAGGCGCTCAACGAGCGCGGTCGTACCGACATCCTGGTGGTGGACGACCTCACCGACGGTACCAAGTTCAAGAACATCGCCGACTGCGAGATCCAGGACTACCTGGACAAGGACGAGTTCCTCATCCGCGTGAAAAGCGGCGAAGGCTTCGGCAAGGTCGAGGCCATTTTTCACGAAGGCGCCTGCTCGTCCACCACCGAGTGGAACGGCCGCTTCGTCATGGACGTGAACTACGACTATTCCAAGGCGCTGCTGCACTGGTGCCTGGAGCGCGGCGTCTCCTACCTGTACGCCTCTTCCGCATCGGTCTACGGCGGTGGTCGCGTATTCAAGGAAGAACGGCAGTACGAGCAGCCGCTCAACATGTACGGCTATTCGAAATTCCTGTTCGACCAGTACGTGCGCCGCATCCTGCCCACGGCACACAGCCAGATCGCCGGCTTCCGCTACTTCAACGTGTACGGCCCGCGCGAGCAGCACAAGGGCTCCATGGCGAGCGTCGCCTTCCACCACAACAACCAGATCAAGGAGACCGGCAAGGTGCGCCTGTTCGAGGGTTGCGATGGCTATGGCAACGGCGAGCAGCGCCGCGATTTCATCTACGTGGGCGACGTGGTGGCGGTCAACCTGTGGTTCATGGAAAACCGCGACAAGTCCGGTATTTTCAATCTGGGTACCGGTCGCAGCCAGAGCTTCAATGACGTGGCGCGTGCGGTGGTCGCCCATCACGGACGCGGCGACATCGAATACATCCCGTTCCCTGAGCACCTCAAGGGCCGCTACCAGAGTTTTACGGAAGCCGATATGGACAAGCTGCGCGCCGCCGGCTACACCGCGCCCTTCAAGAGTGTGGAAGAGGGCGTCTCGCTCTACATGCAATGGCTGAACGGCCGTTGAAAAAACCGTGACATCCCCCCGTTCCATCCTGGTCGTCGGCCCTGCATGGGTCGGCGACATGGTCATGGCCCAGAGCCTGTTCATGGCGCTGCACGCGCGCCTGCCCGACGCC
This sequence comes from Gammaproteobacteria bacterium, assembly GCA_041685115.1. Classification (GTDB taxonomy): domain Bacteria; phylum Pseudomonadota; class Gammaproteobacteria; order Thiohalomonadales; family Thiohalomonadaceae; genus JALOAT01. The sequence goes on along the minus strand of JAWLGK010000036.1, from coordinate 9,008 downwards.
GCCATCGACGTGCTCGCGCCGGCGTGGTCGCTGCCGCTGCTTTCCCGCATGGACGAGGTGCGTCGCGGCATCGCACTGCCCGCCGCGCATCGCGAACTGGCATTCTCCGCACGCCGCGGACTTGGCAAGTCCCTGCGCGCCGAAGGCTACGAGCAGGCTATCGTGCTGCCGCGCTCGCTCAAGGCCGCGCTGGTCCCCTTTTTCGCAGACATCCCCCGGCGTACCGGCTATCGGGGTGAGTGGCGTTACGGACTCATCAACGACATGCGCCCGCTGGACAAGCAGGTGCTGACCCAGACCGTGCAGCGTTTCGTCGCCCTCGGTCTGCCGCCCGAGTCGCCACTGCCGCCGCCCATCCCCAAGCCGCACCTGCGCGTCGATCACGACAACCAGGCGCGCCTGGTGCGTGAACTCGGCCTGGATTTGTCGCGCCCGGCGGTGGCCTTCATGCCCGGCGCCGAATACGGCCCGGCCAAGCGCTGGCCCAGCAGCTATTACGGCCAAATCGCCACACAGCTGCACGAAAGCGGCTATCAGACCTGGCTGCTGGGTTCGGCCAATGACAGCGAGGCCGCCGTGACCGTCATGCGCGCAACGCGTGCGCCGCTGGTGGACCTGTGCGGCAAGACGCGCCTTGAGGATGCCGTCGATCTGCTCGGCCTCGCCAGCGCCGCAGTGACCAACGACTCGGGCTTGATGCACGTGGCCGCCGCCGTCGGCACACCACTGCTCGCCGTCTATGGCTCTTCCACCCCCGACTACACCCCGCCGCTCACCGAGCATGCGGTGGTGCTGTACGACCGGCTCTCGTGCAGCCCGTGCTTCAAACGCACCTGCCCGAAGCGCAACACCCAATGCCTCACGCACATCGGCCCGGACCGCGCCTGGCCGGTGCTGGCCAACCTGCTGGGGATCGGCTGATGGCACGCCTGTCGGTCGCGTTGATCGTGCGCAACGAGGCGCAGAATCTGCCCGCCTGCCTTGAGCAGGTGCGCTGGGCCGACGAGATCGTCGTGCTCGATGCCGGTTCTTCCGATGCCACGCTGGACATCGCGCGGCGCTACACGGACAAGGTGTTCGTGGCGACCGACTGGCAGGGCTATGGCGTTCAGCGCCAGCGTGCGCAGGCGCATGCTACGGGCGACTGGGTGTTCATGCTCGATGCCGATGAACGCGTGACGCCGGAACTGCGCAGCGCCATCGAGAAGGTCGTGGCCGAGGATCGGCGCGACCGGGTGTACGCGGTGCCGCGACTGTCGTGGGTGTTCGGCCGCTTCATCCGTCATGGCGGCTGGTATCCGGATCGGGTGATCAGGCTCTACGCGCGCGACCGGGCGCGCTACAACGATGCGCTGGTGCACGAAAAACTGGTGTACGACAGCGCGATGCAGGTGGAAAACCTCCAGGGCGATCTGTTGCACTACACGTATCGCGATCTGGAGCATTATCTGGTCAAGTCCGCGGGCTACGCCGCGGCCTGGGCGGCGCAGCGCAAGGCGAAGGGCAAAACGGCCTCGCTCAGCCAAGGCCTCGTGCACGGCATCGGCTGCTTCCTGCGCATGTACGTCTTCAGGGCCGGTTTCCTGGATGGTCGCCAGGGCCTGTTGCTCGCCCTGCTGTCCGCCCACTCCACTTTCGTGAAATACGCCGACCTGTGGATCCGCACCCAGGGCGAGCCCGACCGCAGCGAAGAAGCACACTGATGCGCATCCTCGAACTCTGTCTTTCCCGCGACCTGGGCGGACTGGAACTGTATGCCTACCGCTGCACGGAGGCACTCGCCGGCACCGACCACGTGGTCGGCGTCATCCATCCGCAAGGGCGCCTGCGCGGCTATTTTGAAAAGGCAAAGCTTCCGGTGCTGTTCATGCGCCATCGCTTCCGACCGCTGCCCTTGCTTGCGGCCAGGCGCCTGGCCCGGATCATTGACCGCGAGGCCATCGAGGTGATCCACGTCCATCACGGCAAGGACCTGCCGCTCGCGGCGTTCGCCAAAGCGATGTCGCGCCGCAAACCTGCGCTGGTCTACACGCGCCAGATGCAGCTCACCCGCCCCAAGCAGGATGCCTACCACCGTTTCCTGTACCGCCAGCTCGACCGCCTGCTCACCATTACCGAGGCCCTTGCAGCGAGTGCCCGCGACCGACTCCCGGCCTCCGATCGTCAAAAAGTGGCCACCCTCTATTACGGCGTGAAGGCGCCCACGGCGACGCTGACGCCGGATGAGCGCCGCCGGATCCGCGCCGAGTGGGGTTTGCCCGAGGACGGCTTCGTGGTGGGGCTCTTCGGACGCAAGGAAGAGGCCAAAGGACAGCATCTCTTGCTCGAGGCCCTGGCGCAGTTACGCGGGCGCGGTGTGACCGTCTGCGCCATCCTGGTCGGCCATGCCATGAATCCTGCGTACGCGGGGCGCCTCGAGGATATGGTCAAGACGCTGGGGCTCGAATCCCAAGTGGCCTTTCGCGACTTCGTGGACGCACCCCAGCGGTGGATGCAGGCGTGCGATTGTGTGGCGCTCACCACCTACGAAGAGACCTTCGGCCTGGTGCTGGCCGAGGCCATGCGCGCCGGGGTGGCGGTCCTTGGCAGCAACAGCGGTGGCGTGCCGGAGATCATCGAACACGAACACAGCGGCCTGTTGTTCACGCCCGGCGACTCCGCCGCACTTGCCGAGCAATTGCTGCGTCTGCAGGCCGATGAGGAACTACGGGAAAACCTCGCCCGTCAAGGCAAGGAAAAGGCCGACCGGTTGTTCGTAGAAGGGCCGCACTACGCGGGGTTGCGCGAGCAGTTCGCTGCGTTGATCAGCGCAACAGAACCGCGCTGATCTGCCCCGCGGCCTGCTCCAGGTCGATGGCGCTCATCTCGAATTCACCGGCCGTTTCGGGCGGCGTGAAGGCCAACCGCCTTTCCGGACTGTTCAGCGTCTGCCAGCGCAGCGGCGTGGCCGAGCGGCGGCGCGGATAGAAGGCGGCGGTGGGCACGTCCAGGGCGCCGGCAATGTGAAGCGTGCCGGTGGAGCCCGACACGAACAGATCCGCGCACGCCACCTGCCGGGCAAATTCCTCGAGTCCCGCCGTGGAGTGGTAGAGCGCGGCGGGTAGTTCACCGAGTTCCCTGAGCAGTGCACGGGCCATGGCTTCTTCGCCGGGCCCGGCGGTGACGACGAACGCCAGCGGCTTGGGCGCGCGCAGCTCCCGCATCAGGTGCGCGTACTGCGCAACGGAAAGATTGCTCGCCGAGCCCCCGCTGCCCGGATGCACGAACACGATCCGGCTGTCCGCTGCCCAGCCATTCTCCGCCACGAGCAACGCGCGCCGTGCGGCAATCTCATCTGCCGCGAAAGCCAGATAGGGCGGCTGCGGCAGCGGCTCGCTGGCGATGCCATGATCCCGCAGAAAACGCACCGCCAGGTCACGGTTATACACATACTCGGGCTTTTCCGAGCGCGAGCGCCGCTGCACTTCGCGATGGGTGTAGAAGAATTGCGCCAGTTTCGTAGCGGGGGCAAGGCGATAGGGGATGCGCGCCAGCCAGCCGGCCAGTGCTACCCGGCTGGTGGAAAAGAGTGCCACCATGGCGTCGAACTGCTCAGATCGCAAACGCCCTGCCAGCGCACCCGCCGATTCGGTCTGGTCGTCGATGAGTACGTCGTCTATCCACGAACAGAGCTGCGCCATGGGGGCCGTATAAGCCGGTACTAGCGCCGTTACCTGCGCCTCGGGCCAGTGCATCTTGATCAGCGCCATTGCCGGCCAAGCGAGCATGAAGTCACCGAGCTTGTCGTTGCGGATGAGCAAGATCTTGCGCGACACCATCAGACACCAGCACTCCGGTGACTCTCGAGTCCCCCTGTGCAGTACCAGCGATCTGCGGTGCGTGCCTCTTGAAGTAGGTGGTAATTGCGTTCGGGCACCTGGTAACCGCGGGGGTGATGCAAATGATACTGCAGCGCCACGTACTTGATATTGCGTACCTGTACTCCAATGCGGCGCAAGCGCCATTCAATATCAGTATCTTCCCCAATTCCAGGCGCGGCATAGGCCTCGTCGAATCCGTTGATCTTGAACAGGTCTTCGCGTTGGCAGGAGAAGTTGCAGCCGACTAGTCCTGTAGAACGGCCTCCAAGCAAGCATTGCAGCAGTGTGGAACGGAACCCAAGTTCGTAGTTCTTGATCCTGTCACGCCGCAATTGACCTGCTAGGAGCAAATAACGTATCGGCGAGGCCAATTCGTTGATGATTGCCGGTTGCGCGCGCATGCGAGCAGAATACTTCTCTCCGAGCTCGATTCGGCGTCCGGAACACACCACGCCCGGTTTCGAGTATGCGAGATGGCTCTCTACGAACCTTGGGTGGGGCACGCAGTCGCCGTCGATGAAAATCATGCAACCGCCGTGTGCAGCGAGGATCGCTCGGTTGAGCGCGCGGTTTTTCCGAAATCCAATGTCCGGTTGCGTTAGGTGAACCAGCTGAGAAAAACGGCTGCATGCTTCCTGAACAACTGAGGCAATAGCGGGGTCCTCACCGTCTTCCGAAACCAGGACCTCGAAGCCGGGACATGTTTGGTGGGCAAGCGCCTCCAGGATAACCCGCAACGCTGCCGCATCACGGTAGACGGAAATGATGACCGTCGCCGCTTCAGGTTCGGCGTTCACAGGAGCCCCTCATACAGACGTTGGAGTTCCTCCGTAACAACGTCTTCACGATAACGCTCGGCGGAATGACGTCTCGCCGCCTCGCCTGCACGACGACACAGATCGCGATCATTATATAACCGCAGGATGTAGCCCACGTATTCGTCCAAATCACCCTCTTGTGCTACGAAGCCCACTACCGAGTCGTTCTCGGAAGCGAGAAGTTCCACCTGGGCATTATCTACACTGCTCAGGTGAGAGACTACCGGTCTTCCGTGGAGCATCGCCTCCGCGATGTTCATCCCGAAAGTTTCGCCGTCAATGCGTCGGTGTAACAGAAGGTCAAGCGTGTTGTAAAAGCGGGAGAGTCGCTGTTCGTCTGTGGTGGGCTCAATGAGCGTCAGGTTCGGATAGCGTTCTGCCTCGGCGCGGATCGGCGCAGTGGCCCCAAGTATCAATAGATGGACTTCTGCCGGCAGGCGGCCGAGGACGTCGAGCAGGAAGCGATCGTCGTGTAAATCCGGGCGCGATATGCGCCCGAGAATAAAGCGCCCCTCTGGCAGGCCCAACTCGTGCCGCAAATCGTCAGTGGCTGCTGGCAAGCGAATCGGATTTGCCAGTACCGTGCCTTTGCCTTGGTGCCATGGCGACTTCGACATCAGCCAATGGCTGACAAAAAGATATCGGTCCAGGCGCTGGTGGTAGACGTCATTCGGCTCGCGCCCGAATATGTTGGTCTCGACACAACGGCAGGTGGCTGGCAGATGCGTAGCGGCGGCCTCAAAAAAAGGTTCCCAGTTGCCGCGATTGAAATGAACGATCTGTGGCGATACCTGGGCAACACAGCGCTTCCAGATGTCGATGCCGCCGTGAAAAATGTGGTCCGGGCCAAAGGCCGATTGGAATTGGGCTAACCGGACGAGAGGAGTCACATATTTCCGCTCGAAGGACTTACGGGCGGCCGGCATAATTTTAGCGGCCGCCAACCTGGTGTAATATCGCAGCTTGCTGTCCCGTCGCCGAACGAAAAGAAATGGCTCAAACCGTGACTTGTCCAGTTGCTCGCAGAAGGTGAGTACTGCTTTTTCAGTACCGCCGTACCCCAGCTGGTCGAGGTGGAAGAGGATTTTGGCTCGTGAGCTCATGGGATGACTGTGCGCGTTTGAGCGCCTGATAGTAAGGTGCCCCTCCGCCCCTGGCAAGACTCGACCTCTTTTCATGGAAGCCAATGAAGTGAAGATCCTTTTCGTAAACTCCCGTTCTCCCGACTACCTGGAGGACATGCTGTTTTCGGGTCTCACAGAACTCATCGGGGTGGAGGCAGTGGCCCCTGCACCGGTCAACCACCAGTACTATCTGCCGCGTCGTGTATACCCACGCAATCTGGGGCACTGTCGGTCGTCGGTGCGCTTTGTCCAGGACTTGCTGGCCCTGAGACGCCGTATACGACAGGCCGATTTCGATGCCGTGGTGATCGGATCGACCAAGCGCGATACTTTCGAGCAGTTCCTTCGGCTGGCCGAGGCTTTGCCACCGAAGCTGCCAGTTATTTATGTAGACGGAGGGGACTGGGAAGACGTGGGGGGTGACGCCCGGCGCATGGGGTTCGAGTCCCTATTCGGGCAAGTCATGGCCGGACGTCCGCCGCTACTCGTTTTCAAGCGAGAATACGTTATTGGCCGTGAATACGGCCCGGATGTGATCCCATTGCCAATGGGCTACCGCCCGCAAGCGGTGCCTACAACGCCGAAGCGCTACGATGTGACCTGCTGGTGCGTGGAGTCGCACGAGATGCGCACCCGCGCACTGAGCCTGCTCGAAGACCGATATGATTGCCGTGACAACGGCACGGTACGTGGTCAGAAGTTTAAAACCTACAAGCGCCAGGGTGTCGCTTATCTGGCAGACCTAGGCGCGAGTCGTATAGCCTGCAATTTCCGGGGAGTGGGCTGGGATACGCTCCGTTATTGGGAGATCCCAGGTGTCCGCGCTTTCATGATCAGCAGCCGTCCGCAAATCGTCATTCCCGACGATTTCCGGCATGGCGAACATGTGGCTTTCTGTCGCGACGATCTTGGCGATCTCACGTCGATAATTGATTATTACCTGCGCAATGAAGCAGAGCGCGAGCAGATGGCAGCCGCGGCACGCGACCATCTCCTAGCTCGCCACACACACCTGCACCGAGCCGAGCGATTTCTCGAAGCTGTACAAGCACGCCTCCGTTCCTAGACAGCAAGTCACGCAAATAGCACATTAGGGGTTTTCATGAAGGATATCATTAGTTCCCAGCCTGTGACTCTTGTGGACGTGGGCGCCGCAGGTGGCGCCCATAGGCGCTGGCGGAGGTTTTCGCAACTGTTGACGGTCGGCTTCGAGCCCGATGAGCGCGCGTTCGCTTCGCTGCGGAACGATACGCGCCATACTTGGTTCAATACGGCCCTCTATAGCGAGGCGGGTCGCTTCCCACTCTACATCACCCGTGGACCTACCAATACCTCGATGCTGCGACCGAATCTATCGCTCATTCGCGAGCTGGCGTATGACGAACATGATTTCGACGTGCTCGATACGGTCGAACTTTCTTGCGAAACACTTGACGCACTGTGCAAGGCGCGCAGTATCGCGCCGGATGTGATTAAGATCGATACTCAAGGCAGTGAGCTTGCCATCCTGCGAGGCGCAGAACGGACTCTTCGTTCATCGACTTTCTGCGTAGAAGCAGAAGTGGAATTTCTTCCGCTTTATGAGAAACAGCCGCTCTTCACGGATGTCCATGCATTCCTGTCGGACTACCACTTCCAGTTGATGGATTTGGGGAACTTTCTGCATGTGAAAGGGCGCGGTACACGCGGGATCGGCGGTGCAAAGGCTAACCTGATTTCGGCCGACGCATTGTACTTCCGCACCAGGGTGTCAGCCGTGGCAGCCATCCTGAGAGGCGAGCTGCGGTTGGGTAGCGTCGTCGCGGTTAGCTGTGCGTACGGTTATCCGGACTATGCGGCTGAGATCTGCTCGGCGCTATTCGAACACGAGGATTTCGAGGAGGACGCCCGAATGTTCCATACGGTCTTGACCCAAATCGGCTTCTGGCGCGGGTTGGTGAATCGCTGGCACTTCTCCGATCGCAGCGTGCGCCGGTTACACAGTTTGGTGCGGCGGCTGATCCCGGTAAAGCACACGGCTTGGCTGCCGGGGCTTGGGAACGAATAGCCTCCCGAGATGCTGGGGCGGATAGGTCCGCCAAGAAGAAAAGAAAGGGGCAAAATGCCTATCACATACTGCAGCAACGGCCTTCGCGAGCGGGAACGTATTAAGGCGTTCCTGCGCGAGCAAAAGCAACTGAACCCCGCATACAAGGTTATCGACATCGGCGGCCACGCAAATCCTTGGTGCGATGAGTTTGTCGATGCTTACGTTGATATCCTCCCGCATCCGACCAAGACCACCTTCGTGGGTGACATCAATGAACCTGAGGTCTGGGCAAGGATCGGTGCAACTCAATGGGATTTTTCTATCTGCACACACACACTAGAGGACATCCGCGATCCAAAAGTGGTGATTGGCTACCTTCAGCGAGTGAGTCGTGCCGGTTTTATCTCGATGCCGAATAAACATACTGAACTCGCTAACATCGAATCGCCGCAGTACGTGGGATACTGCCACCACCGTTGGATCTTCCAGATCTCACCGGAAGGGAAATTACGCGCTCTGGCCAAGCTGGGAATCACACAAAGGCTGAAGCCAAGAAATCTGCTTACGCGCGCAGTCACGTCGGTTCGACTGTGGATCCGGGCGAACATCCGTGGTAAACATGCCAAGCGTTTGCCGGAAGTACGCTGGATTGATCGATCATTGGCAACGCATGAGGCGGAGCTGGCCTTGATGTGGGAGCACGAAATACCATTCGAGTACGTTAACGGTGATTTCCCTGGTGCATCTTGCCATGAATTAGCTCGTCTTTATACGGAGGAGATTGCGCCCGGTCTATAGCGTGCCGGCTTATAGATCCCCTCATTTTACGAGCATTTTCGCGTCAGTTGGACGCAATAGTGACCCGAAGAATGTTCGCTGTGGAACAGGAAGATTGATCGAGGCATAAAGACATTCGATCAATGAACGTGCTGAGTTGGTGCACGCTACGGGCACCTAACACAGCAAGAAGGTCGATGTTCATGGGTCAGCACAAGCGCGCAGTTTTCAACCGTGATGACGTGCAGGCATTCGTGGAAAGTGTTTTCGAGGATGTGCACGCTAAACGAGTGTTGTCGATCTTATAGATCCCCTCATTTTACGAGCATTTTCGCGTCAGTTGGACGCAATAGTGACCCGAAGAATGTTCGCTGTGGAACAGGAAGATTGATCGAGGCAT
>JAWLGK010000013.1:0-95960 GCA_041685115.1 Gammaproteobacteria bacterium | reverse complement strand
CTCTTGATCTTCGATCCCGAAGGTCATTTGTTCTATATGAATCCCGAAGCGGAGCGGTTGCTGGGCTGGTCAGGCAATGAGCTGGAACACCGCGATGTCCATCAACTCATACACCGCCACGAATGGGAACCCGTTCCCCCGCAAGAATGCGCCATACAACGGGCCCTGGCTGACGGAAAGACGCACCGTGTTCAGGACGATATGTTCCTGCGCAAAGACGGCTCCTGTTTCCCCGTGGCCTATGCTGCGGCCCCCATGTTGCGCGAGGGCCAGATCACTGGCGTCGTCACTGTGTTCGAGGACATCAGCGAACGCAAGCGGCTGCAACAAAAACTGGAACATCTGGCCACTCACGACCCGCTCACAGGATTGATCAATCGCCGGGAGCTCGAACGTCGTCTCCGACGGGAGCTGGAGCGGGCCGAGCGCTACGGACATCCCTTAGGACTACTGATGCTCGATATCGATCGCTTCAAGGCGGTGAATGACACCTTCGGCCACCATGCAGGCGATATGGTGTTGAGATCCTTTGCCTTGCGGTTGGCGGAACATGCGCGGCGCGCCGATGTGGTAGGGCGCTATGGCGGTGAGGAATTCGTGATGATACTGCCGGAGACGCCGACAGCGGCGGCGGGCGCGGTGGCCGAGCGGATACGCCTCTCGCTCGACGAAGTCCCGCTCGGTGCGGAAGAGATCATCGTTCCCGTCACCGCGAGTATCGGTGTGGCCAGTTTCCCGGCCCACGGGCGCACAGGCGAAGAGCTGCTGCAAGCGGCAGACCGCGCTATGTATCTGGCCAAGAAGGGCGGCCGCAACCGGGTCCATACGGCACCATCCTGATACCATTTCCTGGGGTAGGCTCGCGCCATGTGAGTGGCGAGGAGAGCGGCAGAGCGGGGTCTTGCCCTTTGCCTTGCTGGTGGGTCTGAGGCAAAACGCAAGATCGCCCCTCGGTCTCCGACATTCAACCGGACAACCTCGACAGCAACTCGTCCATGCACGCCGTCTCCGTTCGGCCAGCGGTGTCGATGACGATCCGGTCGTCGGCCCACGGGGCATATTCCCGGCATCGGACGTCGGCCCACGTGGGCAACCGCAACCCGGGTACATCGGATTCACGTGTTTCCACGCGGCGGCGATGTTCGTCGGGATCGGAACAAACCACCTCGATGTCCACATAAGCGGTCCCGGCATCAATCGCGACCTGTCGCCATTCACGCCGTGTGAGGAGGGCGGGATTGCACGAATCGGCGACCACGCTCACGCCCAGCTGCAAATTATCCCGGGCGACCCTGTATGTGAGGCGATATCCCTCGTCCTGAACATCCAAGGCGCAAAGATCGCGGAGGGCCTGTTCGATGGTATCGATCCGCAGGTATGCGGCGTTGGCGCGGCGAGCGAGTCGTTGCGCCAGGGTGCTCTTTCCGCTCCCTGGGAGCCCGGCGAAAATGAAGAGTGTCGGCTTTGCCGCAAACTTTTTTGTCATGGCAGTCGCTGCTTAGTCGAGGAACCACCGTGGGCAACATGCCGGCGCCAGCCCCGCTCTCGGATACGCCCAAATCCTAGAGTAGCCAGCTGGCCTGCCCCTAACCCGTTTTCCGCCTGTTCGCTTGCGCCGCTGAACGCGTTCCAGCTCGAAGCCTCCCGACGCAGATAAGTACCCACTTCGATTTGAGAAGGACGGACAGGCTTCGCATCGTCGGATGGTGCAGGGACTTGGAAGTCATGCACTGCGAAACGTGACCCTCAGTGCACTCACGGCTCCCTGAACGATTTTGGGGATACCGACCTGTGCCGACCCTCTTGAGCCGCACCTTTGGGGGGATTGGTTTTGCATCGAACCTCTCGTCGGAGCATTATCCCCCTTGTCAGGTCTGTCGGGGCACTTCAAGCCCCGGTTCGGGGATCGGAGTCCATGTTTCGGCTTCCCAAATGCGCGTGCTTCTGCAGGCCAAGACACGCGAAGGAGATGCCTGATGTCGAAGCTTTGCCGTTCCCTCTCCGGACCTCTCCCTTTTCGTGCAGACGTGCTGCTCGCTACGTTCGTCTTGCTGTGCGTTGCTCCGCCCGCCGCCGGCGTGCCCGTGGCGGAATTCCAGGTGGTGCGGCCGGTGGTGGCGGGACAGTCGGTAAGCGCCATGCGGGATGCCTCGGGGGTGAGTGGCAGCGTGGTTTACGAGATTGTGAGCGAACCGGACCAGGGCGCGGTAATCCTCGACGATGCGACGACCGGGGCGTTTACCTACTTGGCAAATCCCGACGCCAAGGGGCGCGACAGCTTTAGCTTCCAGGTAACCGATGCCACCGAAACTTCCGCACCCCAGGAGGTCCATCTCACCGTGCATCCAGGCGGTCGTCGCGTGGTGGCGGTGGGGTCCAACACCTATGGCCAGACCAACGTCAGTGATTTGAGCGACATCGTGGCCGTGGCGGCGTGCGAATACCACACCGTGGCCCTGAAATCGGACGGCACGGTGCAGGTAGTGGGTGACGCGGAGTTTGGAAAGAACAACGTCGGCGACTGGGCCGACGTCGTGGCGGTCGCGGCAGGGCTTGAGCACACGTGGGTGTCAAATCCGACGGCAAGGTGATGGCGGTGGGTCTTAATGACAACGGCCAGATTAACGTCGGCGCCTGGACCGACATTGTGGCGGTGGCCGCCGGTTGGAACCATACCGTAGGCCTGAAGTCCGACGGCACGGTGGTGGCGGTGGGCCTTAATGACAAAGGCCAGATCGACGTCGGCGCCTGGAGCGGCATTGTGGCCGTGGCGGCGGCTTACCCGTGGTGGCGGTGGGCCTCAATGACCACGGTCAGGCCAACGTGAGCGGCTGGAGCGATATCTCGGCGGTGGCGGCGGGTACGCTCAACACGGTGGGCCTGAAGTCCGACGGCACGGTGGTGGTGGTGGGCGACGACGGCGCCGACCAGACCGACGTTTCGGGGTGGAGCAGCATCGTGGGGGTCACAGCGGGTAAGGGCTACACCATCGGCCTGAAGTCCGATGGCATGGTCGTGGCGGTCGGTTCCGACTACTCTGGTCAGACCAACGTCAGCGACTGGCGCAACATCCTGGCGGTGGTGGCAGGCGGCGACTACACCGTGGGAGTGCAGGGCAATGCGGCCCCGACGTTCGTCAGCGCGCCCTCCCTGATGGGCAGCCCAGGCGTCGGCCAGACCTTGGTGGAGGCGAATATCGACGTCATGGATGATGATGACGACGCAGTGACACTCACGTACCAATGGCAGCGCTCCCCTGACAACGTCATTTTTGCTGATATCACGGACGCTATAAGCAACAGCTATACATTGGTCACGGACGACGCCCATGCGTTTGTCCGCGTGGTGGTCACTGCCGATGACGCACAGCCGTTGAACCACAGCATGTCGCGCGAGAGTACGGCGGTTTATCTGCCGAATACGTTGCCGATGGCGCTCGACGATGCCAATGTCATCGGGGGGAGCGGGCCGGTGATCCTCGATGTCCTCGCCAACGACGGTGACACGGATGGTGACATGCTTACTGTCAGCGATGCGCCCGGCACTACGGTCCAGGGCGCGACTGTGGTGAACCACGGCACCCACATCACCTATACGCCTGCACCGGGTTGGAGCGGCATCGACAGCTTCAGCTATGCCGTGTCCGATGGCTATGGAGGTACGGCAACTGCCAAGGTCATGATTGGAGTCCTACAATCGGCGCAGTCCCCAACCTCCCGTATAACATTCAATGGGGGCGGTGGGTTCGGTGCAGGAGGCGTGGCAGCGCTCGCATTGCTCGTACTGCGCCGCCGCTGGGGGTTGATGAAGCCGCATTGAACGACCTCCACGTCTGAGAATTGGGGATGAGTGAAACACCACCCCCAGCCAGGCGTCTCGATGCTCCCTCGTCATGGTTGCGGGCGTCAAGGAGCCCGTATCAGTGCCCCATGTTTCAAAGCATTGGGCAACTTCCAGAAGTCGCTTCCCATCTCGACGGGGCTGTGCGCGAAGCGCAGGCGTCGCGAATCCACCAAAGCTGCGCATTCCTCACGGAATAAAACGTTCCCCATCCGTCACTTACTTCTGTGATACGGGCGGGAGCGCCTGCAATCGACGCAAACCGATAAAAATGCCGAGCGCCGGAGAGGCACTGGAGTCTTTGGATGTTCAACCTGCATAGCACCACCACCAAGGTCATGGCTTCGTTCATGGCGGCTTCGTTGCTTTTCCTTGTGGCGCTCGGTAACACGTTGCGCAACATGGATCATGTGGTCGCGCAATACGAGTCGCTGCACGAAAACGTGGTCAGCCGCCTGGGCGCGCTGAACAGTGTGTTGTCCAACGGCTTGCTTGGTGGTACGGCGGTTCGCAACAAGTTTATCCGGCCCGAGTTGGCTACCGCCGCCAAAGTTCATGCGGACACGGTCCGTGAGTTCGAGACGAGGCTGGCCGGGTTGCGGCAGACCTTCGCCGGCGACACACAGCGCCTGGAGATTCTGGCCGATATCGAGGCGCGTTGGGCCATCGTGCGCGATGATCGCTTCCGGGTGCTGGACCTGGTCACCGAACATCGACGCGACGAGGCAGGTGCGCTGCTGGTAGGCAGTGAGCACCCGAATTGGCAGCAGATCCGCAAGCAATTGCAGGCGCTCATCGCCATGGATGAGAAGCACGTGGCGGTGTTGCAGGAGCAGGTGCGCGAAAACGCGTCGCAGGCGGAACGCGTCAGCATGAGCATCGGTATGGTCGCGCTGTTCATTGGCGCGCTCATCGTCGGCTGGATGATGCGCGGAATAGGCCGGGCGATGCGGTCCACCACGCGGATGATGCAGGAAATTGCCGAAGGCGACGGTGACCTCACACGCCGCCTGCTGGTGAAAGGCAAGGACGAGATCGCTGAGTTCTCGGCGGCCTTCAACCGCTTCGTGGACAAGGTCCATCGGCTGGTGACCCAGGTGGTGAACTCCACGACGCAATTGGCGGCCGCTGCTGAGGAGACCACGATGATCGCGCGAACCTCGCGCGAGGGCGTCGAGCGCCAGCAGCAGGAAACCGACCTGGTGGCCACGGCCGTCCACGAAATGGCCACGACTATCGATGAGGTTGCCGCCCGCACTGCGGAGGCCGCCAACACCGCCCAGACCGCCGACCGACAGACCCACGAAGGAAAGGATTCTGTGCACAAGACGGTCGAGGCCATCGGCAGCCTGGCACAGGACCTCGCAGAGGCCTCCGCGACCATCGCCGCGCTGGCCGAGGAGTCCGACAACATTGGTTCCGTGGTGGACGTGATCCGCGGTATCGCCGAGCAAACCAACCTGCTGGCACTCAATGCCGCCATCGAGGCGGCGCGCGCCGGAGAGCACGGGCGCGGTTTTGCAGTGGTGGCCGATGAGGTGCGTGTGCTGGCCAATCGTACCCAGGAATCGACGCGCGAAATCCAGGTGATGATCGAGCGCTTGCAGGGCAAGGCGGAACAGGCCACGACCGTCATGGCCGTGAGCCGACAGCGCGCCGACAGCACCGTCGGTCATGCCCACTCCAATGGGCGCATCCTGGACGCCATCACCGAACAGATGACCGTGGTTTCCGACATGAGCACCCACATTGCCACGGCGGCAGAGCAGCAAAGCGCCGTGGCAGAGGAAATCAACCGGAACATCAGCAACATCCGCCAGATCGGCGGCGACACCGCTTCGAGCTCCGAGCAGATGTCCCAGGCCGCCGACAGTCTCGCCCGCCTCGCCACCGGGCTTCAGGACTTGGTGAATAGTTTCAAGGTCTGAGGAGACTGCGGGTGCCGATTTCTCAGGCTCTGTCCTCAACCATCGAACCTTAGTGTTTCACGGCACTCGGCGAAGGCCAGGATTCATGCCGATTGTTCTGCATCGCGTCCGTTATTCGGCTTCTCCGCGGAAGATCTCTATCAGTGCGTTCAAGGCGTCGGTAGCGGTAAAGATGCCCAGGAACTGGCCGTCTTCATCGTTGACGATGACACTGCCAACCTTGTTTTGGGACATGGCATAGGCCACTTCATCCAGCGGCGTGCTGGCGCTTACGGTGAGAGGATCGTCCGCCATGATATCGGCGGCCCGTAACTGAAGTTTTTCCGCGGCAGTCAAACCGGAGAACAGGCGTACATCGCGGTCGCTGATCACACCCGCTACGGCAGTACCACGGACAACGGGGAGGTGGCGGATGCCATGATTCTCCATCAAGCGCCTTAAATCGTCGATTGGCATGTCTTCTGTAACGGTGATCGGGTCCGGGGTCGTGAACTCTTCCACGGGCACGGTAATCTGCATGGCATGTCTCCTCAGCGGGTGTGGAGCAAGATCGGTGGCGGATGCTAAGGAAGTTGGAAAATATCGATGCGTGTGATCGGTGATTTTCACGCGTACTTCCAGCCGAACGACTATCCGGGGACAGTATACCCAGTAACAGGGGCTGGGGTTCGAAGGGAAGGGGTGCGGTCGCCCGGTACCGCGGAAAACGATGCAGGGGTAATGAGATTCGTGGCGGTTTGGTGACGAGAGGGTGCCCTTTTAGTCGCGTGCTGGAAGGGAGGCAGGGCACGATCGCAGTAGCTGAAGCTTCACCACCTAAATAGCTGTTCCGAGGCTGAAATATATCTCATTTCACAAGCTGCCAAGATTCCAGCAAACGCGACAGGAACGAGGTGGAAGTGCTCCCTGCGATCAAACGACCAAATCGATTTGTTGGACGGTCCCGGCAGCGCCGCTGTCCTGGAGGTAAAGGCCGGTGGCGCGCACGGTACCCAGGAGTTGGTTGTCGGTATCCGTCAACATAAACGGCGTGGCGATCTGGCCGAGGTAAATGGCACCGACATTGCGCTGCTCCAATCTCTCCAAATACGTCTCGCCCGCCGCGTTCCGGCTCCAGATCCGCAACTGTCGATAAACAGGATCGGCTTCGTCAATCCACCCGTTGCCATCGTTATCGTAGCGGGCGAGTTCCACGTAGCCATCGCCGGTTTCGGGCCCAAACAGTTCGCGACCATCGTTGATAACGCCATCTTCGTTGCGGTCCAGGGCGAGAAAACCGCTATTGGGGCCAACAAATGCGACCTGTTCTTCGCGGCCGTCGGCATCGAGGTCGAAGGCAAACCGCGACTGGGTGAGTTCGGCTGCGGTGCCGTCGAAGTTGATGACGAGCGGATCCTTGAGCGCCTCGCCCGCGCGGACGCTTAGCCCGGTTTGGCTCAGGTACTCGCGACTCATGCGCAGCTCGATGGCGATTTCGATGCGCTGGCCATCGGTCGTCTCGATAATGCCGGTGGCAGCGAACTCGGTAAACTCACCTTGATATTGGGACTCGTGATAGTCGTAAATCAGTCCCCAACCCGCTTGGGTCGGTCCGCTGGTAACGGCCTGTTGCGACATACTTTCGGCATATCGGCGGGCCTCCGATAGTGCTTCCGAAGAGAATAGTCTGATAGGCCGACCAGTCAGGCGTTCGACGAGCAATTTGAGTAGATTGGATTCCAGGCGGTGCATCGGCTCCGGCTTCCCGTCACCGTGCGCTTGCGCCGATGGGGGTTGCAGGGCGCGTGTAGGGGTGGAGGCCGCGACTGGCTCACCGTTGCCCGACGGGGTGCGTGCACCGCGCCAGATAGTGAGCGACTCGCGTCGCTCGTACCTTTCGCTCACCGTGTGCTGCGCCGCCATGGCGACGTTGGCGTGGCGGATATGCATGGCGGGTTCCTCGCAGGATCGGACTGCCCTTTTGACGGTTAGCGGCTATCGGTGGAAAAACTTGAGGGGCACGTCTCACCTTCGGAGCATGTTTTAAAAAACGAGCGGGGCAAGGGGCAAGGTGCGCGCGTCTTGGTTCCATGGGGCCCTTTCCGGACACCGGATTTACGCGAGAGGATGGTTGGTTCCTTCGCGGGCGGAGAGAGAACGCGCCTTTCGCGTAGCCATCGGTTCCGCTGAGGGGGCTTTTGGCCGCGATACCCGGCAAATCGGCGCCGCTTCACGCGGTCCCGCGAAGTTCGTCGTTTAGCAGGACTTCGATGTCCTCCTCTGCCGCAGGGAGCGCCGTGATGCCGTGGAGTGGGTATAGCTCACCAAGGCGTTGCGCGTGCTCCATCTCGCTTTTTCGCGCCAGCACGATCACCCGGGTTCGGGGGGCGTATTTGGGCAGGCCGGCGAGCAACGAGTCCAGGTTGCCGATGTGGCAACTGGCGTAATTGTTACCCCAGGCATAAACAAACTCTGCAAGGATGAAATCGGGCGGCCTCCGTTTCACGGCGGCGAGGGCTTGGCGCAGTGAGTCCACGGCGATTTCCTCGAGGCCAAGTCGCGCATAGAGCCCGGCAAGGCGTGGGAAGGCGAGCGTCGCTGCGAAAGTAAGTATCGTTGGCGCGGCCATGTGATGGGTTCCAGGTAACTTCGGGCCAGTCTACCTGCGCAGGGCACGACGAAACACCGACGGCGGGCGTGTGAATTGTCTGTCGGCTCACGCGTCTGACCGTTATTGCACACGCTCAAGTCCAGCGCGGTCCCACTTGCCGCAGGTTACAGCGGCCTCATACGTGCTCTTCAGGAAGTCCAACAGCAGATGATCGGGCGAGTCGGCTTGCCGAACCACATCGTAGGGGAGGATGAATTCCCGTAGTGGGGTGCTGTAGAAGGCACCGTCGGGGCGCAGGGGCGCGGACTGAAACCCGTCCGGCTCCGGGTAGGCATAGCTGTAGATGAGTGGGTACGGGTGGGGACCGCCCCCCGGCCAGAAGCCACAACTGCTTACTTCATGGGAATAAGCCTCCTGCACCACCCGATCCGGCAAATGGGGAATGCCCCCCGGGTGCAGCGGCGCGCGACGCCCGGAGAAACGGGTGACGGCGAGGTCGAAGCTTCCCCAGAAAAAGTGCACCGGGCTGCACTTGCCGATAAAACCTGTGCGGAAGGCCTGGAATACGCGCGCCATTTGTACCAGCACTTGCCAAGCTCGTCGCGCACAGGCTGGGTCGTAGGTGGCGTGCCCGTGGTCTTCGGCAAAGGGAATCGCCGGCTCCAGTTCGTTGGGGCGGCCGTAAATCGAAACCGGGAGTCCAAGGTCGGCAAGGATATCGAGTACCGCCTGGTAAAACGCGGCCACGGATTGGGGGCGCAGCGGCAGTGCACGAGACGCCCCATCGCTTACCTGGATGAGCAGCCGGTGTTCTATGAAGTCAAAATCGATGGAGAAGCTGCGTGCCCCGTACGGAACGGGTGTGGTGGTGAGGCCGCGCGTTGTGACGTACAAGGCCACATGCCATGAATGATTCATCCATGGAGTGTATTTCAGCCGGATCTTCCCGACGATCTGTGTCCAGAGATGCAGCGTGGCATAGGTATCTCGCCACGCTTCGAGGGGGAGTTCCGGCCATTGTTCCGCCGCGCGTTCCATCGAACATCAGACTAGTCGGTGGGCCGGGAAATGGATACGGCGAGACCGGCGAGGTGCCGGTCTCGCGTTGCTGTCTGGCGGGCCGTAGGCGCCCCGCCTCTGGGCGAATTGCCGTGGGGCTCATCGTCAGGAGGGCGAGTACCGCACGGTTCATCGAAAACTCACGCCCGCGCGTTACCTCTACACGCGGAACACCGCTACCATCCCGTTGAGTTCCTCGGCGAGACGCGCGAGTTCGGTGCTGGAGGACGCGGTTTGTGTCGATGCCGCGGCGTTCTGGTCCGAAACCTGGGCTATCTGAAGAATGTTCCGATTGATTTCCTCCGCCACGACGGTTTGCTCTTCCGCGGCGCTGGCGATCTGGGCACTCATGTCGGCGATGGTCGTCACCGAACGGGTGATGGCTTCCAGGGCATCGCCGGCACGAGCAGCCATGGATACGCCTTCATCGGTTCGCGTCTCGCTAGCTTCCATGGCTTGCACTGCCTGGCGTGCACCGTTCTGCAGGCTTGCAATGATCGACTGTATTTCCTGCGTCGACTGCTGGGTACGTCCCGCCAGAGTACGGACTTCGTCGGCGACCACGGCAAAGCCGCGGCCCTGTTCGCCCGCGCGTGCGGCTTCGATGGCGGCATTCAAGGCAAGCAGGTTGGTTTGTTCGGCAACTGCGCGGATCACGTCCAGCACCTTGCCGATGTTTTCGCTATCGGCACCAAGCTTGCGCACCGAGACGGCCGTTCCACGTATATCTTCAGCAAGCGTATTGATCGTACGAACCGTGTCCTGAACAACGCGGTGGCCAGTGTGGGACTCCTCCTGGGCACTGCGCGTGGCATCGGATGTGGAAGCTGCGCTGCGTGCAACCTCCTGTACCGTGGCGCTCATTTCGTTGACGGCGGTGGCTACCTGATCGGTCTGTGACAGCTGTTCCCTGATCCCTTGATTGGTTTGCTCGCTTACGGCAGAAAGCTCTTCCGCGGCCGTTGCCACTTGATGGGTGGAGCGCAGCACCTTGCTCACGAGCTCGTGGAAACGGTTACTCATGGCGTTGACCTGCTCGGCGATGAGACGGATTTCATCGCGGGCCTGCATGGAGATTTGCACTGTCAGATCACCGGCCGCGATGCGACCGATGGCGTTATTCAGCTCGGCGATGGAACCCAGCACCGCGCGGTAGAAACATGTGAAGAGATAGGCCAGCGTGAGCAGCACCACTAACATCACGCCCATGGTGATGCGCTTGATGGCCGCGTATTCCGCAATGCGCTGCTCAAGTACCTGGTCGAGGGTTGGGACGATGACGTCGAAAAACTCGAACACCGCATCGATGGCGCGGGTGCTCCGGTCGTAGATGTCGGTGGCACTGGTCGACACTTCATCCTTGGCCATCATGCGGTTGAGCAGGTCGAGATAGCCATCCACGGTCTCTGATGCCTGAGTGCCGGGCTGTTGCAGGCGTGCGCCCTGGTTCGGGTTGGCGCGCACGATGGCGGCCAGGTTGTGGCCCAATGCCTGGTTGGCTTCCCGGATGCGGTCCACCCGAATCGCAAGCTGCGCCCAGGTTTGCGGCGTAAAACTGCCGTGTGCGGCCACCCCGGACGCGATGGCTCGCGACTGCCCCATGCCTTCCGCGAGCGCCGGCAGCCGTTGCACCATCAGGTCCATCATGTAATAGCTGTCCAGTTCCGGGTCGAGGATCAAATTGGACGTGTCGGCAAGATGGATCATGAATTCGCGCAGGCCCTCGATGAGCGCCGTGTGACGCTCGAAACTCTGCGCGGGGGCGTAGCCGTACACCTCCTGCTTGAGGCTGGTCCACGACCGTTGCAGCGATGCCAGTTTGCCAGCGGTCTTCAACGCAGGCCCCAGGCGTTCATCGGCGGCACGCAACGTCGCGAATTGGGCATCGATAGCGGCTTGGCGCTCCTGCATGCGTTCGCGGAAGCCATCCTCACCATTGAGAAATGCGTAGCTCATGCCGCGGTGTTGCTGAATGTCGGCCATGGGCTGGCGCAGTTTGGCGATCATTTCTACACCGAGCCGCTCCTGTTCCATGAAGCGGATCCGCTGGTCGACCTCGGCCACCAGGAAGTAGCCCATGACCACCAGCGGGATGAGAAAGACGATGCCGATGAGCAAGAACTTGTGCGGATAGCGCAGCCGGTTCAGCAGGCTTATGCCGGGACTGAAGATGAAATGCATTCATGCTTCCTCTTGAAGAAAGGCGTTCGTGGCGTGCATGCCTAACAGCACGCAAGGGGCGAGTGACTTCGGCAAACACGCACAAAACGCGCGGTAACCGGCTCGCCTTGGTTGGAACGCTGGGAAGTGATAATGACGCGATTGTTTGGGGGAACGCAAAAAGTTTGGCGTGAGTCTGGCCAAGGAGGCGGCCGACGGACGAGCAGGAGCAGGCTACCGAAAATATCGTAAAGCACGTGGCGCAGGGTTCAATTCCACGTGCAAGCTGGCAAAATAGCGCACCTTTTTACGGTGCTCATAATCGTGTGGGACACCGATGACAGGAAAGCGCAGAGCCTTGCTGACCATTCACGTAGACGCCCTCTGGTCCTCCACGATCGCGATCATGCTGCTGCTTATGGGGAAATTCCTTACGCAGCGTTATGAACTGCTCCGCCGCTACTCGATTCCCGAACCTCTATTGGGCGGCGCCTTGAGTGCAGCGGTCGTGGCCATTGCCTACTATGCGCTTGACTTGCGCGTCGAGTTCTCGCTCGATTCCCGGAATACGTTGTTGCTGTACTTCTTCGCCGCCATCGGCCTGAGGGCCGAAGTACGCACCTTGCTCAAAGGCGGACGTCCGTTAGTCGTGTTGGGCCTCCTTGCCAGCGCCTTCATCGTGCTCCAGAACCTGACCGGAATGGCGGTTGCTGACGCGTTCGGAATGGACCCAAAAACCGGATTACTGGTGGGCTCAGTATCGCTGACCGGCGGCATCGGCACCACCATGGCATGGTCGCCCATCTTCTTGGAACAACACAACGTACTCAACGCCTCGGAGCTTGGCATCGCTGCCAACACCGTCGGCCTGTTCGCGGCCTGCGTCATCGGCGGGCCTACGGCGGCGTGGCTGATGCGGCGTCACCAAATCACTCCGTCGGGCGATTTCCGCTTGGCCGTCGGCACCATGGACGAGCGTTCCACCCGATTCAATTATTTTTATGTCTTGCGCGCACTTTTTCTGCTCAATTGCGCGCTGATCCTCGGTCTTGCCATGGACCAGCTGTTCAAGGACGCGCCGATCACCCTCCCGACCTTCGTCAGTTGTTTGATGGCCGGCGTGCTGATCCGCAACCTGCCGCTGCTGACAGGCCGTGACGTCATCGAGGCCTGGCCCGGCACCCTCAAGGGGCTGGCGTTGATCTCCGACATCACCCTGGGCCTGTTCCTCACCATGGCGCTCATGGGCATGCAACTGTGGTCCCTGGAAGGTGTGTTCACCTTTGTGGTTGCGGTGTTGGCGGTGCAGATCCTGCTGGCCATCGCCTATGCGTCCTTCGTGGTCTTCAGGGGCATGGGCGGCGACTATGAAGCGGCGGTCGTTTCGGCGGGCTTCAGCGGCATCTCCCTGGGCTCGACCGCGACCGCGGTGGTCAACATGAGCGCGGTCACGCAGCGCTTCGGCGCGGCGCATCACGCGTTCATCGTGGTGCCGCTGGTGTGCGGATTCCTCGTGGACCTGGCCAATGCACTGATCATTGGCGGCATGCTCACCTGGTGAGTGTGACGGCCCCTCAAGCCTGGGATTCGCGATGAGCCACGCGCTGACGCGTAAATAGCTGTTCCGATTCTTGAAACACGTGCCATCTTGCAAATACGCAAGATCGCAAAGAACAGGCCGAGAGAAAGTACTGGGAAATACTGCTTCTGTTCAGGCTTGGCGTTCTCCGCGTCTTGGCGAAAGTTAATCCAGGTGTCTCCTGGTTCAGAGCAGTTGTTTACGGCGGTTGGTGCCAGAGCTTCGGCATGGAACGGTAACGGCCACGGCCACGAAAGCCAGGCCGGTGCCGTATCGATATTTGGGGCCGTTGCGCTGAGTCGTAATCGGCCCCAAATATCAGCGGATGAATGATTAGGAGAACATCCAACCAGTGGGGTTCGGATGTGCCTGCTTGCGATCCAAATACTGCATGCCCTTGACACTCCGCACGATCAGCCACACTACCCAGAACAGTAAGACCAAATAGCCGATCAATACGATCGAAAGCAGCCCACCGATAAACATGTACAGGAAGCCGATCCAGAAGGTGCGAATCTGAAACTGATAGTGGCTCTTCAACCACTCCGGCGCCTCGTCACGATTGATGTAAGCCATCACCACGCCCACGATGCCGGTGATGCCTATCACGATCCCTGCAAGATACAGGATGTAAACCAGCTTGGCCGTGCCCTCGGTGGAGGCTGTCGATTCGATTGCGGTTTCTGACACTTGAACTCTCCTCTGTCTTGTTGTTAGTCCTGCTAGTCGAGCCGCACATTCCATCCAGACACCTGGTGGAGTGCCTTGCCATTAAAAACATTCGGAAGGGTGTGGGCAAGCGGGATTTGATGCGCGCCGCGGACCCCTCGCTCGTGATGGAATCGCCCGCCCCCACGAGACTGATCTCCGCGCCGTTAGGAAGTGTTCCTAAAGTTGGGCTCGTTCGTCCGTGAACGCCGCTTCGTGGGTAAAGATGCGTATTCGGGTGCCGATTTGCACCCCTGCGAAACGACGGAATAAAAAGGCGAATGAAGAAATCTGGAATGCTGGCCGGCGCGCTGGCGACTCTTGTTCTCACCACGGTCCTATCGGGTTGTGCCCGTGTCGTCCTGGAGACGGACATGCCGAAGACCACCATCCGTGCCATCGGCTATGGCACCGTGAACAAGGACCCGACGCTCTCAGCGGCGCAGCAGCGCCTGTTGGCCATGCGCGCCTCCAAACTCGATGCCATCCGCAATCTGGTGGAGCACGTGCATGGGCTCGAACTGAACGGCCAGAGCACGGTCGGCGCGATGGCCATGCGCAACGACATCTTCTACACCTACCTGAACACCTTCATCCGTGGTGCCAAGGTCGTGAGCGTCGCTCCTACAGACTCCGAGACTTTTCAGACCACCGTCGAGCTCACTCTGAGTCCCGGTTTCTATGCCTGTGCCCAGCGTCCCGCGCTGGCCACCTGCAACGCGCCTTATGTGCAAACCTCGCGCTGGGACAGGGCGTGCGCACGCACGGACGTTGCGCTCGATACCGTTACTCAGGGTGAGGCAGCATGCTTCCCCGCGCCGCGCACCGTCTACTACGTGACGCCTTGACGATGCGGGCACGCATCATGGGGGCAGGCATGCTGGCGCGACGGTTGCTGGTGCTGTTACTGTGCGCGCACGTGCACGGCGTCGCCGCAGACATGTTCGTCGAGGGGCGCGCCGTGGTCGGTGACCTTCCGCCCAACGCGGCCCGCCGCCACGCCATCGAGGATGCGCTGCAAACCGCTTCCTTGGGCGGAGGACTGCGCGTGCAGTCCGTGAGCACCATGGGCAGCGACGGACGTCCCTGGGATAACCTGCGGGTGGAGAGCGAGCTGGATGTGTCGGGCGCGACCGTAGTCGACGAATGGCAGCAGGACGGCATCATGCACGTGCGCATGCGCGTCGCCCCCCGCGAGGAAGGCGGCTGTGAACGGCTCGGCCTGCGCAAGACCGTGGCCGTGGCGGAGATTGCATTGCGCCGACCCCAGCACGCGGAATTCCTGCGCCTGGCCCGGGAGATCCCGCGCGAAGTGTTGATGCGACTGGAGCACGACGGCCGATTCCTCGGCGTCGATCGTAGCGCCACCCGGGTGTTCAGGGACCTGGAGCGGGCGCCGCACACCACCGCCCATGACGGCCATGACGCGGTGGCGCAGCTCGGCGCGGACGAGGGCGTACAGTTCGTCGTCACCGGGGTGATCGATCGCATGGAGATCACGGCCGGCACCGGCCTGGCGCGCTGGCTACCGGATGGCGCGCCCATGCTGCACCTGGAGGCGCGCATGTTCGTCTACGACGCCCTGGGGGGAAACCTGCTGTCGCGCTGGGTCTATCGTGATACGCAGCCGCTGTCGCAGTCCCCGGGAGACTCGCCGTGGCGCGTGCGCCAGGTGGTGGCGCCGGCCGTGCAACGATTCGTGGGCCGTGCCAGCGCAGACATCCGCCGGGCGTTGGGCTGCCAGCCGTTCGCGGCCCGCGTGGTCGCCACCCGCCATGGTCAGGCCGTGCTGGACGAGGGCGCGGAGAGCGGCATCGGCATCGGTGATCAGTTCACCGTGCACCGGCCCGAGTTCCGCGATGCCATGGACCGACGCATCGGTGCACACCCGTTTGCCACGGTTACCGTGGAGTCGGTGAGCCCGCGACAGGCGGTGGTGCGTATCCTGGGCGAAGGCGACAGTCACGATCTCCGCGTGGGCGATATCGCCGCGCGCTGACGGCGCGCGGCGCACGTTCATTCCTTAACTCGGCGTCGCCGCCCTTGCAGGCTGCGCGGGTCTTCCACGGACCGCAGCTTGTCCAGCATGTGCAACAAAGCCTGCCAGGGATGGTGCCAGAGCATGCGCGGTCCGGCGTAACGCATCACCGCACGCACCTGTTCCTTCTGCGCACGCCGGTAGCAGTGTATCGGGCACTTCACGCAGGTGGGCTTTTGCTCGCCGTAGGGGCACCGGGCCAATCGCTGCCCGGCGTAGGCAAGCAGTTCGGCGCATGGGCCGCAGAGTCCGCCGTGGCCCGCGGTCGGGGCGTGTTTGGCCGCGCACCAGATTCGCAGCATGCTCTCGATGGTGCGGTATTCCCGTATCAACCGCGGGGTGGGCGGCAGGTCCTGAGGGTGGAGACGGTCATTCATCGGTACGTGCAGACGCCGTCCTACACGGCGGGCGTTCATGTGCCTGAGCGCGTAGCGCGCTCAGGCACGGGTCGACGGGAAGGACACTGCCAGAAGGGACGCGGATTGGGAATCCACGAACGCGTGATTTTTCTCCCAACGCGCCACAACCGTGCGGTTACTCCATGGAAGGTTTCCACACCTCCCAGACCTTGCCGACCAGGTCGGGACCTGGTTTGAGGGTCGGTTTGCCCGGCACCCAGCCCGCCGGCGTGGCCTCGTGGCCCTGGCTGGCGCGCACGTGCTGGTAGGCCTGGATCTGGCGAATGGTTTCCGCGAGCTTGCGCCCGACCGGCGGCGTGAGCACCTCCATGGCCTGGATGATGCCGTCCGGATCGATGATGAAACGCCCGCGCAACTCGATGCCCTGGGTTTCATCCCACACGCCGTAGGCGCGGCCCACGTTGCCGGCCTGATCCCCGGCCATGTGGAAGGGCACACCGCCGTCCACCATCCTGGTCAGTTCGTGGTCGTTCCACATCTTGTGGACGAAATGGCTGTCCACGCTCACCGAGATGACTTCGACGCCGAGGTTCTGCAACGTTGGATAATTCGCGGCGACCGCCGACAGTTCCGTTGCTCAAACGAAGGTGAAGTCACCGGGATAGAAACACAGCATCACCCACTTGCCGACGAAGTCGGACAGTTTCACCTGCGTAAAGTTGCCGCGGTAGTATGCCGGTGCAGCGAAGTCCGGTGCGTTGGTTCCGACACGTGCAGTCATTCTCGTGACCTCTTTGCTGGCGGGGGTGGAAGGGACGGATTCCGGCGCGGGTTCACCGATGGTCGAGCCGGACACGCGGGCACATCCCGGCGGTGCTTCTGCCATGGGGGCTCCTTGGTTCAAGGTGAAGGGCTTGTGTGAAACGACTAGATGAAAACCGCGCCATGTCAACGCCGGAGCTGCTTGGCAGGGCTTGCGTTTTGCTGCGCCGCCGTTTCGAATACGGGGCTGTCGTCCGGCCCACTTGTGGGCCGGACGTTGCGTAACCAAAAGGACTGACGATGAAGCGTGCGCTTGGCCCTGTGCTGCTTGGCGTTCTTGTGCTTGCCGCAGTGGTGCCTTTCGTCCTGCCGTGGAAAGACGGCCGGCCTTTGCTCGACTATCGCCAGCTCCGCTGGCCGGCCCTGCCGGACATCCGCCTGCCCGCGGCAGACACCGACCAGGCGGCGCAGGCACCGGTGACGGTGTACAAATGGCGCGACGCCGCCGGGGCATGGCAGTTTGGCGGCAGCCCGCCTGACAACGGTGTTCCGTTCGAGACGGTCAGCATCGACCCGGGTGCGAATCGGCTCCAGGGCATCGACCCGGCCCGCGCGGATGTCGTCACCACCGCGCACAGCGCCGCCTCCCCGCCGACGGATGTCGCCGACGCCTATTCGCCCGCACGGATTCAGCAGACCCTGGAAGCGGCGCGCGAGGTGCAGTCGGCGTTGAATCGGCGCGTGGAGGAACAGGCGGCGTTGCTGCACGCCCGCTGAGACACAACCCGGGTCGAGAGGCGCGGGTCATGGTGAGACTGTAATCCCCCTTGGGGCGGCAAGCCCCGGAAAAAACAATGAAACCCTTCAAGACCATTCTCTTCGTGGCGGAGCCCGATGCCGAGCCGGGCGTGTTCCGCAAGGCCGTCGAATTTGCCGAAAACCAACAGGCCGCGCTCACCGTCGCCCTGGTCCTGGAGGACGTGGCCGCGCCGTGGAATGCATCGGTGCAGCCTGCCGCGCAGGCATGGCTCGATGAGCTGGCGTCGACGGCGGAAGGCCGCGTACCGCTGGCGACGAAACTCCTGCACGGCACGGCCTTCCTCGAAATCATCCGCGAGGCGGTGAGCGGGGGGCACGACCTGGTGATCAAGCCGCCGAAGCGCGGCGTGGCACTCGCCCAGCGCATCCTCGGCAGTGCCGATATGCACCTGCTGCGCAAGTGCCCGGTGCCGCTGTGGATCATGCAGTCCGCGGAGGCCAAGCGCCCCCGGCGCGTGCTCGCCGCCGTGGACTTCGGCCCGGCGGAGTCGGCCTCACCGCCCGATCCGGCCCTGAACCGGGCGATTATGGAAACGGCCGCCGTGGTGGCCCTCGCCAATTTTGCGGAGCTGCACGTGTGCCATGTGTGGGATGCCTTCGCCGAAGGCATGCTGCGTACCTGGGGCAGCGAGGCCTCCGGGCCGCAGGTGAACGAATACGTCGAGCGCGAGCGGCGTTGGCACGAGGCGCAGATGACGACCTTGCTCAGCGAGTGTGAGCGGTGGTTCGGCGAGAAGACCCTTGAGTTTGCGCACCCCAACGTGCACCTGCGCCGTGGCGCGGCAGGCGATGTGATCCCCGCCCTGGCGGACGAGTTGGACGCGGAGGTGGTGGTCATGGGCACGGTTGCCCGCAGCGGCGTTCCGGGATTTTTCATCGGCAATACCGCCGAGACCGTCATGGGCCGCCTGCATTCCTCGCTGCTGGCGATCAAACCGCCGGGGTTCGTCTCGCCGGTGGCGGCCGGTTGATGAGCAACGCGTGAATCGTGCCGCGTCCGGCACTCATCATTGAATCCCGTAAGGACCAGAACTTGATCCCCTATCTGCATGAGACCGTGGCCTTCCTGCTCACGGTGGTGCTCATCGTGCCGCTGGCGCGCGCCCTCAAGGTGAGCCCGATCCTTGGTTATCTGGCGGTGGGTGCCGTGATCGGACCCCATGGCCTGTCCGTGGTGTCCGACGTCCACGGCGTGCAGCACTTCGCCGAACTGGGCGTGATCTTTTTGTTGTTCATGATCGGCCTGGAGTTGTCGTTCGATCGTCTCAAGGCCTTCAGCGGCCTCATCTTCGGTCTGGGCACGGCCCAGGTGCTGGTGACGACCCTGCCCATCGGCGTGGTGGCCTTCGCCTGGGGCAACAGCCTCGAGGCGTCGATCATCATCGGCCTGTGCTTTGCGCTTTCTTCCACCGCGATGGTCATGCAGCTGTTGAACGAGCGCGGCGAGATCGGTGCTGCGCACGGTCGCGCCAGTTTCGCCGTGCTGTTGTTCCAGGACCTCGCGGTGGTCCCCATCCTCATCCTCCTCGCCGCCTTCGGCGCCAAAGACGGCAATGTGTGGGGCGAGGTGGTCATGTCCCTGCTGCGCGCGGTGGTGGCGGTGGCGGTGATCATCGTGGTCGGCCGTTATGTGCTGCGCTACCTGTTTCGCACCGTGGCCAAGACCCGCAGCGTGGACGTGTTCACCGCCATGACCCTGCTGGCCATCCTCGCCACCTCGCTGGGCACCGGATACGCGGGCCTGTCCATGGCCCTCGGTGCCTTCCTGGCCGGGCTGCTGATGGCCGAGACCGAGTTCCGTCACCAGGTGGAAAGCGAGATCGAGCCGTTCAAGGGGCTGTTGCTCGGCCTGTTCTTCATGAGTGTGGGCATGAGCCTCGACTTCCGGATGATCGCCGACGAGATCCTGTGGGTGGGCCTGTCGGTGATCGGACTCATCCTGCTCAAGAGCGCCGTGGTGTTTGTGCTGGGCGGCCTGTTCGGCCTGCCGAGGCACGATGCGGCGCGCACCGGCCTGTTCCTCGGCCAGGCCGGTGAGTTCGCCTTCGTGGTGATCGGTCAGGCGACGCTGGTCTACGGGATCATGCCCGAGCGGACCGGCCAGTTCATGGTCATCGTGGCCGGTATTTCCATGGCGCTCACGCCGTTGCTCGCCGCGATCGCCGGGCGGGTCGGGCGCGCCATGCAGCCGGCGGAGGCCGGCATCGAGGCCCATGCCGGCGAAGTCGATGACTTGCAGGGCCATGTGGTGCTCGCCGGCTATGGCCGGGTCGGCCAGACGGTGGCCGCGGTGCTGCGTGCGCAGGCGGTGCCCTACGTGGCGCTCGACCTCGATGCCGCCCGCGTGAGCCGCTGCCGCCAGGCGGGCGAGCCCGTCTATTACGGCAACGCAGCGCGTGCCGACGTGTTGCGCCGGGCAGGGGCCGAGCGGGCGTCGGTGATGCTGGTGACCATGGACGATGCCACGGCCGCCGCCCATACCGTCGCTGCTGCCCGGCAGCTCTGGCCGAACCTGCGCATCCTGGTGCGGGCCCGCGACAACGCCCACTCCGACGAACTGCGTGCCGCGGGCGCCGACGCGGTGGTGCCGGAGACCCTTGAAGCGAGCCTGCAACTGGCCGGGCATGTGCTGCGCCAACTGGGTAATCCTCCCGAGATGGTCAACGCCTGCATGGAGCAGATCCGCGAGCGCGAATACGACACCTTGCGCAGCGGGCTGGTGCCGGACAGCGCACCGGTGCGGGAAGTCGCCTGAGAGTGGGTCAACCAGGCTCCTCCGCGGCGGATCGGTGATGGCTGGTTGCTCGGGCGCAATGAGGGTTAGCGAGGCGGCGGGCACATGCCCGTGGCGTCGTGTGCGTTCGCTCCGCCATGCCGCCGACATTAGGGGATTGCTGGATTTGGGCTGGGTCACCGGACGCGATAATCTCCTCCGCAACCTTCAACAACCTCGTTGAGGGGACGGACTCTGGAAAAGGTGCGCTGGATGAGGTTTCAGGATTCTTCCGTCTCGGTGCGCGTCGCCGTGGTGGTGATCGGCGCCATGGCCGCGGTGTTGCTCGCGACCGTCCTGGTGCTCAGCAGCAGCCTGTCGAGGACCATGGAACAGACCGAGCGTGCGGCGCTCCAGCGCTACAACGCGCTGGTGGTGGACATGGCCAGCTCCTACGACGGCAGCCTGCGCCAGATGGTCGGCCAACTGGCCGGCGTGTTCGCGGCCTCCTACCCCGAGGCGTTCTTCCTGGCGCCGGACCGCCAGGTGATGGTCGGCGGCCGCGCCACGCCACTGCTCGGCAACGGCACCGACACCGTCAACCTGAACCTGGCAGCCGTGGACCGCTTCACGGCCATCACGGGCGCCGTGGCGACCGTGTTCGTCCGCGACGGCGACGACTTCGTCCGCATCACCACCTCCCTGAAGAAGCAGGACGGCGAGCGCGCCTGGGGCACGCTCCTCGATCGCGCCCATCCGGGCTATGCCAAGGTGCTCGCCGGCGAGGCTTACACCGGCAAGGCGCGGCTGTTCGGGCGCGATTACATGACCGAATACAACCCCATCCGCGCGGCCGATGGGCAGGTGATCGGCATCCTGTTCATCGGCGTGGACTTCACCGAGGGCCTCAAGGCGCTGACCGCGAAGATCGGCGCGCTGCGCGTGGGCACGCAGGGACACGCCTTCGTGCTCGACGCCTCGCAAAGCTCCGCGCGGGGTACCTTGCTGGTGCATCCGGCGCGGCAGGGCGAAAACGCGTTGAAGGGGGAGGACGTCGCGGCACGCCGCGTGTTCGAGGACATGCTCGCCAGCGGGCGCGGCGCCCTGCGCCTGGATGCCGCCGCGGCGCAGGCCGCCTTCGGGACCGATGACGAGCTGCTGGTCGATTACGCGCCGTTCCCTGCATGGTCCTGGGTGGTCGGCACGGTCGGCAGCCGCGCGGAACTGTTGCAGGGGGCGGTGACGGCGCAGCGCGTGGTATCGGTGGCGGGCGCCGGCCTGCTGGCGATGGTTGCCGTGGTGGTGCTCTGGAGCCTGCGCCGTTGGGTCAGCCTGCCCCTGGGGCGCATGGCCACGGTGGCAGATCGTTTGGCCGCGGGCGATCTCACGGCACGCATCGCTGCGGGCGGCGCCACGGCCGCACAGGACGAGATCGGCCGCATCACGCGCAGCTTCGACACCATGGCCGAGAACTTCCGCGGCATCGTGGGCGAGATCGCCGGCGCCACGGCGCAGCTGGCCGCGGCGGCGGAGGAGACCTCTGTAATCACGCGCCAGACCAGCAGCGGGACCGAGCGGGAACAGGCGGAGATCGCCCAGGTCGCCACGGCCATGAACCAGATGACCGCGACAGTGCACGAGGTGGCCGCCAACACCGCCCATGCGGCCACCGCCGCCCAAGCCGCCGAGGACGAGGCGCGCACGGGCCGTCAGGTGGTGGAGCAGACCCTGGCGGTGATCGACCGCCTGGCCAGGGGCATCGAAGATGCGGATGGGGTGGTCCACACCCTGGCCGGCGAGAGCGCGAATATCGACACCGTGCTCGAGGTGATCCGCGGCATTGCCGAACAGACCAACCTGTTGGCGCTCAATGCCGCCATCGAGGCCGCGCGCGCCGGCGAACAGGGCCGCGGCTTTGCAGTGGTGGCGGACGAGGTGCGCACCCTCGCCTCGCGCACCCAGACCTCCACGCAGGAGATCCAGGCCATGATCCAGCGCCTCCAGGCGGGCGTGGATGCCGCGGTGAAGGCCATGGCCAAGAGCCGTACCGAGGCGCAGGCAGGCGTCGAGCACGCCAGTGCCACCAGTGCGTCGCTCGCCGCCATCGTCGCGGCCGTGGATTCCATCAACGACCTGAACACCCAGATCGCCAGCGCCGCCGAGGAACAGAGCGCGGCGGCGGAGGAGATCGATCGCAACATCGCCAACATCGGCGCCGTGGTGGCGGAGACCGCCGCCGGCTCCTCCCGTACCGCCACCGCCAGCGGCCAGGTGGCGGAGCTGGCCGAGCATCTCCAGGGCCTGGTGGGACGCTTCAGGACCTGAAAGGCTCCGGCCGGCGCCTTGCCGGCGTTCAGGTGACGGCATCAACGCGCACCGGGTTCCGCAGCGTGTCCGCCCTGTTACAATCCCGCATCCGCGCGCCCGGCCGCTGCACGCCGGACCGCTGCCCGCCCAACACCGTTCAGAGGTCACGGGCACCCTTCAGGGGAGATGCAACGCTTGTCCACCGCCATCACCGAATCCGCCGACGTCCGTGCGGTGCCGCGCAGCCGCGTCATCGTGGCCAGCATGGTCGGCACCACCATCGAGTTCTTCGACTTCTACATCTACGCCACGGCGGCGGTGTCGGTATTCCCGCTGCTGTTCTTTCCCAAGTCGGCGACCGGCACCGAACTCCTCGCCTCCATGGCGACCTTCGCGGTGGCCTTCATCGCACGTCCTGTGGGCTCCATGCTGTTCGGCCATTTCGGCGACCGCCTCGGACGCAAGGCCACGCTCATCGGCTCGCTGCTCACCATGGGCATCGCCACCTTCCTCATCGGCCTGTTGCCCACGGTGATGCAGATCGGCCTGTGGGCGCCGCTCATGCTGACCATCCTGCGCTTCTGCCAGGGCCTCGGCCTGGGCGGCGAGTGGTCCGGCGCCGCGCTGCTGGCCACCGAGTATGCGGAGAAGGGCAAGCGCGCCTGGGCGGCCATGTGGCCCCAGCTCGGCGCGCCGTTCGGCTTCATCCTGGCCAACGGCTCGTTCCTGTTGCTCACCAGCTGGTTCGACTACAACTCGGCGGTGGCCAGCCTCGACCACGACTTCCTGGTGTGGGGCTGGCGTATCCCGTTCCTGCTGTCCATCGCCATGGTGGCCGTGGGCCTGTACGTACGCTTCAAACTGGAAGAGACGCCGGTGTTTGCGCGCGCCGTGGCGCGCGGTGAAAAGCTCAAGACGCCGCTGGCCGAGGTGTTCCGCAACAACCTCAAGGAACTGGTGCTCGGCACCTTCATCATGGTGGCCACCTACGGCGTGTTCTACCTGATGACCACCTGGATCCTGTCCTACGCCATCGGCAAGACGGAGCTGGGTTTTCTCGGCATCAGCTACCGCGATTTCCTCGTGCTCCAGCTGGTCGCCGTGCTGTTCTTCGCCGGCACCATCCCCGTGGCCGGATGGCTGGCGGACAAGTACGGACGGCGCAGCTTCCTGCTGGTGATCACCGCCGCCATCATCGTGTTCGGTTTCAGTTTCAGCCTGTTCCTCTCACCGGAAAACATGGGCACGGGCGAGCACGCCAACCTCGGCCTGATGCTGCTGTTCCTGTGCGTGGGCATGATGCTCATGGGGCTCACGTTCGGTCCCATGTCGGCCATCCTGCCCGAGCTCTTTCCCACCAACGTGCGCTACAGCGGTTCAGGCATCGCGTACAACGTGTCGTCCATCCTTGGCGCCGCGCTCACGCCCTTCGCGGCCGTGTGGCTGGCCAAGGACTTCGGCGTCGGTTACGTGGGGTATTACCTCGCCTTCCTGGGCCTGCTCACCTTCACCGCCCTGTGGCTGTCCCAGGAGACCCGCGACCTGAGCCTGGACAGTCTCGAAGAGGACGAGCGCGTGACCTTCGGCGTGGAGACGAGTTCGCCCTGAGACAGGGTTCAACGCGGAGGGAGCTGGGGTTCGGATGTCAGCTGTGGGAGCGAGCTTCCGCTCGCGATTTTCTCGGCCATCCCTAGGCTTTGCCGTCGGGCGCGGCCAGGACGTACCGAGCCTCACGCCTGAGGCCCCTCCCACCGGGGCTGTCTTTTGGTCACATCTTCCCCGCACACTCCCTCTCCCTCCGGGCTGTCTCTTAGTCACATCAGTTCCAGGAGAGACAGAAGCTTGCGTCCCTTCTCCCTCCGGGAGAAGGACAGGATGAGGGGATCAATAAACCAATAGCCGCACCTGGATTGGCCCCTCTCCCCAGCCCTCGGCAACCGCTCCGTGCGTTGCTCTATCTAGCGCATCCATGCGCTCGTCTCCCGGAGGGAGAGGGGGCAAGAAGGCTGTCTGCAACGAAAAATGTGACTAAGAGACAGCACAGGGGCGGTGGGCGCGTTCACGGCGCGGCGTTCAGGGCGGGTACTTGCTGGCGGACGGGCAGGCCCGCGCCGCCGGGAAAACTCATGCCCTCGCCGCGCGGATCGCTGGCGGCGGACACGCGGCCGGTCTGCCTGTCCCATAGCAGGGCCTGCATGTTGCCCCAGGGTTGCGATGCCACCTCCAGCGTGTGGCCGAGCCGCCGCAGTTCCGCGGCAACCGACCCGTCGAAGGCGCCCGGTTCGGCAAACACCTTGTCCGGCAGATACTGATGGTGGAAGCGTGGCCGGGCGACCCACGCCTGCGGGTCGTTCCCGTCGGCGATCTCCAGGATCCCCAGCAACACCATGGTGATGATGCGGCTGCCGCCGGGTGTTCCCAGCACCGCCACGCGGTCCGGCCCTGTGACGAAGGTGGGCGACATGCTGGAGAGCATGCGCTTGCCGGGAGCGATGGCGTTGGCGGCGCTGCCCACCAGGCCGTAGGCATTGGCCGCCCCGGGCTTCGCGGAGAAGTCGTCCATTTCATCGTTGAGCAGCACGCCGGTGCCGTCCGCCACGAAGCCGGACCCGAACGGGTAGTTGATGCTGAGGGTGGCGGCCACGTAATTGCCGTCCCCGTCCAGGATGGAAAAATGCGTGGTGTCCGTCCCTTCCGGCTCGGGTGCGCCCGAGAGCGGCGTTGACGGCGTGGAACGCTCCAGGGTGATGCTCGCGCGCAGCCGTTCCGCATGGGCCGGGTCGATGAGCTGCAGCGTCGGCACCTCCACGTGGTCGGGATCGCCGAGGTGCCGGGCGCGGTCCCGATAGGCGCGCCGCATGGCCTCGATGATCACATGGTTGCGGCGGGCCGGCGTGAGCGTCGCCAGGTCGTAGCCCTCCAGGATGTTGAGCATGGTGATGAGCGCCACGCCGCCGGACGAGGGCGGCGGCGCCGCCGTCACCGTCAGCCCGCGGTAGCGCCCCCTGAGCGGCGCCCGTTCCACCACCCGGTAATCGGCCAGGTCTTCGAGGCTCCAGATGCCG
This sequence comes from Gammaproteobacteria bacterium, assembly GCA_041685115.1. Taxonomy (GTDB): domain Bacteria; phylum Pseudomonadota; class Gammaproteobacteria; order Thiohalomonadales; family Thiohalomonadaceae; genus JALOAT01. Next base: position 70,033 of record JAWLGK010000013.1, on the reverse strand, counting down.
CCCGCCTCGCGCACCGCCGTGACCAACCGCTCCGCCACCGGCCCGCGGTAAAAGCCGTCGGCGCCGTACCGCGCCAGCGCCTCCAGGGTGCGTGCCAGATCGGGTTGGCGGATGCGCTGGCCTGCCTCCGGCACCGTGCCGTCGTGCAGGAAAATGCCCGCCGCGGCCGGCGAGGCCTTGAGGGCGTCCAGGCGAAAGCGCGCCAGGCGCTGGTAGAGCGGCGTGACAGGGAAGCCCTCGCGGGCGTAGTGGATGGCCGGCGCCAGCGACTCGGCGAGGGCGAGCCGTCCGTAGTTCTGTGCCAGATGCGCCAGCGCCGCCGGGGTGCCGGGGATGCCTGCGGCCAGCGGCCCGTCCATGGACCGGCCGGGGATCACCTCACCCTTGTCATCCAGGTACATGTCGGCCCGTGCGGCGGCGGGGGCGCGCTCGCGCCCGTCGATCATGGTCTCGAAGCCGTCCTCGGCGCGATGGATGAGCCAGAATCCGCCGCCGCCGAGCCCGGAGCTTTGCGGCTCGACCACCGCCAGGGCGGCGCTCACCGCCACCGCCGCGTCGAAGGCATTGCCGCCTGCGGCGAGGATGCGCAGTCCGGCCTCGGTGGCGAGAGGATGGGCCGTGGCCACGGCCGCGCCCGATGGACGTTCCGCCGCGGCGGGGATGCTGAATAGCAGCACGAGGACGAAAAAGGTTTTACGCATATCCCAGCAACTCCTGAACCCTCGAAGCCCAACTATTATCGAGCCACTGCGCCGAGGTGCAAAACGGGCCGACGCTTCAGGTATCAAACGCTCGGCTGCGCTCTTCGCGGCGCGGCTGTCACGTAGACGCTGGCGCGCCAACGTGACCTACGAAGCAATGGCGCTTGCCGTAGGTCACGTTGCGAAGCTACGTGACATTCTTCGCACCGCCGCCGTCACGTAGTCGCTGCGCGCCAACGTGACCTACGAAGGCACTGCCGCTTGGGGTTGCCGTAGGTCACGTTGCGAAGCTACGTGACATTGTGCGCGGTGCCGCTGTCACGTAGTCGCTGCGCGCCAACGTGACCTACGAAGCAATGGCGCTTGCCGTAGGTCACGTTGCGAAGCTACGTGACATTCTTCGCACCGCCGCTGTCACGTAGACGCTGCGCGCCAACGTGACCTACGAAGGCACTGCCGCTTGGAGATGCCGTAGGTCACGTTGCGAAGCTACGTGACATTGTGTTGCGGTGCCACTGCCACGTAGACGCTGCGCGCCAACGTGACCTACGAAGGCACTGCCGCTTGGGGTTGCCGTAGGTCACGTTGCGAAGCTACGTGACATTGTGTTGCGGTGCCACTGTCACGTAGACGCTGCGCGCCAACGTGACCTACGAAGCAATGGCGCTTGCCGTAGGTCACGTTGCGAAGCTACGTGACATTGTGCGCGGTGCCGCTGTCACGTAGTCGCTGCGCGCCAACGTGACCTACGAAGGCACTGCCGCTTGGAGATGCCGTAGGTCACGTTGCGAAGCTACGTGACATTCTTCGCACCGCCGCTGTCACGTAGACGCTGCGCGCCAACGTGACCTACGAAAGGCAGTGACCCACGAAAGGCGCTGCCGTTTGGGGTTCCCGTAGGTCACGTTGCGAAGCTACGTGACATTCTTCGCACCGCCGCCGTCACGTAGACGCTGCGCGCCAACGTGACCTACGAAAGGCAGTGACCCACGAAAGGCGCTGCCGTTTGGGGTTGCCGTAGGTCACGTTGCGCAGCTACGTGACATTCTTCGCGCAGCGGCGGTCACCTAGTCGCTGAGCGACGAGGTGATCCACGAAGGGCATGCGGAAGGGCAGTCAGCCGCGCTCGGCCATGGGCACGTAGCGGCGTTCGGTTTCGCCCACGTAGATCTGCCGCGGGCGGTCGATGCGCTTGCTCGGGTCCATGCTCTGTTCGTGCCAGTGGGCGATCCAGCCCGGCAGGCGGCCGATGGCGAAGATGACCGTGAACATGTCCGTGGGAATGCCGATGGCGCGCAGTATGAGGCCGCTGTAGAAGTCCACGTTGGGGTAGAGCTGGCGCTCGACGAAGTACGGATCGCTGAGGGCGATCTCCTCCAGCTTGCGGGCGATGTCGAGCAGCGGATCGGACACGCCCTGCTCCGCAAACAGCCGCTCGCAGGCGTGCTTGAGGAGCTTGGCGCGCGGATCGAAGTTCTTGTATACGCGATGGCCAAAGCCCATGAGCCGGATGGGGCTGGACTTGTCCTTGGCCAGGCGCACGTATTCCTCGGCGGTGAGCTGCCCGGCGTGGATAGCCTCCAGCATCTCGATCACCTTCACGTTCGCGCCGCCGTGCAGCGGCCCCCACAGCGCGCACACGCCGGCGGCACAGGAGGCAAACAGGTTGGCGCGGCTGGAGCCGACCATGCGCACCGTCGAGGTGCTGCAGTTCTGCTCATGGTCGGCATGCAGGATGAGCAGCAGGTTGAGGGCGTCGCGCGCCGCGTCCGAGCAGATGTGCTGCTTGTAGGGCTCGGAGAACATCATGTGCAGGAAATTCACCACATAGGGCAGCGACGGGTCCGGGTAGATGTAGGGCAGGCCCTGGGAACTGCGGCTGGCATAGGCCGCCAGGGTGCGCACCTTGCTGATGAGGCGTGCCGCCGCCTGCTGGAAGCGGCTTGGGTCGTCGAGCTCGAAGAACTCCGGATGGAAGCAGGACAGGGTGTTGATCATGGCCGAGAGCATGGCCATGGGCGGCGCCGAGCGCGGGAAGCCCTGGAAGTGGTGCTTCATACCCTCGTCCACGTTGGCGTTCTGGGTGAGTTCGGCGCTGAACTGGGCGTACTGGGCGCGGGTCGGCAGCTCGCCGAAGATGAGCAGCCAGGCCACCTCGACGAAGTTGGGGCTCTTTTCGAACTGCTCGATGGGGATGCCGCGGTATCGCAGGATGCCGCGCTCGCCGTCGATGAAGGTGATGGCGCTCTTGCAGCTGCCGGTGTTGCCATAACCCGGGTCGAAGGTGATGAGCCCCGAGCGGTCGCGCAACTGACGGGCATCGATTGCGCGCTCGCCTTCCGCGCCGACCAGGACCGGCAACTCGATCTCGGCATCACCAAGGATCAAGCGGGCTGTTTCCGACATGACAAGCTCCTGTACAAAACCTCGGGCTGACCTTCGGCCGGGCCGCACCGGCGAGGCGAAGGGCCGGTCCGCCAGGTGTGGCACCTGGCAGGGAACGACGAAGCCGGATACCCCGGCACCGGCGGCGCAGATTCTAATCCATCGGTCCCGTTCCTCCTATGGGAGGCGTACGGGACGTTTCGGTTCGGAACGAAACGGTTATCCGAAGCATGTGGGGCAGTGATAGCCCGCCGCAGCTGCACCTGAATGGATCCCCCTTCCCCAGCCCTCGGCAACCGCTCCCTGCGTTGCTAGTGAAAAGGGTGGCGGTGTCGGAAGCCGGTGCCTTGTCTTACGTCCCTCCGCAGGCCCGCGGGAGACCGCCTGAGCCGGTTAGGTAGCACTCCTATTTCCTCCGCCGCCATGCCCCGCGTAGCGGATGCGGCCATAGAATCGTAGGCGTTTCACGCCCCTGGAGGCGTCCTCGTTCATCGTCAAGCTGTGGACGGACCCCAGGCTCATGGTGACAAGCATCCCTGCGCCGCGGCACGGTTGCGCCGCAGGGTACACGGAGGACCATGTCATGCAGGACAACGCATCGAAAATCGTGCCGCTGACCGCCGGCCAGGGCAGCGGGCACGTGGACATTCTGATGATCCACGCCTTGCTGGATTCGCTGTTCCGGATCTTTTCCACCATGGCGAACATGCGCATCACACCCGGCGTGCCGGTACCGAAGGCCGACACGACCGCCCGCGGCGACGTCTCGGGCATCATGCACATGGTGGCGGAACAGGCCCAGGGCAGCATCGCCCTGTCGTTTCCGCTGCCGGCCATCCGCGAGCTCTCCGAGAAGCTCCTCGACGAGGAGATCGACGGACTCGGGCGCGAGGCCCAGGACCTGGTGGGCGAACTCACCAACATGCTGGTGGGCGGGGCCAAGAAGGCCACGGCCGAGGTGGGCTACGACTTCGATATGCGCACACCGCAGCTTTGCAGCGGCAGCGGCCACGAGATCGCCCATGCGCAGCCTGGACAGACGGTGCTGTTGCCCATCCGCATGACCAAGAGCGAGTTCTATCTGGAGTTGAACTTCCTCTGACGCGGGGCAGGCCGCCGTCGTCACGCAAATCTTGCAATTGCCTCCAGTGTGACCGTGTGCATGCCGTGGGCGTGCGCTGGGCGCCAGTGCGTGCGTGAGGTTTTTTCCAAAATAGGCGTTCCAGAAACGCACCGGGAGCCCGAGACCCATGGACACTGGCGCCAGAGCCCGCGAAGCACCGGTCCTGCTGTTCGAGCGCGACGGCCATGCCGTGTATTGGCTCGGCGCACACCAGCCGACCGCCTTCCGCTGCAATGTCTACCTCATCAGGGACGGCGACACGGGCGTGCTGGTGGACCCGGGCGGCCGCACGGTGTTCGCGGCGGTGCGCGAGGCCTGCGAGAAGGTCATGCCGGTGGGCGCGCTGACCGGGATGATCCTGTGTCACCAGGATCCGGACGTGTGTGCGTCCATGACCGATTGGCTGGACCTCAACGCCTCCCTGACGGTGTTCACCTCACCACGCACGCATGTCCTGCTGCCTTACTACGGACGTGCTGATTACCACTGGCACGACGTGGAGGCGCAGCCCGAGCTGAGCTTGGCCAGCGGGGCGAACCTGCGGTTCGTGCCGGCGCCCTTCCTGCATTTCCCCGGCGCCTTCGTGACCTACGACGAGGCCTCCGGCTTCCTGTTTTCCGGCGACATCTGGGCCGCGCTCGACTTCGACTGGCAGCTCCAGGTGCGTTCGTTCGAGCAGCACGTGCCCCAGATGGATCTGTTTCACACCGAGTACATGGCCTCGAACGTGGCGGCGCGCGGCTTGGTGCGGCGCATCGAGCACCTGCCCATCAGCGCCATTCTTCCGCAGCACGGCGGCATCCTCGCCCGCGAGATGGTGCCGGAGGCGCTGAACTACCTGCGCAACCTGCGCTGCGGCCTCGACATCATCTATCCGGATCTCGAACCGTGAGCATGGCCTACGACCCGTTGCGCGATCGCGTGCAAGCGCTGCAGCGCGAGATCGCCCTGCTGCGCCAGGGTGTGCATCAGGCCACGCGCATGCGGCTGTTGTGGGAGCAGGCCATCGCAGAGCTTCAGGCGGCGCGCCAGCGGCTGAATGCCTGCGACACCGAGGTGGCGGTCTTCCATCGCCTTTGTGCCTTACTCGTCGGCGGGGGTGACATGGAGCTCCCCGGCCACGCGCTGGATGCGCTGCTGCAAACCCCTGGCATCGCGGCTGAGCGGCCCGCGGGCCTGGTCCTGCGCCATGGGGGTTGGCACCTCGCCGCGGGTCGTAACCTCGCGGACGCGGAGGCCCACGGCTGGGTGGAACGTTGTGCGAGTGTGCTGGATAACCTCGAAGTCGGCGCGGGATTGTTCTGCCTGCTGCCGGGGGCGCCTGCCCTCACGCCAGTCATGATTCCCCTCGAACAACGCGGCTCGCTGACCGGCGGCGTGTTTTTCGAGGCGCTCTCGGGGCCTGCTGCGGATGCTACGTTTGCCGAGACCTGCGTGGCCGTGGGGCATCTGCTGACCGCCGTCCTGGCAAGGTAGGCGATCCCGCACCGCTGATTCACTGCGACATCGCTCCCCGCCGGCCAGCAAGGCGCGGCCACACCTGCCGGTATTTCTGCTTGCGAAATCCTGTGTTCTATGGCGCGATCCGTAACTTCGGGCGGAGCCCGGGTTTTTGTTTTCGGCCGCCAGGACGCACGGAGCTTATGGCGGCCCTTCCAAGGGATTCCATGCATTACCGGGCCAGCCGCTGCTTCGCCACTGCCGCATTGCTCCTAGGGGCGCTGCTGGCCTGCGCGCCTGTGTGGGGCGGCCTGACCGACGGCCGGCCGATACGGGCGGGCAGCGAGTACGAGTACCCGCCGTTCGCTACCCAGCGGCCCGACGGCACCGTGGACGGCTTCTCGGTGGAACTGCTGCGTGCGGTGCTGCGGGCCATGGGTCACGAGGTGGCGTTCGAGCCCGGTCCCTGGCATGTGCTCAAGGACAAGCTGGCGGACGGTCGGCTGGAGGTCCTGCCGCTCATGGCGCGCACCGATGCGCGGCGTGCCCATTACGACTTCAGCGTGCCCTGGTTCACCATGCACGGCACGCTGGTGGTGCGCAAAGGCGACCGGCGCATTCGCGACGTGGCGGACCTGCGCGGCCGTGAAGTCATGGTCATGCGCGGCGACATCGCCGACGAGTACATGCAGACCCTCGGCCTCACCGCCAAGATCTTCCGCACCGAGACCGTCGAGCAGGCACTGCGCGCGCTCGATGGTGGCCAGCACGACGCCGTGGTGGTGCAGAAGCTGGCGGGACAGGAGCTGATCCGCAAGCTGGATCTCGCCAACATCGAGACCGTGGGTCCACCCATCACCGCCTATCAGCAGATGAGTTTCGCCGTGCGCAAGGGCGACCACGCACTGCTCGCCATACTGAACGAAGGTCTGGCGCTGGTGGTCGCCGATGGCACCTTCGCGCGTCTGCAAGACAAGTGGCTCTCGCCTGTCCAGCAAGAACGGGTGCCCTTCGGGCAGGTGGCGATGGTCGTCGCCGTTACGCTGGCGTTCGCCGCGGGTGTGGCCTTCCTTTGGCAGCGTTCGCTGCGTCGGCAGGTGCAGGCGCGTACGGAGGCGCTGCACCAATCCAATCTCTCGTTCATGCGCGAGATCGTCGAACACCATGAGACCGAACAGGCCCTGCGGCGCAAGACCGAGGAACTGGAAGCGACCTTCGCCAATGTCCATGTGCTGCTCGCCGTCATGGACCGCGAGTTCAATTTCCTGCAGGTGAACGAGGCCTTCGCCGCGCACATAGGCCAGCCGCGCGAGAGTTTCGTGGGGCGCAACCTGATGGAGTTCTGCAACGACGAGGAAAACCGCGCGATATTCCGCGAAGTGGTGACGGCCGGCGAGCCGTACAGCGTGGCCGCCAAACCTGTCGGCTGTGGGGACACGACACGCACCGTCACCTATTGGGACTGGACCATCACCCCGGTGAAGGACCCTACGGGCCGGGTCGAGGCTCTGGTATATGCGGTCATCGACGCCACTGAGCGCGAACGGCAACGCCAGCAGGCGGAGCACGCCAGCCGGCGTTCCCAGGAGTTGCTGGAGCGTCGTGTGAGCGAACGCACCGCCGAACTGGAGGCCGCCTACGAGGAACTGGAATCCTTCAGTTATTCGGTATCACACGACCTGCGTGGACCGCTGCGCGCCATTAACGGCTACAGTCACATCCTCGCCGATGACTTCAACGGCGCCATGCATCCCGACATCCAGCTGTGCCTCGACCGCATCCGCGAGGCCACGTTACGCATGGGTGAACTCATCGATGGTCTTTTGGATCTGGCGCGGGTCTTCCGCAGCGAGCTTCAAGTCACCGAGGTGGACCTGAGCGCCCTGGCGCACGAACTGGTGGGCATGCTGCTGGACGCGGAACGGCGGGAACGCACCGAAATCCGCATCCAGCCGGGGGTGACCGCCATGGGCGATCCCACCTTGCTGCGCGTCGCGCTGCAAAATCTGCTGGGCAACGCGCTGAAGTTTACGCGTCAGCGCAAGCGAGCGGTGATCGAATTCGGCACCGAGCGGCAGGGCGGCCGGTTGACTTACTCCGTGCGTGACAATGGCGCCGGCTTCGACATGCAGTATGCGCATAAGCTCTTCCAGCCGTTTGAACGGCTGCATGACGGCAGCATTTACGAGGGCACGGGCATTGGCCTCGCCACCGTGCGCCGCATCGTGGTGCGACACCGAGGGCGGGTCTGGGCCGAGGGCATTCAGGACGCCGGCACGCGGGTGTGCTTTACCTTGAATGAGCTTTGATGGACTTCCCGATTCCCCTGCGTCGACCATCGCGCAGGCGAATCGTTACGCTTCACGGATGTTGTGCCTGCCGCGTGCGTGATGAGAACTGCTGATTGGAAAAACGCGAGACGCCTGCTGTTGGGCGTATGCCTGGCGGCGATGGCGGTGCACTCGGCCTGGGCGGAGGACGCGCCGCTGGGGCTCGCCAGTTCGGCGGCGCTGCGTGCCACGGTGTTTGGTCCGCCGCCTGAAGCACAGGCGGTACTCCCGGGGACCGTCCCCATGGAGGAACTCGACTTCGCCATCGAAGGCGGGCTGCCTGTCCCCGAGCTTTACTGGTTCAATCGCAGGCTGCGTGCGTATCTCTCGGTGCAGCCGCAGGAAGCGCCCCTCGCCATTGTCATTTCGGGCACCGGCGGTACCGCGGATACGCAGAAGCTGCGGCTGTTCCGCCGCGCCCTGTACGGCGCCGGCTATCATGTGCTCACCCTGCCTTCACCCACCTCGCCAGGCTTCATCGTCGCGGCGTCGAGCACCGGGGTGGCCGGTGAACTGCGCCAGGATGGCATGGACATGCACCGCGTCATCCGCCAGATCGTGCCGCGGCTGCGCGAGCGGGTGCCCATATCGGCCATCCACGTGCTCGGTTACAGCCTGGGCGGCGCCCATGCCGCGTTGGTGAAGGCCATCGATGATCAGGTTGGGGCCATTGGCATTGGCCGGGCGGTACTCGTCAATCCACCGGTAAACCTGTACAACGCCGTCAACCGCCTCGACGAGCTGTTGAGCCTGAGCGTGGGCAATGGCGATGGAGATTTCGAGCGTCTGTACCGCGAGCTCTATACCAAGCTGGCGCACGCCTATGTCCTCGCCGACGCCACCCAGGTGGATCAGGACTTCCTGTTCGCGGCCGTGGCGCAGGTGCTCCGGTCGGACCGCGATCGCGCCGCAGGCATCGCGCTGGTGTTTCGCCTGTCGCTCATCGACATGTTCCTCGCCGGTGACATCTATGCAGGCAGCGGCGTGCTGACCGAGCCGGGCCGACCGCCCGGGGTGAGTGAATCGCTGGTGCCCGTGATGTACGCGGCGCGCAACAAGACCTTCCAGGACTACTTCGTGCAGGTGCTCGCGCCGTACTATCTCATGCGTCGTCCCGGCGCCACGCTGGCGTCTCTGATCGCCGACAGCCATCTGCGCATCATCGAACCCAGGCTGGCGGAAAGCGGCGACTACTACGTGCAGACCAACCGTGATGAATTGATCCTGGACGGGGAGGACCTCGCCTGGCTGCAACGCATTTTCGGCGCCCGTCTCGCGCTTTACGACCACGGCGGCCACATGGGTAACTTCGGTGAACGCGAGCAGATCGACGACATGCTCGACATGCTCGCGGGCCGTTACAGGGCTGTGGCCCCGTGAAGCCGCCGGCCGTCGTCCTTGCGCTCGCACTGGTGCTGTCCGGTTGTTCACTCGGCCCGCAGCGCGCCTCGCCCGCTGCGCCAGCGCCGGCCAGGGTCGCGAACTGTAGCGACGATTCCGTGTACGCCGATCCCCTGGGACCGTTCAACCGCGCCGTATACCGCTTCAATGCGCGTTTCGACGAGGCGATCTTCCTGCCGGTCAGCCGCGGCTACGAGACCGTGGTGCCCGCACCGCTGCGCACGGGCATCAACAATTTCTTCGCAAACCTTCGCGAGCTCACCAATATCCTCAATCATGCGTTGCAGGGGCGCGGTCGGCGCAGCGCACAGAGCCTGGCGCGCTTCATATGGAATACCACCCTCGGCGTAGGCGGGCTGTGGGATCCGGCCACGCACCTCGGGCTCAAACGCGTGCCGACCAGCTTCGGCCACACCCTGGCGCGCTGGGGCGTGGGGCCCGGGCCTTATCTCGTGCTGCCGCTCCTCGGCCCGTCCAACCTGCGCGACGCGAGCGGCATGGCCCTCGATGCCGGCGTGGACTACAGCGCGGATCTGGGCGGCGTTTACACCAGTGACGAGGCCTTGGCCACGGGTACGCTGTATGCCGTCGACACGCGGGCCAACATCGACTTTCGCTATTACGCCAGCGGCTCGCCCTTCGAGTACGACCTGGTCCGCATCCTGTACACGCAGATGCGGCTGATCGAGTCGGGCGTGCTCGTGCCGCCGCCGCCGCCCTGTGAGTGATGTGGTCGCAGAGGATCAGTAACACAGGCTCCAGTTCACGATCGCGCCGCGCTCACCATGGGCGGCGCTGATGCGCAACTGATCGTCGCCGCCCATGAAGGCGCGATTGACGAAGGTGGCGATGAAGTTACCCAGTGCCGCACCTGCCAGTTGGTCGGATACATGGTGACCGCCGGCCTCGATGCGCCCCCAGGCCGCCCCGGTCGCAGCCAGGTAGGCGACGCCCGTGTACAACGTCGCGAGCGGCGGTGCCAGGCGGCTTTCCCGCATGTTTTCACGGATCAGCGCCGCCTGGGCGAACGGGCCGGTGGCGTGGTTCGATGGAAAGGCGTCGCCGTCGGCCTCAGCGGCAGGCACGCCGGGCTCGTCACGATCGACGATGCGCTTCAGCGCGTTACTGGTCAGGCGGGTGGCGCCGATCGCGGCAGTCTGCACCAGCACGCCGTGCAAGGTATTGCGCAGGCGATCGCCCTCGCCGGTGTCGACGAACACGATGGATACGCCCCACAGGACATCGGTGGCGTGCCGGAGGTCGTCACTGTGCCGGTTGGCATCGTTGGTGTTGCCGAACAGCGGGGCGTCCGCGTGGATCTGCTCGGTCCATTGATCGTCGTGACCGGAGGCATGGATGACCACACCCGCAACGGCCGGCAGCCAGGTCATGGGGTGTTGCAGGGCCTCCCGCGCCGCCCGGGTCACGCGTTCCCAGCCGGGTGCATACGTGGCATCGCGGCCCCAGTCCGCGCGTGCGGTCAGGGGAACGAGCAGCAACAGGCCCCCGAGCAGAATCCCGCGCATAGCTGCGCCTTCTCCTGGACAGGGCTCAGGGCAAGCATAGTGTCGGACGCGCAGGGGAACACGCCCGCGCGTTTGCTAAGCTGCCATGGGGGCAAGGAGGCGACCTTGAGAAAGACTGCGCTCTGCATGCTGCTCGTGTTGCCGGTCTGTACGTCCATCGTCCGGGCGGAGGTGATGGCCACGGTCGGTGTCGCTTCGAACTATGTCTGGCGCGGCGAGACGCGCACTGAAGACGGGCCGGCGGTGTTCGCCACTCTCGGTTACCAGCACGAGAGCGGGCTCTACGCCGGCCTGCACACTTTCAACATCGAGGCCAAGCGCAAGCCGGAGACCGACAACGAAGCGAACGTCGGCGGCGACGGCAGCCGGGAATACGAGCTTGACGGCTGGATCGGCTATCGCTTCGACATCGGCACCGTGCGCATGGACATCGGCGCCATCACCTACCAGTTTCCCCGCGGTGAACGCATCGACCTGAACGATGGCACGCTCGTGCAAGGCACGCGGAACGATAGCGACTTCCACGAACTCTACGCCAAGCTGAGCTATGGGCGTGTCACCATCGGTTATTACGGGACCGACGATTATTTTGGCTCGGGCCTGACGTCACACTATCCCTTCATCGATTACCGCCACCCGCTGGGTTCCGAGCTGTTCCTCGGCTTGCACTACGGGCTCAAGGAGAGCGACGCGGTGCCCGATCACGACGGGACCGTGTTCGACTTCGGCATCAGCCTGGAAAAGGGCCCGTTGCTGCTGTCGGTAACCAACCTGGACGACAACGAGGATGGCCTGCAATCGGACAATCCGCGCGTCACGGTCGCCTGGAGACACGGTATGACCTTGTAAGTCGTCACAACGGTGCCGAAGGTCGCGTCGGCGCGTCAGCAACGTCACGTAGCTGCGCAACGTGACCTACCTCGTCTGCGGGCGTTGCCAAATCCTCGCAGCACGTCAACTCATCGGCATGAGACGCCATTCGCTGCCTTCATCGGTGGTCACTTCACGTGCGCAAAGCCAGACGTGTTTGCGTTCTCCGCTGGTGCGCGTCTCCACGTGTGGCGCCTCCAGGAGGGAACCGGCGTGCAAGGTGCCGTCCACCTTGAGTTCTGCGCGCCCCGGATGGGCCTCGCTCCATTCCCGCAGTGTCTCGATCTCGTCATCGAGCCGGGCGACGGCCGCTTGCGCGTCGGCTTCCTCGGTCTGCGCCGCCTGGCTGTCGGCGGCAAGCTGCTCCTGCTCGGCGAACAGTGCATCGAGCTGCCCGGTGAGGGCCTTGATTGCGGCCTGCACCTCAGCTTGTCCGCTGTCATCACCCGGTTGCAACGCGCGCGAGCGCACCATCGCCTCATCCTGCTGCTGGGCCAGTGCACCGATGGCGCGTTCGAGTTCTTCGCGCCTTGGTGCAAGCGTGACAAGGCGCGCCGCGGCGGCCTCGGCCGCTTCGCGCCGGCCGCTGCGCTCGGCGTCGAGGGCCTGCAGTTCGTTGCGCACGCCCTCGTCGATGCCGAACACCAGGTGACATGGGCTGGAGGCCTCGGAACCGACGTTCCTGGCCATGATGCCCTGCTTGGCCGAGACCCGCGCGTTGAGCACGGTGCAATGCTCGCCGTGAAAGGCCCCGCTGCACGTCACCTGGGAATCAACGACTTCGCGCACCACGTGCACATCGCCGAGTGCTTCCACCCGCGTATTGTGCAGGTACTTCGCCGTGACCGAGCCCTCACTACGCACGTGGGCATTGATGATCCCGCCGTGCACGAGCACGTCGCCCTGCGCGGTGATGATGGCGCCCTCGGCCTCGCCGGCGGTGAGCTGGCCGCAGGTCACGCGGAAGCCGTTGCGGATGGTGCCGGTGACGATCACGTGGCCATGGAACTCAACGTGGCCGGTATGAAAGTCCACGTCGCCCTCCACGCGGTATTCGGAGAACACGGCGATGCGGCCGGTGGCGGAGAGCGACGGGGCGCCGTCGGTGGTGGCGACCACTGTGAGCTGGTCCGAATCCAGGGCGGCGCCGTTACCGATCAGGAACCGCCGGTCTTGCGGTTTCCGGGCGCCCAGCACCCGTCCGAAGATGTCGCGGCCGGGCTCGCCCTTCACCGGCGGCGTCTTGCGCGCCAGCGGCATACCGGCGCTCACCTGCGGCAGTTCACCGCGATCGCGGAAATCGATGGTGCCGTCGTCCTTCTTGCGTCCCGCGGCGAGGGGCTGGGTGTCGAACAGGTATTCGAGTGCCGCGTCGCGACCGGGCTTCGTCGGAATGCCTGCCGCCACTACCACGGGCTGGCCTGCCGGTGTGCCCTCGCTGCACAGCGCGGCGATGGCGTCCTGGTCGATGCCGAAGGTGATGCCCTCGCGCCGCAGGGCAAGTTCCACCGCCTCGACGGTGGGGCGCGGGCCGTCGCCAGGCGTGATGCTGGCGCGGAGACGATCGGTGGAGATGACGAGGCTGAAGCCGTCGGGCGCCGTCGGGGCGGGTTGTTGTTCGTTTGCCAGTGCGTCCCGTTGCTCGGGCGTCAGCAGGCCCTGGTGCTGCAACAGGTCTGCCAGCGGCACAAGCTTGTGGCTCTGGGAGAACGCCTTGGCCTGGAGTTGCAGGAGCCTCGCGATCTGTTCCGCGCTGGCCCAGCCGTGTTCCACTACCTGCCGGCCGAACCGGCGCTCCGCCGCGCGTGCCTGTTGGAAACGCCAGGCGGCGATGACGAGATCGACTTGGGCCTCGGTGAGCAGGCCGCGCGTGACAAACACGGCGCCGGCGGCGTCGGTGTCGGCGTCGTCACGGCCGAGCACCTCCTGCACCTGTTCGGTGTTGAGCAGCCCCATGGCGACCGCCGTGTGGCCGAGGGCCTCGTTATTGGGGCGTTCACGACCAGTCATTCCCTTCTCCGGGTCGAAAAAAAACGCGGCCTCTAGCGCAACCGCAGGTGGGTGTTCCGAGCCTTGGAGCGCCTAGGTTCTCGCAAAGACGCCAAGAATGCCAGGGATAGGACCGAAGGAAATTCCTTCTGCGACCGTGATCCTCTTTGGCGTTCTTTGCGCCTTGGCAGAGACTCACGCTTTGGAACAAGCGAAACAGTACACCCGCCGGCGGCATCGATGCCGCCGGGGAGCGGGGAAATGCCATGCGCCGGGCTCGTGGCGGGCCCGGCGCGGTTCACATCAAGCGTGGGCGCGGTTGAGCTGGCGCGCGATCACGTCGTGGTTGAGCCACAGCACCGGGCCGTGCGGCGCCGAGGCCTCGTGGAACATCAGCGGGCCGGTACCTTCGATGACCAACGCACTGAGGCGATCGGTGATGAGGGCCTTGCGGTCCTTGTGCAGGCGGGTGATCTCGTCGGAAGTGCCGACCATCACCTCGGCCAGTGCGGCCGTGTTGTCCATGGGCCAGGCGGCGAAATCGCGGAATGTGGCGATGGTGGGATCGGTGTTGTACTGCTCGATCTTGTCGATGATGGACTGTAGTGATACGCCGTCCTCGAGCAGCGCCTTGCAGGCCTGCCATTGTGCATCGGCCCAGGCGCCGCCCTGTTCGCGCTTGAGCGCGGAAAGCAGCGGGAACAGCGAGAGCTCCACGCCGACGAAGATGTCGCTGGAGTTGGTGCGGATCTCCGGGCAGTTGAACACCGTGGCCTTGATGCCCTTGGCCCAGGCGGCCTCGGCATGGGCCTCCAGGCGCTTCTTGGCGTAGCCCTGGGTGTAGTTGGTGTAGGTCTGCCACTGGTAGCGGCCCTCGATGAGGATCTCGGTGCCGTGATAACCGTAGGCGGTGTAACGGGTCTGGCCACCCGTTGCCGCGAGGCGCTCGCGGATGCGGCCGCTGGCCTCGATGAGATACCCGAAGGTGTTGGCCGTGACCTCATCGAAATTCATCAGCAGCAGCTTGCCGAGGTCGCTGTCGAGCAACGCGCGCGAGGACAGGAAGCGCTCGCCGCGGCCCTTGTAGACGCGATTGGCGATGGCCAGGAACACCTTGGTCTTGATGATGCCGCCCGCCATGGTGTGGGCGAACAGCACGTTGGCGCCGTCCGGGATGGCCTTGTCCAGCTCCGCCATCACCTGTTCCAGGGACGACTTGAAGCGTTGCGCGCCAAGGGCGCGGCAGCGCTCGATCTGCGCCCAGTCCAAGGGGGCCTCCTGCCAGTTGTCCAGCTTGAGTTCACCTACCAGGTCGGTGGGCGTGGGCGTGCCGGCGGGCGCGTCCAGGTCGAAGCCGGCCATCAGCGGGATGTTGATGATGCGGCCGCCCAGATTGTCCTCGGCGACCTTCAGCTCGTCGGCGTTGAGGGCACGCAGGGTGTTGTCCTGCTCGCGACGGCCGACGGTGATGCCGATGATGGTCATCCCGGCGCGGCGAGCCTCGTCGACCAGGCCGTTGGCATAGCCGCGGCCGAACAGTTCGCCGAACAGCACGAATACATCGCCCGGACGGAACATGTTGCCGGCCGGAAGTTCACGTAGGGGCTGCAATGCAGGCATGGTTCTTGGGGGTCCCTGCTGTTGTTGGTGTGTGCGCCATTTTCCCACACTCGGGCGGGAACGGCACATGCCTCGGCATGACAGCGTGAAAGGTCGCGCAAAAAAGCCCCGGGCCGGTATCCCGGAGCGGCCGAAACGGGGGCACGGCTGCCTTGCGCAAGGGAGGGCGGGGGGACCGGGCGGGACCTTCCACCCGGTTCCCCCCGCCCAGACGTGCCAGCTAGCGGGAGCCCGAGCCCATGTCGCTGGAGGGTACGTCGCCCGACGGGCTGCGCGGGCTGATGGTGCCGCCCTCCACGGATCCCGAACCCGAGGGCGGGGAACCGCTGCCCATGGCGCCCGGGCTTTGCTCGCCGGAGGGTTGCTCGGAGATGCCGAAAGCGGCGAACTCCGAGCTGTCGATGTCCAGCGCCGCGAGGGATTCGGCATTGATTTCACCACTCGCATCCAGGCCCTCGTCACTCTGGAACTGCTGCAAGGCGGCCTGGGTGCGCGGGCCAATCAGGCCGTCCACTTCGCCCACGTCGTAGCCCTTGTCCTTGAGGGACTGCTGAAGCTTCTTGGCGGCGTCCATGCTGGCCTGTTGATCGGCCCAGGGCACATCCTGGCTGCTGCCCTGGCTGCTTTGGGCGCTCGGCACGCTGGGCCGTTCCAACTCCTGCACGTTTTGCGCAAACAGCGGTGCCGAGGCCATGGTGCCGGTGACCGCCAGCAGGGTCATCCAACGGTTCAGTTTCATTTTCCTACCTCCTGTGCAGTGAAATCCGACTTTCCATGCGAAAGCTAAGCAGGAACCTGGATTCCGGATATCAATGGACGCGAGGACTTGCGTAGAGGGATGCGCGGCGGGATTGCGGGGATCCGGCTAGGCCGGTCGAAGAATCCTTGTCACGGGCCATGGGAACGATAAGCGCCGCGGCGCCAGCTTGCATGGCAACCCGCAGGTTTGTAGGATCCCGCGCCTCGCGCGGTTTGTCCGCGTCTGCTATCGCACGCTACGCGACCGCTGCCGAGGAGGTCTGTGTTGTTCGGAAAACTGCTTGCCTATTACCTGCCCGTGGACGCGACGCTGGCTTTTCGCCTGCCTTGGGTCTGGGAGCGTGCCAGGCAATACGCCTATCGCAACGCCATCGCCGGAGTGGCGCTGACCGGTATTTCCCTTGGCGCCGAGGCCCACGCACTGCCGGGCGTAGCCTTGGCTGCCCAGGTGCTCACGGTCATCAACGTGTTTTTCGCCACGGTGTTCACGGCGGCGGCACTGGATCCCCGTTTCCGCTGATCGCTCCCCACAGGGGCCACCACTTCGCAGCCGCTGCGCCTGCGCGTAGCGCTGTTCGTCAAGTAAGGAAGAAGAATGGGAGCGCTGCATTCCATCTACGTCTGGCTGGAAAAAACCTTCTGGAACACCCTGGGCAGAAAGCTCGCCAGCGTCTTCCTGCTCGTGGCCATTCAGGCCTGGTATCTGCTGCTGGTGTACCGCGAGCATGCGGCGCTTCGCGAACTGCTCGCCAATGTGCCCGCGCCCGTGGCGGCCGAGATGGCGGGCCTCATGGACGAGACCTTCGGGCTGATGGTTGGCCTGGCGGTGTTCGCGCTGGCCTTCTCGGTCGGGCTCGTGTGGTACCTCAACCACCTCATCGTGCGCCCCATCCGCATGATCGCGGCATTCTTTCGCGAGGTGGGTGCCAAGGGGGAGGGTGACCTGTCCGGCAGCCTGCCACTCATCACCCACGACGAGATCCGCGACCTGGCGGACGGTTACAACCAGTTCCTGGACAGGCTGCGCGGCATCATCGACGACGTGCGGCGCATGAGCGTGCACATCGCCGTGGAATCCGTGAAGGTGGAGAGCGTGGTCCGGCGCGTGGCCGATGAAGCGGCCCGGCAGGATGAACTGGCCGGTGTGGTATACGACGCCAGCAACGAGGCCACCCGCGCCATCGGCGACGTCTCGGCCAATGCCCAGCAGATCTCCGTGTCCACCACCGACAACCTGCACAAGGCCGAGTCCTCGCTGGGGGAGCTCACCGAACTGGCGGAGAAGATCGATGCCATCGATCAACAGCTGACCGACTTTCGTGCCACGGTGAACGAGCTGAACCGCAGTTCCGCCAGCATCGGCGACATCGTCGCGCTCATCAAGAACGTCTCGGAACAAACCAATCTGCTCGCGCTCAACGCCGCCATCGAGGCGGCGCGCGCCGGTGAATCGGGGCGCGGCTTCGCGGTGGTGGCGGACGAGGTGCGGCATCTCGCCGAGCGGGTGAAGCACGCCACCGAGGACATCACGCGCAACATCCAGGGCATGGACGGCCTGGTGAAGGACACCATGCGCGAGACCGACGCCATCAGCGGCGCGGCACTCGCCGCCAAGCAGGTGATCGCGCGTTCCTCGGCGCATTTCCGCAGCATGGTGGAGGACTTCGGGCAAACCGGCGGCCAGTTGACGCAGATCGCCGCGGCCATGGAAGAACTCGCCACCACCAACGACCAGACCCACGAGACGGTGGCCGGAATTCACGAGGCGTCCTCGGTCATCAGCCGGCGCGCGGGTGAGGCCCGTCAGTCGGCCAACGATCTCAGCCGCGCCACGGAAAAGGTGCAGGAGAGTGTGTCGCGCTTCCGCATCGGCAGCGGCCATCTCGATGCCATCGTCGCCACGGTGCGCCGCTACCGCGACCTCATCGAAAGCAGGATCCAGGCACTGGCCGCCCGCGGCGTCGACGTGTTCGATCGCAACTACCGGCCGGTCGCTGGCACCTTCCCGCAGAAATACAAGACCGGCTACGACGAGGTGTTCGCCGCCGAGATCCAGCCGCTCATCGACGGCCTGCTCGATGAGGTGAACGGCGGCGTGTTTTCCCTGTGCGTGGACACCAATGGCTACGGCCCCACACACAATGCGCGTTACTCCCATCCGCTCACCGGCAACCGTGAGCAGGACATCGCGTGCAGTCGCGACAAGCGCATTTTCGACGACCCGACCGGCGGCCGGGCCGCCAGCAACACCTCGCCGTTCCTGTTGCAAACCTACATGCGGGACACCGGCGAGATCCTCAACGATCTGTCCATGCCCATCCATGTGCGGGGCAGCCACTGGGGCGGCTTGCGGCTCGGCTTCGACGCCCAGGTCGTGCTCGGACAGGACCCCGCGCACAACGAATCGTCGCAGCGCCTCGCGTAAACCTTCAGCCGGCGGAAAGGAACGCACGCCGGTGATTGCCGGTCCGGTTTATACCGGTTGCGCACTTGTGCGGCTACTGTTGCGGAAAAGCCAGGGATGATCGACCGTGCACAGGAAACCCTTTTTCGTGGTGGGGGTGCAGCGCTCGGGCACGACGGTGCTCCGGCTGATGCTGAACAAGCACCCGCGCATCGCCGTGCCGTTCGAAACGGATTTTCTGCAGATCCTGCCGCTGGCCGAGTCCATCGGGCCGCTCGGCGAGCGCGCCAATCAGCGCGTGGTGCTGGAGGCGCTCGCCAGGGAACCGTTTACCGCCAAGGGGGAAATCCTCACCGACATCGAGGCGGTATTACGGCGCCGCGTCGGCAGCTTCGGTGAGCTCGTCGCCGCGGTATTCGACGAGTGGTGCAAGGCGCGTGGCAAGCCACGCTGGGGTGTCAAGACGCCAGGTTACGTGGCGGAGATGGACACCCTGGCGCTGCACTTCCCGGAAGCGCAGTTCATCCACATCGTCCGCGACGGCCGCGACGTGTTGCTGTCGAACAAGGGCCTGTCATGGGGCAGCAAGCGCCTGCCGCGGGTGGCGCGGGACTGGCGTTTCAGGACGCTGCTCGGCCGCAAGATGGGGCGCATCCTGGGCGAGCAGCGCTATCTGGAGCTGCGCTACGAAGACCTGATCCGCGCGCCCGGGGAAGAACTCCGGCGCGTCTGTGCCTTCCTCGGCGAAGACTACGACCCGGTGATGCTTACCTACCACGAGGACGCCGAGCGGGAAATGCCTGCCACGAGCCTGCAATGGCACCGCAGCTCCGTGTCGCGTCCGGATGCCTCGAAGGTGTTCGCCTGGCAGCGGCATATGTCCCTCGCCGACGCGATCCTGTTCGACGAATACGCCGGCGATGCGCTGGCGCTGTTCGGTTACGAACGGGTGCGGCGTTCCCCGACCCTGCTCACCCGGCTCAAGCACACCTACTACACCGCGTTCTGAGTCAGGACGGCGAGCGGCCCTTGTCGGGTTCGGCGGCCACGGTTGCCGGCGCTGCGTCGGGCGCCTGCTTGGGCAGACGCTGGCCCTGTTTCAGGCGGCGGATTTCGCTGCGCAGGTTACGCAGCTTGCCGCGGTACAGCACCAGCAGCACCGACCCATAGACGAGCGCGCCGGTGACAACGGCGAGCACCAGCCGCGGCAGCGGGGCATCGGCGACGCTGTGCTGCACAGCGGCCACTGCGGCGGCCATGAGCGCGGTGGCGGTGAGGGCCGGCAGCGTGCTGGCGAGAAAGCGCCCCAGCGGCAGGCCGAGCTCACGCAGGCTGAACGCCAGCAGCACCACGTACATGAGCGGGTAGGCGGCGATCCAGGCATAGACCGCGCCGACCACGCCGTACTCCATACCCACGAAGATCGCCGCCGGCAGCAGCAACAGCATGCCAAGGTTGTAGAGGGTCATCAGGCCGGGGCGGCCGCGCGCGTAGAGTACCGGCGGCAGGACCATGCCGCTCAGGCGCAGCATGTTCACCAGGCACAGGCCCTGCAACAGCGGCACGATGGGCGACCATTTCTCTGTGAGCAGCACGTGCACCGCGTCGGCGGCCGTTAGCGCGAGGCCGGTCAGCACCGGGAAGCCGATGAGCAACAGCACGCGGTGCATGTCGAGAAACAGGCGCCGCGTCTCCTCGGCGTGTTCCTGCAAGCGCGCCACGGCCGGAAACAGCACCTGGTTGAAAATGGAGCCCACCTTGTCGAGCGGCATGGAGGACAGCTGATAGGCCATGGCGTAGAAGCCGAGCAGCCGTTCACCGAGCATGCGGGCGATGATGAACGCATCGGCGCGGCTCCACAGCGCGTTGAGAAAACGGTTGCCCGTCATTTGCAGGCCGAAGTTCAGGAGCGCCGCCGTCTCGCGCCAGGCGAAGCGCAGTTTTGGGATGCGCCGCAACACCGGCAGGTAGCCGAGCGCGAGCACCAGGTGATGGGCCAGGGTGCCGCCTACCAGGCTCCACACGCCATACTCGTTGAGCGCCATGCTCACCACCGTGAGCATGGAGGCGAAGCCCGCCGCCATCTGCACCAGCGAGCGGTAACGGAAATCCAGGCGGCGCAGGGCGATGGCCAGCGGCACGGTGGTAAGGCTCGCCAGCAGCAGGGTCGCCCCTGCCACGCGCAGCAGATCGGTGAGCAGGGGCATGCGGTAGAAACCGGCGACGGTCGGAGCGCCGGCGTACAGCGCGGCGTAACTGAGCGCGCCCACCAGCAGGCTGAGGTAGAAGATGCCGTCTTCCTGGCGTGTGTCGGTGGTCTTGCTCTGGATGAGGCCCTGCGACAGGCCCATCTCGGTGACGAACAGCAGAAAGCCGATGAACACCCCGGCCGTGGCCATGAGGCCGTAATCGCTTGGCGCGAGCAGGCGTGCCACGAACAGGGTGGCCACCCATGAGGCCGTCTGCACGATGGCTTTGCTTATGCCTTCCCAGGCGAAACCTGCCACGACCCGACGCCGAACCGTACTGGAATCCATGGGGCTCCCTGTGCTGTGCGCCGATGGCACGAAGCATAGATTGCCGGTGCGCCGGCCTGTTGCAGAAGCGGCCTCAGGCCGCGATGGATTTTGTGCGGCGGTCGGGAATCGCGGGTTGTCTGTTGGTCACATCACTCGTAGGAGGGACAGAGGCTTGCGTCCCTTCTCCCGCCGGGAGACGACTGCATGGATGCAGGAGGTAGGCAATGCATGGAGCGAATTGCCGAAGGACAGGATGAGGGGATCAATAGACCAACAGCCGCGCCTGAATCGATCCCGCTCCCCAGCCCTCGGCAACCGCTCCCTGCGTTGCTCTCGACCGCTTGCTCCCGGCACGGTCTACCTCCCCCATCCATGGGGTCGTACCTCGCGCATCCATGCGCTCGTCTCCCGGAGGGAGAGGGGGCAAGAAGGGTGGCTACAACGGCGAAATGTGACCAAGAGACAGCCTACGGGGGAGTGCCACGAGCCCTGCGGGAGCGGCCTTGGATCAGGATGTGCAGGTACCGGCAACAGGCCTGATTATCCATGACGGGCGGTGTGTCACCGGGCGCCGGCGCCGTGGTAACCTGCGCCCATGCATCGCACGGCCCGTTTCGTCGTCCCTTGGCTTCTCGTACTGGTGGCGCTCGCCGGCTGCGGCCGTGCGCCGCAGTGGTCACCGCTCGCCCCGGACGCGGTGATCCTCGCCTTCGGCGACAGTCTTACCTATGGTACCGGCGCCGCCCGCGACGACAGCTATCCGGCCGTGCTGGAGCGCTTGAGCGGCCGGCGGGTGATCAACGCGGGCGTGCCGGGCGAGGTCACCGCCGATGGGCTGGCGCGCCTTTCTGACGTACTCGCTGAGCACGAACCGCAACTGGTGCTCCTGTGCCTGGGCGGCAACGACATGCTGCGCAAGGTGAGCCTGGAGGCCGCGACGCAGAACCTGGAGCGCATGGTGGTGATGATTCGTGAGCGCGGCATTCCGGTGCTGTTGCTCGGCGTACCGCGCCCGGCGCTGTTTGGCCTGGAGAGTGCGCCCTTCTACCACGATATCGCCGCGCGCCATCGGGTGCCGCTGGAGGCAGAGGTCATTCCGGAAGTGCTCGCCGATCGCGCGCTCAAGTCGGATACCATCCACCCCAACGCGGCGGGCTATCGCCGTATCGCCGAGGCGATCCACGCGTTGCTCCAAGACAGCGGCGCCCTGTGACGCCGGCGTCCCGGTGTGGGCTGACCCGCTTAGGAAGCGCTGAATAAAGCCATCCTGGCGTGCTCAGCGCACGATGAGCAAAAAGCGTGGTTTTGCCCGGCTTCATTTTCAAGCGTTAGGCGGCCGGAAATGGCGCACATCCATGTGCCGCGGGAAACGCCGATTGAATCAGCGTTTCCTTTACATCGCCTGGCGTACCGGCAGATTCAGATTGAGCAGCTCTGCGATGCGTCCAGGCTGGCGCATCAGCACCGGACGGATATCCGCGTCGGCATGGATGCGCTGTGTGAAGCGGTAGGACCTCACCCCGGTGGGCGTTCGCACGAAGCGTTCCAGGACATATTCCAGCAGGTGCGCTTCGGCGGTCGTACGGAACATCAGCATCACCACGTCGTCGCCGTGGGGGCTGCGATCCAGGGTCAGTGGCGAGTCCACCATGCGCTCTTTGAACGCGTTGGTGCAGCGTACGATGACGTCGGCCGTGGACGTGGCGCCCGGGAACTCGCGCACCGTCAGCGCCGGCTGTCCGGCCGCATCGGTGTTCACCGGTGAATAGCGGTTGCTGATATCCGTGGTGCCGGCCCT
Source organism: Gammaproteobacteria bacterium (assembly GCA_041685115.1). Lineage (GTDB taxonomy): Bacteria > Pseudomonadota > Gammaproteobacteria > Thiohalomonadales > Thiohalomonadaceae > JALOAT01. The sequence goes on along the minus strand of JAWLGK010000013.1, from coordinate 47,168 downwards.
GACCTGGGCCAGGCCATAGGCGGTGTCGTCGAAGATGACTGTCGGCGCGGCGAGGGCGCCGCCAGTCACCAGCAGTGCCCCCATGAGCAGGATTCCCCTGACCATAACTCCTCCCTTGGATTCCTTTCGGTCCGTTGCGGTACTGGACGATAGCCAAACCCATCCTATGGCCCGGAGTGGGATCGCACGTTGACGTTAGTCAAGCCGTGATGGCGGCGCCGGGCCGGGTAACGGCGCGCCAGGCGGCTGACCGGCTGGTGGCGGATTTTGCTAACCTCTCGTGCATGCCCGACGACCCGCTGCAAACCTTCCAGCTGATCCCGTTCGCCGCACCGGATGATCCGGTCGTGCAGGCGGTCGACGGCACGGTCAGGCGTGCGGGCGATGCACTGGAACTGCACTATCGGTTGCACGCCGATCTCGCCCGTCTGCGTATCGCGGCGCCGGCCGGGCCGCGCTTCACCGACGGGCTGTGGCGCCACACCTGCTTTGAACTGTTCATCGCGGGCGTGGGCGAGGCGGCCTATCACGAATTGAATCTTTCACCCTCGGGTGCCTGGGCGGCCTATGCCTTTGCCGGCTATCGCGAACGCCGTCCCTGGCCGCTCGATCCGCAGGCGCTGGCGCAGCGCTTGGGCGTGCACCGCACGGCCAGGATGCTGGAACTGTCGGCCTCGCTGCCGTTCGCGCTGTTTCCGCCGCACTACGCCACGGCACGCCTGCGGCTCGGGGTGGCCACGGTCGTCGAGCATGCCGACGGTGCGCTGTCCTATTGGGCGCTTTGCCATCCTTGTGACAAACCCGATTTCCACCACCCCGACGCCTTCGTCCTGGAGCTCGATGAAATTCGGCCTTGATCGTTTCCTCACGGAACCTGCACTGCGCCGGCCGCTGGCCGGGCGACGCGTGGCCGTGCTCGCCCATCCGGCCTCGGTGACGCAGGACCTTACCCACAGCCTCGACGCCCTGGCCGGCCTCCCGGACATCCGCCTGAGCGCCGCCTTCGGTCCGCAGCACGGCCTGCGCGGCGACAAGCAGGACAACATGATGGAGTCGCCGGACTTCCACGACCCGGTGCACGGCATCCCGGTGTTCAGCCTGTACGGCGAGGTGCGCCGCCCCACCGTCGCCATGATGGACAGCTTCGACGTGCTGCTGGTCGATCTGCAGGACCTGGGCTGCCGCATCTACACCTTCATCACCACCCTGCGCTACGTGCTGGAGGCCGCTGCGGAATCCGGCAAGGCGGTGTGGGTGCTGGACCGCCCGAACCCCGTGGGGCGGCCGGTGGAGGGGCTGACGCTGCGCCCGGGCTGGGAGAGCTTCGTGGGTGCGGGGGCCATGCCCATGCGCCACGGCCTCACCCTCGGCGAGCTGGCGCGCTGGTTCGTTGCCACCCTGCGCCTCGACGTGGAATGCGAGGTGATCACCGTGCAGGGCTGGCAACCCGGGGAGGCCCCCGGTTTTGGCTGGCCCCTCGGCGAGCGCAGCTGGGTGAACCCGAGCCCCAATGCGCCCAATCTGGCCATGGCGCGCTGCTATCCGGGCACGGTGATGCTCGAGGGCACCACCTTGTCGGAAGGCCGTGGCACCACCCGGCCGCTGGAACTGTTCGGTGCACCGGACCTGGCGCCCCATGAACTCCTCGCGACCATGGCGGCCATGGCCCCGCACTGGCTACAGGGTTGCCGCCTGCGCGAATGCTGGTTCGAGCCGACCTTCCACAAACACGCGGGCCGGCTCTGCGCCGGCGTACAGATCCACGTCGACGACCCGGCCTACGACCACGCGGCGTTCCGCCCCTGGCGCGTGCAGGCGCTGGCCTTCAAGGCCCTGCGCAGCCTGCGGCCCGACTACCCGCTCTGGCGCGACTTCCCCTACGAATACGAGCACGAGCGGCTCGCCATCGACCTCATCAACGGCAGCGCGCTGCTACGCCAATGGGTGGACGACCCGGCCGCCGCGCCCGCGGACCTGGACGCCCTGGCGGTGCCGGACGAACAGGCCTGGCATGAGGAGCGGCGCGCAGTCTTGCTCTACTGACGTTCGGGGGGGCAGGTCGCGTAGTCGTTCCTTCGGGGGAGTGGGCAGGGGACCCGTTGAGCGCGCGAGCTGCAAAAGGGATTGTCCTTGGCCGAAGAACCGGTCATAAATGCCCCACAGCCTGTAAGGCTGCCAGCAACCGCGGTTGCCCCTTGAAACCATCATTGCCGAGGAATTCAAATGCCCAAGCTGATCACCTGGAGTGACGAGTTCAGCATCGATATTCAGGAAATCGACGAGCAGCACAAGCGCCTGGTCGAGCTCATCAATCAGCTCTACGACGCCATCACCACCAAGAGGCCGGCCGAGGCCCTCGAGAAAGTACTCGACGACCTGGTGGAATACACGCGCGTCCATTTCGCCGTGGAGGAGTGCGTGCTGCGCCTGTTCGATTATCCCGACTACGATGCCCACAAGGCCGTCCACGACAAGATCGCCGCGCGAGTCATCGAGTTCCAGCGCCAGTTCCGCGCCGGCGACCACAAGGTGGGGATGGAACTGCTGTATTTTCTCAAGGACTGGCTCATGGACCACATCAACAAGGTCGATCGCCAGTACGCACCGGTGGTGCTCAAGGGCGGCGTAAAAAAGACCTGGCTGCGCAAATTCTTCTGACGACGGCGTAGGAGCGGCCTCAGGCCGCTCCTACGGGAATTCCCATCCAGTCGTACCTGCCCGTGCGGGCCTGTGAACGTGTTCACATCCGCCCTTGTGGCGGCGGCGTTCGCCGCAGGATCTGGGATATAGTTGAGCGCCAGGAACAGGGGGATTAAGGAATGGCAATTCTGGTGCAAATCAACGGGGTTCCCGGTGTGACAGTGCCGATCGAAACACCGGCATTTCGCATCGGGCGTGGCGAGGACAACCAGCTGCGCATCGACGATGAACTCGCCAGCCGGATGCACGCGTTGATCGAGTTCAAGCAAGGCGCGGCGGATGCAGCGTCAGGCGACTGGATCCTGCGCGACCAGAACAGTACCAACGGCACCTTCGTGAACGACCGGCGCATCACCGTGCATGCCTTGGTGGACGGCGACGTGTTGCGTATCGGCAAAACCTTCTTCCGCTTCTTCGCGGATGACCATGCGGAACTCAGCGAGACGCGCATGATCAAGAAGACCTTCATCCCCGGCGTCTATTACACCACCGAGAAGGACTGAAGCCCGGATCAGGAATTCAACGCAGAGACGCAGAGGCACAGAGAAATAACGCAGGCCGGCTTCCGCTCGACGCCCTGAGCCACCCTCTGTGTCCTCTACGATCTCTGCGCCTCTGCGTTGAACAACGCGTTTCCCTCCCTACTGGCGGATGCCTTCCACCGAGAGTTCCAGAAAGACCGTCTGCGAGGCCGGCCCGAGGTCGTAATCGATCCCGTAGTCAGCCAGCTTGAAGGCGGTGACGCCATGGAAGCCGCGGCGGTAGCCGCCCCACGGGTCCGGGCCGTGACCGATCTGCTCCACGTCGATGGTCAGCGGGCGCGTCACGCCGCGCAGCGTGAACTCGCCGGTGAGCCGCGCCTTGCCCTGGCCCAGGTCTTCAAAGCGCGTGCTCACGAAGCGTGACTCGGGAAACTTCTTCACATTGAGGAAATCCTTGTCGCGCAGGTGCTTGTCGCGTTCGGCGTGATTGGAATCGATGCTGGCCGGGTCGATGGTGACGTTCACCTTCGCCGCACCCGGATTCTTCTCGTCATAGCTGAACGTCCCCTTGAAATCGTTGAAGCGTCCGCCCAGCCAGCTGTAGCCGAGGTGTTTGATCTTGAAGCGGATGTAGGCGTGGGCGCCGTCCGCGTCGATGACGTAATCCTCGGCCTGTGCGGGCAAGGCGCCGGCGAGGCCGAACAACAGGGGAAGCAGAACGGTCTTCTTCATGGTGGTTTCCTCTAGGGTTGATTACCGGCCCAGCATGCGTGCCAGGGTGCGGTCCTTGTCGATGAAGTGGTGCTTGAGCGCGGCCAGGGCGTGCAGCACGGCCAAGCCGACCAAGGTGATGGCAAGCCACAGGTGGACCGTCCCGGCCAGGTCCTCCTGATTTTCGATGCCCGTGACGAGGGCGGGGACGGCAAACCAGCCGAACACCGACACGGCGCGTCCGTCCGCGGTGGAAATGAGGTAGCCGCTGAGCATCACGCAAAACAGCAACAAGTACAGCAGCCCGTGCACCACCTGCGCGCCAATGCGCTCCCAGGGGGTATGTGTCGGTAGCGGCGACGGGTGGATGTTGAGGAGCCGCCAGCCGAGGCGCACGACCATCAGCCCGAACAGCAGGACACCAAGGCTCCTGTGCCACCACGGCCCCAGCCGGTACCACGGGTCGTAGTAGGTGAGTCCGGTCATCCACAGACCCAGCGCGAACAGGCCGAACACGGTCACGGCGGCCAGCCAGTGCAGGGTCACTGCCACAGCGCCGTAACGGGTTTCATCGTTTTTCCATCGCATGCTCAAAGCCCCCTCGCTGTCAAAAGCGCCCGGCCTGGTAATCGTGGAAGGCCTGGCGGACCTCTTCCGCGGTGTTCATGACGAAGGGCCCGTGGCGGGCCACCGGTTCGTTGAGCGGGCGCCCGGCGATGAGCAGCAGGCGGCTCGGCGCCTCGGCACGTAACGCCACCCCGTCGCCTTCGCCGAGGCGCGCCAGCTGACGGGCCGCGAGCGGCCGTCCCACTACGGTCACGGCGCCCTCGATCACGTACAGCAGGGCATTCCAGTCCGGCGGCAGGGGCTCGCCCAGCGCGCCGCCAGCATCGAGACGGATATCCAGGTAGGTCACCGGCGTGATGAGTTCGCGCACGGGACCGGTCACCCCGCCGCCGCTGGTGCCGGCGATGACACGCAGTTCGACGCCCGGGCGCCTCTCCACCGGAATGGCCGCCGCCTCCCGTTCCTGGTAGCGCGGTGCGCGCATCTTCTCGGCCGCGGGCAGGTTCACCCACAGCTGGAAACCGGCCAGCAGGCCGTCCTCCTGCTCCGGCATCTCCGAATGGACGATGCCGCGGCCCGCGGTCATCCACTGTACACCGCCCGCCGCGATCACCCCGCTGTGCCCGGCGCTGTCCCGGTGACGCATGCGCCCGGCCAGCAGGTAGGTGACGGTCTCGAAGCCGCGGTGGGGGTGGGCGGGGAAGCCGGCGATGTAGTCCTCCGGGTCGTCGGAGCGGAAATCGTCCAGCAGCAGGAACGGGTCGAGCATGGGCAACTGGGGGCCGCCGATGACCCGGGTCAGGCGCACCCCGGCGCCATCGGAGGTTTCCAGGCCACTCACCACCTGGAGGACGGGACGGGGTTTCGTGGGGTCCAGCATGTGCAGCATCTCGCTTTCGTGATGTTTGCAGTTTATCGTTCCGTAAGTGCTGGCAAAGGTGTAAAACAAGAAAAGACTATTGCGAAAATCGGAACAATGGACCGCTTCGACGCCCTGACCTCTTTTGCCGCCGTGGTGGACGCCGGCAGCTTCAGTGCCGCTGCCGAACGCCTGAACCTTGCCAAGTCGGTGGTGAGCCGCCGGGTGGCCGAGCTGGAGGCGCACCTGGGCGTGCAGCTGCTGCATCGCACCACGCGGCGCCTGGCCCTGACCGATGCCGGTCACGAATTGCACCGCCGTGCCGTGGCCATCCTCGCCGAGCTGGGCGAGGCCGAGCAGGCGGTGAGCGCGGGGCGCGCGGCGCTCCGCGGCCGGGTGCGCCTGGCCGCGCCGCTGTCGTTCGGCCTGTTGCACCTCAATCCCGCCCTCACCGCCTTCGCCGAACGCCACCCGGGCGTGATCCTCGACGTGGACCTGAACGACCGCGAGGTCAACATGGTGGAGGAGGGATTCGAGCTGGCGGTGCGGATCGGCCATTTGGAGGATTCCAGCCTGGTGGCCCGTCCACTGGCACCGATCCGCACCGTGTTGTGTGCAAGCCCGGGCTATCTCGCCCGTCACGGGACGCCGCGCGAGCCGCGCGAACTGGCCGAGCACCAGGGGCTGGTGTACGCCAATGTGCCCGAGGCGCAGCAGTGGCGTTTCACGGATGACCGGGGCCGCGTCGTCGCGGCACGCCTGCCCGTGCGCATGCGCGCCAACAACGGCGACATGCTCCTGGAGGCCGCCGCCGCGGGGCTCGGCATCGTGGCCACGCCCACCTTCATTGCCTACCGCGCCATCCTGGAGGGGCGGCTGGTGCCTTTATTGCCGCAGTATCGCCTGCCCACCATCCACGCCTGCGCGGTTTATCCCTCGCGCCGCTTCCTGCCGGAGCGGGTGCGCGCCCTGGTGGCCTTCCTCGCCGAACGCTTCGGCGAGCGGCCCTACTGGGACGAAGGCCTGTCCCAGGCCCCGTCACCGGAGCCGTGACAGGCGCGGCAGGGCGATGCCGCGCCCCCGGGCGCGGTCATTGCGGCATAATACGCGGCCCCGCAAAAACGGAAGACGCCTAATGACCACCGAACAAGCCCTGCACGCGCGCAGCGGTTCCAAGTGCGAACTGTGCGGCGCCACCGACGACCTCGACGTCTATGAGGTCCCGCCCGACTCCGACGGCAGCGCCGAGCGCTGCGCCCTGCTGTGCGCCACCTGCCGCGAACAGATCGACGACCCGGACACGACCGAACCCAACCACTGGCGTTGCCTCAACGACAGCATGTGGAGTCAGGTGCCTGCCGTGCAGGTGCTGGCCTGGCGCATGCTGACCCGCCTGAGCGGCGAGGGCTGGCCGCAGGACCTGCTGGACATGCTCTACCTGGACGACGACACGCGCGCCTGGGCAGAGGCCACCGGCGAGGGCCAGCCCCAGGAAGAGGCCACCCGCCACATGGACTGCTACGGTGCGGTGCTCGAAGCGGGCGACACGGTCACGCTGGTCAAGGACCTGAACGTGAAGGGCGCCAACTTCACCGCCAAGCGCGGCACCGCCGTGCGCGGTATCTCCCTGGTGCCGGACGAGCCGGGGCAGATCGAAGGCCGCGTGAACGGCCAGCACATCGTCATCCTCACCAAATTCGTGAAGAAGGCCTGAGTCACGCCACAGTTGCGGGGGCGACGGATCGCCCCTTGGCAGGGTGGCGAAAGCCGAAGTCCATTCCCTTCTGGAGCGGCGGTGGCCCCCGGCTCTCATCGCGTTCACCGGGGTGGCTGTGAGCGCCGCAGGTGAGGATGGACACGAGTGCCGTAGGTCACGTTGACGCATAGCGGCTGCGTGACAACGCGACAGGGAGAATGTCACGTAGCTGCGCAACGTGACCTACGCCGACTGCATTGCGTTCTCGGCGTTCGGCGGTTTCTTGCTCATGGTCTTGCACCGCCGCACTCCAATGCCCGTTCGAACAGCGCTGTGACGCGCTGCCATTGCCGGATGCCGTCGTCCGGGTCGCGCGGCTGCACCTGGATGTGCAGCAGACGCTCGCCTTTGTATGGCAGGTCCTCCGTCGCGAGATGCAGGCAGGTATCCTGCCCCGTCCCTGCGCGCAGCCGTGGCAACAACGGGTGTTGCGCGACGGGAACCAGCACGCCGAGATAGCCGGTGCGTTGGTGACGCAGGGAGCGTGCCTGAAAGACCTCGAAGCTGCGCCACGGCAGGTGATAACGCGGATCGCGAAACCGATATTGCGCACCGCTCTCGGCATCGATCACACGGAGACCCGTGCTCCGGATCGCCGCCGCCTCGCGCTGCAATTCCTCCCAGCGCGCCTCGAAGTAGCTGCGCCCGTGAAAATGGCCCTGGCATGAAGGGGTGGTCTGCAAGCCGTGCGCATGCAACAGCCGGCACAACGGGCGCAGTTGCGCATCCAGGCGCTCGTAGAACCCGCGCCCGGCGAGTATGGGCTGCCGCGGCCCCGGCGCATGGTAATAGCGCGTGCCGTCGACGGCGTGGAACCACCGCCGCCGCCACCACAGTTTATGGGCCACGATGGCGGGCGTGAGCCCGTCCATCACCGACGGTCCCGCCCTCATGACGCCAACGCAGATTCGCCTTTCAGGTCAGGGCGCGGGTAGCTGCGCGGGTTCCTTCAGCCGGATGAGCTGGTAGCGGCCGTCACCGTCGGTCACTGAAACCGTGTGCAGGCCCTCCGTGTCGTAATCGATGCTGATGGCGCTGGGGTGCGCAATCAGGTGATCCAGCGTATCGGTCACCACTTCGAGCACGTCACTCTTCGGGTCATAGGTGATGCCCATCAGCGGCAGCCAATCGGATTCGCGCTGGTTGCCGAATTCGCGATCGGCCGTTTCCAAGCAAACCTGATTACCCAAGGTCTTGCGTGCCATATCATCGAAATATGCATGCCAGCGACTGCGTTCCAGGTTCGCGGTTGCCATTGTCTGCCTCCGACGCCTGACTTACTCCAAGTGTCGACCCGGGGTGCCGAGCGTCAAGTGGGACCGGTGCACGCCAAGGAGGCCGGGGCATCCTGGATGACTAACCGGCACGGTCCGTTTATCATCGACCCGGATGCGCGGTTCGGGTTGTGACCAACGGCCCATTGCGCCCGCAGCGTGCAAGTGACAACGGAACTGGGACATGGACAGGCAGATCGATTCCTTGATGAAACGTGGTGTCGTCACCGTCGATATCGACGACACCGTCGAGAACGTCGAACGAATTCTCCGCGAAGGTGCATACGCCTTTGTTCCGGTACTGGGCCGGCAGGGTCAATGTTTCGGGGTGATCAGCGCCTCGGACATCGTGCAATTCCATTCCCGACAGGAAAATCCCAAGCTCAGGCGCGCCTGGGAAATTTGTACGCACCAGGTGATCGAGGTCCCGCCGGGCACACCGATGCAGAAGGTGGCGCGGCTCATGCTCGACAAACACGTACATCACGTGGTCGTCACCGACGCCGGGCGTGTCACCGGTGTGCTGAGCAGTCTCGACCTCATCGATCATTTCGTGGTTACCTGCGACACGTGATCCCGAGCGCTGCCTGGTGCACAATGGCCGTTCGTTCGCAGAAGGGGAGTCATTTCATGAAGGGCAAAGCCGCGGCATTCGCATTGGCGGGCCTGCTGTCCGCCTGTACCTGGGTGCACCTCACGCCGGAAGGCGAAAAGGTGCGGGTGCTCGACGCCGATGAAGTGACCAAATGCCAGATGCTTGGTCAGACGACGGTTTCACTGGCCGCCAAGATCGCCGGGATCGAGCGCCATCCCGAGGACGTACAAAAGGAATTGAACATGCTGGCGCGCAACAGCGCCGTGGACCTGCACGGCGACACCGTGGTCGCCGCTTCACCCGTGGAAAACGGCAAGCAGACCTTCGCGGTCTATCGTTGCATGCCCCAGTGAGGTTCTGCGGGCGCCCGACGCATGTGGGCGCCTTTCGATCAGCCGAAATTCTCCTCGAGAAAGCGCGCGTAATTGTCCGTGCGCACCAGCTGGGTCCCATCGCAGTTGAACTGCATGCGGATGAGGTCCTGCACCAGGCACAAGGTCGTGCTGCGCAGGTAGTAGTCGGGCATGTCGCGAAGCACTTTCAGGGTGGCGAGGATGCTCGGCACCTGGTCCTTCTCCATGGGTTTCCACGAGGCGTGGCGCTTTTCGAAGATGCTGCGCCAGTAACTCGGCAATCGCGCATAGAGACGGCTGTGCATCAGGCCCTCGTAGATGTCGCGCATGGCTTGCACCTTCTCGTCGAAGGGCAGCGGCGGGAAATGCCTGTCTACGTAATCGCCGTCGAGAAACTTGTCGGCTGCGTGGGTCTCTTCGCGCAACGGATCGAAAATCGACGTGGTGCGTATCTCCGCACTGTTGAAACCGATGTAGATGCGGTAGGTGCCGCGGTGCAGCAGCAGGTCGGCCAGGCGCGTCTGGATCTGTCCGAACACCTCGTCCATGACGTTCGGGTACTTGGTGCGGTACAGCGCCGTTTCGCGCAGCGACGGATCACCCTTGATGCCCACCTGCAGGGAATCAGGGCGCAGCCCAGTGGCGCTGACGATGCTCTCCTTCAAGACCAGTTCTTCGATTTCGCGGTCGGTTCCGTTCATGGGGCTTCGCGTCCGTGTTGACCGGCAGAGTTGTAGCACAACGACATGACCACCACGTGACGGCCACGCCTTCGCGGGTGGTCAGTCGCCGAGGAGCTGAAAGCGCGGCAGGGCCAGGTGCCAGCGGATGGCGGCGAGCCGGATGCCGAGTACGGTCAACATGGCCAGACCCGTATCCAGGCCGCTCGGCAGCCCGAACGGCTTGAGGGCGACCAGGCAGAGCGCGCCGGACAGGCAGGCGGTGGCATAGATCTCGCGGTGGAAGATGAGCGGGATTTCGTTGCAGATGATGTCGCGGATCACGCCGCCGGCCACGCCGGTCATGGCGCCCATGATGATGGCCGTGGAAATGGGTGTGTCGTGCTGCAACGCCACCTCCGTGCCGATGACCGTGAACACGGCGAGGCCGAAGGCGTCCGCCACCAGCAGCCAGTTTTCCGGCAGGGGACGGGTGAAGCGCACCCACAACACGGTGCCGAGTGCCGCCAGACAGGCCACCAGGATGTAGGTGTCGTCGCGAATCCAGCTCACCGGATGGTGGTCCAGGATCATGTCGCGCAGGGTGCCGCCGCCGAGTGCCGTGACCAGGGCAACCACCAGCACGCCGAACAGGTCCATGCCCTTGCGCCCCGCCGTCAGCGCGCCTGCAACGGCGAACACGGCCGTGCCGAACAGGTCGAACGCGTAGAACCAGGTGGAGGAAAACATCTGCGGGGCACCCATGGCCCGTGAATCGGGCGAGGGCGCGCATGTTAGCAAAAAGCCGGCGAAGGGGTGAGGGCGGTCCACCTCGGCCGCCCTCCCGGTTTGTTGAGCGCAGACCTTTAGCCGGTGCTCCAGGCGCGCGGGCGCTTCATGCCGGCGATCTTGCACGCCTGCTGCACGTAGCCGTAGGGAAACAGCTCGAACAGGCGTCGCCGGGCCTCAGCACCGTAACCCATGACCTCCGCCAGGTGCTTGATGACGAAGCGCGCATCGGCCGCGATTTGGTGTTCGTCGTAGTAGCCGCGCATGAATTCCAGCACGCCCCAGTGGTCTTCTGTCAGCGTCAGCTTCTCGTGGGCCGCCAGTTGCGCCGCCACGGCGCGGTTCCATTCGTCGGGCCTGATCAGATAGCCTTCATTGTCCAATTCGACCGTCGTTCCATCCACATTGAGCATCGCTTACCTCCCCATTGCTTCAGTTGCCCGGATTGACGGCCGCGGGCCGCCGGGCGCGTGCTGGCAAAGTGCCGGCGCGCGCGTGCTGAAGTGCCTCCGAGCCAAACAAAATCAGCACGAGAATGAACACCATAGTGGGGATGAATACCACGCTACCCACCGCGTAATGCCACGGCTTGGGTACGCCACCGGCGCTGACCAGGACGGCGCCGATGAACAGCGCGGCGAACAGCCACACGCCCAGCAGCAACAGGCTGCCGTTCTTCGCCATTCGCCAGTGACCGTGTACGAAGGCCGACTCCGTCTGAGCCGCGCGCCGCGTCGCCAGCAACGTATAGCCGACAATGAGCACGGATAGGGTCGGGACGATGGCCACCAGGAACTGCAACGATGGTGCGCTGATGGTGACGATGAACAGGAATATGTGGTTGAAAACGAGATTGAACAGGAACAGTTCGTGTGGAACCTGCGCCTTCCGGATTTCGCTTCGATCGGTGGCAATCATGGACGTCCCTGCAATGTGTGGTGTTTTTATAAGATGTATGTACAATGCATCTTAAAGACGAAAAGGGCGTTGTCAAGCGGCGAGCACGGCGCCATAACCGGATTCATCACTGGGAAAATGCATGCACATCACGCAACATAGCGACTACGCGCTGCGCGTCCTGATCCTCCTGACCATGCGCGGTGAAAAGCTCACCATCGCTCAGGTGGCGGCGCATTTTCGCATCTCACAGGAACACCTGCGCAAAGTGGTGCACCGGCTCGCCACCCTGGGTTACATCGTCACCACACGCGGTAAACAGGGTGGGTTCGCACTGGCCAAGCCTGCGAAGGAGATCAACGTGGGCCGGGTGATACGTGATTTCGAACCCCATTTCGACATCGTCGAGTGCTTGGCACGGCAGTCCCACGACTGTGCCTTGTTGCCCGCCTGCGGGCTGCAAGGCGTGCTGCGTAAGGCCACCGACAATTTCCTCGCCACCCTGGATCGCTACACCCTTGCGGACATCGTGCCGCGCAGCTGAATCAGGAAAACGGCCCAACACAGAGGCGCAGAGACACAGAGCACACAGAGGACTTGGAAGTTTGAAAGCTCGTCGTTCTCTGTGATCTCTGTGGCTCTGGGTTGATTCTTCTTCCCAGTCATCACCAGCCAATGCATGCCCGCGCACGCATCAGGGCGCGCCCGCATCGGCCGACTATCCTTATCTCCTGCGTTTGCGGATGATTTAGACAGTGTCTATGGTTCTGATACGTTCCGAACGGTTACTCGTGCGACAGGAAAGGAGAACGCCATGCAATTGAAAGGAAGCCGTACCGAGGAGAACCTGAAGCAGGCCTTCGCAGGCGAATCGCAGGCGAACCGTCGCTATCTGTATTTCGCCGCCAAGGCCGATGTGGAGGGCTACAACGACGTGGCCACGGTGTTCCGCTCCACGGCGGAGGGCGAGACCGGTCATGCGCACGGCCACCTGGAATATATGGAGCAGTGCGGCGATCCGGCCACCGGGCTTTCCTTCGGGGCCACCGCGGCCAACCTGAAGTGCGCAATCGCGGGTGAAACCCATGAGTACACCGACATGTACCCGGGCATGGCCAAGACCGCACGCAACGAAGGCTTTGAAGAGATCGCCGACTGGTTCGAGACCCTGGCCAAGGCGGAGCGCTCCCACGCCAACCGCTTCCAGAAGGCCCTCGACAGCCTGGGCTGATGCAACCCTGCCGGGGCGCATGCCCCGGCAGGCCCCTTCGGGAGTCCGCCATGTCACCGCTCGAACAAAGGCGCGAAGGGAGCCTGGAGGCACCCACGCGTCATGCCCTTGATTGGAAGGCGCCGACGTTCTACGACGAGGCCGCACTGCTCGCTGAAATGGCGCGCGTGTTTGATGTCTGTCACGGCTGTCGGCGCTGCGTCAGTCTGTGCCAGAGTTTCCCCACGCTGTTCGATCTGGTGGACGCCTCGGCGAGCATGGAAGTGGACGGCGTGGCGCCGGCGGATTACTGGAAGGTGGTCGACCAGTGTTATCTGTGCGACCTCTGTTACATGACCAAGTGCCCCTACGTGCCGCCGCACGAGTGGACCATCGATTTTCCCCATCTGATGCTGCGCGCCAAGGCGGTGAAATTCCGCAGGGGCGAGGTGAAATGGCGCGACCGCTTGCTCACCTCCACCGATGCCATCGGCCGGCTCGCCAGCATTCCGGTGGTGGCGGAGACGGTCAATGCCGTCAACCGCAGCGCGCCTCTCCGCAAGGCCATGGAAAAGGTGCTCGGTGTTCACGCCGAGGCGCCGCTGCCGGCCTACCACGGGCGACCGCTGCGCAGGCGCCTGGCGAAGGCGCCAAAAGCTCCGCTGACGCCGCAGCCGACGGAGGCCACCACGGGCAAGGTGGCGCTGTTCGCCACCTGCTACGGCAACTACAACGCCCCGCAGATTGGTGAGGACCTGGTGGCGGTGTTTGCGCACAACGGCATTTCCGTGAGCCTGGTGGCGAAGGAACACTGTTGCGGCATGCCCAAGCTCGAACTGGGTGACCTCGACGCGGTGGAGATGGCCAAGGAGGCCAACATCCCCGTGCTCGCGGCACACATCGGCCAGGGCTTCGACATCATCATGCCCGTGCCGTCCTGCGCGCTGATGTTCAAGCAGGAGTTGCCGTTGCTGTTCCCGGAAGACGAACGCGTCCGGCGCGTCGCCGAACGTGTGTTCGATCCCTTCGAGTATCTCGCGCTGCGCCACAAGGCCGGGCATCTGCGTACGGATTTTCGCCAACCACTCGGCAAGGTCGCCTACCACGTGGCCTGCCACCTGCGTGTGCAAAACCTCGGGCTCAAGACCCGTGACATGCTCGCCCTGGTACCGGGCACCAGCGTGGAAGCCATCGAGCGCTGCTCGGGGCACGACGGCACCTATGCGGTGAAACGCGAGTTTCACGGCAACGCCATGAAGATCGCCCGTCCCGTGGTCGAGCGTGTGCGGCGCAGCGCGCCGGATCACTACGGCAGCGACTGTCCCATGGCCGGCCAACACATCGGTCACGGCCTCGACGACGGCCGTGCGCCCATCCATCCCATGGGCCTGTTGCGCAAGGCCTACGGTATCTGAGTCGGAGGTCGTCCATGGAAAAGTTGACACCACAGGACCTGTACAGCCTGGAACGGTATGCTCAGGTGCGGCCCGCCTTTCGTGAGCGCGTGATCGCCCACAAGCGCCGGCGCCAGGTGCCGGTGGGGCCGAATCTCACGTTGCATTTCGAGGACCGGCTGACCATGCAGTACCAGATCCAGGAGATGCTGCGTGTGGAGCGCCTGTTCGAGCCCGATGCCATCGAGGAAGAGCTGGCGGCCTACAATCCGCTCATCCCGGACGGGTTGAACTGGAAGGCCACCATGATGATCGAGTACCCGGACGTGGCGGAACGCCGTGAACGGCTGGCGGTGCTGCGCGGGATCGAACAGGCCACCTATGTCCAGGTCGCGGGTTTCGAACCGGTGTTTCCCATCGCCAATGAGGATCTGCAACGCGACAACGGCACCAAGACCTCATCGGTGCACTTCATGCGCTTCGAACTGACACCGGACATGGTGCGGGCGGTCAAGGGCGGCAGGACCCTGGCGGTGGGCGTGGAGCATGCCCAATACCGCCACCGCGTGGACCCGGTAGCCGACCAAATACGCATGGCCATCGCCGCCGACCTCGACTGAGGACGGGCAAGGCACGGGTCCTTCAGGCTGCGTCGGGCCAGGTTCTGCGTATCTCCGTGAATGCTTCGATGTGTGTGGTGAGGATATCCACCAGCTGTGGCTCGAACTGACGACCCCGCTGCCCCTGGAGGTAGGACAGGATCTTCTGGCGCGACCACGGTTCCTTGTAGGCGCGGCGACCGCCCAGGGCATCGAACACGTCTGCGAGGGCGACGAGACGGCCGAAGATGTCGATCTCCTCGCCCTTGAGCCCACGCGGATAGCCGCTGCCGTCCCAATGCTCGTGATGTTGCCAGGCCACCACGGCGGCCCGGTTCAAGACCCGGCAGTTGGGTGCCTTGAGGATGCTGTGTCCGAGTGTGGTATGGGTCTTCACCACGTCCCACTCGTCTGAGGTGAGTGCCCCGGCCTTGCCGAGAATGGTCTCTGGAATGCCGATCTTGCCGAGATCGTGCAAGGGCGCGACCATCCAAACAAGTTGCACGTCGTCCTCGTCCAGCCCGGCCAGCTCACCGAGCAGGCGGCAGTATTCAGCCACCCGGCGCACATGGTTGCCGGTCTCCTTGGAATGCGCCTGGATGGCGTCGCCGAGGGCGAAGACCAGTTCCTTCTGGACGTTGAGATTCCCTTCGTCCAGGTAGACGTTGCCGAATGCCATCGACACGTGTGCGGGGAAGACACTACGCAGATCCTTGTCCACATCGAAGAGCACGGGAATGCACCAAGTCCACTGATGCGCGTAATGGTCGGAGAGCGGTGGCACGAAAACCTTGACGTGGTCGGTATTTCGACGCTGCGGATCAACAGAAGGCGGCTATCGCGCATGCTGGGGGAGTGGCGACCCGGTCCCGAATAAGCGTTGAAGGATGTCAGCGGTTTCGCCGCGCGACCCGGCGGTGCTAGGATGCGCGCCTCCGGAGGCCGCCCATGCTTGAAACCCTCACTGCCGTGCACCTCGCCTATGCTGCGGTGGTGGTTTCGGCCGCCTATTTCGTGCGCGGCATCGCCGGGTTCGGCTCCGGACTCATCGCCATCCCGCTGCTCGCCCAGGTGCTGCCCCTTGCCGTGGTGGTGCCTGCCATCGGACTGCTCGATTACCTCGGCTCACTCACCCACGGTACGCAGCACCGCAGCGCGATTCGCTGGCGCGAGCTGCTGCCGCTGCTGCCGTTCACCTTGCTCGGTGTGGTGATTGCCCTGTTTCTCTTCAAACGTGTCGACGGCGATGCGCTGCGGCGCGCTCTTGGCGTATTCGTGGTGGCCTATGCGCTCTACACCTTGCTGATGCGGCAGTCGCCCGACACCGGCTCACGACTATGGGCCGTGCCGGGCGGTGGACTGGGTGGACTGGTGGGGACGCTGTTCGGTACGGGCGGACCGTTTTACGTGATCTATCTGGGTCTTCGCGGGCTCGGCAAGGCGGAGTTTCGCGCCACCATCGCCATGATCTTTCTCATCGACGGCGCGGCACGCATCGTCGGCTACCTGGGCGCGGGATTTTATGGCGGTGACGTGCTGCTGCTGGCGGGACTCAGTTTGCCGCTGATGGCCGTGGGGATGGTGGCCGGCGGACACGTGCACACCGGCATCACCCAGGCGCAGTTCCAAAAGGGAATCGGCGTGCTGTTGCTGGGCAGCGGTCTCGCGCTTGCCCTGCGTTGAGTGCGCTCACCAGCACAGCACTTCGGATTCGGACAGGTGGGCATGCGGCTCCACGTAACGCCACTGGAAGGACACTGAACTCAAGCGGAAGTGGTTGCGCTCGTCCAAGGTGTAGCGCGTCGCTTCCTCCATCGCACACCAGCACTGCCGTTGGTCGTTCCAATAGCGATCGCGATACACGTCATAGATGGTCCACATGACGGGCCTCCCCTGAAGCACATGGTTTGGCAGCGTCGGCAGGATGCATTGTCACGCCCCTGTCAGGGCCTGTATCGGCCGAAGGGTGAGGACATTGAGCCGCGGGACGCGTGACATGGCTGCGCGTTCCCCGGTGTGTGTGCCGGACGTGCAGCCATTGCCCGCTCCTGGATGGAATGTTGGGCTCTCCATGGTTCGGTGCGCACTGTGCGCGCTGTCTTAGTGGCAAGGATAGCGAAAACCGAGCAACACGCTGCTGTATTGCGCCCTGCCCTGGCGGCGCGTACGAACGGTGCACGACCGCTAAGATCGGGGAGAGGACACGGGTGATGACTATGCCTTCGACCGTATCGCAGGCGGCGGCCAGACATCGACCGCACATCGTCCTGACACGCCACGGCAGGCCCGATCTGCGGCTACCGCGCCGCGTGCGTCCCCGCGACTGGCCGGCACTGCTTCACGCCTACGATCGGGCAGGCATCTGCCCCGCTTCCCTGCCGAACACGCCGCTGGCGGAACTCGCGGCGCAGTGCGGGCTGGTGGCGTGCAGTCCCTTGCGCCGTTCGGTGGAATCGGCACGCCTGCTCGGCGGTACGCGGCAAGCTCTGTGCGACGAGCTGTTCCGCGAAGTGGCGCTTCCGCACGCTGCTTGGACCTTGCCGCCGCTGCACCCGTATGTGTGGGGCACGCTGTTCCGTCTGGCCTGGATGTGCGGCTTTGCACGCAACGGTGAAGATCGCAACCGGGCACAGCACCGTGCCGATGCCGTGACCTACCGCCTCATGGAGTTGGCCAACGAGCGGGGCAGTGTCCTGCTGGTCGGCCACGGGATATTGAACCAGCTGATAGCCAAGAACCTGCGCGCGCACGGCTGGCAGGGGCCGCGCTTGCCCGGCATCACGTTCTGGGCCTTTGCGGTTTACTCGTCGCCGTGACCGCGGCGATGCAGGTGCCGCGCGCCGATGAGCGTGGCGTCGCAGAATTCGCGGTGCGGAAGCTCACTCGCTATTGAAGTGCATCGGGCGAAATCTGGGTGAACACATCAACCGCTGTCCCGGACGTCCGCGTCGGCAGGCGGCTCCACACAGGCTGCGTCGCTCTGCACCAACCAGCGCCGCCATACCGCCCACAGCACCGACAGCAGCACCGGGCCGACGAACAGGCCCACCAGGCCGAAGGCGTTGAGGCCGCCGAGCACACCGAACAGCACGAGCAGAAACGACACGTTGGCGGAGGCGCTGATGACCAGCGGCCGCACCAGGTTGTCCACCGAGCTCACCGCCAGCGCCCCCCACAGCAGCAGCCCGATGCCCGCCCATAGGGCGCCTTTCCACAGCAACCACAGGGACACCGTCACCCAGACCACCGGCGCTCCGAACGGAATGATGGCGAATAACGCGGTGAGCGCCCCAAGCAGCACCGGCGCATTCAGGCCGGCCACCCAATAGCCCAGCCCGGCGATGATGCCCTGCGCAAGCGCCGTGAGCACCAGCCCGTATACCACCGCCTGGGTCATGCTGGCCGCGGCTGTCCAGTAGGCACGTGACGATGCGCCAAGCAGACAGCGCAGGGCGTGGCGCAGTTCGGTGACCAGCCGTTCGCCGTCGCGGTAGAAGAAAAAGGCCGCCACCAGCGTGAGCGTGAACTTGAGCGCGTTGCGTCCGAGGATGCCGACGAGTCCTGCCGCCTCGCCGGCCCAGGCGGAGGCACGCTCGGTGAGCCAGTCGCCCACCGCCTGGGGATCGGAGGCCAGGCGATCGAGCGCCGCCACGAGGCGCGGCCCGACCCCGGGCAATTCACGCAGCCAGCGCGGCATGGCGTCGGAACCGCCCTCCAGATCCGCGCGCACCGCCTCGAAGGCCTGCACCACCTCCAGGCGCAGGGACACGATGATCCCGAGCAACGGCAACAGGATGGCGAAGGTGAGGATCAGGGTCATCAGCACCGCTGCGAGGCCGTGGCGCTGCTTGAAGGTGCGGCGCAGGATGCGATTCAGTGGCCAGGTGACATAGGCGAGGATCGCGGCCCACAACAGGGGTACGAGGAAATCCCGCAGCACCAGGTAACACAGGAACAACAGCCCGCCCAGCAGCAGTGCGATCACCAGCCGCCCGCCCCAACGCGCGGGCGACGCCGCGGTAAGCGGGCGCGGAGATGGTGATGCGGATTCGGCCATGGCCCAGGAAAGATAGTCGAGGGCCGTCACGCCGGCGCGGCACGTCTATGCTTCGGGCAGCGGCAGGGAGGCTGCATCATGAGTCTGGCATGGGCGGGACGCATGATTCTCGGCGCAGGCGTGCTGACCATCACCGCCTGCTCTTCCGGCGAGGGCGGTGAGGCCTCGGGCGGCACCCATGCGGTGGCCGTGGTCACCGTCGCCGATGGGCTCGACCATCCCTGGGCGGTGGCCTTTGCCGGCGACGACATCCTGGTGACGGAACGCTCCGGTGATCTGCGCGTGGTGCGCAACGGCCGGCTCCTGGATGCGCCGGTGACGGACGTGCCCGCCGTGGCGGTCGGTGGCCACGGCGGTCTGTTGGACGTGATCACCGATCCGGAGTTCGCCAACAACCGTCTGATTTATTTTTCATATTCCGTGCGCCAAGGAGATGGGCTGACCACCCGTGTTGGCCGTGCCGCCTACGCCGACGGTGCGCTGACCAACGTGGATGTTGATTTGTTCAGCGCGGAACCGCCGCGAAATTCTGACCAGCACTTCGGTTCACGACTGGTGTTCGATCGCAGCGGTGTGCTGTACATCACGGTGGGTGATCGGCAGGAACGCGAGCAGGCGCAGAACGCCGCCGACCATGCGGGTAGCATTATCCAATTGGACGTCAATGCCGCACCGCCGCTGGTGCCACGGGTCTTCAGCATCGGCCACCGCAATCCCCAGGGCATCGCCTTGCACCCGGAGACCGGCGCCATCTGGGCCAGCGAGCACGGCCCGCAGGGCGGCGACGAGCTCAACGTCATCCGCGCCGGCCGCAACTATGGCTGGCCGGTGATCACCTATGGCGTGGACTACGACGGCTCGCACATCGGCGACACCCACGCCCCCGGCATGGAGCAGCCGGTAACCCATTGGTCACCCTCCATCGCACCCTCCGGCCTCACCTTCTATACCGGTGAGCGTTTCCCGCGCTGGCGCGGCAACCTGTTCATGGGCGCCCTGGCCGGGCGCGACCTGTACCGGCTGGTGCTCGACGGTGAGCGCGTCGTGGCGCAGGAGCGCCTGCTCACGGATCTCGGACAGCGCATCCGCGATGTGCGACAGGGGCCGGACGGCCTGTTGTACGTGCTCACGGATGAAGACCAGGGGCGGCTGCTGCGGCTCGAGCCCGCCGACACGGAGCCCTAGTGATGACCCCGCTACGCCGGTTTCGCCTGGTCCTGGTCGGCCTCGTGGTGCTCGCCGGTCACGGTGCGGTGCAGGCGGCGGCGCTGTCGGGCGACTGGGTGGACCTGACGAGTCCGCTCGCCGAAGACCTCTACGCGGCGGGGCGCGACGTGCGCATCGGTGCGCGCGTCGCCGGCGACGTGACCGCCGCCGGCATGAGCGTACGCATCGAGGCCATCGTGGATGACGACGTCATCGTCGCCGCGGAACACGTGCGCATCGCCGCGCCCGTGGTGGACGACGTGCGCGCGGCGGGCCGCCGCGTGGAGATCGCTGCCGACGTGGGTGACCACGTGGTGGCCGCCGGCGAGCGCATCGAGGTGGCGGAAGGCGTGAGCATCGGCGGATTCGCCTGGTTCGCAGCCCGCGAACTGCGCCTGGGTGGAAGGATCGGCGGC
This sequence comes from Gammaproteobacteria bacterium, assembly GCA_041685115.1. GTDB lineage: Bacteria > Pseudomonadota > Gammaproteobacteria > Thiohalomonadales > Thiohalomonadaceae > JALOAT01. The sequence goes on along the minus strand of JAWLGK010000013.1, from coordinate 26,644 downwards.
GATCTGCGCGTGGCCGCGGAACGGGTGATCCTGGAGGGCGAGATCGCCGGTGACGCGGAGATTACCGCTGAGCGCATCGAGATGCGGCCGGGCGCACGCATCGGCGGCGATCTGTCCTGGCGCAGCGCGGCGGAGCCCGCCATCGCCGAAGAGGCGGAGGTGGCGGGGCGCGTGGACGGCCAACCGCTGCCTGGGCCCATGCCCGCGCGGGGCGCGCGCCTGTGGGGGCTGGTGTTTCTCGCAGTGACCCTGCTCGCCACCGGCGCGGTGCTGTATCTGGTGCTGCCCGGGTGCTTCGGCGCCGTGGCCACGGCCACGCGTGCGCGCCCCGGTATCAGCATCGCTCTCGGCCTCGCCGTGCTCGCAGCGACGCCGCTGGTGATCGTGCTGCTGCTCGTCACCGGTGTGGGCTGGCTGCTCGCGATGCTGTTACTGTTTGGCTATTTGCTGGGTCTGGTGATCGCCTGGTTCGTTGCGGCATTCACCCTCGGCACCGTGGCATTGCCCCGGGCACGTCACGCCGCCGGTCTGCGCCATGGGGTCGTCTGGCTCGCGCTGCTCGGGGGCATCCTGATGCTCGTACTGCTGCAACTCGTGCCCATGCTCGGCGGCTTCGTGGCGCTGTTTGCGGTGATCGCCGGCCTTGGTGGTATGGGCCTTGGCTGCTACTCCCGGCAGGCCGCCGGCTCGTGAGCGTGCGTACCCTCGTGTACCATGCGCGGCCATGCAATCACGCTGGCATGTCTACATGGTCCGCTGCGCGGACGACACGCTCTACACCGGCATCGCCGTCGACGTGCAGCGCCGCGTGGAGGAGCACAACGGCCTTGGGCGGCGCGGCGCGCGCTATACCCGTGCGCGCCGGCCTGTTTGCCTGTGCTACGTCGAGTCATGCGCATCGCGGGCGGAGGCATTGCGCCGTGAAGCAGCCATCAAGAAGCTGTCGCGGGCAGCGAAGCAACGTCTGTTTGCAAACGCGTGCGCTAAAGACCGCGCCTGAATCCGGTGCCGGCATAGCCACGCGATCGGTAGGGTGGAATACCGTGAAACGCCCTCGCATCTATACTCCGGAATGCCTGACGGAGTGTGGAGGGAGCCAATGCGAAATGCGGTTACGGTACTGGCCTTGACGGCGTCGATGGGTGTGGCGGGCGTGAATGCCGCCGAGTTGTTACCCGCGGCGAACGGCTATCACAAACAGAAGGTCGTCTATCACATCAACGATGCGCAGGTGAGCGGCATGGCCCTGCGCAACATCCAAAATCACCTCAATGCAGTCGGCGCAGGCAACGCCGAGATCATCGTGGTGACCCACGGGCCCGGCATCGACTTCCTGCTCGATGGCTGGAAGGATGCGAAGGGCAATTCCCACGACACCATGATCCACGACCTGAGCACGCAGGGTGTGGAATTCAAGGTGTGCAACAACACGCTGGTCGGCCGCAACATCGATGCATCGACGGTCAACATGAACGCCGAGGTGGTGCCCTCGGGCGTTGCTACGGTAGGCGAACTGCAGTTGAGCGGCTTCGTTTACTTAAAACCGTAACCACTCAGGCCGATCCCTCTCCCCAGGGGGCGTGACCCCGTGGGGAGAGGACGACGTTCAAGTACGCGTCGCGCAATGAGACGGGACAGGACCGAAAAGATCCAGCACGGAAATCGTGCGACAGACTCGCGGCAACGCGCACGGGCAGATCAGCTGCAGCCCTTGGGACGCGGCAAGCCGGCGATTTTGTTGGCGGACTTGATCAGCCCGTAAGGAAACAGCTGGTAGATGTATTGGCTGGAGCTGCGCTCCTTGCCGTACTTTTCCCCCATGATCTTGGAGAACTTGCGCGGCTCGGCCACCGTGCCGTTTTCCTCGAAGTAGGCGCGCGCCTCGTTGATCACGTCCCAGTGGTCCGGGGTGAGACTCACGTTCTCGTTCTTGGCGATGGCCTCGGCCACGCCCACGCTCCACTCGTCCAGATTCTCGAGCCAACCTGCTTCGCTGAGCTGAATCACCTTGCCGTCCACTTCGACCTGCATGCCGTTCTCCTGACGTCCCGCCTGGCGGGATGGTTAATGGGATGCCCAGGAGACTAGCAAAAACAGAGAAAAATAGTCAAGTACTCGGCTGCGGAGAGTGCGCTGTCACGCAGCGGGAAAGCCGGTAAAGACCAAGGTTATTCACTCGACGTGTCGGCGACTCGCTCGCACCAACGCGCCGAGCGCTGCGACGTCAGAGCGGTAAAGGAGCGCCCGCAGGACCGCCATGCTGCACATCCCGCCCAGATCAGCCTGTGCGGAACGGCCTTACTCGGTGAATGGTTTTCTTATGTCGAGACCACCGTGGACGGTCGCAACAAAACCGCTACGGAAATTCCTTGTTCTGTGGCGAAAGCCTGACTTTCCATGCCATGTCTGTCCGTCCATCAACCCGATTGTCAGCGCACCGATGCACGTGAGCCTCGGCGTTATTGCGCCCTGCGAAAAAGTCCGCTCCCCCTGTTTCGTGTTTCGGAACAGTTGGTTGGATAGCTCCCGTGGGCGGCTGGTATGAACGACGGTGGTCGTTCTGCGTGCACGCGGTAACCGATCACACCGCCCCACAAGACTGCGTCCAATCCATGTGCACAGCACGTGTATCGGCAGGACATGTTCCTTTCCGGATCCCAGCGTTGACGTAAGTCAAGGCGTTCCTTGCAATGGGTGCGCGCTAATGCGCTGGTGGAGTTCCGATTCACAGGTACGGAAAAAAGAGGGGTATGCCGTGAGTGATTCATTCACCAAGAGCATGGCCAGAAACATTTATCTGGGTGGGAGCGTGTTTTTCATCCTGCTGTTTCTGGTCCTGACATTCGATACGGTGCGCGCTCTGCCCGCGCGCGATCACCGGGAGAACATCACGCCTCAGGTGGCGTTGGGCAAGAAACTCTGGGAAGACAACAACTGCATCGGTTGCCATACGCTCATGGGCGAGGGCGCGTATTACGCGCCGGAATTGGCCAATGTCTATGAGCGCTTCGGCAAGAACAAGGATGTCGTCAAGGCGTTCATCGCCAGCCGACCGAAAGAGGGCGTGCCGGGCCGCCGGAGCATGCCCCAGTTCAACCTGAGCGACCAAGAACTGGACGCGATTGCCGAGTTCCTGAAGTGGACCTCGGAGATTGATGACGCCAACTGGCCGCCCAATATCCAGGGCTAGAGGGAGAGCACGCCATGCAGTATAAATCCCAAGCGGTTGCGAAGCCGTACTTCATCGCTGCCATCGGCCTGTTCGTGGGACAGATCCTCTTCGGACTCATCCTCGGACTGCAGTACGTGATGGGCGACTTCCTGTTTCCCGAAATTCCTTTCAACGTCACACGGATGGTGCATACCAACCTGCTGATCGTCTGGCTGCTGTTCGGCTTCATGGGGGCGGCCTACTATCTGGTGCCTGAGGAAGCCGAGCGGGAACTGTTCAGTCCCAAGTTGGCATTGGGGCTGTTCTGGATCTTCCTGGTTGCCGGCGCATTGACCATCGTGGGCTACCTGATGGTGCCGTATGCCACGCTGGCCGAAATAACCGGCAACGACCTGTTGCCGACCATGGGACGCGAGTTCCTGGAGCAGCCCACCATCACCAAGTTGGGAATCGTGGTGGTCGCATTGGGCTTTCTGTTCAATGTGGGCATGACCGTGCTCGCCGGCCGTAAAACGGTGGTGAACATCGTATTGCTGACGGGTCTCACGGGCCTGGCGGTGCTGTTCCTGTTCTCCTTCTACAACCCGACCAACCTGGTGCTCGACAAGATGTTCTGGTGGTGGGTGGTGCATCTGTGGGTGGAAGGCGTTTGGGAGCTGATCCTCGCCTCCATTCTCGCTTTCGTGCTCATCAAGGTGACCGGTGTGGACCGCGAGGTGATCGAGAAGTGGCTGTATGTGATCATCGCCATGGCGCTCATCACCGGCATCATCGGCACCGGCCATCACTATTTCTGGATCGGCCTGCCCGATTACTGGCAGTGGCTTGGTTCGGTGTTCTCTGCCCTTGAGCCGATTCCGTTCTTCATGATGACGGTGTTCGCCTTCAACATGATCAACAAGCGTCGGCGCGACCACCCCAACAAGGCAGCGGTGCTGTGGGCAATGGGCACGGCGGTCATGGCCTTCCTCGGCGCCGGGGTGTGGGGCTTCCTGCATACGCTGGCACCGGTGAACTATTACACCCACGGCTCGCAGATCACCGCCGCACACGGCCACCTGGCGTTCTATGGCGCCTACGTGCTCATCGTGCTGACCATGATCTCCTACGCCATGCCGCACCTGCGCTTCCGCCAGCCGGCAGCCAGCGAGCGGGCGCAGCTGATGGAAATGTGGTCGTTCTGGTTGATGACCATCTCCATGACCTTCATCACCCTGTTCCTCACCGCAGCCGGCATTTTGCAGGTATGGCTGCAGCGCATGGGTGAAGACCCGATGCCGTTCATGGTGGTGCAGGAGAAGATCGCGCTGTTCTACTGGATGCGTGAGGTATCTGGCCTGATCTTCTTCGTCGGCCTCATGCTCTACGTGGGTAGCTTCTTCGTGAAGGGTGAGGCGCGCTCTACCGTCGCGAGCGCCAAGCCCGCAGTCGCGTAATTCCACGAGGCGTTTACGCCTGTCCTTGCGGGGGCGCTCTGCGCCCCCTCTTTTTTTTGCGGATTCTCGCCCGTGGAGTGGTTTGGTCGGGTTTGACTCAGGTCAATGCGTACACGGCGCCGGTTGCGCGCTAATGCACCCGTAAGCACGGGCGATTCGACGCCAGCACGCTAATGTTTGCCATGCACGCCATGACTTCGGCCGCGCAACCGGCAGCTACGCGAAAAGCCTTTTCCCAAGCCACCGCATTCACGAGGCCGACCAGTGACCAGCGCAGAACTGACCCTCGACAGAACACGCGGCAACGCACTGCCGGGCGACTTCGCCATCTGGATTTTCATCTTCGCCGAGCTGGGCGTGTTTGCTCTTCTGTTTCTTGCCTATGCGTTCACCCGCGCCGGCGATGTGGAGCTGTTCAACGCCTCCCAGTCACTGCTCGACCGTCGTTCAGGCGCGGTGAACACCCTGGCACTCATCACCAGCAGTTATTTCGTGGTGCAGGCCGTGGCGGCCATCAAACGCGATCGCGCCGCGGTCTGTTCGCGCTGGCTCATCGCTGCCCTGGGCATGGGCACAGTGTTCATCGTGGTCAAGAGCGCGGAGTTCTACGCGAAATTCAGCGAGGGCGTCGGACTCGACACGAACACGTTCTACATGTTCTATCTCTCGCTCACCTTCTTCCATTACATGCACGTGTGGATGGGCATGGTGATCCTCTCGGTGGTCGCCTGGAAGGCCGCTCAGGGCCACTATCACGCCGGCGCGCACACCGGTGTGGAGACGGGCGCCTCCTATTGGCACATGGTCGATCTGGTCTGGCTGATCCTCTTTCCGCTGGTCTACGTCATCCGCTGAAGGGAGGCGGCTATGAACACCACGACGAACCATTCCACTGCCGCGACGCGCATCTGGCTGGTTCTGGTGGCACTGACCGTGCTCACCTGGGCCGTCGGGGAATCGCACCTGGGCGGTCCGGTGATTGTCACCGTGGTGCTGGCCACCGCCTTCGTGAAAGGGCAGTTGGTCGTCGAAGCATTCATGGGCCTGCGGCAGGTGCGCGCGCTGTGGCGCATCATCATGTTCGCCTACCTGCTGCTGGTATGCGCACTCATCGGCCTCGGCTACGCCGTTGGCCTCCAATGAAGGAACACTGCCATGCCCTCTGAAGCTGTCCGTTCGTTACCCCATGCGGTACAGGAACTGCCGTTCTACCGTTCGCAGGGTAACGAGATTGCCCTCTATGAACATGCCTTTCAAAATCAGCTGCCGGTGCTCATCAAGGGTCCGACCGGCTGCGGCAAGACGCGCTTCGTCCAGCATATGGCCGCCCGTCTGGGCCGACCGCTCTACACCGTGGCCTGCCACGACGATCTGACCGCCGCCGACCTGGTCGGCCGTCACCTGATCGGCGACGGTGAGACCCGCTGGCAGGATGGTCCGCTGACCCGCGCCGTGAGGGAGGGCGCCATCTGTTACCTGGACGAAGTGGTGGAGGCACGCAAGGACACCACGGTGGTGCTGCATCCGCTCTCCGATGACCGCCGCATCCTGCCCATCGAACGCACCGGCGAGGTGCTGCACGCGCCGCCTGGATTCATGTTGGTGGTGTCGTACAACCCCGGTTATCAGAACCTGCTGAAGGGCATGAAGCCAAGTACACGCCAGCGCTTCGTGGCATTGCGCTTCGACTACCCGGACGCGGCGACCGAAGTCGCCATTGTGATGGGCGAGACCGGCATCGACCTGCTGTTGGCCGAGCGGCTGGTGAATCTGGGCCAAGCCCTGCGCAACCTCAAAGACCACGACCTGGAGGAATCCGCCTCCACGCGCCTGCTGGTTTACACCGCCACGCTGATGCGCAGCGGCCTGCCGCCGGTGGAGGCATGCCGCGCCGCCCTGGCCGAGCCGCTGTCCGACGACGCCGAGACCGTCGAGGCGTTGATGGAGCTGGTGTACGCCAGCTTCGCATGAGCCCAGTGGGCGTGTCTTCAGATCGTCAGCAGCGCTACCGCCTGCTCGCCCGTGCGGCGTTCTTCGTGTTGTTCGTGATCGCTCCGCCGCTCGATCTGTTCCGCCTCGACCTCACCCTCGGCCACTTCATTTTCTTCGGGCAAAACTGGACCCTCGGTCTCGATGCCTTCATCGACGGCGACATCGGACCGGGCGGCGCTGCGGCCAATCTGCTGCTGCGGGGCTTGCTGCCCATCGCAGTAGTGGTGGGCTTTGGGGTGTGGCTGTCGTGGCGCTACGGTCGGCTCTATTGCGGATGGCTATGCCCGCACTTCTCGGTGGTGGAGATCATCAATGGCCTGATGCGCCGCGCCTGGGGTCGCCCCACGCTATGGGAGAGAAAATCGCTGCCCGAGCACTTGCCCGATGGGCGCAGCATCGCGCCGCGCGCGCTGTGGTGGCCGGTCGTGGCAATCGCCGTGCTCGGTTTCGCGCTGCTGTGGGCGGTGGCGCTGTTGACCTATTTGCTGCCGCCCGCCGAGGTTTGGGGAAACCTGTTGCACGGCGAACTGACGCGAAATCAAGCGATTTTCATCGGTGCGGGCAGTGCCGCGTTTACCGCCGAATTCCTGTTGGCCCGACATCTTTTCTGTCGTTTCGGCTGCGCCGTCGGTCTGTTCCAAAGCCTGGCCTGGATAGCCAATCGGCGCGCCATGGTGGTTGGATTCGAGCAGGGCCGAGCCGAGGAGTGCAGGGACTGCGGCAATGCCTGCGACAACGCCTGCCCCATGCGCCTGAAGCCGCGCGGCATGAAGCGGCGCATGTTTACCTGCACCCAGTGCGTGCGCTGTATCCAGGCCTGCGATCAGGTCCAGGCGAACAACCCTGCTGGCAGCCTGCTGCAGTGGGTCGACGGTGCGAAAGCGGCGGCGATCTCCGACAGCGTGCTCAAGCCGCGCGACAAACCCGCACACAAGCGCCCGTGCGATGATTGAGTTGGAACCCAACACAGAGACGCAGAGACCACAGAAAAACGCAACGAAACGCGCCCGGTGAGTGGCACCTGATCTGTTCTCACTCTCTGCCCTCTGTGTCTCTGCGCCTCTGTGTTGGGCTTTTTCGATTTTTGCTCGTGTCCCAACCGGGAGAAGACGATGGAAGAAATGGTCGGCAAGTTGTGGCACCGCCTGGTTACCCGCGCTGCTGACGACCGCTTCCCCGAAGCGGCGGTGACGCTTGAGGGGATTCGTCCCGCAGCGGGCGTGATGTTCCGCGCCCTCGGCGGGAGTGGCGGGCTGCGCATCGAGGCCGCGACCGCCACCACCCACCATGCGCGCCGTCGCTGGCTGCAACGCGTTGCGGGCAGCGGGCGGCAGGTGGAGCTGGCCTGGCGTGACGGCGAAACCCTGCGGCTGCCCACCGCCATCGCATGCTTTCCACAGCAGCGGCTCAACCGCGAGCTGTATTTGTGGCTGGCGGCGCTGGCGGCGGTGTCACCGCCGGCGGAGGGGCAGGACTGGCTGGTGGACAGCCAATCCTCGGTCAGGCAACTCCTGCAACGCTTTCCCGGCTTGCGCCGCCGCTATCTCGATCTGGTGGACGCCCATCTCGCGCTGCGTCCCTCCCCGGATGAACTACCCGCCGCGGAAGCGGACGCCGAGCGCGCGATCCGCGCCGCACTGCGCGATCCCGGCGCGGTGGATGCGTTGCCGCCATCGCCGCGGCCGGTGCATCCGGTTCCGCTCTGGCTTCACCCTGCGCCGCCGCTCGCCACCCCTGTGGCCGCCACGGCGGAGCACGACGAGGATGAGGATCAACACGACGGCAACAGCCGCGATACGCACGATAAGCGCCGCCGCCGTGCCGAGCGCGTGGACATGCCCGACGGCAAGGACGGCCTGCTCGCGGCGCGCCTGGAGGCCATTTTCAGCTGGGCCGAATACGTCAAGGTGGACCGGACCACCGACGAGGACGACGGCGATGACGCCGAGCGCACCGCCGACGACATGGAGGTGATGAGTGTGGCGCGGGACGGGCGCGCCATCGCCAACAAGGTGCGCTTCGACCTGGACCTGCCCGCCGCCGATTACGATGACCTGCCGTTGTCCGGTCCCATCGCATTGCCCGAGTGGGACTACCGGCGCGGCGTGCTATTGCCCAATCACTGTCTGGTGCAACCGCTGCTGGCCCGCGATGCCAGCCCGTGCGAATTGCCGGCGCACCTGCGGCGCCTCGCCCGCCGGGTACGCGGTCAGTTCGAGGCGCTGGCGCAGTCGCGGCGCTGGTTCCGGGCTCAGCCCGAAGGCACCGAGCCCGACCTGGATGCCTATCTGCATTTCACCGCCGATCGCCGCGCCGGCCGCGATACCGCGGAGCAGGGTCTTTACCGCTCGCTACGTGTCCATGACCGCAATCTTGCCTGTCTGCTGCTGGCCGACCTGTCCCTGTCCACAGACGCCGCCGTCAACGACACCGAGCGCGTCATCGACGTGATCCGCGACAGCCTGTTCCTGTTCGCCGAGGCGCTCAGCACGGCCGGCGATCGTCTCGGCATCTACGGCTTTTCCTCCAGGCGGCGCCAGCACGTACGCTTTCACGCCATCAAGGGCTTTGCCGAAACCTACGACGCCGCCGTGCGCGGGCGCATCGCGGCCATCCGTCCCGGTTATTACACCCGCATGGGCGCCGCCATCCGTCACGCCAGTGATCTGCTGGAAACCCAGGGCGCCGAGCGGCGACTGCTGCTGATCCTCACGGACGGCAAGCCCAACGACCTGGACCGCTACGAAGGCCGCTACGGTATCGAAGACACGCGCGAGGCCGTGCGCGAGGCGCGTCGCCGCGGTCTGTTCCCGTTCTGCATCACCATCGACCGCGAGGCGGCCGGTTATCTGCCACATCTGTTCGGCGCCGACGGCTTTGCCATCATTCGTCGACCGCAGGAGCTGCCGACCCGCCTGCCCCAGCTGTACGCCCGGCTCACCGGGGCGTGATTCCCTCAAGACGCGGATACGCCGAGGGTGCAGAGAACGCAGCGATGAAAGGCTTTCAAGCGGCAACCACTTCTGCCCGCCATCCCGCTGCGATCGCCGCGTCTCTGTGTCGCTGCGTTGGGCCGTTTGTTGCTTTGCAGGTCGTGCCCACTACGGGACGCGCTCGCTCTTGCCCGCACGCGCGGCAGCAAGGCGCCAGTGCACCAGCCACACGGTTACGGCAAGCAGCACCATGGCCGCCGCCGCCCACGGGCCGTAGAGGCGGATGTCTGCGAGCACGCGGGTGACCATGCTGCCCAGCAGATATCCGGCAAAGCCCACGCCGATCGACCACGCCGCAGCGGAAACGAGCACCAGCAGCAGGAATCGCACGGGCGGGATGCCGCTCATGCCGATGGCCAGGGCGCCGGCGGTGCGCAGGCCATAGAGGAAACGCAGGCCCAGGATGAGCATGACGTGGTGGCGGTGCAGGAGCGCGCGGAAATTGTCGGCACGGGCGTGCAGGTGCGGCGCACGGGCGAGGAGTTGGTCGCCCCAATAGCGGCCGAGAAAAAAGCACAGCAGATCCCCCAGCAGGGCGCCGGCGAAGGCTGCGCCTATAACTGCGGGCAAGGCGAGATAGCCTTTATGTGCGGCGTAGCCGCCCAGGATGAGCGCAGTCTCGCCTTCCAAGAAGGTGCCGGCGAACACCATCGCATTGCCGTACTGCTGGATAAGTGCGGGGAGATCCATGGGTGGGGGGCGGTGGGAGACGCCCCCAAGCGTAGCAAAACGGGTGCGGCAGAGCGCAGACGTTTCTCAGGAATGTTAACCGCCGCCCGGTTCCTGCGGGACGGGCGGCGGCGAAAACCTATTCCTCGATACCGTCGGCCATGGCCAGCTGTTCGTGCCGTTTGCGGTGCGCGGCCATGCCCTTGAGGAGCGCGCCCAGGATGATCACCGCCCCGAGCAGCAGCGCAAGCGCGAGGGTCCCGTCGCCGACGGCCTTGAGCAGGTCGCGTGTGCTGTCGGTGATGGGGGCCATCAGGCCGAGCTCCGACAGGTAGCCGGGAATGTAGAAGAAGCGGCTGAACAGCACGGTGATCATGATGACGCCCATCACCAGCTTCACCGTGTGATCCTTCACATAGGTGGTGCCGATGGCGCCGAGCTGCACGCCGAACAGCGAGCCGGCCAGGATGATCATGGCGAGGCGCACGTCGACCACGCCGTCCCAGGCATACAGCAGCGTACCGCCGAGGCCCATGACGAAGGCGATCACCAGTTCGGTGGCGGAGGCCATGAGCGCCGGGGCGCCCAGCACGTACATCATGCCGGGCACGCCGATGAAACCGCCCACCGCAATGGTGGAGGCGAGTGCGCCGGTGGCGAAGCCGAGCGGGACGATGAACAGCACCGAGACCTCGGCCTTGAGGCTGCTGAAATACATCATGGTGCCCGGAATGCGCACCGATTGTACCCACCGCGCGAGGCGGGTCTTTTTGTGTTCGTGAACGTCGGCACCGGCCTGTTCGGCCCGGTACATCTTGTAGGCATCGCGCAGCACGAAGCCGCCGACGACGGCCAATACGACGACGAAGATAAAGGACACATACAGGCTCGTTCCGGTATCGCCGTAAGTGTCCTTGATGCCGCTCATCACGATCTTGCCCGCGAGCATGCCGAGCTCGGCGAAGATGCCCATGATGATGCCCAGCTTCCAATCCACGTGGCCGTACTTGTGGCGCTTGAGGGCGGCGACGATGGCCTTGGGAAACTTGTGGGCGATGTTGGAGGCCACGGCAACGATGCCCGGTGCACCCAGGGTCATCATGGCAGGTGTGAGCACGAATGCGCCGCCCGAGCCGATGAAGCCGCTCACCATGCCGCCGATGAAACCGACGATGAACAGCAGGGTGACGTTGAACGCATTGAGTTCGATGAAGCTGATTGAATCCATCATGACGGCCACCCTTTATTTCATGTTGTTCTGCGTGGCCGGTTTCATGCCCAGCGCGTCCCAGAAGTAGGCCGTGAAGGCGCCGTGCACGAGGGAAAACACACAAGGGATGATGACGGGTATCAAGAAGTAGAGTTTCTGGCCTTCGCGCGTGAGCGTGGCCCACTCGATGGTCTTGTCCATGTTCAAGAACAGCAGGTAATAAAGCGCACCGCTCGCTGCACCGTAGATGATGGCCTTGTTGAGGCTGGTCGGGTTGATGGTCATGTTGCCCTCGCATGTGGTTTGGACGCCGCGGTGTCCTGCCGCGCCGTCCGTGCAAGTTAAAAACACTATATTTATAGGGTTATTCCGGATGCGTGCCCCGGGCCTTTTTTGGCGTTCAGAGCCTAGCAGGAATTGAAGCGCCCACGTGGTGGCGCCGGCAGGTCATTTGGGATAGCGACGGGGGTAAGCGGGCGGGCTGCTTGGAGCGCCCGGGGCGAGGGCGAATGGGGGCGGACCTGAACGGGTTTCGAAGGTCTTGAAGCCGGCTTGTCTGCCTGCTTCACCTGGGCTTATCGCAACGCCCCCGGCACAGCATGCTCGCGCAAGACGTCCAGCACTGCCTTCCCGTAGGCCGCCAGTTTGCGCTCGCCAAAGCCGTGGATGTCGGCCAGCTCGCCGAGGCTTTGCGGGCGGTGCGCCACGAGTTCAGCCAGCGTCGCGTCGTTGAAGATGACGTAGGGCGGCACGTCATGCTCCGTGGCCAGACGTCGGCGCAGGGCACGCAGTTCCTCCCACAGCTCGCCGCCGGCCCCCACGGGCGGGGCCGTGCTGCGGCCCTTCTTGCCGCTGCGCACCGGCGCCGTTTCCTTGCGCAGGGCGAGGCGTTCCTCACCGCGCAGCACCGGGCGGCAGCGCTCGGCGAGGTGCAGGCTGCCGTGGCCCTCCACGTCCACGTCGATGAGGCCGCGGGCAATGAGCTGGCGGAACAGACCGCGCCAGTCGGCGGCAGAGAGATCCTTGCCGAGGCCGAACACGCCCAGCCTGTGGTGACCGAAGCGGCGCATGCGCTCGTCGTCCTTGCCGAGCAATACATCGACCAAATAGGTGACACCGAAGCGTTGCCCGGTGCGGTGCACCGCCGAGAGCGCCTTCTGCGCCGCCTCGGTGGCGTCCCAGGTGGCGGGCGGTGCCAGACAGGTGTCGCAGTTGCCGCATGCCTCCGCGCACTGCTCGCCGAAGTAGTGCAGCAGCACCTGGCGGCGGCAAGTGGTCACTTCGCACAGCGCGAGCATGGCGTCGAGCTTGTGGCGCTCAATGCGCTTGCGCGCCTCGTCGGCCTCGCCGGACTCGAGCATCTGGCGCAGGGTGATCACGTCTTCCAGGCCATAGACCATCCAGGCATCGGCGGGCAGGCCGTCGCGGCCGGCGCGGCCGGTTTCCTGGTAGTAGGCCTCCATGCTCTTGGGCAGGTTCATGTGCGCCACGAAACGCACGTCCGGCTTGTCGATGCCCATGCCGAAGGCGATGGTGGCCACCACGATGACCCCCTCCTCGTTACGGAAACGCTCCTGATGGCGGCGCCGGTCCTCGGCGGCCATGCCCGCATGATAGGGCAGGGCGGTGAGACCCTGGGCGGCGAGCCACGCGGCGGTCTCGTCCACCTTCTTGCGGCTCAGGCAGTAGACAATGCCGGCGTCGTTCGGGTGCTCCTCGCGGATGAAGCGCAACAGCTGGTCGCGGGCATTGCGCCGCGGGGTGATGCGGTAACGGATGTTCGGCCGGTCGAAGCTGCTGATGAACACCTGCGCCTGATCGAGGGCGAGGCGCGCGACGATCTCGCGGCGGGTGAGCTCATCGGCGGTGGCGGTGAGGGCGATGCGCGGGACCTGCGGATAGCGCTCGGCGAGCACCGAAAGCTGGATGTATTCGGGACGGAAGTCGTGGCCCCACTGGGACACGCAATGGGCCTCGTCGATGGCGAACAGGGCCAGTCGGGTGCGGTCGAGCAGGGCGAGGAAGCGCTCGGTGAGCAGGCGCTCGGGGGCCACGTAGAGCAGATCCAGTTCGCCGCGGGCGAGGGCCGCCTCCACCTGGCGTGCCTGGTCCGCGCTCAAGGTGGAATTGAGGCAGGCGGCACGCACGCCGGCCTCGGTCAGGGCGGCCACCTGGTCCTGCATGAGGGCGATGAGCGGTGAGACCACGATGCCCACACCCGGACGCACCATGGCAGGCACCTGATAACACAGGGACTTGCCGCCGCCCGTGGGCATCAGCACGAGCGCGTCCTGGCCGGCGAGCAGGGCGGCAATGACCGCATCCTGGGGCGGACGAAAGCGGTCGTAACCGAAGACTTTCCTCAAAATGGCGTGCGCAGCATCCATGTGCGACGTGGGGGATGTGTTCAAGCGCGCATTTTGCCTGCGCGGTCACGCTGTCTCAAGTCGCAGGGGCCGGGCAAGCCTGAGAGGTATCACCGAACCCTGAGACGCATGAGTTTGCTCAGACGCAGGTCCTTGTCATTCTTGGCGCCTTGGCGGGCCCTCAGGACCGGTGCCGTTAAAGATTCTGTGGGACGTGCCGATGACAACCGCAGGGACACGCATGCATGAAACCCATTATCCGATTATTACCGGCGGTTTTTCTGTTGTCCTTCCGAGTGGACGCGGGGGAGTTGCGCTATGGCGCCGCGCTCCACGAGGCCGCCTGGGAGGTGGCCAGTTCGCGTCTGGAATGCCGCCTGAGTCAGGTGATCCCCCAGTACGGGTCCGCCACGTTCGTGCAACGCGTCAAGCAGGACCTGCGTTTCGAACTGCGCGTCCATCGCGGGGCGCCGGCGGAGTCGGCGGCGGAACTGGCCTCGGTCCCGCCCACCTGGATGCATGCCAGTCTGCGCCGCGACATCGGAGCCGTGTCGCTGGCCCGTGGTGAGTTGCCGCTGGTGTTGCCGGCAGCCATGGCGCGGCGCCTGCTCGCCGACCTGGAGCAGGGCCTGTTTCCTACCGTCAGTTACAAGGATTGGGCCGACGGGCGCGACCGGGTGGTGGTGGAGGTCTCCGCCGTCAACCTGCGCAAGGCGCTGGATACCTTCCATGCCTGCATGCATCAGTTGCTGCCCTACGATTTCAACGACATGCGCACTAACACGGTGCATTTTGACTTCGCCAGCAGCACGCTCACGCCGGCCATGCGCCGGCAACTCGACGACCTGGCCGAATATCTGCGGGCGGACAGTTCCGTCCAGCAGGTGCTGGTGCGCGGACACACCGACAGCGTGGGGTTCCGCCGTCAGAACCTCAGGTTGTCCGAGCGCCGCGCCAAGGCGGTGAAGGACTACCTGAGCCTGCGCGGTGTCGAGGAGCATCGCCTCAAGGTGGAATACCTGGGCGAGCGCCAGCCCCTCATCAGCAATCGCACCGCCAAGGACCGCGCCCACAACCGCCGGGTCGACATCACCCTCAGCCGCTGAGCCTGGGACTCCGACGCCAGCCAAGACTGCGGAATCGGCGCGCCGCCTCGGGTATACTTTCCCTCCTGATTCCAGCCCGCGGACGTGTCCGCGGGCTTTTTCCACGAGCGGAGCATTCATGTCCCAGATCAAGAAAGTGGTCCTCGCCTATTCCGGCGGGCTCGATACTTCCATCATCCTCAAGTGGTTGCAGGACGTGTACCAGTGCGAGGTGGTGACCTTCACCGCCGACGTCGGCCAGGGCGAAGAGCTGGAGCCGGCGCGCGCCAAGGCCAAGGCCGCAGGCATCAAGGAAATCTACATCGACGACCTCAAGGAAGAATTCGCCCGCGATTTCGTCTTCCCCATGTTCCGTGCCAACACCATTTATGAGGGCGAATACCTGCTCGGCACCTCCATTGCGCGCCCGCTCATCGCCAAGCGTCTGGTGGAGATCGCCAACGAGACCGGTGCCGACGCTATCGCCCACGGCGCCACCGGCAAGGGCAACGACCAGGTGCGCTTTGAACTGGGCGCCTATGCACTCAAGCCCGAGATCAAGGTCATCGCGCCGTGGCGTGAATGGGACCTGACCTCCCGCGAGAAGCTCATGGCTTACGCCGAGAAGCACGGCATTGCCGTGGATTTCGCCAAGAAGGGCAAGAAGTCGCCTTACTCCATGGACGCCAACCTGCTGCACATCTCCTACGAGGGTGGTGTGCTGGAAGACCCGTGGAACGAGCCCGAGGAAGACATGTGGCGCTGGTCCGTGTCGCCGGAGAAGGCCCCGGACCAGCCGACCTACTTCGAACTCACCTACCGCAACGGTGATCCCGTCGCCATCGATGGCAAGGAAATGACTCCTGCCGCGCTGCTTGCGGAGCTGAACCGGCTGGGCGGCGCCAACGGTGTGGGCCGACTCGACATCGTCGAGAACCGCTACGTGGGCATGAAATCCCGCGGTGCTTACGAAACCCCGGGCGGCACGATCATGCTGCGCGCCCATCGCGCCATCGAATCGCTGTGCCTCGACCGCGAAGTGGCCCACCTGAAAGACGAGCTGATGCCGCGCTATGCCTCGCTCATCTACAACGGTTATTGGTGGAGCCCCGAACGCAAGATGCTGCAGACCATGATCGACGCCTCCCAGCAGCACGTGAACGGCGTGGTGCGGGTGAAGCTCTACAAGGGCAGCGTCACCGTGGTCGGTCGCAAGTCCGACGACAGCCTGTTCGACGCGAACATCGCCACCTTCGAGGACGATCAGGGCGCCTACAACCAGAAGGACGCGGAGGGCTTCATCAAACTGAACGCCCTGCGCATGCGCATCGCCGGCCGCCGCCGGTCCTGAGACGAGGCGCTGGAGAGAGCGCATGTCGGAATCTGCTGCGGACATTTCCCCAGCGCTCAAGCGGAGGCAGATCGAGCTGGTCTACCAGCAGGCGCCGGCCGCCATGGTCGGCGCCATGCTGGTGGTGCTGCTCGTTCCGTTACTGCTCGGTTCCGTCGTCGAGCGCATCATGCTCTGGACGTGGGCGCTGGTGGCCGTCGCCGTGTACGTCGCACGGCTCGCCATGGTGGCGGCGTGGCGCCGGAACCCGGCGAGCCAGGGCGAGCCACGCTGGGAGGCGCGTTATGTTTTCGGCGCCTTCGCATCGGGTGCGATCTTCGGTATCGGCGCCGCCAGCTTCCTGTTCCCCGTCGATTCGATTGCCCACCAGGCCATGCTCATCATGGTGTTGGCGGGCATGTCCGCGTCCACTGTCGTTCCGCAATCCTCGCTTCGCCTGGGCAGCGTAGCGTACGTTCTGCCGGCGACGCTGCCCATCGGCATTCGCCTGCTGTGGCTTGGCGACGAGGCGCACGTATTGCTTGGGACGCTGGTCCTGCTCTATGCAGGTACGCTCATCATTGCGGCGCAGCTTTCCCATCGGGCGGTGCTCAACAGCGTCGCACTGGGCCTCACCAACGCGTCGCTGGTACATGACCTTTCCGAATCCAACAACCGCTTGAACGCGGCACAACGCATTGCCGGATTCGGCAACTGGCAGTGGGACTTGCGCAGCGGCGACATGCAGCTTTCCGATGAGGCCTGTCGTTTGTTTGGGCTACCCACGGGCATCAGGATCACCCGCCAGCTGTTTCTCAATGCCTTGCATCCGGAGGATCGCTCCGCCTACCAGCGCGCCGTCGAGGCCGCGCTCCAGCGTACCGGCGTGTTTAACATGGAATTCCGCGTGCTGTTGGCGGACGGTAGCGTGCACAACCTGCACGACGAGGCGGAGGTAGTGCGCGATGCCGCCTATGGCCCCGTGCGCATGCAGGGCGTGGTGAGCGATGTCTCCGCCCGCGCCGTTGCAGAGCAGCAGACGCGCGAGGCTTTGCGTGAGCTGAACCGCATCCTGGAGAACATGCAGGATACCTATTACCGCACCGACAACGAGGGCCGGATTACCTTCATATCCCGCTCTGCGGAGTCGTTGCTCGGCTACGACACGCACGAGCTGACCGGCAAGCGCGTGGCCGCCCTGCTGGCCAACCCGCGGCTTTACGACACCTTCCTTTCCGATCTGGATGCCCGCGGCGGCGCGGTGCGCAACTACGAACTCGTATTGCGCCATCGTGACGCCCACACCGTTGGCGTGGCGGTGAACGCTCAGTACCTCAGTCGTGACGACGGCGTGATCCTGGGGGTTGAAGGCACAGTGCGCGACATCACTGAACTCAAACGCGCACGGGAGGCCCTGTTCCAGGAGAAGGAACGCGCGCTGGTCACCCTGCAGTCCATCGGCGACGGTGTGGTGACCACCGACGAACATGGACGCATCCAGTATCTCAACCCCATCGCGGAGCGCCTGCTTGCGGTGGACGGCCAGGTTATCGGGCGGCACTACCTGGAAGTCCTCAAGCTCGTCGATGAGGCCACAGGTGATGCCCTCGGGGATCTGGTGAAGTTGTGCCTGCGGCGCGATACGGGCGTGGTGCACGCGGACGAGGGGCTGCTGACCCAGCCGGACGGCACGCGCTTCCACCTGAAGATCGTCGCGGCGCCCATGCGCGATCGCTTCGGCCATCTGGTCGGGGTCGTGCTGGCTTTGCATGACATCACCGAAGTGATGGGCATGGCGCGCCAGCTCAGATATCAGGCGAGCCACGACATGCTCACCGGGTTGTATAACCGCGGGCGCTTCGAACGCCGCCTGGAGGATGCCATTCGCAGTGCCATGGCCGGTGGCGGTCCGCACGTACTGTTCTACATGGACCTGGATCAGTTCAAGGTCGTCAACGATACCTGCGGCCACAAGGCCGGTGACGAACTGCTGCAACAGCTCGCTGCGCTGATGCAGGGACGCCTGCGTGAGAACGACATCCTCGCGCGGCTGGGCGGTGACGAGTTTGGCGCGCTGCTGGAACACTGTCTGGTCGACAGGGCTGTGAGCATCGCCGAGGCGTTACGCCAAGCCGTGCGCGACTTCCGCTTCGCGTGGGAAGACAAGACCTTCGAAATCGGCGTCTCCATCGGTGTGGTGCCCATCGAGGCGGATAGCGGTAATCTGGCGGACGTGCTGGCTGCCGCCGATGCCGCCTGTTACATCGCCAAGGATCGCGGGCGCAACCGTATTCACGTCTATCAGCCGGATGACCACGCCGTGGCACAGCGCCACGGAGAAATGGAGTGGGTGCATCGCCTCTCGGCGGCCTTCGACGAAAACCGTTTCCTGCTGTATGCCCAGCCCGTGGTGCATCTGGACGCTGAGCGGGTCATCGCCCACTACGAAGTCCTCATCCGCATGCAGGACGAGAGCGGTCAGGTTATTCCGCCGGGTGCGTTCATCCCGGCCGCCGAGCGATATAACCTGATGCCGACACTGGACCGCTGGGTGATTCGCACCACGTTCATGATGCTGCGCGACGCCCAGGGGCCGTTGGCGTTCCCGCCGGTGGACTGCGCCATCAACGTGTCGGGGCAGTCGCTGTGTGACGATCATTTCCTGGAGTTCGTGGTTCAGCTGTTCAACACCACGGGCATCCCGCCCGAAAGCGTGTGTTTCGAAGTGACCGAGACCGCGGCCATCGCCAATCTGTCGCGCGCGACGCGATTCATCAGCGAGTTGCGCGGCATGGGCTGTTCTTTTGCGCTGGACGACTTCGGCGCGGGCCTGTCGTCGTTCGGTTATCTGAAGAACCTGCCGGTGGATTTCCTCAAGATCGACGGCAGCTTCGTGAAGGACATGGTCGAGGATCGCGTCGATCGGGCGATGGTCGAATCCATCAACCAGGTCGGCCACGTGCTCGGCCTGAAGACCATCGGCGAGTTCGCCGAGAACGAAGAAGTCATCAAGGCCCTCGAATCGGTCGGCGTAGATTACGCTCAAGGGCATGGTATTGCCGTACCGAAGCCTTTGCAGGCGATCCTCGCGACTTACATTGACAGCGCGACCACCAGGGCGTCCAACGGTTGAACCCCGGCGGCTGTTTCTGCAGCTCTGACAAGGGAGTCAGTCATGCGTATTCTGCATACCATGCTAAGGGTCGGTGACCTCGACCGATCCATCCGCTTTTACACCGATGTGCTCGGCATGCGGCTGCTGCGCCGCCAGGATTACCCGGAAGGTAAGTTCACCCTGGCATTTCTCGGCTATGGCGACGAGGCGGGAAACACCGTCATCGAACTCACCTACAACTGGGGTGTGGACAGCTACGAGATGGGTACGGGCTACGGCCACGTCGCCGTGGAGGTGGATGACGTGTACGCCGCCACGGATGCCATCCGGGAGAAGGGCGGCAAGATCCTGCGCGAGGCCGGCCCCATGAACGCCGGGACCACCGTCATCGCCTTCGCAGCGGACCCGGACGGTTATCCCATCGAACTCATCGGCAGGCGCTCATGAAAGACGCGAAAACGCACTGGAATGACGTCTACGCGGCCCGCTCACCGCTGGATGTGAGCTGGTACCAGGCCGAACCGCGCCTGTCCCTGGAACTCGTTGCCGCCACGGGAATCTCGGCAGCACACCCGATCATCGATGTCGGTGGCGGCGCCTCATTGTTGGTGGATCGCCTGCTCGACCGGGGATTCACTGATGTGGCGGTGCTGGATGTGTCGCGTAACGCACTGGACCATGCACAGCGCCGTCTGGGTGAGCGCGCTGCCAGTGTGGAGTGGCATGAGCAGGACGTGACACGCTTCGTGGCACCGCGCCGCTTCGCCCTCTGGCACGATCGTGCCGTGTTTCACTTTCTCACCGAGGCGGCAGATCGCGTGCAGTACGTGAGGGCGCTGCGCCGCGCCATTCCCGTGGGTGGGCATGTCATCATGGCGGCGTTCGCCATCGGCGGGCCGACCCAGTGCAGCATGCTTGATATCGTGCAATACGACGCCGAGCGAATGCAGGCCGCGCTCGGACATGAATTCCAGTTGGTGGAAGAACGTGCCGAGCTGCACCTCACGCCGGCGGCCAAGGAACAGCAATTCGGTTTCTTCCGCTTTGTGCGGGTCGCTTGATTCCGCTCCGCGTGGACTGCTCGCCAAGTGCGCTAGCGCGCAATGGCTTGCAGACACCGCAGGTAGCCGGCTTCATCCGGCGGCGTGCCGCTGCGCTGCGCCTGCCACAGCGCCTCGCCGAGACATTCCATGAAGCGGTGTTCCACCGCGTGTTGATCTCCAAGCTTCACCAAGGCGGCTGCATAGGCCTCGTTGATGCCCGCCGGTCGGCGGGTACTGAGCTGTTCATGGAGGGCGATGTGCATGCCCATGTGCAGGAAGGGATTGGTCTCGCCCATCTCCGGCGACCAGTCACGATCCAGTGCATCCGGCTGTTCCACAACGCGCTGGTATTCCGGATGCAGCGCCACCACGTCGGCGATGATCGCCTCCAACGGCTCCAGCGGTTTTCCTTGCACGTGTTTCTGCCACGCCGACTGGAACCTGCGCCGCAGCGCGATGCGATCACTGGAAAAGATCATTCGAACCTCGGCTTGGCTTGAAAGCAGAAGAAGCTGAACCACGGGGAACACGGGGAGAATGGATTTCAGGTAGGTGTGGGAGCGAGCTGCTGCTCGCGATTCTTGCAATCACGAGCCGAAGCTCACTTCCACATGCTCGCACTTCCTTAAATTCCACCAGTGCGGGCGCCCTGGGGAAACAGATTTCGCCGTGTTCCCCGTGGTTAATGCTTTTTCCTTTCACTTCGACAGCGCCTCTGCCGGCGTCTTGTGCTTGTACTCGCACAGGTCCTTGATGGGGCAGTGCGGGCATTTGGGTTTGCGGGCGATGCAGGTGTAGCGGCCGTGCAGGATGAGCCAGTGGTGGGCGTCGTGGCGGAATTCTGCGGGCACGACCTTCAGCAGCTTTTTCTCCACGTCGAGCACGGTCTTGCCGGGCGCCAGACCGGTGCGATTGGCGACGCGGAAGATGTGGGTGTCCACGGCAATGGTGGGTTCGCCGAAGGCGGTGTTGAGGATCACGTTGGCGGTCTTGCGGCCGACGCCGGGCAGGGCCTCCAGCGCCTCGCGCTCCCGCGGCACCTCGCCGCCGTGCTTCTCCAGCAGGATCTCGCAGGCCTTGATGATGTTCTGCGCCTTGGCGTTGAACAGGCCGATGGTCTTCACATAGCCCTTCAGGCCCTCCACGCCCAGCGCCAGGATCCCCTCGGGCGTATTCGCCACGGGAAACAACCTTGCGGTGGCCTTGTTCACGCCCTTGTCGGTGGCCTGGGCCGACAGCACCACGGCCACCAGCAGTTCGAAGGGCGTGCTGTAGTTCAGCTCGGTGGTGGGATGGGGATTGAGTTCACGCAGGCGCGTGAAGATCTCCTGGCGCTTGTTTGGATTCATTGCGGGCGCAGTGGGCGGATTCGAACGGGGCCACCGATTATCGGCAGCCCGCGCGCCCGCTGCAACCGTACGACGGATCAGGCGACGGAGGCGTCAGGTGCGGCCTTGTCCGCGGCGGCCTGACGACGCGCCACGCGCGCGTCGATGACGTTCTTGAGGGCGATGAGCAGGCCCAGGCCAAAGAAGGCGCCGGGCGGCAGGATGGCGAATAGCAGGCCGCGGTATTCGCCGAACAAATGCAGGGTCCAGCCGCGCGCGACTTCGCCGAACATGAGATGCGCCTGGGCCAGCAGGGTGCCGTTGCCCACCAGTTCACGCATGGCGCCGAGCACCACCAGCGCGCTGGCAAAGCCGAGACCCATGGTGAAGCCGTCGGCGAGGGCGCGCGGCACGGAGTTCTTGGAGGCGAAGGCCTCGGCGCGGCCCAGGATGATGCAGTTGGTGACGATGAGCGGGATGAAGATGCCGAGCACCTTGTACAGGCCGTGCAGGTAGGCGTTCATGGACAGCTCGATGGCGGTCACGATGGCGGCGATCACCACCACAAAAACGGGGATGCGGATCTCCGGCTTCACCAGATTGCGGATCAGCGACACGGCGACGTTCGAGGAGACCAGCGTGAGCATGGTGGCCAGGCCGAGGCCCAGTCCGTTCACCGCGTTGGTGGTCACGGCGAGCAGCGGGCACAGCCCGAGGATCTGCACCAGCGCCGGATTGTTCTGCCACAGACCGTCGACGGCGATCTTGCGATAGTCGGTCATTGCGCGTTCTCCTGGAGCACGGCCGCCTGCTGCGCGTCGTGTGCGAACAGTTCGTCACGGTGCGCTTCCACGTAGCGTAGCGTGTTGGCCACGGCCTTCACCACGGCGCGCGGGGTGACGGTGGCGCCGGTGAACTGGTCGAAGTCGCCGCCGTCCTTGCGCACCCTCCAGCGTTCCTCCGGGGGATTGCCCAGGGACCGGCCGGTGAAGCGCGTGATCCAGTCGGAGCGCTCCGCTTCGATGAGGTCGCCGAGCCCCGGTGTCTCGCGGTGTGCGGTGACACGCACGCCGGCCAGGCGGCCATCCGCATTTACCGCCACCAGCAGATGGATGTTGCCGCTGTAGCCGTCCGGCGCCACCGGTGCGAGGATCACGGCGACCGTCTCGCCGCCCTGGCGGGCGCGATAGACCGGCACTGCGCGCCGGCTGCCGAGCAGTGGGTCGATCACCTGGGTCCGGCCGTCCAGCAGGTCGTTGTCATGGCGCTCGGCAGGCACCAGGGCATGCAGCGTTTCTACCAGGGCCTGGCGCTCGTTGGCCTCCACGCGCTCGCGCGTGCCGAGATGGGTGAGGCCCACCAGACTGGCGGCGGCCACGGCGAAGGCGGCGAGCAGGAAGGCGCTGATCAGCATGTTGCGCAGCATGACTCAGCCCTTGGTATGTCCGTACACCCGCGGGCGGGTGTAGTAATCGATGGTGGGCGCCGCCAGGTTCATGAGCAGCACGGAGAAGGCGATACCGTCGGGATAGCCGCCCCAGGTGCGGATCATGTAGATGAGTGCGCCCGCGCCCACGCCGAAGATCAGGCGGCCGCGGTTGCTGGTGGCACAGGTGGTCGGATCGGTGGCGATGAAAAACGCCCCCAGCATGGCGCCGCCGCTCATGAGGTGGAACAGCGGGCTGGCATGGGTGTCCGGATCCAGGGACCAGAACAGACCGGCCATGAGGAACAATGCGCCGAGCAGGCCGACGGGGGCATGCCAGGTAATGGTGCGGTTCCACACCAGCCACAGGCCACCGAGCAGCACCAGGCCATTGACCACCTCGAAGCCTTGGCCACCGACGGCGCCGAACAACGGCATGGCGAAGGTCTCGCTGACGGTCTTGTTGAGCGACAGCTCGGTCTTCATGAGGTCGAGCGGCGTGGCGCCGGACAGGGCGTCCAGGCTCAGGCCGGCAGGCAGCACGCCAGTCAGCGCATAGCGCAGCGTGTCGCCCAGGCTCAACACATCACCGCCCAGGGTGATCGGCAGCAACCAGGTGGTCATCTCGCGCGGGAAGGAGACGAGTAACAGCACGTAGCCGACCATGGCCGGATTGAAGGGGTTGTAGCCCAGACCGCCGTAGAGCTGCTTGGCGAATACGATGGCGAAGGCCGCGCCCAGGGCCACCAGCCACCAGGGTGCGAGCGGCGGCAGGGCGAATCCGAGCAGCACGGCCGTGAGCAGGGCGCTGCCGTCCGCCAGGGTCGCTTTGATGGCGCGACCGCGCAGGGCGAGCATGGCCGCCTCGGCCACCAGTGCCGCGGCGGAGGCGATGGCGATGTTCACCACCATGCCCCAGCCGAACAGCCAGGTGTGGGCGATGATGGCGGGCACGAGCGCATACACCACGCGCAACATCACGCGCGTGACGCTGGTGGGCTGATGGGCGTGGGGCGAACTGATGGTCGTCATCGGCGGCCAGTCCAGGGGCTAAAACGCGGAGTACGCGGAGACGCGGAGGACGCGGAGATAAAAATGCTCTGCGGCCTTTGCGCCTTTGGCGTCTTGGCGTTGGGCTGTTCGTTTCATTGCTCGCTATCCCCAGCCGCCGCCGCGGCGGCCTTCTTGGCCTTGGCGCGTTCGAGGGCGGCCTGGATGGCGGCCTTCTTGGCATCGTCGGGCGAGGCGGCGCCTTCCGCATCGGCGGCGGCCTTTTTCTTCAAGCGCGCCTCGCGCTCGGCCTTCTCGGCCTCGATGCGTGCCTGGCGGAATTCGTGGCGCTCGCGGGCGCGGTCGGCCTTTTTCTTTTCCCGCTCCTGGGCCCACACGGAGGTCTTGGCGAAGCGGAAGAACTGCACCAGGGGCAGGTTGCTCGGGCACACGTAGGAGCAGCAGCCACATTCGATGCAGTCGAATAGCTTGTAATCCTGCGCCTTGTCGAAGTCCTTGGCGCGGGCGTGCCAGTACAGCTGCTGCGGCAGCAGTGACATCGGGCAGGCCTCGGCGCAGGCGCCGCAGCGGATGCAGGCGCGGGTCGGGCCGCGCTCGCCCAGCTCGCCCGCCACGGGCGCGAGCACGCAGCCGGCAGTCTTGGTGATGGGTACGTCGCGCGATTGCAGGGTGATGCCCATCATGGGACCGCCGAGGACAAGGCGCTCCGGCACGCCCTTGAGGCCGCCGACGAATTCGATGAGATCGGCCACCGGGGTGCCGATGCGCACTTCGAGATTTTGCGGCCGGGCGACGGCACCGCCCGTTACCGTGACGATGCGCGTGATGAGCGGCTCGCCCAATTCGATGGCGCGGTACACCGCCGCGGCGGTGGCCACGTTCTGCACCACCACACCCATGGCGATGGGCAGGCCCGCAGAGGGCACTTCCTTGCCGGTAACCACCTTGATGAGCTGCTTCTCGCCGCCGGTGGGATAGCGCGTGGGCACTTGCACCAGTTCGATGTCGCTGCGGCCGCTGCGCATCAGCGCCTTGCCAAGCGCGGCGAAGGCCTCGGGTTTGTTGTCCTCCACGGCGATGACGCAGCTGCGCGCCTGTAGGGCGTGGATCATGATGCGTACGCCGCCGATCACCTCGTCGGCACGCTCGCGCATGAGCATGTCATCGGCGGTGATGTAGGGCTCGCACTCCGCACCGTTGATGATGAGGGTGTCTACCACCGTGCGCGGACCTGGATTGAGTTTCACGTAGGAAGGGAAGCCCGCGCCGCCCAGGCCGACGATACCGGCGTCGCGCACCCGGTTGCGCAGATGGCTCGGGTCTTCCTTTGCCCACTCGGGCATGGGCACGAAGTCCACCGCCTCGTCGCGGCCATCGGTCTCGACGACCACGCACAGGGCATTCAGACCGGACGGATGGGGCACCGCGCGCTCCTCCACCGCGATGACAAGCCCCGAGCTGGAGGCGTGTGCGGGCACGCTCACGTAGCCCTCGGCCTGGGCGAGCAACTGGCCCTTCAGCACACGCTCGCCCACCTGCACGACGGGCTTGGCCGGCTGGCCGATATGCTGCTGCACAGGAATGACGAGCACACGCGGCACCGGCGCGACTGTGAGGGGCCGACCAGTGGATTCGGCCTTGTGCTCGGGCAGGTGCAGGCCACCGTGGAATGTATGCAGGGTGCGCGTCATGCCTGGGGTACCTTCACGGGCGTGACCTTGATGACCGGATAGGGCCACTTCCAGGTGCCGATGTCCTCGCCCACCGGCTCCATGCGGATGCAGTCCACCGGGCAGGGTGAGACGCACAATTCGCAGCCGGTGCATTCGCTTTCGATCACGGTGTGCATCTGTTTGGCCGCCCCGACGATGGCGTCCACCGGACAGGCCTGCAGACACAGGGTGCAGCCGATGCAGGTGTTCTCGTCGATGACGGCCACCATCTTGGCCTTGGCCTCGCCGTCCAGTGGCTGCGGGTCTCGCCCCAGCAGGTCGGCCAGCGCCATGACCACCGCCTCACCGCCCGGCGGGCACTTGTTGATATCCGCCTCGCCCGCGGCGATGGCCTCCGCATAGGGACGACAGCCCGCGAAGCCGCACTGGCCGCACTGGGTCTGCGGCAGAATGGCATCGATCTTCTCCACGATGGGATCGCTCTCCACGCGAAAGCGCACAGCCGCAAACCCGAGCAACAGCCCGAATGCGGCAGCCAGCAATGTGAAGACGACGATGGCGGTCAGCATGTTCTGGAAAAAAGCCCAAACACGGGGGACACGGGGAACACAGGGGCGCTAGTGGCTTGGACCTTGCTCGATACCAGACATTTGAGTCCCGCTGCACCTGCCGCAGCCAAACAGAGGTAACTCACGAGAAAATCCCCGTGTCCCCCGTGTTCCCCGTGTTTCAGCTTTTCCTTCATCCCTTCACCAAACCCGCAAAGCCCATGAAGGCCAGGGACATGAGGCCGGC
>JAWLGK010000012.1:46811-102115 GCA_041685115.1 Gammaproteobacteria bacterium | reverse complement strand
CGCGTAATCATCGCTCGTTTCTCGGAGGACGGGACTTCCAGGCCCGATTCAGGCGGGCAAGATCGTCCCTTCTCCCTCCGGGAGAAGGACAGGATGAGGGGATCAAGAAGCAAACAGCGGCACCTGAATGGATCCCCTCTCCCCAGCCCTCTCCCGGAGGGAGAGGGGGCAAGAAGGGCTGGCTACAACGGCGAAATGTGACCAAGAGACGGCCGGGAGGGCGAGGGGACATTCTTCCACGCGTAATCATGGCTCGTTTCTCGGAGGACGGGACGTCCAGGCCCGATTCAGGCGGGCAAGATCGTCCCTTCTCCCTCCGGGAGAAGGACAGGATGAGGGGATCAAGAAGCAAACAACGGCACCTGAATGGATCCCCTCTCCCCAGCCCTCTCCCGGAGGGAGAGGGGGCAAGAAGGGCTGGCTACAACGGCGAAATGTGGACCAAGAGACAGCCCGGAGGGAGAGGGGCCGTCCTTCACGCGTGGCTGCCTACGACAGCGATTTTGCCATCGCCTTCGCCGCCGCCAGGGCGAGTTGTTTGAATTGGTGGTAGGCCTCGGCATCGAGGGCGCGGGCGGCGCCGTAGCGGTCGGCGTAGAACAACCCGAGCGGCTGGCCGCCGATGAAGGCCGAAACGGCGCAGAACTCCTCCGTGCCGGTAAGCCGGTGGAAGTCGGGCGGCAGCAGCGGTGCGAAGCGGGCACGGTTGGCGGGCGAGATCCAGATGGCCTGCGGCCGCGCCATGAGTTTGCCGAACAGGTTGTCGTCGGCCAGTGCGACGCTGAAATGGCGGAAGGCCGTGTCGCCCTCGTCCCCCAGGACCTGACTGGCGTGCAGGTGACGATGGTCCTTGCTCAGGGCTGCGAACACCACGCGGGTTAGGCCGATGCCCTGCTGCATGGCCTCCAGGGCGAGGGCCAGGAGGCTGGTCGGGTCCAGCCCCGGGCGGCGTTCCAGGTCCAGGAGGGCCTGCCGGTACAGGGCCGGGTCGCCGCCATGGCTGCGGTCCGGCGCATGTTCCGGCAGGGCCTCCGGCGTGGCAGGATGCAGCAACAGCGCGGCCGCCTGTGGCGCCTGCATGGCGGCGCCGGCATGGGCCGCGGCCACGGCGGTACGGTGCACGCGCGCCACCGCATCCGGGAACTCCAGACGCAGGTAGGCGGCGATGCGTTCCAGCAGGCCGGTGACCCCGGCGCTGTACCAGCCGCTCTCCGCGGCGCACGCCAGTTGCCAGGCCAGTTCGATGCCCATCACCCGCGGGTTGCCGGCGTTTTCCGGCGACAGGCTGTCGGACAGCAGTTCGGGCAGGCACCAACGCCGGGCCAGCGCCGCAGTCAGTTCGCCGAGGGCGAAGCCGAATACGGCCCGTTCCGCCGGTTCACGCTCCGGTTTGCCGGCCGCCCGTGACTCCACCTCCTGCATCTGCGCGGGCGCCTTGAGCCACAACAGCAGCTCGGCGAGGCCGCGTAGCTGGGTGGCGAGCTGGACTTCATCGGGTTCGATGTCGAGGCGCAGCTCGGCCCAGTCGTAGGCCTGTACCGCGGCGTGGTTGGCGCGTGCGTAAAGGGCGAGCAGGCGTGCGCGCAGCGCGGGGTCGTCCACGCAGGCGTCCAGTATCGGGACTTCCGCGGTCACTTCCCGGGCGCGGGTGAGGCCGAGCAGCATCAGGCCGTGGGCGACTGTGTTTACCCGGCTTTCCAGGCGGCGTTCCTTGAGGGTGTGGGTGCGCCGCAGCAAGGCCAGGGTAAGACCCAGGTCCTTTTCCACCACCGAGGCCAGTGCGGGGATCCCGGCGGTATCGTGCCGGGCCAGCAGAGCGACCCGCTCGGCACTGTGGGCAAGCGCCGGTAGCGGGGCGTCGTCCAGTCTGTCGAGCCAACTCTGCAAGTTTGCGTGCATGGCGCGCAGTTTGCCGCGCCATGGGGGCCATTCGCAATCGCTAGCGTGTCGCTTGCGCCGGTGAATTTGGAATGCGACCATCCCGGCGTTAGGGCTAAAGCGAAGCCTTCTGGCTGTCGATAGTTAAATTTGGCGATTCAACGGTAAAGCGCAACGGATGAAGCTCATCCTCGGATTCTTGATTGTGTTCGGCAGTGTGTTCGGCGGATACGTGCTATCCCACGGCCAGCTGCTCGCCCTTTGGCAGCCCTATGAACTCTTGATCATCAGCGGTGCCGCGATCGGCTCCTTCGTGGTCGCCAATCCGCC
Organism: Gammaproteobacteria bacterium; assembly: GCA_041685115.1. GTDB lineage: Bacteria > Pseudomonadota > Gammaproteobacteria > Thiohalomonadales > Thiohalomonadaceae > JALOAT01. Next base: position 99,907 of record JAWLGK010000012.1, on the reverse strand, counting down.
CAAGCTGATCCGTCAGGTCGCCAAGGGTGTGCCCTTGCTGCTCGGTGGCTCACGATACGACAAGTCCATGTACATGGACCTGCTGGCCTTGCTGTATGACATCTTCGCCAAGGCCCGCAAGGAAGGGCTCATGGCGCTGGAAAACGACGTGGAGGAGCCGGAGCAGAGTGAGATCTTCCGACGCTACCCTCGCATCCTCAACAACCACCATGCGCTGGCCTTCATCTGCGACTACCTGCGCCTGATGGTGGGCGGCAGCATGAACCCGTTCGAAATCGAGAGCCTCATGGACATGGAGCTCGAGACCCATCACACGGAGTCCAATCTGGCGAGCTCGGCGATGAACACGGTGGCCGACGCCCTACCGGGCCTCGGTATCGTGGCCGCGGTCATGGGCGTGGTCATCACCATGGGCTCGCTGGGCGAGCCGCCGGAAATCCTCGGCGCGCACATCGCGGCGGCATTGGTGGGCACCTTCCTCGGTGTGCTCCTCGCCTATGGCTTTGCCCAGCCCATCGCCATCGCGCTCAGTCACCACGCGCGCGAGGAGGCCAAGTTCCTGGAGTGCATCAAGGTCTGTATCCTCGCCACGCTGAACGGCTACACGCCGCAGATCGCTGTGGAGTTCGGCCGCAAGGTGCTGTATTCCACCGAGCGCCCCGGTTTCATCGAGCTGGAACAGCACGTCAAGCAGAAGCGCGCCTGACGCCTTTATGGCCATCGACGACAAGAAACAGCCGATCATCATCCGCAAGAAGCGCGGTGGACACGGCGCGCACGGTGGCGCGTGGAAGGTGGCCTACGCGGATTTCATGACGGCGATGATGGCGTTTTTCCTGCTCATGTGGCTGCTTGGCTCCACCTCCCAGGCGCAGCGCGAGGGCATCGCCGAGTGGTTCCAGAATCCGGCGGCGCCGCAGGGCGACGGTGGCGCCAGCACCAGCATGATCCAGTTCGGCGGCGCCCTGGAAATGCCGCGCGGCGAGGGCGATCCGTTCAGGAACGCCAAGGTGGAGACCGCGGAGGATACCCAGGCCGATAAGGCGCGCCTAGACGAACTGCTCGGCCGGCTCATGGAGCAGATCGAGAACACCCCGTCGCTCAAGGATTTCAAGGACCAGCTGCTGCTCGACATCACCAGCGAGGGCCTGCGCATCCAGATCGTCGACAAGGAGAACCGCCCCATGTTCGACCTGGGCGGCACGCGCCTGAAGTGGTACACGCGGGTGATCCTCCATGAGCTGGCCAAGACCATCAACGAAGTGCCCAACTTCGTCAGCATCGCGGGCCACACGGACGCCATGCCCTACAGCGCCGAAACCATCGACTACAGCAACTGGGAACTGTCGGCGGACCGTTCCAATGCCGCACGACGCGAGCTGATCGTGGGCGGCATGGACAAGCGCAAGTTCGGCCGCGTGGTGGGCCTGGCCGACTCGGTGCTGTTCGAAAAGGAAAACCCCTTCAATCCGGTGAACCGCCGCATCAGCATCGTGGTGCTCAACAAGGCCACCCAGCGCGCCATCGGCCTCACTGATGCCCCTGCACCTGCCCCCAAGGCCGCTCCCGCCGCCCTGCCGCCGCCGCTGCCCAATATCGAAGACGTGCTCAAAGAGGTACGGCGCTAGGCTTTGCCTGCCGCGGGTCGGATTCGACGCGGAGGACGCGGAGGCGCGGAGGCCGCGGAGAAAACCCTTCTGATCTCTGCTCCCGCTCGCCTGCCGTTGCGCCTTTGGCGCTTCTTTGGTGGCGCCGCGTGGCCTGGGTTATGCGCCTAACTTCCTGAACCTCTTTGATTCTCCGCGTCCTCCGTGCCTCCGCGCCCTCCGCGTTTCGCCCCCTGCAATCCTGACGCTCCCGTCATTGCCCGCTTGAATTACCAAATGCGAATCATTATCATTGGCGTCGTCGAAACCTTGGAGAGCCGACCAGATGCAGACACCGGTAAAGGCGCTCTTGCCTGAGCGCGTTTCCAGCGATCAGTTACTGGGCAATCGGGGCCAACTCACCATCGTGCATCGCGGCGAGACCTATTCGCTGCGCGTCACCCGTAACGGCAAATTGATCCTGACCAAGTAACCATGCCAGTCACCCGTGCCCGTTCCATCCCGCTGCTCGCCGCCGGTGCTGCCCTGACGCTGCACGGCGGGCTGATGGCCGCCTGGCTGGTCCAGCCGGAGCAGCAACTGCCCACGGTCGCCATGGAGATGATCAGCATCGCCCTGGTGGAGCAGAAGGCGGCCGTGGCCCCGCCGCCCAAGCCAGTGGAGAGAAAGCCCAAGCCCGTGATGGAGCCGCTGCCGGTGATGGAAACCCCACAGCCGCTCGCCCAACCCCAGGAGTCCCTGCCCGAGCCGACGCCGGAAATGCCCCAGCCCCAGGAGCAGGCAGATGCAGAGACGGAAACGGCCGATGCGCAGACCCAGGAGGCCACCCCGGCCGTCACCCAGCCGGTGTTCGATGCCGCCTATCTGCGCAACACGCCGCCGGCGTACCCCCGCCTGGCGCGCAAGCTGAGGCAACAGGGCATGGTGGAGCTGCGGGTGCGGGTGTCGGCGGAAGGCGCTGCGGCGGAGTTGAGCGTGGCCCGTTCGAGTGGGGTGGACCTGCTGGACCAGGCGGCCCTGAAGGCCGTGCGCCACTGGCGGTTTGCGCCGGCCTTGCGCGGCGACACCCCTGTGGAGGCGTGGGTCCTGGTTCCTGTTGAATTCCGATTGGAGGGTTAGATGTCCCTGACGTATGTATTCCAGCAGGACGATCTCGTCCTGATCGGTGTGTTTCTCGCCCTGGTGGGCATGTCCGTGCTCACCTGGTATTTCGTGTTCCTGAAGGCCTTGCGTCTCGTGCAGGTCCGGCGTGCCAATGCCCGTTTCGCCGCGGGGTTCTGGGATGCGCAGGACCTGCCGGCGGCGAAGCAACTCGCGGCGACCTCGCCTGCGCCGCTGGCGCGCCTCGCCCATGCGGTATTCGAGGGGCTCCACCACTTCCAGAGCAGCCAGCACACGCGTCTCGGTGACAGCTGCACCACCGACGAATTCCTGGTGCGCACCCTGCGCAATGCGTTGAACCGGGAAGGGGCGCGCCTGCAGGCCGGCCAGGCGGTGCTCGCCTCCATCGGCAGCACCGCGCCGTTCGTGGGTCTGTTCGGGACCGTTTGGGGCATCTATCACGCGCTGCTGACCATCTCGGCGCAGGGCGCGGCCTCCATGGACAAGGTGGCGGGCCCTCTCGGCGAGGCCCTGGTGGCCACCGCGGCCGGGCTTGCCGTGGCCATCCCGGCGGTGCTGGCGTTCAACGCCTTCAGCCGGCGCAATCGGGTGCTGCTCGAGGAACTGGACGCCTTTGCCCATGACATCCACGCCTTTCTCACCACCGGCGTCAGCCTGCGCAGGGGCGCCGCGGCATGAGCATCGGGCACTTCGACAGGCACGCGGACGAGCCGGTGGCCGAGATCAACATGATCCCGCTGGTGGACGTGATGCTGGTGCTGCTGGTGATCTTCATCATCACTGCGCCGGTGTTGACCCACGCCGTGAAGATCGACCTGCCCAAGGCCAGCAGTCGCCCGAACACCATGGACCCGGAGACCGTCACTGTGGCCATCGACCGGGACGGACGCCTGTACTGGAACGACGAACCCACGCAGGATGCGGTCCTGAAAACCCGCTTCGGCACCCTGGCCCGCGATACCGTTGTTCAGGTGCGTGCCGACGCCGCGACCCCGTACGAGGTCATCGCCCGGGTACTTTCCACTGCGACCCACGCAGGGGTCAGCCGCCTCGGCCTCGTCACCGATCCCGGGTCGTGAACGCCGCCTGTTCCTAACCCATTTTTAGCCAGCCAACAGTACTCCTGTAAGCCAGCCATTCACTGCAAGACCAACAGGAGTACACCCATGTATCCATCTTCACTGTTCCGGCGCCGGCCGCTCGTCACCGCGGTCGCGACGATCCTCTCACCCCTGGTGCATGCCGTTGAACCAGGACCTTCCGACGCAACGCGCCTGAGCACCCAGGTGGTCACGGCCTCCGGCTTCGAACAGGACGTCAAAGAGGCCCCGGCAAGCATTTCCGTCATCACCCGCGAGGAACTGCAGCAGAAAGCTGTCAGCAGCATCGCCGAGGCCCTGGATGAAATCGAGGGCGTCGATGTGGAGGCGAGCGTGGGCAAGACCGGCGGCATGAACATCAGCATTCGCGGCATGCCGAGCGACTACACGCTGATCCTCATCGACGGCCGCCGCCAGAATCCCGCCGGTCAGGTCACACCGAACGGCTTTGGCGAGACCCAGACCAGCTTCATCCCACCCATTGCCGCCATCGAGCGCATCGAGGTGGTGCGCGGCCCCATGTCCACGCTTTACGGCTCGGACGCCATGGGCGGCGTGGTGAACATCATCACCCGCAAGGTGAGCAAGCAGTGGAACGGTGCCGTCACCCTTGAGGGCACGGTCCACGAGGATTCCGATTTCGGCGACAGCCGCGCCGCCAGCCTCTATACCTCGGGCCCGCTGGTGCAGGACCGCCTGGGCGTGCAATTGCGCGGACGCGTCTTCGAGCGTGATGCATCCAGGCTCAAGTACCTCGACGTAAACGGCGACCCGGTGGAGGTCGATCAGCGCGGTCCCAGCCCGGTGAAGGGAGACATCTACTCCCTGGGCGGCCGGCTGACCTATACCCCGAGCGATAAACACGATCTCTGGCTGGACGTGGAAGCAGGCCGCCAGACCTACGACAACCGCGAAGGCCAACTGGGAACCCTGGGTGCCGGCGGCTACGCCGAGGAGTTGCGCTTCAATCGTGACCAAGTGGCCGTGGGCCACACCAGCCGCCTCGCCGTCGGTACGCTGGAAACCAGTTTGATGAGCAATGCCACGGAGACCCTGGGGCGCCTCATCCCGCCCGGTACCCCGAACAGGGTGGCCGAAAGCGATCGCACCCTCGAGACCGAAAACCTGGTGCTGGACACCAAGCTGGTCATGCCCGTGGGCGATAGCCACCTCGCTACAGTGGGCGGGCAATGGTGGGATGCCGAAATGACCGATGGCGTGGCGCCCACCAAGTTCACGCAGACCACCTGGGCCTTGTTCGGCGAAGACGAGTGGATGCTGCGCGACGACCTGGCCCTGACCCTCGGCGCACGCTACGACAAGCACGACGCCTTCGGCGGCAACGTCAGCCCGCGCGCCTACCTGGTGTGGAACGCCTCGGACAACTGGGTGTTGAAGGGCGGTGTGAGCCGCGGCTACAAGGCGCCGCGCCTGGATCAGCTGGCCGACGGGATCGTCGGCTTCACTGGCCAGGGCAAAGTGCCCCTGTTTGGCAATCCCGATCTGGAACCGGAGAAATCCACCTCCACGGAGCTCGGCGCCATCTTCGACAACCGGCGCGGTTTCATGGCGGGTGTGACGGCCTTCTACAACGAGTTCTCCGACAAGATCGCCAGCGGACCCGACCTGCTCAACTGCACCTATGCGGCCGATCCGAACCGACCGGGTTGCGTGAACTGGGGCAACTGGCCGCTCGCCGGTACCTTCTCTCAAAGCCTCAACATCGACGAGGCGGTGACCTATGGCGCCGAACTCACCACGCGTATCGCGCTGGGTGAGCGCTGGTCAGTGACGGGCAACTACACCTACACCGAGAGCGAGCAAAAGAGCGGCGTCACCAAGGGTGATCCGCTCACCGACACGCCGAAGCACATGGTCAACGCCAAGCTGCGCTGGCAGGCGACGGAACGCCTGGGCGCCTGGCTCAGTGCCGAGTACTTCAGCGAGCGCTATCGCGCGCGCGAACGTGTGCGCGGCGCGCCCAGCTATGACGACCTAGGGGATTACAAGGCCTACAACCTGTTCCATCTGGGCGCCAACTATCGCGCCTCGGACAACGTGAGCTTCGCCGCCACCGTGCAGAACCTGCTGGACAAGGACTTCATCGATTACCGTGCTTACACCGTGGGCAGCGACACCGAGTACGGCAACGTGTACGCCAACAACGAACCGGGTCGCCGGCTCTGGCTCTCCACCACCGTGGAGTTCTGAGCCGCGGTATATCTGGAAGTCGGACGGGTAAACGCGGAGGGCGCGGAGGCGCGGAGGACGCGGAGGACGCGGAGGACGCGGAGGAAAGCCTTTTCGCCGCTGCCGGCACTTGCGTTTTTGTGAACGCCCTACGTGACGCACGCGTCCGACCGATGCGCCCCCCGTTCCTGAGCACTCTTTGATCTCCGCGTCCTCCGCGCCTCCGCGCCCTCCGCGTTTCGCCCCCGACCGACGCTCACCGCCACTCCGGCCGATGACGTTCCTCGATATCGAGGGCGATGCGCTGGAAGTTGGCCAATCGTGGCGGGCTCACGCGGCCTTCTTCCACGGCCGCGCGCAGGGCGCAGCCCGGTTCGTTTTCGTGGCGGCAATCGCGGAAGCGGCATTGGCCGAGGAAGGGACGGAATTCGGAGAAGCCGTGGGCGAGCTGGTCGCGGGTCATGGCCCACAGGCGGAAGGCCCGTACGCCCGGCGAGTCGATGAGGGCGCCGCCGCAGGCGAGCCGGTAGAGACGTGCGGACGAGGTGGTGTGACGGCCGTGCTCGGCCTCGCTGAGCGCGCCCACCCGCACCTCTGCCTCCGGCAGTACGGCCTTCACCAGCGACGACTTGCCCACGCCGGATTGGCCCACGAACACGCTGGTGCGCTCGCGCAGTTCGGCAGCCAGGGCCTCAAGCCCGTGGCTTTCCACGGTGCTGGCGTGCAGCAGTCGATAGCCGATGGCCCGGTACGGCGCGAAGTCTGCCTCCAGGCGGGCGCGCGAGTCGGTATCCAGCAGGTCGATCTTGTTGAGCACGATCACCGGGCGGATGCCGAGGGCCTCGGCGGCGATCAGATAGCTGTCGATGAGTTCGGTGTCGTAGCGGGGCAGGGGCGCGGCCACCACCAGGATCTGGTCCACGTTGGCGGCGAGCGGCTTGGCCTCGCCACTGGCGTCGGGTCGCGCCAGCAGGCTGCGCCGCGGGCGCAGCGCCGTGACCACGCCGAGCCCCTCGCGCCCGGCCTGCCATACCACCTCGTCGCCTACCACCGGCAGGCCCAGGTTCTGGCGACAGGCGCAGCGGTGCACCGCGCCGGACCCGTCTTCGATGTCGAGCAGGGCGCCGAAATTGGCGACCACCCGGCCAAGGCGTTCGGGACCCGCGGCATCCTCCTCGGACACCAGGGCCGCGGCCTTGCGCTCGACGCGGCGTAGGCGCTCCTCCTGGATCTTGTTCACGCGCCACGCCTGGCGGCGCGTGAGGCGGCGTTTGTTCATGCAGCGCGGCTCAGGAAAAATCGGCCGCGATTATAACGCCGGGTCAGTCGAGCAACGCATTGATGCGTGCGGCGCAGATGAAATCGTTGCGCGACAGCCCGCCGATGGCGTGGGTGCTGTAGCGGACCGCGCAGCGGTTGTAACCCACCTCCAGGTCCGGGTGATGGTCTTCGCGGTGGGCCACGAAGGCGAGGGCATTCACGAAGGCCATGGTCTCGTGGAAGTTGGTGAACCGGAACTCGCGGTGCAGGCGGCGGCAGTCCTCGTCGGCCTGCCAGCCCGGCACCTGGGCCAGCAGTTCGTGTACCTCCACGGTGGTGAGCGGCGGGGTACCCTTGACCAGTGTGCAGTGCTGGGTGCTGAGCGCCATGTTCACTCCTCGAAGCGGTAATAGCGCGCGTTCAGGAACGCCGCCACGTCGGTGACGTCCTCATCAAACCAGGTGATGCCCAGGTTGTCGCGACACCGGCGCACCTGGGATTCCAGTCCCGAAAGGCTCTTCACGCGACGGTCCGCGCGCGTGTACAAGGCGCTGCCGTCACCGCCCACCCGGTCGGCGTGACAGGCGATGCAGTTGGCCTGGTGCAAGGCCTCGCCATGCCGCAGGTCGGCGGCGGCGGCCGGAAACGCCAGGAAGAGTATGGAAGCGACGGTCAGTGGTTTCATGCGCCTTCCCTTGCGAGCTTGGTGGACAGGTTCTGCACCCGCACCGGGGCGGGCGGATGGGAGTCGTGGAATGCGGAATAGAGCGGGTCCGGTGTGAGGGTGCTGGCGTTCTCACGGTACAACTTCACCAGGGCGCGGATGAGGTCACGCGCACCGGTCTGCGTGGCGGCGAAATCGTCCGCCTGGAATTCGTGGCGGCGCATGAAGGCGGCCATCAGCGGCTGGGCGAACAGGCTGAACACGGGCGCCACCAACAGGAATAGCGCGAGCGCCGTCCACAGGGACGGCGCGCCGACGCCGAGCCCGGCATAGAACCACGGCGTGCCCATCAGCCAGCCGAGCAGGGCCAGTCCCAGGAGGCTGGTGCTGCCGATTACCAAAAAGCGCTTGCGGATGTGGTGGTGGCGGAAGTGGCCCAGCTCGTGGGCGAGCACCGCCTCGATCTCCTCGGGCATGAGCTGGTTGATGAGCGTGTCGAAGAACACGATACGCTTTTGGTTGCCGATGCCCGTGAAATAGGCGTTGCCGTGGCTCGAACGCTTGGAGCCGTCCATGACGAAGATCTCCTTGGCCTGGAAGCCGCAGCGTTCCAGAAGCCTGCGGATGCGCTCGGCCAGGGCCTCGTCCGCCAGCGGGGTGAAGCGGTTGAACAGGGGCGCGATGAAGGTGGGGAAGGCCCACAGCATGAGCAGGGTGAAACCCATCCACACCGCCCAGGCGTACAGCCACCACAGCGCGCCCGCGTGCCCCATCAGCCACAGCACCACCGCGGCGAGGGGCGCGCCGAATAGCAACGCGAGCAGGCCCTGCTTGAGGGTGTCGCTGAGGAACAGGCCCGGCGTGCTGCGGTTGAAGCCGTGCCGCTGCTCCACCCGGAACACGCGCCAGGCCGCGAGCGGCAGTTCGATGAGGGCGCCGATGAGAAACAGGCTCACCAGCACGCCCACGCCGGTGGCGACGGGGCCCAGGCCGGCGCCGCGCCACAGCCCGTCCAGCAGATCGAGGCCGCCGCCCAGGGTCCAGCCGAGCAGCACCAAGGCACCGAATATCTGCTCGACCATGCCCAGGCGCACCTTGGCGACCGTATAGTCGGCGGCCTTGCGATGGGCGTCCGGGGAGATGGCGTCGGCAAAGGCGGGCGGCACCGTGGTGCGGTGGGCGCGTACGTGGCGCACTTGGCGGCGGTCGAGCCAGAGCTGGAGCGCCACGGCTGCGCCAAGGGCGAGGAGAAACACGAGGGTGAAGGTATTCATTCCTGGCTGCCCGGGCGCCGCGGGGGCGTTATGGTTGTTTTCATAGGGTCAGAACGGCTCACAAGACTGTGCAACGAGGCCCTTTGATAGAATAGCCGGCACAAGCTGCTGAAAAAACGGAGAAAAAGCCCGCATGTCCCAGAATTCCGAAAACCTGATCTGGATCGACCTGGAAATGACGGGGCTCGACACGCAAAACGACCGCATCATCGAGATCGCCACCCTGGTGACCGATTCCCAGCTCAACCTGCTGGCGGAGGGGCCGGTGCTCGCCGTTCATCAGAGCGACGAGGTGTTGAACGGCATGGACGACTGGAACCGCCGTCATCACAGTGTCTCGGGGCTGGTGGATCGGGTGCGCGCGAGCAGTGTGGACGAGGCCGCGGCCGAGCGCCAGACCCTGGCCTTTCTGGAACAGTGGGTCCCGGTGCGTACCTCGCCCATGTGCGGCAACAGCATCTGCCAGGACCGCCGCTTTCTGGCCCGGCTCATGCCGCAGCTGGAGGCCTACTTCCACTACCGCAACCTGGATGTGAGCACCCTCAAGGAACTGGCGCGGCGCTGGAAGCCCGAGATCATGACCGGCTTCAACAAGACCGGCGCGCACCTCGCCCTGGACGACATCCGCGAATCGGTCGCGGAGTTGCGCTATTACCGCGAACACTTGTTCAAATAGCGTCCACCGCCTCTTTCTTGCGGAAGCGCGCCATGACATATTTCCGGCGCGCCGTGGCCTCCAGCCGGCCCGGGCGGTCAATTCCTTGTCGCTCACCCGGTGACGCAAGGCAACACATTGAAATCAGGACGTTTCCTGGTGTCCTGAAAACTGGCACATGGCTTGCTTCGTGAAGGCAGGCATTTGAGGGAATTCCCATGGCCCAAGCAGAAATCGATCTGGACGCAAAAAAGTCTGCCCAGGGAAAGCGGCCTTTGCTGCTCTATCTGACCATCGCCGTGCTGGCGCTCGGCCTGGGGGCCACGGTCACCCTGCTGATGATGCGATCGGGCGAGCAGGCGGCTGAGATGAATGCGGTGCAGGTCAAGCCCGCGTTGTACCTGCCACTGCGTCCGCTGGTGGTGAATTTCAGCGAAAAAGGCCCGGCGCGCTTCCTGCAAGTGGAATTGCAGGTAATGGCGCGTGACCAGGCGGTGCTCTCGGCCGTGGAGGCCCACATGCCCGCCATCCGCAACGACATCCTGTTCCTGCTCGGCAGCCAGACCTACGACACCGTGAGCACGCGCGAGGGCAAGGAGGCGCTGCGTGTGCAGATCCTGCAGGCCATCCAGCGCATTCTCGAACAGAACCAGTTCGTCACCGGCGTCGAGAATGTGTACTTCACCAGCTTCGTGATGCAATAACGATGGCGGTCAACGACCTACTCTCCCAGGACGAAATCGACGCGCTGCTGCACGGCGTTTCGGACGGGGACATCGAAACGGAAAGTGACGAGCAATTCGAGCCCGGCACCGTCCGCCAGTACGACTTCACCAGCGAAGATCGCATCGTGCGTGGGCGCATGCCCACGCTGGAAATGATCAACGAGCGATTTTCACGTCACTTCCGCATCAGCCTGTTCAACATGCTGCGCCGCTCCGCGGAGATCTCCGTGGGCGGCGTGGAAATGATGAAGTTCGCGGAATACGTGCACACCCTGTTCGTGCCCACCAGCTTGAACATGGTGAAGATACGGCCGCTGCGCGGCACCGGTCTGGTGGTGCTCGACCCGAAGCTGGTGTTCATCGTGGTGGACAACTACTTCGGTGGCGACGGGCGTTATCACGCCAAGATCGAGGGGCGCGAATTCACCCCCACTGAACAGCGCGTCATCCAGATGCTGCTCAACCTGGCCTTCAACGACCTGCATGAGGCCTGGGCGCCGGTGATGAACATCGACTTCGAATTCATGAACTCCGAGGTCAATCCCCAGTTCGCCAACATCGTCAGCCCCACGGAGGTGGTGGTGACGTCCAAGTTCCATATCGAGCTGGAAGGGGGGGGCGGCGATCTCCACGTCACCATGCCGTATTCCATGCTCGAGCCCATCCGCGAAATCCTCGATGCCGGCATCCAGAGCGACCGCACCGATACGGACGACCGCTGGATCACCGCGCTGCGCGAGGAAGTGAGGGGCGCGGAGGTGGAACTGGAGAGCACTCTGGCGACCGTGCAACTGTCGCTGCGCGACATCCTGAATATGAAACCCGGTGACGTGATTCCGCTCGAGATGCCCGAACACGTGACCTTGCGCGCCGAGAACGTGCCCATCTTTCGTGGCACGCTCGGCGTTTCCGACGAAAACCTGGCGATCAAGATCGTCGAACACGTGGAGCGGCCGACGGGCCGCTGACGACAGGAGCAGGACATGAGCGACGCGACCAACAGTAACGACGCGATGGACGACTGGGCAGCGGCCCTCGCCGAACAGGCCCAGAGCGAGGCCCCGGACGAGCAGAAGGAGGCGGCCTACCAGCCGGCGGCTTTCGAGAACCTGCGCGACGAAGGCGTGCCGCGCAACGAGGTGAACCTGGATGTGATCCTGGACATCCCAGTGACCATCTCCATGGAAATCGGCCGCACACGCATCAACATCCGCAATTTGCTGCAGCTGAATCAGGGCTCGGTGGTGGAGCTGGATCGCCTCGCCGGCGAACCGCTGGATGTGCTGGTCAACGGTACCCTCATCGCCCACGGCGAAGTGGTGGTGGTCAACGAAAAATACGGCATCCGCCTCACCGACGTCATCAGCGCCGCCGAACGCGTGCAGAAGCTGAAGTAGATCACGCGCGGGAAGAAAAGACAAAAGCATAAACCACGGGGGACACGGGGAACACGGGGAAGAATCCATGTGAAACCCGTTTTTCTCCGAGTTTTCCGAACCCAACCGAATGACGTCCAAATGAACGCCAATGTATGCGAGCAGAAGGCAAGCACTGCCCAGGGTGTGCGCGGAGAGGAAATGAATTTCCTCCCCCCCGTGTCCCCCGTGGTTAAAGCTTTTCTCTTCCTCTCCCTGACGCTGCCCACTGTCGCACTTGCGGCGGGGGATAAGGCGCCGGCGGATCCGGTGGGGGCCGGCGGGATTTTGCAGGTGTTCATCGCGCTGGTGTTCGTGCTGGCGCTGATCGTCGGGCTGGCGTTCCTGTTGCGGCGTTTCAGTACCGTGCAGCCGGGCGCGGCCGGCGCCATTCGTGTGCTGGGTGGCGTGGCGCTCGGTCAGCGGGAACGTGCTGTGCTGGTGCAGGTGGGCGAGACCCAGTTGCTCATCGGTATCGCGCCGGGTGAGATCCGCACCCTGCATGTGCTCGACAAGCCCGTCACATTGCCGACCGGCGCCGCCGGCGACAGCGGTTTCGCCGAACGCCTCGCCGCTGCCATGCGTCGAGGGGGCAGAGCATGAGAGTCCTGGCGCTGCTCGCGTTGGCGTTGTTGCTGCCCGAAGCGGCCTTCGCCGAGGAAGGTCTCAAGGCATTGACCGTCACTACCGGACCGGGGGGCGGACAGACCTACAGCCTGAGCCTGCAAGTGCTGTTCGTCATGACGGCGCTGACCTTCCTGCCCGCGGCGGTGATGATGATGACGGCCTTCACGCGCATCATCATCGTGCTCGCCATTGTGCGCCAGGCCATAGGCCTCATGCAGGCGCCGTCAGGGCAGGTGCTCATCGGCCTGTCGCTGTTCCTCACCTTCTTCGTCATGACGCCCGTGTTCGACACCATCAACGACACGGCGCTGCAACCCTATCTGAGCGACAAACTGACCTTGCAGCAGGCGGCCGCCGAGGGCAGTAAACCACTGCAAACCTTCATGCTGGCGCAGACGCGTGAGCCCGACCTGGCATTGTTCACGCGCCTGTCGGGCCGCGAGGACGGTTACGAGTCGCCTGAGCAGATCCCGCTCAGCGTGCTGGTGCCCTCGTTCGTCACCTCCGAACTCAAGACCGCGTTCCAAATCGGTTTTCTGATCTTCATCCCGTTTCTCATCATCGACCTGGTGGTGGCGAGCGTGCTCATGTCCATGGGCATGATGATGCTGTCGCCCATGATCATTTCGCTGCCGTTCAAAATCATGCTGTTCGTGCTGGTGGACGGCTGGGCGCTGGTGGTCGGCACGCTGGCCAGCAGTTTCTACGTGCAGTGAGGCCGCCATGAGCCCCGAGACCGTGCTCACCGTGTTCCAGCAGGCCCTTGAGGTCATCGTGGTGCTGATCCTGGTGCTGCTGCTGCCCGCACTGGCGGTCGGTGTGCTCGTCGCCATGTTCCAGGCCGCCACCCAGATCAACGAGCAGACCATGAGCTTCATCCCGAAGATCCTGGTCACCCTGGCCGTACTCATCATCGCCGGCTCCTGGATGCTCAACCTGCTGGTGGACTACGCCCGCCGCCTGTTCGACAGCATTCCGGTGCTCATCGGGTGATGTGGCGATGGGGAAGAAGAGAACGGCCCAACGCAGAGGCGCAGAGACACAGAAAGCACAGAGGATTACTTGCGCCTACACCCAGACCTCCCGCCGCGCGGCAGGTACGGCTGCACATCGGCATTCGCCTCCTCTGCGTTCTCTGCATCTCTGCGCCTCTGCGTTAATCCTTTCGTCTGGTCCTGCCGGGTGACGAGATGCACGTGACGGCGGCGGAGATCACGGCGTTTCTGGGCGGCTTTCTGTGGCCGTTCTTTCGCATCGGCGCCATGTTCATGGCCGCGCCCATCTTCGGCGCGAAGACGGTGCCGATGCGCATACGCGTCGGCCTGGCCTTCCTTATCACGCTGGTGATCGTGCCGCTGCTGCCTGCGCCGCCCGCGGTGGACCCCCTCAGCCTCGGCGCGCTGATCATCATCCTCCAGCAGGTGCTCATCGGCGCGGTGATGGGGCTGGCGCTGCAACTGGTGTTCAGCACGGTGGTGGCCGGGGCACAGATCATCGCCATGCAGATGGGCCTCGGCTTCGCCGAGATGGTGGACCCGGCCAACGGCCAGCAGACCCCGGTGCTCGGCCAGTTCTACACCCTGTTCACCACCCTGGTATTCCTGGCCATGAACGGCCACCTGGTGCTGCTCGAATTGCTGGTGGAGAGCTTCTTCACCCTGCCGGTCGGCCAATCGGGGCTGGGGCGCGAAGGTTATTTCCTGTTGGCTGGCTGGGGCACCCAGCTGTTTGCCGGCGCACTGTGGCTGTCGCTGCCGGCGGTGGCCTCGCTGCTGGTGGTCAACGTGGCCTTCGGCGTCATGTCCCGCGCCGCGCCGCAATTGAACATTTTCGCCATCGGCTTCCCGGTGGCGATGATCATGGGTTTTTCCGTGCTGCTCATCGTCCTGCAGAGCGTGACGCCGCAGTTCACGTCCATCGCCGAGGATATGATGGGGCTGTTGCGCCAGGTGATCGGGGGAGGGGGCTGACATGGCCGAGAACGACGGCCAGGAACGCACCGAACAACCTACCCCCAAACGCCAGCAGGAGGCGCGCGAGAAGGGGCAGGTACCCCGCTCCCGCGAGCTGAGCACGGCGGCCACGTTGCTCGCCGGTTCGGGGGCGTTCCTCATCCTGGGCGAGCCCATCATGCGCTCGCTCATGGCGCTCATGGCGGGCGGCTTCCGGGTGAGCCGGGAAGAGGTGTTCGACACCTCGGCGCTCGCCACGCGCCTTGCCAAAGGCCTGCTGGACGGGGTGTGGCTGTCGGCGCCGCTGTTCCTGCTGTCCATCGTCGCCGCCCTGGCGGCGGCGGTGGCCCTGGGCGGCTGGTCGTTCAGCACCGAGGCGCTCACCTTCAAGCCGGAGAAGATGGACCCGGTGAAGGGCATGGGCCGGGTGTTCTCGTGGCGCGGCGTGGTGGAGATGTTCAAAGGCCTGGCCAAGTTCCTGGTGGTGGCGGTGGCCGCAGTGCTGTTCCTGTCGCTGCACAGCGATGAATTCCTCGGCCTCGGCGCCGAACCGCTCATGCAGGCGCTCGCTCACACCGGCAGCCTCATCGGCTGGGCCTTCCTTGCGGTGAGCATGTCCATGCTGGTGGTGGTGGCGGCGGACGTGCCGTTCCAGTTGTGGGACCACAACCGCCAGCTGAAGATGACCAAGCAGGAGATCAAGGAGGAATTCAAGCAGACCGAGGGCGCGCCCGAGGTGAAGATGCGCCAGCGCCGGCTGCAGATGGAAATGGCGCAGCGGCGCATGATGGAAGAGGTACCCAAGGCCGACGTGGTGATCACCAACCCGACCCACTACGCGGTGGCGCTGCGTTACGACCAGCGCGAGATGAATGCCCCAGTGGTGGTGGCCAAGGGCGCCGACCTCATCGCCGCACGCATCCGCACCCTCGCCAGCGAGAACGATGTGCCGATTCTGTCCGCGCCGCCGCTGGCGCGTTCCCTGTACCATACCACCGAGCTCGGCGAGGCCATCCCCGCCGGCCTCTACCGCGCCGTCGCCCAGGTGCTCGCCTACGTCTATCACCTGCGCCAGGGCCCCATCTACAACCGCGATGGCGAGACGCCCGGCCTGGACGACCTGCCCATCCCGGACGACCTGCGGCGGGATTGATTGCGCAAAAAAGCAATTAACCACGGGGGACACGGGGAACACGGGGGAAGATATGAATGCTGGTGCGGTGTGTGGTTCGAAACAGGTGCGTGGACATGACACGACAGGCGGTTGGTCACGGCGAGGGGATGACGCAGGAATACACCCGTCTTTTTCTTCCCCGTGTCCCCCGTGTTCAGGCTTTTTCTTCTAGGACCGCAGACGGATGGCTGAATTGAATACCGCAGGGATCCTGACCTTCGTGCGCACCCTGAGCCGCAACGGGCTCGGTGCGCCGTTGGTGGTTGTGATCCTGCTGGCCATGGTGGTGGTGCCGCTGCCGCCGTTCCTGCTGGACGTGTTCTTCACGTTCAATATCGCGCTGTCGCTCATCGTCCTGCTGGTGTCCATCTACGCGCTGCGGCCGCTGGATTTCGCGGTGTTTCCCACCATCCTGCTCATCGCCACGCTGCTGCGCCTGGGCCTGAACGTGGCCTCCACGCGCGTGGTGTTGCTGGAGGGCCATCAGGGCACCGGGGCGGCGGGGCAGGTCATCGAGTCCTTCGGCGAGTTCGTGGTGGGCGGCAATTACGCGGTCGGCCTGATCGTCTTCGTCATCCTGGTGATCATCAACTTCGTGGTGGTGACCAAGGGCGCCGGGCGTATCGCCGAGGTGTCGGCCCGCTTCACCCTGGACGCCATGCCCGGCAAGCAGATGGCCATCGACGCCGACCTGAATGCCGGGCTCATCGACCAGGACGAGGCGCGCAAGCGCCGCACGGAGGTGGGCCGCGAGGCGGACTTCTACGGATCCATGGACGGTGCCAGCAAGTTCGTGCGCGGCGACGCGGTGGCGGGCATCCTCATCACCGTCATCAACATCATCGGCGGCTTCGCCGTGGGCATGCTGCAGCACGACCTCGCCGCCGGCGAGGCCGCCCAGATCTATGCCCTGCTGACCATCGGCGACGGCCTGGTGGCGCAGATCCCGGCGCTGGTGCTGTCGACCGCGGCGGGCATCATCGTTACCCGCGTGACCGCGCCGGAATCCATGAGTGAGCAGGTTGCCGGGCAGTTGTTCAACGACCCGCGCGCCCTGGCGGTCACCGCCGGCCTGCTGGGCGTCATGGGCGTCATCCCGGGTATGCCGAACTTCCCGTTTCTTCTGCTCGCCGGCGCCGCCGGCGGCGGCGCCTGGTGGTTGAGCCGGCACCAGAAGCAGAAGGCCGAGGCCGAGGCCGAGGCACAGGCCCAACCCGCTGCCGCGCCGCCCGGGCCCGAGACCCGCGAGCTCAGCTGGGATGACGTGCCGCTGGTGGACCCCATCGGCCTGGAGGTGGGTTACCGGCTGATCCCGCTGGTGGACAAGGCGCAGGGCGGGCAGCTCATGCCGCGCATCAAGGGCGTGCGCAAGAAGCTGTCCCAGGAGCTGGGCTTTTTGGTGCCCGCGGTGCACATCCGCGATAACCTGGACCTGTCGCCCAACGCCTACCGCATCACCCTGCTCGGGGTGACCGTGGGCGAAGCCGAAATCCACCCGGACCGCGAAATGGCCATCAATCCGGGGCAGGTTTACGGTGAGGTGCCGGGGCTCAGCGGCAAGGACCCGGCCTTCGGCCTGGAGGCGGTGTGGATCGAACTGCGCCACAAGGACCAGGCGCAGAGCCTGGGTTACACGGTGGTGGACCCCACCACGGTAGTGGCCACCCACCTGTCGCAGATCATCCAGAGCCATGCCCACGAGCTGCTCGGCCACGACGAGGTGCAGCAACTCCTGCAACAGCTCGCCAAGGGGGCGCCCAAGCTGGTGGAGGATCTGGTGCCCAAGCTGCTGCCGCTCAGCGTGGTGGTGCGGGTGCTGCAAAGCCTGCTTGCCGAGGGCATTCCCATCCGCGACATGCGCACCATCGCCGAGACCCTGGCCGAACAGGCTACCCGCACCCAGAACGCCGGTGTTTTGACAGCCGGTGTCCGTGCCGCGCTGTCCCGTCTCATCGTCCAGAAAATCAATGGCTTGGCGAACGATTTGCAGGTGATTACCCTGGCGCCCGAGTTGGAACAGATATTGCTCAGAAGCGTACAGGCGTCAGACGACGGTGGCGGCGGCCTGGAACCGGGCCTCGCCGAACGTCTCCACCAAGGCCTGTCCGATACGGCCAAGGCCCAGGAGATGGCGGGACGACCGGCAGTGCTGCTGGTGTCCGGTCCCATCCGCGAACTGCTCGCCCGCTTTGTGAAACACACGATTCCGCAGCTCCACGTGCTCGCGTACAACGAGGTGCCCGAGAGCATGCAGCTGAGAATCGTCGGCACGATAGGTAACTGACCCTCCGCCGATCCGGCTTCCCCCGGCGGCGGGTGACGAGGGCTGCTGGGATGAAGATCAAACGCTATTTCGCTGCCGACATGCGCCAGGCGCTGCAAATGGTGCGCGAGGGACAGGGGCCCGATGCGGTGATCCTGTCCAACCGCAAGCTGGACGGCGGTGTGGAGATCGTCGCAGCGGTGGATTACGACGAGGCGCTGGTGGAGCGCATGACCCGCGAGGAGTCCAGGCCCGCCGTGGTGGAGCCGCCCGCTCGCAAGCCCGCCCAGACGCAGCCCCGCGCGACCGCCGCACGCCCTTCCGCCCGTGGCGAAGGGGAGCGTCACAGCGCTGGGGCGGCCAATCGCATCGTCTGGACCCAGGACCCCGCCATCAGCGCCATGCGCGACGAGATCAAGACCCTGCGCGGCCTGGTCGAGACCCAGCTCACCGGCATCGCCTGGGGTGAGGCGCGTCAACACCAGCCGCTGCGCGTCCAGGTGCTCGAACGCCTGACGCGGCTCGGCCTGTCCGCACGCCTGTGCAGCGAGCTGGCCGGCCAAGTGCGTTATCAGGACGACGCGGAACACAATTGGCGCCAGGCCCTCGGCCAGCTGGCGCGACGGATTCCCGTCACCAACGACGACATCCTCAGCCACGGCGGCGTGGTTGCCCTGGTGGGCCCGACCGGCGTGGGCAAGACCACCTCGGTGGCCAAGCTGGCCGCGCGCTATACCCTGCGCCATGGCCCTGACCGCGTGGCGCTGATTACGACCGATTCCTATCGCATCGGCGCCCAACAACAGTTACGAACCTTTGGCCGGCTGCTGAACGCGCCGGTCTACGTGGCCAACGACGCCGCCGAGCTGGCGCACCTGCTCGAGACCCTGCGCAACAAGTCGCTGGTGCTCATCGACACCGCGGGCACCAGCCAGCGCGACGTCCGCCTCGCCGAACAGGCGGCCCTGCTGAACGCGGGCGGCGGGCTGGTACGTACCTACGTGGTGCTCTCGGCCACCACCCAGCGCAAGGCACTGGAGGAGACGGTGCGCGCGTTTGGTAATATCGCCCTGGACGGCTGCCTGCTCACCAAGCTCGACGAAACGGCGAGCCTCGGCGAGGCGCTTTCGGTAGTGGCCGAGCGGCAACTGCCGGTCGCCTACGTCTCGGACGGCCAGCGTGTCCCGGAAGACCTGCAGACCGCGCGCGCCAACAACCTGGTGACGCGCAGCGTGGGCATGATGCGTCATAGTGACGCGCCGGTGGAGGAGGCGCTTGCCTTCAGTTTCGGGGGACTGGTGAGCAACGCCAATGGCTAATAACGATCAAGCGGAAGGACTGCGACGCATGACCAAACCGCGCCCTGTGCGGGTGATAACCGTGGCGAGTGGCAAGGGGGGGGTGGGCAAGACCAACGTCTCCGTGAACCTGGCCACGGCGTTTGCGAGCCGTGGCCGCAAGGCCATGATCATGGACGCCGATCTGGGTCTTGCCAATGTGGACGTGGTGCTCGGCCTGCATCCCGCGTACAACCTCTCCCATGTGCTGAGCGGTGAACGCACCCTCGAGGAGGTCATCGTCGAGGCCCCGGGCGGTATCCATGTGATCCCGGCCTCATCGGGCCTCCAGCGCATGGCTGAACTCAGCCCGGCCGAGCATGCCGGCCTCATCCGTGCATTCTCCGAGTTGGCCATGGAAGTGGACGTGCTTATCGTGGATTCCGCCGCCGGCATTTCTGACAGCGTGGTTTCCTTCAGCAAGGCCGCCCAGGAAGTGCTCGTGGTGGTGTGCGATGAGCCGGCCTCCATCACCGATGCCTATGCGCTGATCAAGCTGCTCAACCGCGAACATGGCATGCGCCGTTTCCATATCCTGCCCAACATGGCCCACTCGCCCCAGGAAGGGCGCGAACTGTTCCAGAAAATGGTCAAGGTCACCGACAAGTTCCTGGATGAGGTGGTGCTCACACACGTAGGCAGCATTCCGTACGACGAGCACCTGCGCAAGGCGGTGAAGCGCCAGCGCGCGGTGGTGGAGGTCTTCCCGCGCAGCCCGGCGGCGGTGGCCTTCCAGGCGCTCGCCGAGCGCATCGAGGCCTGGCCCATGCCGGTGGTGCGGGGTGGTTATCTGGAATTTTTCATGGAGCGTCTGATTCAGGGAGCGGGTGGTGAGGATCCTTTGAGAGCCTTGTTATGAGCGTCATCACCGCCTACGTCGCCAATGCCGCGTCGGTCAATGAGCGGGTCGAGCATTATGCGCCGCTGGTCAAACGCATCGCCCATCACCTCATGGGCAGATTGCCGCAATCGGTGCAGGTGGATGACCTGATTCAGGCCGGTTTGATCGGCCTGCTGGAAGCGCTCAAACACTACGACGACGCTCACGGGGCCAGCTTCGAGACCTACGCCGGCATCCGCATCCGCGGCGCCATGCTTGACGAGGTGCGCCGCAACGACTGGGCGCCCCGTTCCGTGCATCGCAAGGCCCGCCGGGTGGCCGACGCCGTGCGCGTGGTGGAGGGGCGCGAGGGCCGCGAGGCGAGCGCACGCGAGATCGCCGCAGAACTGGAGATTCCCCTAGAGGAGTATTACGAGTTGCTGGCCGACGCCAACGGTCACCGGTTCTTCAGTCTGGATGAGACGGGCGGCGGGGATGACGCTTTCGTTGAACACATCCCGGACGAGCATGCGGGTGTGGTCGACGGCATCGAGTCCGAGGAATTCCAGCAGAATCTTGCCTCCGCCATCGAAGGCCTCCCCGAACGCGAGCGCCTGGTGATGGCGCTGTATTACGACCAGGAGTTCAACCTGAAGGAGATCGGCGTGGTGCTCGGCGTCACCGAATCGCGCGTCTGCCAGATACACAGCCAGGCGCTGCTGCGGCTGCGGGCGCGCCTGGGAGCGTGAGCTGTCGGGCATGAGAACGCGTGGGCTGGAACGACACGCCCATAAAATCGGTATGATTGGACCCATTCCGCCGCGCCATGCGCAGCGGGCCGGCCACCGGGCCGGTTGAGTTTCATCGGGAGGCTGGTTTGGACAAGAACATCAAGATTCTCATCGTGGACGACTTCTCCACGATGCGGCGCATCATCAAGAACCTGTTGCGCGACCTCGGCTACAACAACACCAGCGAGGCCGACGACGGACTCACCGCCTTGCCGATGCTGCAAAGCAGCAGCTTCGATCTGCTGATCACCGACTGGAATATGCCCGGCATGCAGGGCATCGACCTATTGCGGGCCGTGCGCGCCGACCCCAAGCTCTCGGCCCTGCCCGTGATGATGGTCACCGCCGAGCAAAAGCGCGAACAGATCATCGAGGCGGCCAAGGCCGGTGTAAACGGCTACATCGTCAAGCCCTTCACGGCGCAGACCCTGAAGGAAAAACTGGAAAAGATTTTCGAGCGCGTCGAGGCCAAGTAGGCTCGCGCAGCGGAGCGGTTTCATGGCGAATGACACAAGCGTGCTGCACCAGGATTACGTGGTGCGCGCGCGCGAAATGCTGCTCCAGATGGAGCAGGGCAACGAGGAAGAGAGCGCGCGCCTGCTCGACGAGCTGGTGCGCCTGCGCGAGGACAGCCTGTTTCGCGAGCTTGGCAAGCTGACGCGCGATTTCCACGACGCGCTCAACAACTTTCGGCTCGATTCGCGCATCGCCGATATCGCGGAACACGAGATCCCCGATGCGCGCGACCGCCTGTCCTACGTGATCACCATGACCGAACAGGCGGCCAATCGCACCCTCTCGGCCATCGAGGATTCGCTGCCCGCCTGTGAGGCACTGGAAGCCCAGGGTGAGGCATTGAAGACGCGCTGGGCGCGCTTCACGCGTCGCGAGATGGACGCCCAGGATTTCCGTGTCCTGGCACACGACATGGAAACGTTCCTGGATGCCGCCAGCCGGGATCTGCCGCGCCTGCATGAAAACCTGCAGGACGTACTCATGGCGCAGGGCTTCCAGGATCTCACCGGCCAGATCATTCGCCGGGTGATTTCCCTGGTGGAGGAGCTGGAGCGTAATCTGGTGGAACTGGTGCGCATCTCGGGTCAGAAACTGCTCCCGCCCGAGAAGGAAGCGAAGCCGGATGTCGGTGTGGGTGTGCACGGCCCCGCGGTGCCGGGGCTGGACACCGGCACCGTCTCCGGTCAGGACGAAGTGGACGACTTGCTATCAAGTCTCGGTTTCTGAAGGTAAACCCATGGCCTTGGACGCAGACGACGAGATCCTCCAGGACTTCCTCATCGAAGCGACGGAAATCCTTGAGAAGCTGAATGAACAGCTAGTGGACCTGGAGCAACGACCGGACGATCGCGAATTGCTCAATGCCGTGTTCCGCGGCTTTCACACCATCAAAGGCGGCGCCGGGTTCCTGAACCTGACCGCGCTCGTCGACGTGTGCCACCGTGCCGAGGACGTGTTCAACCTGCTGCGCAATGGCCAGAAACGCATCACCTCGCAGCTCATGGACACCATGCTGCCGGTGCTGGACGTACTCAATGTACAGTTCGAGCACCTGCGTGCAGGTGAAGAGCCCGAGCCGGCCGAGGCCGCGCTCCTGCAACAACTGGAAGCACTGAATCATCCCGACGGCGAGGAGGAAGTCGCACCGGCTGCGCCCACTGCGCCGCCGCCGGCCGCAGCGTCGACAACGCCGGTGGCAGCGGTTGCACCTGCCGCCTCCGCAGCCGAGTCCATGGTGACGGGCGACATCACCGAAGAGGAATTCGAGGCGCTGCTCAATGCCCTCGAAACGCCCGCTGCGGACCAGCCCGTAGCGGCCGCCGCTGTGGCTGCCGGTGCGGCCCATGAAGCACCACCCGGCGACAACGACGAGATCAGCGAAGAGGAATTCGAGGCCCTGCTGGATGAGTTGCACGGCAAGGGCAAGTTCACCGGGGTGCCCGCGGCGGCGCCCCAATCCGTGGCACCGGCGGAAGCGGCGACACCGAGCGACGACATCACCGAAGAAGAATTTGAAGCCCTGCTGGATCAACTGCACGGTAAGGGCAAGTTCTCGGGCGTCCCGCAGACCGCGCCACCCGCCGCGCCGGCACCGCAGCCAGCGGCGGCAGCGAAACCGGCTGCGCCTGCCCCCGCACCCGCACCCCAACGCACAGCTGCCGCCAAGCCGGCCGGCGAGGGCGAAAAGAAAGCGGCAGACACCGTCCAGCAGGAAACGTCGGTGCGCGTGGACACCAAACGTCTCGACGACATCATGAATCTGGTCGGCGAACTGGTGCTGGTGCGCAATCGCCTCGCCACTCTGGCGCAGGGCGCCGGCCCCAGTGGCCGAGAAGAAGTGGCCAAGACGGTCGGGAACCTGGACGTGGTGACGGGCGACCTGCAGGCGGCGGTCATGAAGACGCGCATGCAGCCCATCAAGAAGGTATTCGGGCGTTTCCCGCGCGTGGTGCGCGACCTCGCCCGCAACATGCAGAAACAGGTCAACCTGGTCCTCGAAGGCGAGGAGACCGACCTGGACAAGAACCTGGTGGAGGCGCTCGCCGATCCATTGGTGCACCTGGTGCGCAATGCCGTGGACCACGGCATCGAAGTCCCTGAGAAACGCGAGGCCGCGGGCAAGCCGCGCACCGGCACCTTGCGCCTGGCGGCGCAGCAGGAGGGCGATCACATCCTGCTGCTCATCGAGGACGATGGCGCGGGCATGGACGCGGAGGTTTTGCGTCGCAAGGCGGTGGAGAAGGGCATGATGGATGCCGATGCCGCGGCGCGCCTGGACGAGAAGGAGTGCTATCACCTCATTTTCGGTGCCGGTTTTTCCACCAAGACCGAGATCTCCGACGTGTCCGGCCGCGGCGTCGGCATGGACGTGGTGAAGACCCGCATCGCCCAGCTCAACGGTATCGTCGACGTGGATTCGGCCCTCGGCAAGGGCACGCGCATCATCATCAAGGTGCCGCTGACCCTCGCCATCATGCCGACACTGATGGTGAAACTGCGCGGCCAGACCTTTGCACTGCCGCTGCCCAGTGTGAGCGAGATCTTCCACCTGGACCTCACCAAGACCAACATTGTCGACGGTCGGCGTGTGGTGGTGGTGCGCGACAAGGCGTTGCCGTTGTTCTATCTCACCCGCTGGCTGGTCAAATCCGCCTACAGCGCCCCCCTGCCCGACGAGGGCCACGTGGTCATGGTGCATATCGGCAACCAGCAGGTGGGCTTCGTGGTGGACGAACTCATCGGTCAGGAAGAAGTGGTGATAAAACCCCTGGGCGCGCTGCTGCAAGGCACGCCCGGCCTTGCCGGCGCCACCATCACCGGCGACGGCCGCATCGCCCTGATCGTCGACGTCCCCAGCCTGCTCAAGGCCTACGGCCAGCGCCGACAGTGATAGAAAAAAGCATTAATACGGGGGACACGGGGAACAGCGGGATGAATCGGGTCTTCGGGCATAATCGGCGCTTGGTCAACACGCCGGGGTCTGCCACGGTGGCGGTGCTCGCTTGTGAACAACCCATTCCCCGTGTTCCCCGTGTCCCCCGTGTTCGGGCTTTTCTTTTTCAAGAAGGTTAATGGATGGCAATCCGCGTATTGGTGGTCGATGATTCGGGCTTTTTCCGTCGGCGGGTGACGGAGATGCTGAAATCCGATCCGCGCCTGGAGGTGATCGGCGCGGCGGAGGACGGCGCGCAGGCGGTGGAGATGACCGCCCGGCTGAAGCCCGACGTGATCACCATGGATATCGAGATGCCGGTGATGGACGGCATCACGGCAGTGCGGCGCATCATGGCCGCGACGCCGACACCCATCCTGATGTTTTCCTCGCTGACCACGGACGGCGCTCGCGCTACGCTCGATGCGCTCGATGCCGGCGCGGTGGATTACCTGCCGAAGAAGTTCGAGGACATTTCGCGCGACAAGGACGAGGCCAAGCGTCAGCTGTGTGAACGCGTCCATGCCATCGGCTCGGGCCGTCGCCATCAGACCGTACGGCCGCACGCGGTTTCCGCACCGGCCGCCGCGGCGGTCAAGCCGCGCGGCGTCGCACCCGCCTTCGCTGCACGCCGCGGCCAGCACAAGATCGTCGCCATCGGCACGTCCACCGGCGGGCCGGTGGCCTTGCAGGAGGTGCTCACCAAGCTGCCGGCCAATTTCCCGCTACCCATCGTGCTGGTGCAGCACATGCCCGGGTCGTTCACACCGGCCTTCGCCCAGCGCCTGAACCAGCAATGTGCCATCACAGTGAAGGAAGCCGCAGACGGCGACCCCATCGAACCGGGTGTGGCCCTGCTTGCGCCCGGCGGCAAGCAGATGTTGGTGGAACAGCGTGCAGGGCGCGCATTCATTCGCATTACCGAGAGTGCGCCGGGGCAAACCTACAAACCGTCGGTGGATACCACCTTCACATCGCTCGTGCGCAGCTTTCCCGGGCAGGTGCTGGCGGTGGTGCTGACCGGCATGGGCGCGGACGGTCGCGAAGGCGCGCGCCTGCTCAAACAGGGCGGTTCCGCGGTCTGGGCACAGAACGAAGCCACCTGCGTGGTGTACGGTATGCCGGCGGCCGTGGTGGAAGCGGGGCTGGCCGATCAGGTGCTCGCCCTGCAGGACATCGGGCCAGCGCTGGTACAGCGGGTCTAAGCCATCATGGACATCCTTACCATCATCGGCCTCATCCTTGGTTTTGGCGCCATCCTGGGTGGCCAATACCTGGAAGGCGGCAGTGCCAGTACGCTGGTCAATGCACCCGCGGCGCTGATTGTGCTCGGCGGTACCCTGGGCGCGGTGATGCTGCAATCGCCGCTCACCACCTTCATGCGCGGCCTGCGCATGATCCCCTGGGCCTTCGTCCCGCCGCGCCTCGCGGCCGATGAGGCCATCGAAAAGATCATCGAGTGGAGCAACACGGCCCGCAAGGAGGGCCTGCTGGGCCTGGAATCCATTTCCGAGACCGAGGCCGATCCCTTCGCCCGCAAGGGGCTGCAACTGCTGG
Organism: Gammaproteobacteria bacterium; assembly: GCA_041685115.1. Lineage (GTDB taxonomy): Bacteria > Pseudomonadota > Gammaproteobacteria > Thiohalomonadales > Thiohalomonadaceae > JALOAT01. The sequence continues at coordinate 73,926 of JAWLGK010000012.1, read as the reverse complement.
TGGACGGCAGCGAGCCGCAGGTGATGCGCGCCATCCTGGAAGTGGAGGTGGACACCAAGGAGACCGCGGACCTCGCCGCCGCCAAGGTGTTCGAGAGCATGGGCGGATACAGCCCCACCATCGGCATCATCGGCGCGGTGATGGGCCTCATCCAGGTCATGAACAACCTCTCCGACCCGAGCAAGCTGGGCCATGGCATCGCGGTGGCCTTCGTGGCGACCATCTATGGCGTCGGCTTCGCCAACCTGCTGTACATTCCACTGGCCAATAAGTTGCGCAGCGCCATCCAGGCACAGGCGCAGTTTCGCTACATGGTGATCGAGGGCATCGTGTCCATCGCCGAAGGGGAAAATCCGCGCAATATCGAGACCAAGCTGCAGGGCTATCTGCACTGAGGGGCAACGGGATGGCGCGCAAACGCAAACGCCATGAAGAGCACGAGAACCTGGAGCGCTGGATGGTCTCCTATGCGGATTTCGTGACGCTCCTGTTCGCATTTTTCGTGGTCATGTATGCGATCTCCTCTATCAACGAAGGCAAGTATCGCGTGCTGTCGGACACCTTGATCAGCGCATTCAACACCACCCCCAAGAGCCTGCAGCCGGTGCAGGTGGGGGACGACGGGCTGTCGGGCACACCGAAGATCATCGAGCCGGTGGAATTGCGCGCCGGCGATCCGCCGGAAAATCCCGTCGACCAACTGGTGCAGATCGCCACGGATTTCGAACTCGCCATGCTGCCCTTCATTCAGGACGAGATGGTGAGCGTGCGGCGCGAGGACCTCTGGGTCGAGCTGGAGCTCAACACCTCGTTCCTGTTCGAGAGTGGCAGTGCGCAACTGGAGGCCGAGGCCATTCCGATTCTGCGGCGCATCGCCGATGTGCTGAGAAAATATCCCAACCAGATCAAGGTTGAAGGCTTCACCGACAACGTGCCCATCAATACCTATGCGTTTCCGTCCAACTGGGAACTGTCGGCCGCGCGTGCGGCCAGCGTCGTCCACGTGTTCATGAAACAGGGCGTGCGGCCCGAAAATATGGCGGCGGTCGGCTTTGGCGAATATCACCCGGTGGCCGACAACGCCACCACGGCCGGGCGTAATCGCAACCGCCGCGTGCTCGTGGTGGTGCTCGCGGAAAAGGATTCTCGCCGCCTGGTGGAATTGCAGCGCGCGGGGGCTCAGTGATGCGGGTGTTCGCCGTCGCGAATCAGAAGGGCGGCGTGGGCAAGACCACCACGGCGGTCACCCTCGCGGGCCTGCTCGCCCAGCGCGGCTATCGCACGCTGATGGTCGATCTGGATCCCCACGGCTCGCTGACCACCTATTTCGGTTTGGATCCGGACACCCTGGATCACAGCGTCTATTCGCTGTTCCAGAACGCGCCCCATCCCGACCCAGCCGCTCTGGTGCGCGCCACACGCTTTGCCAACCTGCACCTGATGCCCGCGTCGAGCGCACTGGCCACCCTGGACCGTCAGCTGGGCGCCCGCGAGGGCATGGGCCTGGTGCTGGCGCGTGCGCTGATGCAGTGCGCGGCGCAGTTCGACGCCGTATTCGTGGATTGCCCGCCGGTGCTGGGCGTGCTCATGGTCAATGCCCTTGCTGCCAGCCACGAACTGCTGATCCCCGTGCAGACGGAATTTCTCGCCATGAAGGGCCTGGAGCGCATGCTGCACACCCTCGGCATGATCCTGCGGGCACGCAAGCGGCCGCTGCCCTATCTGGTGATTCCGACCATGTTCGACCGCCGCGTGCAGTCGTCGTTGGAAAGCCTCGCGGCCCTGCGCGAGCGGTTCCCGGACGTGTTGTGGAATTCGGTCATCCCGGTGGATACGCAGTTCCGCGAGGCGAGCCAGCACGGGGCACCGCTCAATTACCTCAATCCGCAGGCGCGCGGCGTGATCGCCTACACCGCACTGGCCAATCACCTGTTCGCGGGCGACGCCCCCGTGGCGAGGACCGCGCCATGAACAAGCTGCTTGCCAAGACGCAGACGCTGGTCGATGAGCGCCAGGCGCTCGACGTCTACTTGGAGGCGTTGCTGCGTGAGGTTCCGGATGCGGTGGAGGACGAGCCGGCACCGGCGGTTGTGGCCGAGACGCCCCGGCCCGCCGCTGTGGTCACGGCGCCAACCGCGCCCGCCGCGGCAGCGGCGGCGGCGCCCCAGCCAACGCCCGTGCCGGAATGGGGGCAGCGCCGTTTCCAGGCCATGCTGTTTCGCATCGCGGGCCTCACACTCGCCGTGCCGCTTGTGGAACTCTCGGGGGTGCAGGAATGGAGCGCGTCTCCCGTCACGCCTCTGCCGCGGCACGTGGACTGGTTCCTCGGCCTGGTGCGCTATCGCGGGCGCAGCGTGCCGGTGGTCGACACGGCATTGCTGGTGCTGCCGCAGGACCGCCGTGCGCTTCTCTCCGGTACACCGGACGAACGTTTCACACGTATCGTGTTCATCGGTGAGGGCGACTGGGGGCTGGCCTGTGATGCCGTGGCAGAGGTGGTCACCCTCGAACCCGACCAGGTGCGCTGGCGCACCAGCCGCACCACACGCGGCTGGCTGGCCGGCACGGTCATCGAACACATGTGTGCGCTCATTGAACCGAGCGCTTTCGCACGCCTGCTGGCCCGCGGCGCCGCCGACGCGGGATTGGCATGGACGGAGGACGGAGACAGTGGAGACTTGCCATGAATACGGCCCGTAAAGAAATGGAACAGCGCCCCGACAACCATGCAGCCCAGGACGTCAACCGGTTCGTCACCTTCCACCTCGATGCGGAGAAATACGGCATCAACGTGATGCAGGTGCGCGAGGTGTTGAAGGTGAGCGAAATCGCGCCGGTGCCCGGGGCTCCGGATTTCGTGCTCGGCATCATCAACCTGCGCGGCAACGTGGTCACGGTGATCGATACGCGCCAGCGCTTTGGCTTGCAACCGCGCGACGCGGACGACGCCACGCGCATCGTCATCATCGAGGAAGGCGAGCAGGTGGTCGGCATGGTGGTGGACAGCGTGGCCGAGGTGATGAACATCCCTGCCAACGAAATCGAGGTCGCACCGAACGTGGGCAACGATGAAAGCGCCAAGTTCATCCATGGCGTCAGCCATCAGGGCGAGGAACTCATCATCCTCATCGACAACGCCAAGTTGTTCGCCATGGAGTGAGCGTCATGGCAGATGTGGGCCGCATCACGCCGACGAAGATCATCTGGCCGGAACCCCACCGGGATCCGCTGGAGCGCCAGCGCGAGGAGCAGAAGGAGAAGGAGACGGAGCAGCGAGACCAGCACGACGGGCAGAACGACGGGCAGAACGACGGGCAGAACGACGCATCGGACGACGGCCCGGAAACGCCTGCCGACGGCCACATCGATGAATACGCATGAGCACTGAAATCCTCCTGATCGCAGCCCTGGTGCTTGCCCTTGCGGCGCTGGGATCCAGCAGCCTTGTCCTGTCCCGCCGCCATCGTGCGCAGCAGCTGCGCCTCGAAGCGGTGCAGAGCGACCTGCGCGCCCTGTGCAATGCCGTGATGAGCCTCGCCCAGCGGCAGGGGCTGGTCGAACAACAACTGCGGCAGGTCGCCGCGCGTCAGGAAGAGCTGGGCCTGCGCCAGGAACAGAACGACGACCCGGACGCGCGCTCCTACGAGCAGGCCGACAAGCTGCTGCGCAAGGGCGCGAGTGCGGAAGAGCTGGTGGAAATCTGCGGCATTTCACGTGGCGAAGCCGAACTGCTGGTGATGATGCGCCGGCTCGACGGCGGTACGTCATAGGGCCCATGGCCGCCATCCTGGTTTCATCGGGCGGCACGGCGGACACGGCCCGCCCTATGGCGTCCGCCCGGTCACCCAAAACGCAAAGGCGAGCACCTCCGCCACCGCCACATACAACTCCCGGGGAATGGATTCACCAAGATCGAGCCGTGCAAGCAACCGGCACAGTTCGGCGTTTTCCTGTAGCGGAATGCCGTGCTCGCGGGCGCGGGCGAGGATTCCCTCGGCCAACTCGCCATCGCCTTTGGCAGTGAGCCGTGGTGCGCTCTGACCGTCGTACTTCAGGGCGACGGCGGTCTTTTCCGCGGGCCGCTTGCGCTCCTTCATACGCGCTCCTTCACCAACCCGTCAGGCAGGGGCTCTTCGCTCACCACGCGGCCCACGTGGGCTTCGAGCGTCTGTACGTCCAGTCCCGCCGCGCGCAGGCGCGTGTCCAGAAAATCCAGGGACGTGGCGATGCGTTCCGCGAGTTCGGCGCGCCCGGCGAAAAAGCGGGTGCTCACCGCCTTGTCGCGCAGCGCAACCACCGCTCGCAAGGGGCCGCAGGTACCGTCGCCCAGCTCGAGGGTGATCGTCCACGGCCACACGCCGTCCGCGGCATCGTCCTGCTCCTGGTCTCGGCGGATGCGCAAGGTGAGGGTCTCCACGTCTTCACCCTGGCGAAACGGCAGTTCGAGCACCCAGGCCGGATCCGCATCGGCACGCTCCGGCAGCGCACGAAACTGCTGCAACTCGATGCGCGCGAGCGCACCTTCGGCATGACGGGCCAGGGCGCGCAGCGTTTCCAGCGCCTGGCCGCCGACGCGGTCGTCATGGGTGTTGTCGTGTGCCGTACCGGGGGTGCGCAACAAATTCAAAAGCCGCAGCAACGAACCCTTCAGATCCGTGGCCATCGGCACCGTGCTTGAAGCCACGGCCGTGATCGCCGTTTCTCCTGTACCGCCGAGCGTTGCCGGCTGCACGGGCGACAGAGGCGCCGGCGTGGTGGTGCCGGGCAGCCCATCAGGCGGTGTGCTGGCGGGCACCTGAGAGGGGGCGGCGCGCGAGGTGGTGATGGGGGCCGGTGCAGCCGCGGTTACCGTGGTCGTCACAGACGCCGAGGGCGATGCCGGTCCAGACCCCTGAGGCGCAGAGGTGAGAGGTACCGGCGCAGATGCGGGCGAAGTCGGCGCAGACGCGGGAGGCGCAGGTGTAGCACTGCCACCAAGCGGTTGCGCTCGCGGCGCGGCAAGGCGCGCCTCCAGGAAAATCCCCGATTTATCCACGGCCTCCCGCAACCCGGTGGGCGTGGCGAGGCGCTGCGGTGGAGGGATGTATTCGTGCAAACGGACCAGCGCCTCGCGTAGCGGCGGTGGCAGGGCCGGCAGCTTCGCGGTGTCGCAGAGGGCGCGCAGGGCCGGGGCGAGCGGTTGCTGGCGCGGCAGGATCTGCCGCCAGGCCTGTTCGAGCGGCGCCAGCGGCGGCGCCTCGCGCCGGCTCAACTGCCAGTGGCCTTCGCGGGGTTCGGCGGTGAGCAGCAAGCGTTCACCGACGCGCAAGGCCACCTCGCTACGCACCTCCAACTCGCGTCCCTGGATGGCCAGCCGCGCGATGGACTTGGTCGGGTCGCTGGACACCACCACGGCCTCCAGCAGGGCCCCGGCACGCCAGGCCGAGGCGAGGGCCGGCGCCGCCGCCGTGAGCAGCGCCAGTGAGATCTGTGCGGAGGAAAGCGGTATGTCCATGGTGCCCTGTGATTGCGGATGTATCCGTGCTGCGAGCGCTCATTTATGATGCGCCAAACGGAGGCCCGAGCATGAAGAATCTTCAGCACAATTTGTACGTGCGCCGCGCAGGCCGGGTGACCGGACCTTATCCCTTCGGCCTCGTTTCGCGCTACGTGCTGCTTGGCCGCATCCGGCTCGACGATGAAGTCAGCAGCGACCGGGCGGAGTGGTTCCGCGTGCGCGAGCTCGACTCACTCATTCCCGAGGTAATGCGCGAGGCCACGGCCCACCCGGAAGACCCGGAAACCATCGAAAAGCTGGAATCGGCGCGGCGCTGGGCCGATGAGCGGCGCAGCGCGGGCACGCCTCCCACGGGCGCGGAGCGTCGGGCCGAGCCGACCAGCCGCGGTCGCCAGGCCATCGAGCCCGCGGTGATGGTCATCCGTCCGCGGCACTACGCCATTCTCGCGCTGATCGTCGCCGCTGTCATAGCGCTCCCGTTCCTGCTTCCGGAATCCAGCGATGGCTCGCTCGCCAACTGTGAAGCAGCGCCGGGGCCCGGCGTGAACTGGAGCAGCTGCCTGCTGCCCGGCCGCGATCTCGCCAACGTGGACCTTGCCGGCGCCAACCTGCGCTCTGCCGACCTGAACACGGCCAACCTGCGCGCCGCCAACCTGCGCGGCAGCGACCTGGCCTACGTGAATTTCTCCCTGGCCAACCTGCGCGGCGCCAATCTCGCCGACACCAACCTGCTCGGCGCCAACCTGCGCGGCGCCGACCTCATCAACGCCAACTTGCAAGGCGCCGACCTCCGCTACGCCATCCTCACCGACGTACGCCGCAGCGGCGCCAACTTCACCGGCGCGCGCCTCGATCACGCTGAGTGGGAACCGGGGATGCAGTGCCTGCCGGATTCGGTGGGTACTTGCCGGCGCGAGTAGAAAGCCGATCTGCAGTAGGTCACGTTGGCACATCGCGCCTACGTGACAAGCACAGACGGGCATACGCTCACCAATGTGCAAAGAACGCCAAGTAACGGAGGAATGGGAATGGTGTTCCTCTTGGCGACCTTTGCGCCTTCGTGAGGGCGTTCTGGGGCTTCGAGGTTAAAGAGGGGCGCCTGGCGCCCCTCCGGGAGGTCATCAGAACCGCAGGCCGAACTGTGCCGCGGCGCCCAGTTCGTTGTCGCTGGCGGCCACCGCCAGATCGATGTGGACGCCGAAGGGCGACAGGCCGAGGCCGGCGGAGGCGATGCTGCGATCGCTGTTCACCATGTCGGCGCGGTAACCCAGGCGCAGCTGCGCCCAGTCGAACGCGTTCAGTTCCATGCCGAAGGCGGCGTAGCGGGTCTCGTCCTCGAAGCCGATGGGGTCGTTCTCGGTCAGGTCCACGTCAAGGCCGGCGGTGAACCAGCTGTTCTGGTACGACACGCCGGCGCGCGCCTGGGGCTTCAGTTCGATCTCGCCGGTCTTCACCTTCACGCCGGTAGCGTTGTCCTTGCGCATGAGGTCGTAGGTCTGGCCGATGATGTTCTTGACCACCATGCCCGCGCGCCAGCCGTTCTCGAAGTCCTTGGCCACGCCGAGGTCCATGTTGAAGTTGGTGGTATCGTTGGTGTAGTCGTCGGCGTCGAAGTCGTCGTCATCGGCGTCGTTCACCGAGGCCGAGTAGTTCAGGGTGATGGCGCGGACGTACTTGGGCGTCACACCGATGGCCAGTTTCTGCCCGCCGATGTTGAATTCGCGTGACAGGGACAGGCCGACCTCGTTCAGGGAAATGGCGCGCAGTTCGACGGAGGACTTGATGTCGTTGTCGGGATCGAAGGCCAGTTCGAGGTCGCCGCCGGTTTTAAGATTCCGATCGATGTACTGAAGGTCGGGGTCCTTGTTGATGGCCGCTTGGCATGCTGCATCGCTATCGCAACTAGCTACTTTGTCGAGATAGTCAGCATACACATCCGCATCATCGGCAAGACCGGTCAGCAGACCGGCATCTTCGTACTTCACGATGGCGCTGCCCACGTTCCAGGAATTAAACACCAGCGCCCCGCCGAACTTACGGCTGGGGATGCCGATGACCGTGCCGACGCCCAGTTCTAGATTCAGCGCTTTATTGCTTAGAGTGGAGAAGCCGGTAGACAGGATCCGAGTGTCCCCCGCGACCGTACCGAGTGCATCTCTCGCGCTAGCGGCAGCCGCTTGGATGTCCGCCTGAGTTGCGCCTGGGCCGAGATTATTAATAGCGTTGAATGCTTTCTTGGCAGTGTCCACGCTGGAGTTAAGCACCAGTTCATCGTTGATCACCAGCTTGGGGTTGTCCTGAAACTCGTCGACGCTATCGATGAAGTCGTCCGGGTCGTACAGGCGCGCGCCGATGATGGGCAGTTCCATAGCGAAGTCGTCGTCGTGATCGGTGGTGGAAAGCAGCGACGGATTGAAAAACGGCGCCGTGGCGGTGTTGCCCACGGCGGTGCCGGCACCGCCCATGGCCATGGAACGTGGGTCGAAAGAATTGAACGGTGCCGCGTGGGCGGCGCCCACCCCCAAACAGGCGGCGCTGACTGCCACCGCAAGCATCTGCCTCATCATGAACATCTCCCCCGGGAAGAATTAAGAATTTTTCTTGGGTCGCCCGCTGGCTCTAAGTTGGCGGGAAACCGGACGCATGGAGCCTAACATCAGGCCCAGGACGAAGAAAGACTTTCAGGGGGATATGGACGGGTGTCCGTGTTCGTACCGCGAGTTGGGAAAGCGCTGCGTGGCGGCGCGCCGCACAGCGTAATTACGTGCGCACAGGTGCGCCGAAACTCTCGGTGGTGTAGCGCTCGAAGCGCAGTGTGTCGGACCAGTAATCCGGCGCCAGGCCGGCCTTCATTTTCAGGTGGGCGAGGAAGGCGTGGGCGTCCGGCAGTTGTTCCCACACGCTCGGCAGGAAGGTGCTGCGGCGCGCACCGTCCTTGAGGATCAGTCCGTCGGTGCCGGGGCGCAGCTGGGCGATGAGTTCCTGTTCCGAATCCGCCGGCAGCGGCGTGGCCGGATTCAGGATGGAAATGGACAGGGTGAGCGTCGCCAGTTCCGGTTCGCGCACGGGCAGGAAGCGCGGGTCTTCGAAGGCGGCGGCGAAGGCATGGCGGGCCACGTCCTCCACCAGCGGCCACTGCGCCACCAGGCCGCCGATGCAGCCGCGCAGCGCGCCGGCCTTTTCCAGGGTGACGAAGGTGGCGCGCCACTCACGCAGCGGTTCGGGATAGCCGGCGGCGTCCACGGGCAAGGGCAGGGCGTGGGTGAAGCCGTGGCGGATGGAGCGGACGGCCACGTCCATGAGGGTGGCGCGCAGCGCCGCAGGGAGCTCAGTGGAGCACATAGGCGCCGTAACCCACCACGCGGTCGCGCGCCCCGGCGGTGTCGCCGGAGTTGCGCAGGTCCACGGTCTCGATGGTGTAGCCGTGCCGGCGCGCAATGGCGAGCAGGCCGCGGATGGGATTGCGCCCGCAGGCGTCCTCGTGATGCAGGGCGTCCGGGTCCAGGGACTCGATGGCGCGGCTGGTGACGGCGTCCTGGCGCCGGGCCGTCGCGTAGGGCTGGTAATGGCTCAGGTCGGAACTCACCACTACCAATGTCTCCGGGCCGCCCCACAAGGTCTCCAGCACCTCGGCTACGGCATCGGCGTCCGCATCGCCCACCACCAGTGGCAGCAGGGTGAATTCACCGAGCACCTCCTGCAAAAACGGCAGTTGCACTTCGAGGCTGTGCTCCAGGCGATGGGCCGCTTCGAGTTCGTGCACCTGGGGCAGGGTACACAGCGCCTGCACGGCGGCGGTATCCACCGGGATGTCGCCGAGCGGGGTGCGGAACAGGGAGGCGCCCGGCAGGGCCAGGCCGTGAAAGCCGACCCGGTGCGAGGGGCCGAGCAGCACCACGCGACGGATCCGTCCGCGGGCCGCGGCGAGGCGCGCATACACGCTCGCCGCCACGGGGCCGGAATAGATGTAACCGGCATGGGGTGCGATGATGGCCTTCGGTACCGGGCCACCGGCGTCTGCCTTCGCCAGCAGACCGCGCACCTCGGCGCGCAGCGCCTCCGGGTCTGCGGGGTAGAAGCTTCCGGCCACGGCGGGTTCACGAATGTCAGGCATCGGGTCTCCTCGGTTCATCTGCAACGCCCGGGCGGGTTTGTGGTCCAAGTGTTGGTTTGCGAGGTTTCTTCAATGATGAACCAATCCCAGGACAACATCGATCCGGTCACGGCCGTGCCCACCCGCCACTGGCACGCCCTGGACGATGGCCGTGTGCAATGCGACCTGTGCCCGCGCTTTTGCCGCCTGCATGCGGGCCAGCGCGGCCTGTGCTTCATCCGCGGCAACCTGGACGGGCGCATCGTGCTCACCAGCTACGGCCGTTCCAGCGGGTTTTGCGTCGACCCCATCGAGAAGAAGCCGCTCAACCATTTCCTGCCGGGCACGCCGGTGCTCTCCTTCGGCACGGCCGGCTGCAACCTGGCCTGCAAATTCTGTCAGAACTGGGACATGAGCAAGTCGCGCCACATGGACACGCTCATGGACCAGGCCAGCCCCGCGGCCATCGCCCGCGCCGCCGAGCAGCTCGGCTGCCGCAGCGTGGCCTACACCTACAACGACCCGGTGATCTTCCACGAATACGCCATCGATGTGGCGAAGGCCTGCCGCGAGCGGGGCATCAAGTCCGTGGCGGTGACCGCGGGCTACGTGTGCGCCGAACCGCGCAAGGAATTCTACGCCCACATGGACGCCGCCAACGTGGACCTGAAGGCCTTCACGGATGCGTTCTACCTGAAGCAGACCGGCGCCCACCTGCAGCCCGTGCTCGAAACCCTGGTGTACATCAAGCACGAGACCCGGGTCTGGCTCGAACTCACCACCTTGCTCATCCCGGGCCTCAACGACTCGGACGAGGAGCTGAAGCAGATGACCCGGTGGGTAGTGCGTGAACTGGGCCCCGACGTGCCCATGCATTTCACCGCCTTCCACCCGGACTGGAAAATGCGCGACATCCCGCCCACACCGCGTGCGACATTGCAGCGCGCCCGGCGCATCGCCATGGACAACGGCGTGCGCTACGCCTACACGGGCAACGTGCACGACCCGGAGGGCGGCAGCACCTCCTGCCATCACTGCGGGCAGGAACTGATCGGGCGCGACGGTTATGTGCTCACCGCGTGGAACCTGACCCTGGACGGCCGCTGCGACCGTTGCGGAACCCCCTGCGCAGGGGTGTTCGGGCCCAAAGGCGAGTGGGGCGCTCGGCGCCTGCCGATACAGATCACGAACATTTCGTAGCCCGGATGAAGCGCAGCGGAATCCGGGGAACAGTGGGAATCCGGGGAACGAGTGATAACAGGAGAAATGAGTCGGAAACCGGGAAATGACTGGGAATCCGGGAATGACGTGCCATCCGGAAAACTCGTGCATGAAAAGCCCCCGGATTCCGCTGCGCTTCATCCGGGCTACGTTGAATAGACGTTATAATGCTCAACCCGTTTTGTCCGACAGCCTGTCCATGACCGCACAAAAAGTACGCATTGGTATCCTCACCGTCTCCGATCGCGCCAGCCGCGGGGAGTACCAGGACGAGGGCGGCCCGGCCATCCAGGCCGAGCTCGGCAAGATCCTCACGATGCCCTGGGAACCGGTCCCGCGCGTGATCCCGGACGAACAGCCGCTCATCGAACAGGCGCTCAAGGAACTGTGCGACGTGGAGGGCTGTTGCCTGGTGGTGACCACCGGCGGCACCGGCCCGGCGCTGCGCGACGTGACACCCGAGGCCACCGAGGCGGTGTGCGACAAGATCCTCGACGGGTTTGGCGAACAGATGCGCGCCGTCTCGCTCAAGGTGGTGCCCACCGCCATCCTGTCGCGGCAGATCGCCGGCATCCGCGGGCGCTCGCTCATCATCAACCTGCCGGGCAAGCCCTCCGCCATCGCCGATTGCCTGTACGCCGTGTTCCCGGCGGTGCCCTATTGCATCGACCTCATCGACGGGCCCTATCTCGACACCAATCCGGACGTGTGCCTGGCCTTCCGCCCCAAGCATGCGCGCAAGCCCGGAGCCTGACGTGCCGAACATCGACGAGGCCATCCAGGACCTGCGCACGGTGCGCGATTTCGTGCGCTGGGGCATGAGCCTGTTCAACGCCGCCGGCCTGCACCACGGCCACGGCCTGGCCGATGCCCAGGACGAGGCGGTCTATCTGGTGCTGTACGCCCTGCATCTGCCTCACGACACGCCGCTCGCCTGGTTCGACACCCGCCTCACCCGCGAAGAGCGCCGCACCGTGGCCGAACTGCTGGCCCGCCGCGTGCGCGAGCGCCGGCCGGCCCCGTACCTGACCGGCGAGGCCTGGTTCGCCGGCCTGCCGTTCCACGTGGACGAGCGCGTGCTGGTGCCGCGCTCGCCCATCGCCGAACTCATCGAAAATGGCTTCGAGCCGTGGATTGATGCGGAACATGTCGAGCGCATCCTCGACCTGTGCACCGGCAGCGGCTGCATCGCCGTGGCCTGCGCCATGGCCTTCCCCGAGGCCCAGGTGGACGGCAGCGACATCTCCGCCGACGCCCTGGAAGTGGCTGCCCGCAACGTGACGCGCCACGGGCTGGAAGAACAGGTGCGGCTGGTGCAGTCAGACCTGTTCGATGGCCTGCGCGGTGTGCGCTACGACGTGATCGTGAGCAATCCTCCCTATGTGGACGCCCAGGATATGGCCAACCTGCCGCCCGAGTTCCACCATGAGCCCCGTGGCGCCCTGGCCGCCGGCACCGACGGTCTGGACCTGGTGCGCATCATCCTGCGCGAGGCGCGCCGGCATTTGAACCCAGGCGGCCTGCTGGTGGTAGAGGTGGGCAACAGCGCGGCGGCGTTGGAAGAACTGTATCCCGAGGTGCCATTTACCTGGGTGGAATTCGAGCGCGGCGATGCGGAGGTGTTCGTGCTGACGGCCGAGGAGCTGGAGGACTACGGCGCGCTGTTCGCTGCCGCATGAATCATGGAAGTCCAGGGATATGGACGCACCGGAGCATGAACTGCACTTGCGCGCACGCGCACTGCGTCGCGCGAGCAGTGAGGCGGAAAGAAGGTTGTGGCGGCATTTGCGGGCACACCGCTTCGACGGTTACAAGTTCCGCCGCCAAGTGGTGATTGCGCCGTACATCGTCGATTTCGCCTGCCTGGAGGCGATGCTGATCATCGAAGCCGATGGCGGCCAGCATTCCGGGCAGCAGGCCTACGATGAGAAGCGTACCGCGACGCTTGAACGCATGGGCTACCGCGTGCTGCGTTTCTGGAATCACGAGATCCTGGGCGATACGGAAGCGGTGCTTGAACGGATCGCATCGGTGTTGCGGGAGCGTTGCGGTCGCTGATGTTTGATCCCCTCTCCCCAGCCCTCTCCCGGAGGGAGAGGGGGCAAGAAGTGAGGCGGTGTTCGGATAGCGCAGTAGCTGACTTTGAACGCCCCCTCTCCCTCCGGGAGAGGGGGCAAGAAGTGAGGCGGGTCGGAAAGTGCAGTAGCTGATTTGAACGTCCCCTCTCCCTCCGGGAGAGGGACAGGGAGAGGGGAGTCGAACAGCAGTTTGGCACGCAGACTTGGATCCCCTCTCCCCAGCCCTCTCCCGGAGGGAGAGGGGGCAAGAAGTGAGGCAGTGTCGGATAGTGCAGTAGCTGATATGAACGCCCCCTCTCCCTCCGGGAGAGGGGGCAGGAAGTGAGGCAGTGTCGGATAGTGCAGTAGCTGATTTGAACGTCCCCTCTCCCTCCGGGAGAGGGACAGGGAGAGGGGAGCCGAAGGGTGCCCCCGGCACGGAAAAACTGGATTCTCACGCGCAAGCCGCCACGCTGATATGGCGGCAACGAGGTGCAAAGCTGTGACCATGAACCAGACCATTGTCTTCGACGAAGCCCTGATCAAGCGCTATGACAAGTCCGGTCCGCGCTATACCTCGTATCCCACGGCGCCGCAGTTCCACAGCGGTTTCGACGCCGACCGCTATACGGCTATCGCAACGGCCACCAACCAGGAAAACCCGCAGCGCCCGCTGTCGCTGTATTTCCACATCCCGTTCTGCGATACCGTCTGCTACTACTGCGGCTGCAACAAGGTGGTTACCAAGGACCGCACCCGGACCAGCCCGTATTTGCAGCGCCTGTTCAAGGAAATCGCCATGCAGGGTGCGCTGTTCGACAACAACCGTACCGTCGATCAGCTGCACTGGGGCGGCGGCACGCCCACCTTCATCAGCCATGAGGAAATGACCGCCCTCGTTGACACCACGCGCAAGCATTTCAAGCTGCGCGACGACGACACGGGCGAGTACTCCATCGAGATCGACCCGCGCGAGGTGAAGAAGGACACCATTGCCCTGCTGCGCAAATTGGGCTTCAACCGCATGAGCCTGGGTGTGCAGGACTTCGACCCGCGCGTGCAGAAGGCGGTAAACCGCATTCAGAGCGAGGAAGAGACCATGTTCGCGCTACAGTCGGCGCGCGACACTGGTTTCAAGTCCATCTCCCTCGATCTGATCTACGGCCTGCCGTTCCAGAGTGTGGACAGCTTTAGCAAAACCCTGGACAAGATCCTCACCATCTCGCCCGATCGCCTGTCGGTGTTCAACTACGCACACCTGCCGGAGTTGTTCAAGCCGCAGCGCCGCATCAACGCCGACGAACTGCCCTCGCCGCAGGAAAAACTCAACATCCTGCACATGACCATCGAGAAGCTCACCGCGGCCGGGTACGTGTACATCGGCATGGATCACTTCGCCAAACCCGGCGACGAACTGGCCGTGGCCCAGCGCGAGGGCACGCTGTACCGCAATTTCCAAGGCTACAGCACCCACGCCGATTGCGATCTGGTGGGCCTGGGTGCCACCTCCATCGGCCAGGTGGGGCGCAGCTATGCGCAGAACCTGAAGGAGCTGGAGGAGTATTACGCGGCCATCGATGCCGGCAAGCTGGCGGTGTTCCGCGGCATTGAGCTTACCGACGACGATGTGCTGCGCCGCGAGGTGATCACCCAACTCATCTGCCACTTCCACCTGGACAAGCAGGCGGTGGGCAAGCGCTTCGGCATCGACTTCGACGGCTACTTCGCCGGCGAGCTGAAGGACCTGGAAGGCATGCAGGCGGACGGTCTGCTGACCCATAGCGCCGACGCCATCGACGTGCAGCCCGTCGGCAAGCTGCTCATCCGCAACATCTGCATGACCTTCGACCGCCACCTGCGTGAGAAGCAGGGGCAGCGGTTTTCCAAGGTGATCTGATGCGTGCGCGCCCGGCCTCGGCCGGGCGTTGCGGTTTCGCCTTGCGTCATGTCGTCGTAAACTCCGCGTTTTCTCCGGAATGGAACTCTTCGTGCGACGCCTCTTGCCTTTCATTGCTGCCGTCCTGCTGAGTGCCTGTGCCGCCAACGTGGTCACGGACTCGGCCGAGCTGCGCCGTGCCGCGGTTTCGCCGGTCGCCGTGGTGGCGGCGCTGGATGCGGCGGAGGTGAACCTTGCGTCACCCTCCAAACCACTCATGGTGGCCGCGGCGGGCGACGCGCCCGCGACCGATGCGGGCTTCAGCGAGTCCCTGCGGGTGGTGCGCGATGCGGCCACGCGCATTGCGCCGGCGGTGCGTGAGCAGATGACACGCGCCGTGGAGAGCTCGAACCCGGTGTGGCTGGTGCATCCGGGATCGGCGGCGAGCACCGTCACTGTCACGGCCAGCGAGATCGGTTTCGAGGAAGCACAATACGTCTACGGCGGTCGTGCGCTCTATCTGGTCGTGGAAGTGGAATGGCTGGAAGCCGGGCGCACGTTGGTCGAGCGTCGTTTCGTCTATCGCAGCAGCGAGCGGCCGTTGGGCGCCTGGACCAAATCGCTGACCCTCGCGGAGATCAGCGCCGCGGCGACGTCCCTGGGCGACCGCATCGTGGAGGCATTGTTCATGGCGCCGGACATCGCGCCTGCGGTGGGCAGCGCCTGCGGGTTGCAGTGGCAGGCGCCCAAGCGACTGTACCGGCCGCAGCTCGGCCCGCGGCCGTCTGATTGGAACCGCTTCGTTCTCTTGGACACGCGCACGCCGACCCTGGCCTGGGAAGCTTTTCACACCTATGCGCGCCGTGCAGGTGCGGAAGCGCTCGCGGATAACGTGCACGACGTGCGCTATGACCTGCGGGTATGGCGCGCGCTGCCCGCGGCACCCTTGCTCGTGTACGAGCGGCAGGGGCTCACGGCCACGGAACACAGGCTGGACATGCCGCTCACTGCCAACGCGAAGTTCTACTGGAGCGTGCGCGCGCGCTTCAAGGTGGAAGACGGCAATGTGCGCGCCACCCCGTGGAGCCGCTTCCGGCTCCCCTATGCCCCCGTGAGCCGTGCTGCATTGAACGACGCGGACGAGGCCGGGCGGGTGCGCGACCCCTGCATGCTGGATTACATCCCCGAAGCCAACTACTACCGCTTCGCCACGCCGGCGTCGTAAGGGACCCTTGAGGCCGCGAAGAAGACGGCACAATGGTATCGCCCCGCTCTTGTGTCGATTTACCCGGTCCCTGCGATTGCCAGGGGGTCGGCGCGCGGGTAGGGTGACGCGAACCCATCGCACGTGTTGTTTATGAAGCGCTTTCTGCTGTTCGCATGCCTGTTCGCCTGGCTGCTGCCCGCCGCCGCGGAGACCTCCGCCGATGCGGCGCCGGTGGATCTCTACGTGTTCTGGTCCCAGAGCTGTCCGCACTGCCAGGAGGCACTGCCCTTCGTGGATTCCCTGGCGGGACGCTATCCCTGGGTGCAGGTGCACTCATTGGAACTCACCGCCAGCCGAGCCAACGTGCAACGCTACATAGAAATGGCGGGCATGCTCGGGCGCCAGGCCAGCTCGGTGCCGGGCTTCATTTTCTGCGGCGAGATGCACACCGGCTACGACTCGCCAGGCGGCATGGGGCGCCTCCTGGAAGAACGCCTGCTGGCCTGCCGCGACGTGCTAGCGGGCGAGGCTGCTACGCAGGCGGCAGCTTCGACCACCGTCACGCTGCCGGTGCTGGGCAGCATCGATGCGGCCCAGTGGTCCTTGCCGCTGGTCACGGTGGCCATCGCCGGCCTCGATGCCTTCAATCCCTGCGCCTTTTTCGTGCTGCTGTTCCTGCTCAGCCTGCTCACCCACGAGCGCACCCGCACGCGCATGCTGGTCATCGGCGGGGTGTTCGTGCTGTTCTCGGGGCTGGTGTATTTCCTGCTCATGTCCGCCTGGTTGAACGTGTTCCTCATCGCCGGCGAACTACGTCTGGTGACCATCGCAGCAGGGCTGCTGGCGGTAGGCATGGCGCTGGTAAATGTGAAGGATTACCTGTGGTTCAAGCGCGGCCTCTCGTTGTCCATTCCGGACAGCGCCAAGCCGCGGCTGTTCGAGCGTATGCGTCGCCTGCTGCGCGCCGACAGCTGGCCGGTGATGCTCACGGGCGCGGTGACGCTCGCCATTGTGGCGAACAGCTACGAGGCCCTGTGCACGGCCGGCTTCCCCATGGTGTACACGCGCCTGCTCACCCTGCAGGAACTGCCCACTTCCGGTTACTACCTCTATCTCGCCTTCTACAACCTGGTGTACATCGTGCCGCTCGTCGCCATCGTGCTCGCCTACGTGTACACCCTCGGCTCGCGCAAGCTGAGCGAGGCCGAGGGACGGGTGCTGAAGCTGGTCTCGGGCGTGATGATGCTGGGCCTCGGCAGCGTGCTGCTCTTCGCGCCCGAACGATTGAACGACCCGCTGCTTGCCGTCGGCCTGCTGACGCTCGCCGTCGGCAGCGGCGCCGCCGCCTGGTGGCGCGAGCGCAAAGGGCGCGATATCGTTCGCACGTAGCCCGGATGAAGCGAAGCGCAATCCGGGATCTTCGTCTTCGTTTCCACCGGACTCGCGGATTCCGTGTTGCTTCATCCGGGCTACGATTGCGCGGCTACCGGCCTGTTTTCTCCCGTCTAGAGTAACGAGAGAGGCGCCTACAACGGTGCGTGCGCGTCGTCAACGGGAGGAGCGTGGATCATGAAAATCGTTATCGTGGGCGGCGTGGCCGGCGGCATGTCCACCGCCGCACGACTCCGGCGCCTGGACGAACAGGCCGAGATCGTGATCTACGAGCGCGACCCGTACGTGTCCTTCGCCAACTGCGGCCTGCCGTACCACATCAGCGGCGACATCGCCGATCGCAACAAGCTGTTCGTGGTGACGCCCAGGGACCTGGAGCGCACGCTCGCGCTGCAGGTGCATGTGCAGCACGAGGTCACCGGCATCGATCGCAGCCGCAAGGTGGTGCGCGTGTTCGACCACGCCAGCGGCCGGACCTTCGAGGACCACTATGACAAACTGGTGCTCGCCCCCGGCGCGAACCCGGTGCGGCCGCCGCTGCCCGGTGTGAACCACCCGCGCATTCATACCCTGCGCAACATCCCGGACATGGACGCCATCAAGGCCGTGGTCGATCAGGGCGCCTTCAGCGCCGTGGTGGTGGGCGGCGGCTACATCGGCCTGGAAATGGCCGAGGCCTTGCGCCGGCGCGGGGTGCGCGTGGATCTGGTGGAACGCTCCGATCAGCTCATGCAGAACCTGGACCCGGAGATGTCGCGCGACCTGGCCTACCACATGGAAAGCCACGGCGTGAACGTCCACCTCGGCACCAACGTGCGCGAGTTCCGCGATGCCGGCGGGCGCGTGGAGGTGGTCCTCGCGGGCGGCGCCCAGCCGGTGGCGGATGTGGTGGTACTGGCCGTGGGCGTGCGGCCCGAGAACGAACTGGCCAAGATGGCCGGGCTCACCATCGGGGCGCGCGGCGGCATCGTGGTGGACCAGCACATGCGCACTTCCGATCCGGACGTCTACGCCGTCGGCGACGCGGTGGAGGTGCGCGACGCGGCCACGGGCGAGATGGCGGTGATTCCGCTGGCGGGGCTCGCCAACCGCCAGGGCCGCGTCGCGGCCGATCACATCGCGGGTCGGCCGTCCGCCTTTCAAGCGGTGCAGGGCACCTCGGTGATCAAGGTGTTCGACATGACCGCCGGCGGCACCGGCGCCTCGGAGAAGGCGCTGCGCCGCGCGCACATGTCCTACACCAAGGTCTACATCCACCCCAACGGCCACGCGGGCTATTACCCGGGCACCCATCCCATGCACCTGAAGCTGTTGTTCACGCCCCAGGAGGGGCGTCTGCTCGGCGCGCAGGTGGTGGGCTTCGACGGCGTGGACAAGCGCATCGACGTGCTGGCCACGGCCTTGCGTGCGGGCATGACGGTGTACGACCTGGAGGACTTGGAACTGGCCTACGCGCCACCCTACGGCGCGGCCAAGGACCCGGTGAATATGGCGGGTTTTGTGGCGGCCAATGCCCTGCGAGGCGATGTGGACCTGTGGTACCCGGAGGAATACGCCGACCTGCCGGACGATGCACTTCTCATCGACATGCGCAGCCCACGCGAATACGCCGGCTGGCACATCCCCAAGGCCATCAACATCCCGGTGGGCGAAATACGCGACCACATCGCCGACCTGGGCGACCGCAAGGACCGGCCCATTCATCTCTACTGCCTGAGCGGCTTTCGCAGCTATCTCGGCACCCGCGTGTTGCGCCAGCACGGCTTCCAGAACGTGAGCAACCTGAGTGGCGGGCTGAAGACCTTCATCGCCTTCCACCGCAATCCGCTCACCTCGGCCCAGCCGGCGGCGCCGTTCGAGCCCCACGCGGAAGACCGCACCGCCGAGAGCGAGCGCATCCCTGTCGCCTGAGGCTACCTTTATGGAACAAGGGCCAACGATAGCAAGAGGCGGAAACATGGACTCGCAACAACTCTCCAGCATGCTGCACGACGGGCTCGAGCGTTGTGACGTGAATAAGATCATGGCGCTGTACGACGACAACGCCGAGCTGAGCATCATCGACCACGACCATCCGCCGAGCGCACCGCGCGTGCTGTCCGGCAAGCAGGCCATCTCCGACTACTTCAAGGACATATTGAGCCGGCCGTTGTCCCACCACGTGGACGACGTGCTCCTGGCGGACAGCCACATGGCCTTCACCGACAGCTGCGAATACCCGGACGGCTCGCGGGTCTACACCTCCTCCATGGCCACCATGAAGGACGGCAGGATCATCAAGGAAGTGGACGTCCAAGCCTGGGACGAGGTCTCCCCGTCTTGAGGGTGGTTGAAAGGCATTAACACCGGGAGCACGGGGGAATCCATTTTCCCGGTGGGAGCGGCCTCAGGCCGCGATGCGCGGGTTGAAGGGCAGTTCGCGTTCCGGGCCGTGCCCAAGGAGAAATCAATTACCCCGTGTCCCCCGTGTTCACGCTTTTTCTTCCCCGCGCGCAGGCAGGCAGAAACCGCTACAATGCGCGCCCATGTCTGGAAACTCCATCGGCAAGCTTTTCACTGTCACCACCTTCGGCGAGAGCCACGGGCCGGCGCTGGGCGCCATCGTGGACGGTTGCCCGCCGGGGCTGGAGATCACCGAGGCCGAGCTGCAGGTCGACCTGGACCGGCGCAAGCCCGGCACCTCGCGTCACACCACCCAGCGGCGCGAGCCCGACCAGGTGAGGATCCTCTCCGGCGTGTTCGACGGCCGCACCACCGGCACGCCCATCGGCCTGCTCATCGAGAACACGGACCAGCGTTCCAAGGACTACTCGTCCATCGCGAACACCTTCCGCCCCGGGCACGCCGACTACACCTACCAGCAGAAATACGGCCTGCGCGACTACCGCGGCGGCGGCCGCTCCTCGGCCCGCGAGACCGCCATGCGCGTGGCCGCCGGCGCCATCGCCCGCAAGTGGCTGCGCGGGCAGGGCATCGAAATCCGCGGCTACCTGGCCCAGCTCGGTCCCATCGCCCTGGCCCTGAAGGACTGGGACGCGGTCTACCAAAACCCCTTCTTCAGCCCGGACCTGGAGGCCGTGCCCGAGCTGGAGGCCTACATGGACGCCCTGCGCAAGGAGGGTGATTCCGTGGGCGCGCGGGTCAACGTGGTGGCCACCGGCGTGCCGCCGGGCCTGGGCGAGCCGGTGTTCGACCGCCTGGACGCCGACCTGGCCCACGCCCTCATGGGCATCAATGCGGTCAAGGGCGTTGAGGTCGGCGACGGCTTCGGCGTGGTGACCCAGAAGGGCACCGCCCACCGCGACGAGATCACCCCGCAAGGCTTTCTGTCCAATCACGCCGGTGGTGTGCTGGGCGGCATCTCCAGCGGCCAGCACATCGTCTGCTCCATCGCCCTCAAGCCCACCTCCAGCCTGCGCATCCCGGGCCGCAGCGTGAACCTGGCCGGCGAGCCGGTGGGGGTGGTCACCGAGGGGCGCCACGACCCCTGCGTGGGCATCCGCGCCACGCCCATCGCCGAGGCCATGGTGGCCATCGTGCTCATGGACCACTTCCTGCGCCACCGCGCCCAGAACGCCGACGTGCGTTCGGCCACGCCGCGCATTCCTGCCGGGGAGTGAACAGGGCTGGGTGTCGGCTCGGCCGGCGGTCGGTTTCCGGGTTTGATCCCCACGTCCTGTCCTTGCGCCACGAAACGACGGATCTTCCTGAACCGGAAGGGCGCACGGCTGCTGTTCTGTATCCCCTCTCCCCAACCCTCTCCCGGAGGGAGAGGGGGCAAGAAGTGAGCAGTTTCGGAAGGCGCAGCAGCTGGTTTGGACGTCCCCTCTCCCGGAGGCGAGGGCAAGAAGCCCCTCTTCCCAGCTTTCCCCGGTAGGAGGCGAGGGGCAAGAAGTGAGTGCTGTCGAACCAGCGACAGCTGAATCGAACGTCCCCTCTCCCTCCGGGAGAGGGGCAGGGAGAGGGGATCAGATGGGCACACGGGCTGCTGTTTGGATCCCCTCGCCCGAACCCGCTCCGAAGTAAAGCGACGCAGGGAGCCGAAAGGACAGGAGAGGGGATCAACAACACCGCAGCAGTGAATCATGCCTCCTGTGATCCGAGCCCGAAGGAACACGACCCGAAACACCATGCCCTATTGGCGCCTTTCCAGTTTTTATCTCTTCTACTTCGCCAGCCTGGGCGCGCTGCTGCCCTATTGGTCGCTCTACCTCCAGCAACGCGGTTTCACCGCACTCGAGATCGGCGAGCTGATGGCCGTGCTCATGGCCACGCGCATCGTCGCCCCCAACCTGTGGGGCTGGCTCGGCGATCGTACGGGTCGGCGCATGACCGTGGTCAGGCTGGGGGCCTTGCTCGCCATGCTGAGCTTCGCCGGTGTGTTCCTGGCGCGGGGTTACTGGGACCTGGCCCTGGTGATGTTCGCCTTTAGCTTTTTCTGGAACGCGGTGCTGCCCCAGTTCGAGACCAACACCCTGGTGCACCTGGGCGACCAGCACCACCGCTACAGTCAGGTCCGCCTGTGGGGGTCCATCGGCTTCATCCTGGCCGTGGTGGGGCTCGGGGCCTTGTTCGACGTGACGGGGCCGGCGCTGCTGCCCGCGGTATTGCTGTCCATGTTCGGCGCCATCTGGGCGGCCAGTCTCACCGTGCCGGACTCGGGCATCGCCCGGGCGGCCGAGGGCGAGCGGCCTATCGGCCAGGTACTGCGCCGCCCCGACGTGCTCGCGCTGCTGGTGGCCTGTCTGCTCATGCAGGCCAGTCACGGGCCGTACTACACCTTCTTCACCATCTACATGGAAGGCCACGGCTACACGCGCACCACCATCGGCCAGATGTGGGCCATCGGCGTGGTGGCGGAGGTGGGCCTGTTCCTGGTGATGCACCGCCTGTTGCCGCGCTTCGGTGCGCGTACCCTGCTGCTCGCCAGTTTTGCCCTGGCGGCGTTGCGCTGGGCGTTGACGGGCCTGTTCCCGGAGGTGCTGTGGATCGTCCTGCCCGCCCAGGCCCTGCATGCGGCCTCGTTCGGCATCTACCATGCGGCGGCCATCGCGCTGTTTCACCGCCATTTCGCCGGACGCAATCACGGCCGCGGCCAAGCGCTCTATTCCAGCGTCACTTTCGGCGTGGGCGGCGCGCTCGGGGCGTGGTACAGCGGCGCGCTGTGGGATTCCGCGGGTCCGGTGGTCGCCTTCCTGTCGGCCGCGGTGCTGGCGGGCGTGTCATTCTTCATCGCCCAGCGCTGGATTGGCGACGAAGGTCGCTCCGCCTGATGCGGTCAACGCCGCGCGGCGCAGGTGACGATCTCGCCTGCGATGGCGAGCAGGGGAACCAAGCGGTCCACGGCGCCGCGTCGTGAGGCCTCCTTGGGCATGCCGAAGACTACGCAGCTTTCTTCGTCCTGGGCGAGGGTGTGGGCGCCGGCCTGGTGCATTTCCAGCAGGCCCGCCGCGCCGTCGTCGCCCATGCCGGTCATGATGATGCCGAGCGCGTTCTTGCCGGCGGCGTGGGCTACCGAGCGGAACAGCACGTCCACTGAAGGGCGGTGGCGATTGACCAGCGGCCCGTCGCGCACCTCCACGAAATACTGCGCACCGCTGCGCCGCAGCAGCATGTGGCGGCCGCCGGGGGCGATGAGGGCACGCCCGGGGATGACACGGTCGTTGCTTTGCGCCTCGCGGACCTCGATGGCGCACAGGGCATCGAGGCGGGCCGCGAAGGCGGCAGTGAATTTTTCCGGCATGTGCTGGACGATGACCATGCCGGGACACACGCGCGGCAAGGCACTGAGTACGGTCTCGAGGGCCTGGGTGCCGCCGGTGGAGGTGCCGATGGCCACCACCAGGTCGGTGGTCTGTGCCATGGCCCGTTCCGTGGCCGGCAGGATGGCATCGGCGGTGAGCTTCGGCGCGGGTCTGGGCGCCGCCTTCGCCGCCGGGGCGAGGCGTTTCAGGTTGGCGTGCACGGCGCCCTTCACGGCGGTGGTCAGGTCGCTGGACGCATCCACGAGATAATCGTGCAGCCCGATCTTGGGTTTGGTGACGATGCCGACCGCACCCGCTTCCAGGGCCTGGATGGTGGTCTCGGCACCGTTCTCGGTGAGGCTCGAACAGATCACCACGGGTGTGGGTCGCTCTGCCATCACCTTGCGCAGGAAGGTGATGCCGTCCATGCGCGGCATCTCCACGTCGAGGACGATGACGTCGGGCCAGGCCCTGCGCATCTTCTCCAGCGCGAAGATCGGGTCCGCCGCGGTGGCGATGACGTGGATCATGGGATCGGCCTCGAGCACGCCCGACAGCACCTGCCGGACCACGGCCGAGTCGTCGACGATGAGGACCTTGATCTTCGCGCCCATGATCACGGACTGACCTTGCCGGTCGTGCGCCCGGCGGGTAACAGATCGAACTGTTCCACACTCACCCGGCCGGCGTTCAGGTCCATGACCACGCGGCGATGGCCGACGCCGCCCAGATGATCCGTTGCCACACGAAAACCATGGGCGCGCAACAGTCGCCAGCCGGCGTCGATGTTCATCTGCGCCACGTCGAAGGGACAGGTGGCCGATACGCGGAACATGTGCCCGCCACCGAACAGGCCGACGTCGTACTCCTGCACCGGACGGCCGAGCCGCTGCACCTCGTGCATGAACAGCGCCATGGCTTCCTCGGCATACAGGCCCGTCGGCTCGGTGCTATGCGTTGGGCGTCGTGGCAGCAGGTAATGGCACATACCGCCGGCCTTCCGCGCGGGCAGCCAGAGGGTGATCGCCACGCAGGTGCCGAGGATGGTGTGCACGCGCACGTCGCCGTTACCGAAGTAGAAACCGCCCGGTTGCAGATACACGTCAGGCATGGGGCGGCCTCATGGCTTGCGGTACACCGAAGGGACGACGGCTTCGAGTGCATCGGTGATGCCGTGCAGTGTCTCGGAGTGGCTGACCATGAAGATCCCGCCGCTGCGCAGCGTCGCCACGACCCGCTCGACCACCTGCTGCTTGGTGGCCAGGTCGAAATAGATCATCACGTTGCGCAGGAAAATCACGTCGAAGGGGCCGATGTGGCTCAACGCCGTATTGAGGTTGATGGGCTGGAACCGTACCCGGTCGCGCAAGGCGCGCCCGATGAGGAAGGTATCCCGTTTGCTGCCGATGCCCTTGAGGCAGTAGCGCCGCAGGTATTCCGCGGGGATCTGCTCCGCCCGCTCCATGGCATAACAGGCGCTTTGCGCGCGGGTCAGTACGCGCCGACTGATATCGGAGGCGAGCACCTCCCAAGGGCCGTCGCCAAGGCAGTCCGCGAGCACCATGGCAATGCTGTAGGGCTCCTCGCCGCTGGAGCAGGCGGCGCTCCAGACCCGGAACATGAGACCGGGGCGCCGCACGCCCTGCACGTATCGGGCGAGGAAGTCGAAGTGTTTCTTCTCCCGAAAGAAAAAGGTCTCGTTGGTGGTGAGCAGATCGATGGTGATCTGCAGTTCGTCCTGCACATGCCTGTCCGCGAGGCGCTGGAGATAATCGCCATAGGAGCCAAGCCCCAGTTCGCGCACACGTTTGGCAAGCCGTCCGCACACCATGGCCTTCTTGGCCGGTGACAGGCTGATGCCAGCAACGTCATGGATGAGGCGCTGAAACTGGGCAAATTCGCGGTCAGTGATGGGCTTCAGTTCCATGGCGATGTGCCGCGAAGGGGGCACGGCCTGCACCCCCTTCGCGGTCTGCGCACCATCAGGTGGACGCGGGCGCCTCCTGTACGCCCGCGGTGACGTCGCCAGCCGCCAGCACGTGCTGCTCCAGCGTGGCCAGTTCCTCGGCCGACAGGACGCGGTTGACGTTGAGGATGATGACGAACCGGCCGCTGACCTTGCCCATGCCCTGGATGAAGTCCGTGCGGATCTTCGCCCCGAACGCGGGCGCCGGTTCCACCTCTTCCTGAGGTATCTCAAGCACCTCATTGACCGCATCCACGACCACGCCGATGTCCTGGCGCTCGTCGCTGTCGGCCTCGATCTCGAGGATTACGATGCAGGTGCGCTTACCCACTGCCGTGGTCTTCTGACCGAACCGCGCCGCCAGATCCACCACCGGCACCACCCGTCCGCGCAGGTTGATCACCCCGCGGATGAACTCGGGCATCATGGGAACGGCCGTGACCTGGCCGTACTCGATGATCTCCTTGATGTGCAGGATGCCGATGGCGTAGGTCTCCCCGCTCAGCATGAACGTCAGGAACTGCTGCTGTTGCAGGAGGGCGCTTTCGCGCTCGGCCGCCTTCGTCAGTGATGCCATTGGCTCGCCTCCTCGAAGTGGACGTATTCCTTCTCGTCCCTATCCGTCTTCTCGGGCTTGCGCGACTTGTCCACGGCGGTCGGTTCGCTGCGGCGTGCCGACGTGCGCTGGGCGGTGGATGCAGCTCCGTTGATGGTGAAGAAGGCCATGAGTTCCTGCAGCTGTTCGGCCTGCCCGCTCATCTCGCCCGCGGTGGAGGCCAGTTCCTCCGAAGCCGAGGCGTTCTGTTGGGTGGTCTGATTGAGCTGCGTCATGGCGCCGTTGATCTGGGCCACGCCGGACGATTGCTCGTTGGATGCCGCGGCGATCTCCTGTACCAGATCGGAGGTCTTCTGGATGGCCGGTACGATGGCATCCAGCAGTTGCCCCGCATGCTCGGCGAGCTGCACGCTGCTTGAGGCCACTTCGCCGATTTCCTGCGCCGCCACCTGGCTGCGCTCGGCCAGCTTGCGCACCTCGGCCGCGACCACCGCAAAACCTTTGCCGTGTTCACCGGCGCGCGCCGCCTCAATGGCGGCGTTCAGGGCGAGCAGGTTGGTCTGGTAAGCGATGTCGTCGATGATGCCGATCTTGTCGGCGATACTCTTCATCGCAGACACGGTATCGCGCACAGCCTCGCCACCTTCCGTGGCCTCCTTGGCGGCCTTGGTGGCCATGCCGTCGGTGACCTTCGCATTTTCGGTGTTCTGATTGATGGAGGCACTCATCTCCTCGACCGATGCGCTGGTCTCCTCGACACCGGCCGCCTGTTCCGTCGTCGCCTGGCTGACCGACTGGGCGGTGGCGCTGAGCTCCTCGGCGGCCGTGGAAAGTGCGTCCGCGGCACCCCGCACATTGGTCATGGTATCGGCGAGACGTTCGATGGTGTTGTTGATGGCCGTCTTCAACTCATCGAAGGCCCCGCGATAGTCCCTCTGGATCTTGAGGGTCAGATCACCGTGCTCCACTCGCGCCATGACGGCCTTGATGTCATTCACGGGCGTGTTGACCGCTTCCATGATCTGATTCATCCCTGCGACCACTCGCTGGAAGTCGCCGCGATGCTTGGCTTCGTCGCCACGGAAATCCAGCCGTCCTTCGATGACCGCCTGCGATAGCGCGTTGGCGTCGTCGATGAGTGCCTTGAGCGGCGTGATCACCGCATCCAGGGTGTTGTTGACACCCTCGACGATTGCCCGATAGTCGCCCTGATGACGGGTTGCATCGGCGCGCGTGTCGAGGCGCAACTCCACGGCAGCCTGCGCCAGCATATCGGCGTCGGCCACCAGCGCCTTGATGTTGGCGATACAGGTGTTGAGATTGTCCTTGATGGTGTTGAAGTCGCCGTTGTACTTGTCCGTGATCGGCGGCGGCAGGTCACCCTTGGAAATGCGATCCACATAGTCTGCGGCCACGTTCAGGGGGCCGATGACCGCGTCGAGGGTGTCGTTCACACCCTGGACGATCTTGCGGTAATCGCCCTGGTGTTTGGTCGCATCGGCGCGG
>JAWLGK010000012.1:0-46711 GCA_041685115.1 Gammaproteobacteria bacterium | reverse complement strand
CACCGCCGCCGTCGAGAGCATCCCCGCATCGGCCACCAGCGCGTTGACCGCATCGATGGCCATGTTGAGGTTGTCCTTGATGGTGTTGAAGTCACCGTTGTAGCTGTCGGTGATCTTCGGCGGGATGTCGCCCTTGGCAATGCGGTCCACGTAATCCGCGGCCACGTTCAGGGGGCCGATGACCGCGTCGAGGGTGTCGTTCACACCCTGGACGATCTTGCGGTAATCGCCCTGGTGTTTGGTCGCATCGGCGCGGGTCGCCAGCTTGCCTTCCACCGCCGCCGTCGAGAGCATCCCCGCATCGGCCACCAGCGCGTTGACCGCATCGATGGCCATGTTGAGGTTGTCCTTGATGGTGTTGAAGTCACCGTTATAGCTGTCGGTGATCTTCGGCGGGATGTTGCCTTTGGCAATGCGGTCCACGTAGTCTGCGGCCACGTTCAGGGGGCCGATGAACGCGTCGAGCGCCGCATTCACACCTTGTACTACCTTGCGATAGTCGCCCTGGTGTTTGGTGACATCGCCACGCGCCGACAGGTCGCCTTGAACGGCAGCTTGAGCAAGCTCCCCGGCGCCCTCTACCAGCACATTGATGGCCTCGATGGCCATGTTGAGGTTGTCCTTGATGGTGTTGAAGTCACCGTTGTAGCTGTCGGTGATCTTCGGCGGGATGTTGCCTTTGGAAATGCGGTCCACATAGTCTGCGGCCACGTTCAGGGGGCCGATGACCGCGTCGAGGGTGTCGTTCACACCCTGCACGATCTTGCGGTAATCGCCCTGGTGTTTGGTGGCGTCGGCGCGGGTCGCCAGCTTGCCTTCCACCGCCGCTTTGGAGAGCATCGCGGCATCGGCGACCAGCGCATTGATCGCGTCGATGCAGGTGTTCAGGTTCTCCTTGAGGACGTTGAATTCACCTTGGTAGCTCTTGGTGATCTTGGGTGGGACATCGCCCTTGGCGATGCGATCGACGTAGTCCGCCGCTAGCCGCACCGGCTCGGTGACGGCGTCCAGCATGGACTGGATGGCCTCGTATAGCTGGGCCTTGTCGTCCCCAGGATGCCACTGTAGCCGCGTACCGAGGTCCCCTTGCTTCATCCGCTCGGCCAGCGCACCGATCTCGCGTACCACGGTGGCGTTGCCGGCGCCGCCGATGAAAAGGTAGGCTCCCAACAGCGCCACACCGACCACCATTCCGCCAATCGCAAAGGCGCTCATGCCGAGCAGGCCGAGGGTGCCGACCCCGACCAGTACCAAGGCGTTGACGAATGTCAGCACAAACATTCGTAACTTTTGACTCATCGAACAGTCCTCATGTCACACAATTGACGGAACCGCTCCTTCACTAATGAACAACCTCCGATAAAACCTTGTGCCCCGGTCGCGGCCGGTGGGCCGCCACGTGCTGGATCAGCCCCGGCACATCGAGAATCAACGCCACCTCGCCGCTGCCGAGGATGGTGGACCCACTGATGCCCTTGAGATTCTGAAATACCCTGCCGAGGGGTTTGATGACGGTCTGGAACTCGCCCAACAGCTCGTCCACGGCGAAACCGGCCTTCTGACCACCGCTGGCCACCACCACGATGCTCTGGCGGTGTACCTCATGGGCGCCGACGGCGAAGTGTTCGCCAAGTCTTAGAAGTGGCAGCACGTCACCGCGCAAATTGATGTATCCGGAGGCCTGCTCGGCGGCGGACAGCTCCACGCACTCTTGCACCATTTCGAGTGGGACGACGTAGGCATTGCTGCCGACTCCCACCAGAAATCCGTCGATGATGGCGAGGGTCAGCGGCAGGCGGATGCGCACCGTGGTACCGACGCCTTGCTCGCTCTCCACTTCTGCCGTGCCCTGCAGGGACTCGATATTGCGGCGAACCACGTCCATGCCAACGCCGCGGCCGGAAAGGTTGGTGACGGCGTCCGCCGTGGAGAAGCCGGGCTCGAAGATCAGCTGGTAGATCTCCTGGGCGCTCAGCTCCTGATCGGGTTGAATGAGCCCGCGCTCGCAGGCACGTGCGCGGATCCGGTCACACCGCAGGCCGCCGCCATCATCGGCCACTTCGATCACGATGCTGCCGGACTCGTGATAGGCGTTGAGGGATACCCGGCCCCGTGGCGGTTTGCCGCGCGCGGCGCGCTCCTCCGATGATTCGATGCCGTGATCGATGGCGTTTCTCACCAGGTGCATCAACGGATCGCCGATCTTTTCCACCAGGCCCTTGTCCAACTCGGTTTCGGCCCCGCTGATGCTGAGCTCGATGGCCTTGCCAAGCTCACGCCCCACGTCGCGTACCACGCGGTGAAAGCGATGGAAGGTCTCGCCGATCTCGACCATGCGCAGGCGCAGTGCGCCATCGCGGATCTCCTCCACGAGCCGGCTCATGGCCGACAGCGGTTCGTGCAGCGCCGCGACGCCAGACTGCTGCGCCAGCAGGCTGGCACCCGAGCCCGCGATGACCAGTTCGCCGACCAGGTTGATCAAGCGGTCGAGCTTGTCGGCCTGAACGCGAATGGAGCCCCGTTCTTTGGCCTGTTCGTCGCGGGCCTGACGTTGCTTGTCCAGCGCTGCCTCGACCACCGGTTGCGGCACCGCCTGTTGCTCCACCAGGATCTCGCCGATCTTGCGGCCGACGCCGGATGCGGCAGCGGATTCCTGATGCTGGATGCGCAGACCCTCCTCCAGCTCACGCCGGGTGAGGGCCCCGCTCGCCACGAGCATGTCGCCGAGGAATTTCTCGTCGTTACCGGATTCCTGGATGAGGGCGATGTAATCGGCGATGTTGCAATGGGGGGCCAGGATGCGGATGCGGCAGTCGTCGTGAAGAAACTCGAATACGTTCTCGATGGTCTGCTTGTCTGCCGCTGAGTCGAGTCCGATCTCGAAGCCCAGATAACACGTCTCCGGGTCCATCTCCGCACCACGGGGGATAGCGTCGAACAGGGTGTTGACGGAGGTAAGAACGCCGACAGTGGACAGATAGCGGATGAAGGACAGCGGATCGAGACCGTTGCGCAATGCATTGGAGCCAAAGCGCAGTGAAATGTGCCAGTGGCCAGACGTCACGCCCACAGAGTCGGCGGCAGGCGGCGCCTGAGTCACCGCAGCGGCGGTAGGCGGCGGTTCGCCGAGACACGTGAGGAGCGTTTCTGTCAATCGCCCGCCGGACTGCACCACGCCCGGGTCGTTGGTTTCGCAGCCTTGCGCGGCCACATGGTCCACCAGCACGCCGATGTGGTCGCCGCATTGCAGTAACACGGCGATGAGGTCGGCGCTGATGCCGAGCGTACCGGCACGGATGCGGTCCAGGGTGTTTTCCACCACGTGGGTGAACTGCACCATGCCATCGAGGCCGAACAGGCCCGCGGAACCTTTGATGGTGTGCGCGGCGCGGAATACTGCATTCAGGGTCTCGTCGTCGTCGGGCTGCTGTTCGAGGCGCAACAGGCCGTCTTCCATGTCGCGCAGCAGGTCACGGCTCTCCGCCAGGAAGGTAGCCAGGGCTTGGTCGAGATCGATGGACATGTGGGTTCCCTGTCAGAACGCTGAAGAGGTGGCGTAGCCGGTGGCCTCGGCCAGGCCGAGCAGCAGGAGCGCATCTCTTACCGGCGCGCTGGCCGACGGGATGTGCAGCGACCAGCCACGGGCCACCAACTCACGTTGCAGCCACAGAAGGAGCTGCACACCGGCGCTGTCGAATTCCGTCACGTCATCGAGGCTGAGCTCGACCGGTGCCCGGGCCTCCAGCAGCGCTGCCATGTCGTCCTTCACGGCCGACACCGTGTAAATGCTCAGTTCACCAGTAACGCGTGCGTCGCAACGTCCATCGTGTGTGTCACTGTACAGGGGCATGGGCAAGGCCTTGGGGCTCAGGGCAGGATCAGCTTGGAGACGGCATCGAGCATTTGTTCGGGTTTGAATGGCTTCACCACCCAGGCCTTCGCGCCGGCGGCCTGGCCTTCCTGCTTTTTGCTGTCCTGGCTCTCGGTGGTGAGCATGATGATGGGCGTGAACCTGTAGCTGGCATTGGCCTTCACCTCCTTCACCAGGGTGATGCCGTCCATGTTCGGCATGTTCACGTCGCTGATGATCAGGTGGATCTTCTGCCCGGTCATCTTGCCGAGGGCATCCTTGCCGTCACAGGCCTCGATGACGTCATAGCCCGCGCCTTTTAGTGCGATGGCAACGACCTGCCGCAGGGAGGCGGAGTCGTCGACGATCATGATGGTCTTGGCCATGGCGGGTCCTCAGAAAAAGGTGATCTCGCTTGTTTCGGCTTTTGCAGGCGCGGTATCGAAGTGGTCGTCGCGCTGTTCCTGGGTGGTGTAACTGCGCAGCAGTTCCGCGAGCAGTACGTCCCTGTCCAATTCCGGGTGATTCTCACCGGCCGCATGGATCTGTTCGGTGATCTGGCGCATAGCGACGATGATGGGCGAGACGATCTGCGAGACTCGATCCTGGAACTGGAGCGACACCAAAATGTCAGCGATTTCCAGACGTATACCCTCGCTTTCGTGTCGCAGGATATCGGCGGAGTTGGAGATGCCAGAGACCATGGTTTCCAGCCGGGCAAGCACATCGGCGATGGTGTGTTCCGCGGCGGTGACGTGTTCGGCGTCGTGTTCGGCGGCGTTGACGGTGCGCTCCAGCGCCTCGGCCATGGCCTTGTTGATGCTGTCCACCGTGTCCGCGATCTGGCGGCCCGTCTCGCCGGATTGTGCCGAGAGCAGGCGTACCTCGCCGGCGACCACGGCGAAGCCGCGGCCGGCCTCGCCGGCGCGCGCCGCTTCGATGGAGGCATTGAGGGCCAGCAGGTTGGTCTGGGAGGCGATCTTGGCCACCTGGTCGGCCATGGATTTCAAGGCGCTGGCATAGTCGGCCAGTTCGCGCACTGCGTTCACCATGGCGCTGCGCGATGCCAGCACTGCCTCGAGGGCGGCCACCACACCGGTGAGCGCTTCACGGCTTTCGCTGAAGGCGCCCGCGACCGAGCCGGCGCTGTCGGGCGCATCCGTCATGGCGGCGGACTGCGAAGCGGCGACGGCGGCCTCGAGCTTTTCCACCAGTCCGGCGAAACGCGCGGCGAGGGACGTGACGGCCGTTTCGGTCTGTTCCTTGGCGGTGGTCAGTTGCCGAGCCCAGATAGGAAAGACCTGCTCGCTCAAGGTGGTGAGTTCGGAATTTTCGTGAGAGGGTGAGGGCGGCTGCGCCGGCCGCGCGTCGTGTCCGGGAAGACTGGCGCGCCGTGAGCTGCGACGGACGAACCACGCCACGCCGACCAAGGCCAGCGCGATGACGACAACGACGGGCAGGGTTACACCGGTTGGCATGTTGCCTCATGACGCGCCGCGGTCGACTGCGTCTCTTCACCACCTGTCCATGCCGGGCACCGACGCCACCTCGTTTCGGCAGGCGGTGCGCAGGATCCATGTGGGTTCCGGCACGTCGTGGCTCCGCATCGGAGCGTTGGAGCGTGTCGGCCCGGAGCATCGTCGTAGACAGGCACGGCGACGAGCACCCGCGCTTTTTAGCGGTTCAGCGGCGCAGGGAATGTGAACGAACCATCAGTCGTGGTGGCGCAATGGATGGCGAGAGTTCGAATTAGTGTTTTTGGTGAGGGATGAGGGAGGAGGCGCGGGTTTGTCGTCACCCCGGCGCAAGCCAGGGTCCAGTGCGTTTCATGGATTCCGTCTTCGACGAACGCAGTCTCAGCGGGTGAGCGGTGGCGGGCTTGGCGGCGTGCAAGCAGCGGCGCCGAAGCGATGCGTGAGCGGCGAATCCTGCACGGGCCACTGGCCCTTCGCACGGTTGTCGCTGGCGTCGCCCTCGAAGACCAGATAGCTGTACTTGCCGTAGTGGGGGATCTTGCGCGCCAGGGCGGGGACGGCGGCCGGACTGTCGGTACCGACCCAGGCAAGCACGCGGCCGTCATGCTGCGTGGTCATCACGAAACCATGGCCGGCGCGCGGCCAGGATCGGCCATCCAGCATCAACTGTTCCACCGGTTCGTCTGCGATTAGCGGCAGGGCGTTCCTGTGGCGATTTTGCCAACCGAGCAGCAGCACGGGGCGCCCGGCGGGAAGCGTGGCGAATTCCCCGTCGTTGCGGATCTCGGCGCCATGCGGTCCGACGCGCCAGGCCGTCGCCAGTTCACGCCAGGCGCGGTACAGCGGCGCGGGGGCCTGGGCGGGGAGCAGGATCAACGGACGCTCTGCACCCAGTACGGCGCTGATGGACGCCGGTTGCTCGCCCGGCAGCAGGTGCCGGAACAGATCGAAGTGGGGATCGACCGCCACGCAGGCGGGTGCGGCAGGCAGGGCCAGCCGATTGGTGACGCGTGTGCGGTCCATGGCCAGCGCATACCGCAGCCAGCGCCCGTCCGTGAGTTGCACGAACACGGGTACGCGCAGCCGAAACGGCGGCTCTGGCTGGGCCTGCGTCAGGGTGAGGGTCAAATGGTCGGGGCCCGCAGCCACGCCGGCGAGCTCGAGCCGCGGCGCACCGGTGCGGCCGAACCACTGGTCGAAGAGCGCGCGCAGATCGCCGCGGCTCTCGGCCTCGAAGGCGACCCGCAGGTCGTCCACGCGCGCTGGACGGAAGCGCGCGTCGCGGTAGAAGCGGCGCAGGCCTGCCAGGAAGACCTCATCGCCCAGCTCGCGGCGCAGCATGTGATAGAACATCAGCGCCTTGCCGTAACCGATGGCCTGGCTGGCGCCGCTGTGGCGCTCACGAAATTTAGTGAGGGGGAGATCGCGTGCCTCGGACACATAGGCGGCGTACGCCTGCAACTGGTCGCGTCGGTAGGCGCTGCCGCGGCCGGCCTGTTCCTGCAACAGGTGATCGGCCAGATAGGCGGTGAGCCCTTCGGCCCAGTTGCCCTGCGCGGCGTCGATGTACACGCCGTTGCCCCACCAGTTGTGGAGGATCTCGTGCGGGTAGGAACTTTCCAGGAGAAACGGCAGGCGGATGACACGCGGGCCGAGCAGGGTGAACGAGGGCATGCCGTAGCCGGTTTCCCAGAAATTCTCCACCAAGGCGAACTTGGCGTAGGGATAGGCGCCGAGCAGTTCGCCGTAGAGGGTGAGATAGCGGGTGGTGGCGGCGAGGTAGCGTTCGGCCAGCGCCGCGTCGGGCTTGCGCAGGTACACCATGGCCTCGGGGCGCGTGCCGCGGCGGTAGACCGTGAACGGCCCGGCGATGAGATGGATCTCCTCCTGCGGCGTGTCTTCTCGCCAGCGCACCTGGCCGTCGGCCTGATCGCGAGCGCCCTGGCTCACCGCCTCCCAGCCCGGTGGCAGTTGCACGCTGAGCTCGAAGCTGTGGCGCGGCTCTGCGGCGAACCAGGGATACCAGGCGCTGGCGGCGCCGAGCACCACGCCCTCGGGCCCGATGAGGCCCGGCGTCACCTGGCGGCCCTGGCCCGGCCCTTCGCCATGGTCGGCGAGCGGGTGGTGGATCACCCCGCCATAATGGAGGGTGACCGCGCGGGCACCGGCGGGAAGTTCCAGGCGATAACGCTCAACGGGTACGGCGTGGCTGCCGCCGTCCAGCCGGACGATGCGGGCGGCGCCGTCCACCCGCGGCGCGAGCCCTGCGTGCAGGATGAATTCCAAGGGCTGCTGCGGCGGTGTGGGCCAGCTCAGCCGATCGGTGACGCGCAGGGCACGGCGCGGCGGGTCCAGTTCCACACTGAGGGCATGATGCAGCAGCGGCGCTGCCGGAGCAGCGACGGGCAGGAGTATCAGACACAGCGCCAGCAGGCGCGAACGCAGCGAATCGTTTTTGGATAGGATCGAGGGCATGGACAATCCACCGCGCAACCGAATGCTTCGTCTCCCGGTCGTCTGCCTGGGCCTAATGTTAGTCGCACTGACGGCACTGCCGTGCCACGCCGAGGTCCTGGGCGCGCGCGCCGTCGACCTGCGTGCACTGCCCACGCTGGAACAGCTGATGCCGTCGCTGCTCGACAAGCGCGTGGTGTTCGTGGGCGAGAGCCACGACCAGTACAGCCATCACCTGGTGCAACTGGCCATCATCCGCGCCCTGCATGTGGAGCATGGCGACATCGCCGTCGGGCTGGAGTTCTTCCAGCAACCCTTTCAGGAGCACCTCGACGCGTTCGTGGCCGGCAAGATCGACGAGCGCACCATGCTGGCGCGCACGCAGTATATGGAGCGCTGGGGCTTCGACTACCGCCTGTACCAGCCCATTTTGCAATACGCACGGGACAACGCCATCCCGCTCGTCGCCCTCAATGTGCCGAAGGAGCTGACCCGCAAGGTGGCGGAGGGCGGTGTGGCGAAGCTCGGTGCCGCGGAAAGGGCGCAATTGCCCGAGATGGACCGTGGGGATGAACGCTACCGGCAGCGCCTGCGCAAACTCTATGACGCCCATCCGGTGCGCGAGGGCGGCGACTTCGAGCACTTCCTGGAGACGCAGTTGTTGTGGGATGAAGGCATGGCGGCGCGCGCGGCGGACTACCTCAAACAGCATCCCACGCGGCGTATGGTGATCCTGGCCGGGGCCGGGCACGTGGCCTGGCGCGACGGCATTCCGCGGCGGCTCGAGCGGCGCCTGGACGTGTCCTCCGCGGTGGTGCTCAACGGCCCGCAGGAGGTGGTTTCGCCGGAGGTGGCGGACTTCGTGGTGCTCCCGGAGCGCGCGGAACTGGCACCCAAGGGATTGCTCGGCGTGCTGATGGAGAATGCCGACCCCGGTGTTCGGGTCAAGGGTTTTTCGGAAGGCAGCGCGGCGCAGGAAGCTGGCGTGAAACAGGACGACCGCATCGTACGAATTGACGATGAGTCCGTGGCCAACACCACCGATGTGCAACTGGCGATGCTCAGCCGCAAGCCCGGCGAGATCGTGCAGTTGGGCGTGCTGCGGCAGGGGGACACGGCCCAGGAGCAGTTGCTGCGCTACAAGGTCGAGTTGCGCTGAGCCGCTCGGCTGCGCACCAGCGACACCCGCACGCCCGCATTCCGGGCAAGACGGAACCGGCCCCGGCTTCCCGTGCCCCTTGCGTATCACCTGCGGTATACAAGCCAGGTTGCGTACTGCATAGGGTTGTCTGTGATACGAAAATCGCATGGTATTTCCATTCAACTCCCCTCTCCCTGTCCCTCTTCCTGGGGGAGCTGTCTCTTAGTCACATCATTTCGAGGAGAGACAGAAGCTTGCGTCCCTTCTCCCTCCGGGAGAAGGACAGGATGAGGGGATCAATAACCAATAGCCGCACCTGAATTGATCCCCTCTCCCCAGCCCTCTCCCGGAGGGAGAGGGGGCAAGAGGGGCTGGCTACAACGGCGAAATGTGACCAAGAGACAGCCCTGGGGGAGAGGGGACGTTCAAGTCAGCTACTGCACTATCCGACACCGCCTCACTTCTTACCCCCTCTCCCTCCGGGAGACGAGCGCATGGACGCGCGAGGTACGACCCCATGGATGGGGGAGGTAGACCGCGCCGGGAGCAGGCGGTCGAGAGCAGCGCAGGGAGCGGTTGCCGAGGGTTGGGGAGAGGGGATCGAAACCAATACATTCGAATTAGCAGAACACACCGTGCCCGTACTCGACTGGCCATCACCTGCTGGAGCTCGGTCGAAACGGTATCGCCTTCGGCCGTAGAGAAAGATATGAGTCCGACGCGGCCATCGGGCTCGAAGAGGCCTAGCATCTGGGTTGAACCTCAACCGCGCACCAAGCCCACCAGCGCGCCGACGGCGAGTAGCGACAAGGCCAGCGCCGCGATGAGCAACAGCGCGACCGTGACGATAATCAGGATGATCAGGCGACGCTCGCCCTCCTTGCCGCGGCTGGCGCGACCCAGCCCCTGTTCGATCAGGGCCAGGTTGCGGCTGTTGGCCTTCCAGGTGAAATCGAAGATGTCGCCGAGCACCGGCACCAGCCCCACAGCCAAGTCGAGGGCGATGTTGCCGATCATGCGCAGCAGATGGGGCGTCGGTACGC
The DNA here is from genome assembly GCA_041685115.1 of Gammaproteobacteria bacterium. GTDB lineage: Bacteria > Pseudomonadota > Gammaproteobacteria > Thiohalomonadales > Thiohalomonadaceae > JALOAT01. The sequence continues at coordinate 36,748 of JAWLGK010000012.1, read as the reverse complement.
CGAGGCGGGCGCCCAGGGCCACGATGTAGGTGGAGAGCGCGGCCCCCAGGCTGTCACCCACGCCCGGTAACATGCCCATGAAACCGTCGAAGCCGACGCGGTAGCCGCCGGGCAGCGGGATAGCCTCATCGAGCACGCGCGCGAGACGCCGCAGACGTTGCAGGTCGGTGTCGTGGTCCGGGGTTCGTCGGTTCATGGCGCACCTTTTCCCCAGTATAGGAAGTGGGTCTTCGCGGCTATCCTTGGCTCAAGCCACTGCCTGTGCGTTCGCATGGAGTTCTTTCTTGAGCCGAGGCCCCCGTTCCGGCTCGATCTCACCGTGTGGGCCCTGCGCCGCCGGCCGAGCAACAGCGTCGACCGTTGGGACGGCCAAGCGTACCGTCGCACCGTGGTGTTGAACCACCGGGCCCGCGAAATGACGGTGGTGCAGGCAGGGGGGCTCGACCCGGCACGGCTGCGGGTCTCGGTGGCAGGCGTGCGGTTCGGGGTTACGGCGGTCAGGCAACTCACCGCCCGGTTGGACCGTCAGCTGGGACTGTCCGTCGATCTCACCCCTTTCTACCGCTTCGCCGCGAGCCATGCGCCGCTCGCCTCACTGGTGCAACGGTTTCGCGGCCTCAAGCCGCCGCGGTTTCCCAGTGTGTTCGAGGCCCTGGTCAATGCCATTGCCTGTCAGCAGATCTCGCTGGAGGCGGGCCTGGCGTTGTTGAACCGCCTCACCGTGGCCTTTGGCCCGGCAGGGCCAAAGGCCCACGGTTTCCCGCAGCCGGCGGATCTGGCCGGCCGCGACCTGGAGCAGCTGCGTGCGTTGGGGTTCAGCACCAACAAGTCACGGGCATTGCTCGGCGTGGCCGAGGCGGTGCATGGGGGTGAGCTGGAGCTGGAGGCGCTGGCGGCGCTGGACGATGCCGAAGTCCTGCGTCGCTTGTTGCAGCTTCGCGGGGTGGGGCGCTGGAGCGCCGAATACGTGTTGTTGCGAGGCCTCGGCAGGACCCACGTGTTTCCGGGTGACGACGTGGGCGCGCGCAAGCGGCTCGCGCAGTGGCTCGGCCTGCCCGCGGCCCTGGATCGCGAAGGCGTGCAACGCACCCTTGCACGGTGGCGGCCGTACGCCGGGCTCGTGTATTTCCACCTGTTGCTGCTCGGGCTGGCGGAACGGGGTGTGCTCGGGGAATGAGAAAACAGCCCAAACGCAGAGGCGCAGAGATCGCAGAGGGATGGGGGTGAAGGCCGAAATCTTCCTCTGCGGTCTCTGCGTTGAAGGCCTTCTTCAGCCCTTCTTGCGATAGGTGATCTCCATCATCGGGTGCCACTGACCGTCGTCGCCCAGGACCTCCGAGTGCTGCATGCGCTGGCCTGCATCCTTGATCTCGATGATGTCGCGGGAGCGGGCCAGGGTGCCGGGGGTGCTCATGCTCGGTCCCTCGGATTCGAGGACCAGCCGCTGGCCGCTGGCGTCCAGGGTGCCTTCGTACACCCACAGGTAGGTCATCATGGACCCGAGCCAGGTTCCGACATAGCGGTTCTTCGTCGGGTCATAGCCAAGGGTCATGATCATGGAGGCGGTGCCGCCACCGGGCATGTCGCCGGAGGATTCGGCTACGAACCACAGCCCGCCGATGCTGCGCACCTTTTCCGTGCCGGTGAACGTCATGGGCGGCTCGCCCGGCTGCATTTGGCTGTTGCCTTCGAAACTCCACTCGCCCAGCAGTTGCTCCAGCCAGTGATGCTGCGGCAGCGGTTCCGCCAGCATGGTCGACACGTCGGGCGTTTCCTGTTTGGTCATGGACGGCCTCCGTGGACAAGGTTTCCTGAGGCAAGCGTAGAACGTGCCAGGGCTAATCTGGCGGGCGGGGAGGCTGGACGGCCTCGACCCGGTTGCGGCCGTTGCGCTTGGCGGAATACAGGGCCTGATCGGCCGTGCCCAATAAGCTGCCGAATCTGTACAGATCGGCCCTGGCGCTCGCGACGCCCATGCTGATGGTGACCACCGGCGCCACGGGCGAGGCGGCGTGGGGTAGCGCCCTTTCGACCACCGCCCGGCGCATGGCCTCGGCCAGCGCGATGGCCGCGGATGCCTGCGTTTCCACCAGCACCGCCAGGAACTCCTCGCCGCCATAACGCACCAGAAAATCGCTGGGACGGCGCAGACGGCTGCGCAATGCGTGGGCGACCTGCCGCAGGCAATCGTCGCCGCGCTGGTGGCCGTAGTGATCGTTGTAGGCCTTGAAGTGGTCGATGTCGGCCATGATCACCGCGACCGGATGGCGGTGGCGCGCCTCCCGTCCCCATTCCCGATCGATGAACTATTCCAGGTAACGACGGTTCGGGATCTGCGTGAGGGGGTCGTGGAGCGACTGGTTTTCCAGGGCGAACTGCGCACGCTTGAGTTCGGTGATGTCCCGGTCCACCACCAGCACGGATTCGATCTTGCCGCGCGCGCCGAATTCCGGCACCACGCGCGCCTGGAAGTAGCGGACCTCATCACCCCTCACATGTTCATGTTCCACCATCTGTTCCTCTCCCGCGCTGAATACCCGCTGCAACAGGTCTTCGCGCAGGGCCGTTTCCCGCGGTGCAAGTTGCATTTCCTGCGGAGTCTTGCCGAGGAACCAGTCGCGGGGCCGGCCGGTGAGTCGCTCGACGGCTGGATTGATGTAGCGGATGCGCAGCGCAGTATCCAGTCGCGCGACGACATCGGGAGAACGCTCCGAAAGGGCTTCGAATTCCTGTTGTCGTCGGTGCAGGATTTCCTCGGTCCGTTTGCGCTCGCTGATATCGATGACCCCCGCGAGGGCACCGCGGTAATTGCCCCGTGCGTCATAAAGGGGCGCTGTGACGATGTGGGTGTACATCGTATTGCCGTCCTTGCGGCGAAACCTGAACTCGTACTCGGCGCGTGTGCCAACCCGCCCACGGGCCAGGTTGCTGCGGGCTTCTTCCATGGCCTGCGTGTCCATAAAACGGAACAGGTTCCTGCCGAGCATTTCCTCGGCGCTGTACCCGAGCAGCTCCGTCATGCGCGTGTTCACGAAGGTGGTGTTTTCGTCCTTGTCGATGATCCAGATCCCTTCGTAAATGTTTTCCGCCACCTCGCGGTATTTTTTCTCGCTATCCCGCAGCGCCTCCTCGGCACGCTTTCGTTCAGTGATATCGCGGCTGATGCCGAGCACGGTCTCCACCTGTCCGCCGGCGCCGAATTCGGGCACCAGGCGTGAATCGATCACCCGCGGGCCGGTCGGTGTGGGCAGCGTCACTTCAGCGGTCTGTGCACGTCCGCTGGTGAAGACCTGTTCGAGTAGCTGGTCGAGAAAACCGGCAGTCTCATCGGGCAGACCGATTTCACGATTGCGTTTGCCAAGCAGTGCCGCCCGGGGTTTGTCCAGGAGGCGTTCGAATGCGGGGTTGACGTAGACCCGGCGCAGCAAGCGGTCGAAGCGCACGATCATGTCCGAGGAGTTTTCCGCCAGGGTGCGGAACTCACGCTCCCGTTGGCGCGACTCTTCGAGCGAACGGCGGTCCGTGACCTCTTCCGCTACCACGTTGACGCCGTAGACCTCGCCGTCGTCGTCGCGCAAAGGCCAGTATTGGTTGAGCCAGGTGCGGCGCATGCCGGGCTGTGCGGGGGTCTCGGCCGTCAGTTCGGAGTCGAGTACGGGTTCGCCGGTCTCCAGTACCCGGCGCAGCAGCGCCTCGTTGTGCAGGGCGACGTCCGGGACCACCTCGCGCACGGTCTTACCCAGATGCGCTGCGACCGGGACACCGTTTATCTCGGCCAGGCGTTCATTGATGTGTACGAAACGCAGTTCCTTGTTCACCACGCACAGACCGATGGGCGCGGTTTGATAGATCAACTCCAGTTCTGCGGCAAGCTGGCGATAGCGATTCTGGCTCTCGTGCAAGGCCTGCTCCGCCTGTGCCAGGCCGGTCACGTCCTGCCCGACACCGAAATTGGCTACCGGCTCGCCGGCCGAATCGAAGGCGAATTCGCCACGGATGCGCACCTGGTGTTCTTTGCCCTTGGCGCGGGCGCGGAATCGGACTTCGTAGACCGACTTCGCCTTCAGGGCATCGGCGACGGCGCGGGCGACGCGGGCCCGGTCATCGGGATGCACGAAACGATAAATCGCCCCGAACGGGTGATGTTGTGGTTCGGCGGGCACGCCGAGCAGTTGGGACAGGCCCTCGGACCAGAACACGCGATTGTTGCGAAGGTCCGCATACCAATAACCGACCCGCGCAAGCTGCTCCGCGTGCGCCATCTGGGCGGCGCGTCGCCGCAACTCGACCTCGGTCTCCATCAGCTTGCGCGCAAGCCGATCGCGCTCATCCGCGGTTTCCCGCTGTGTTTGTTCCAGGGCGGAAATCTGGGCCGATACCTCGCTGATGTTCACATCGTCCATAGGGGAGCAATGGGGCGATTCGACCCGTAGCAAAACCTTGGAGGAACATCGTTGCGCTAAGCATAGTGCCCGCTTGGTGCCATCGGGGATGGCGCAGCGAGCCCTCTGGTCAGCCGAAGGTATCCCCGGGGTCGTGCGGATGCGGCTCACGTCGTATCCCCAGGCGGGCCATCACGCGCGCCGTGGTGAGCAAATCCGCAAGGGGGGCACCGGGCAGATCGGCCGGGGGTAGCAAGGCGAGCAGGGCGTGGCGTTTGAGCACCACGAAATAGTCATCCGGTGCGAGCAGATGCCTTGCCAGGGCAAAGCCGCGATCGAGATGGACCATGGCGCCCGCTCGGCGACGGGACATGAGGATCTGCCCATAGACGAGTTCCACCAGCGCCTGCGCACGGGTGTGACGGCGTGCGGCCAGGGCCGCCAGGCGTTCGTATTCCGCTTCCACGTCGTCCCCCAGCGTGGCGTGTGCCAGCATGGCGGAGAGCCGCAGCACGAAAGATCCACGGCCGCGGCGGCGCAGCGCCTGTTCGCGCTGCTCCACGGCGGCCAGGGCCTGCCGGGCCGCCTCCGCGGGACAGGGATCCGCATACCAGCCGCCGAGAGTGAAGAATCCCGTCATGGGTCGCCTTCCAGCAGGCGCAGCATGGCGCGCCCGGCGTTCGACAGGGTGCGCGATGCATGGTGCACCACGCCCAGATGGCGCATCAGGGCCAGGTCCGGCACGCGCAGCACCACGGTGTCGTCATCGACCAGGGTAAGCGGCAACACGCTCCAGCCGAGGCCCACTGAGACCAGCATCTTGATGGTCTCCAGGTAATTGGTCGAGAGCTTCACGGTAGGATGCCGCCCGCGCTCAGCGAAGGCGGATTCCACCAGGGCGCGGGTGAACGTGCCCTGGCCAGGCAGCACGGCGGGCGATTCGGCCAGCGCCTCCAGGCTCACGCGTTTGCGCGTGGCGAGCGGGTGGTCACGGCCCACCACCACCGCGAGCGGGTCGTCCCACAGTACACGGCTGGCGAGATTGGCGGGGGCCGGTTCCGGCACGGTGACCACCGCCAGTTCCAGGTCGCCATGCAGCACGGCCTGGCAGGCCTCCTCCGACTCCAGGAAACGGATGTCCAGGTCCACCGCCGGATGGCGTGCCGTGAAGGCGCGCAGCAGCGGCGGCAGGTGGTGCAGACCCACGTGATGGCTGGTGCCGAAGGACAACGGTCCCTCCACCCGTTCGGAAAGGTTGGACAGCGCACGGCGGCTGTCCTCCACCGCCTCCAGAATATGCCGCGCCCGCGGCAGCAGCGCGCGCCCGGCCTCGGTGAGCGATACCTGCCGACCGATGCGGTCGAACAAGGGGCTGCCCAGTTCCTGCTCCAGGGCGGTGATGCGCTTGCTCACCGCCGGCTGGGTCAGATACAGCCGCGTCGCGGCGGCGGAAAAGGAGGCGCTATCGGCCACGGCCACGAAGGCCTGGAGATTCGGGATGTCCATACCGGATGCCTGTCAGGAATGGATTCTATGAAAAAGATGAATTGGAGTAATGAATCCAGCCTACGTAGACTCGCACTTCGAATCAAGCCGTGGCGGGGAAGAGATTAACCACGGGGGACACGGGGAACACGGGGAAGAATGTGTCTTTCTCTCAGGAGAGGCTCACACTGCGTGCGAACCTGAGCGGGGTGGGCGGCGGTGTCTGATGTTCACCCCCCGTGTTCCCCGTGTCCCCCGTGGTTAATAGCTTTTCGCGCAGTATCAACGGAGTACGCCCATGAGCGGCAAGACGCTTTACGACAAGTTGTGGGATGCGCACGTGGTGCGCTGTGACGAGGACGGCACCTGCCTTCTCTATATCGATCGGCACCTGGTGCACGAGGTGACCTCGCCCCAGGCCTTCGAGGGCCTGCGCCTGGCGGGGCGCACGCCGTGGCGGGTGGGTTCGGTCATCGCCACGCCCGATCACAACGTGCCCACCACCCCGCCCGAGCGCAAGGGCGGCATCGCGGCGATCAGCGACGAGATCGCCCGCCTCCAGGTGCAGACCCTGGATCAGAACTGTGCCGACTTCGGCATCAACGAATTCCGCATGGATGACCTGCGTCAGGGCATCGTGCACGTGGTGGGACCGGAGCAGGGCGGCACGCTCCCCGGCATGACCGTGGTGTGCGGCGACTCCCACACCTCCACCCACGGCGCCTTCGGCGCGCTGGCCCACGGCATCGGCACCTCCGAGGTGGAGCACGTGCTCGCCACCCAGTGCCTGTTGCAGAAAAAGTCCAAGGCCATGCTCGTCTCCGTGGACGGCAAGGTGGGCCCGGGCGTCACCGCCAAGGACATCGTGCTGGCCATCATCGGCGAGATCGGCACCGCGGGCGGCACCGGCTACGCCATCGAGTTTGGCGGCGAGGCCATCCGCGACCTGTCCATGGAGGGGCGCATGACCGTGTGCAACATGGCCATCGAGGCCGGCGCCCGCGCGGGCATGGTGGCGGTGGACGAAAAGACCGTCGAGTACGTCTTTGGCAAGCCTTACGCTCCGAAGGGAGACGCGTGGGACAAGGCCGTGTCCGCCTGGTTCGATCTCAAGTCCGATGCGGACGCGCAGTTCGACCGCGTGGTGCGCATCGATGCGACGACCATCCGTCCGCAGGTCACCTGGGGCACCTCGCCCGAGATGGTGGTCGCCGTGGACGGCAAGGTGCCCGATCCGGCCAACGAACCGGATGCCGTGAAGGCCGACGGCATGCGCCGCGCCCTCAAGTACATGGGCCTCACGGCCAACACGCCCATCGAGCAGATCGCCGTGGACAAGGTCTTCATCGGCTCCTGCACCAACTCGCGCATCGAAGACCTGCGCGCCGCCGCGCAAGTGGTGAAGGGCAGGAAGAAGGCCGCCAACGTGAAGCAGGTGCTCATCGTGCCCGGTTCCGGTCTGGTGAAGCAGCAGGCCGAGGCCGAGGGGCTCGACCAGGTGTTCATCGAGGCCGGCTTCGAATGGCGCGAGCCCGGCTGCTCCATGTGCCTGGCCATGAACGCCGACCGCCTGGAGCCGGGCGAACGCTGCGCCTCCACCTCGAACCGCAACTTCGAGGGACGCCAGGGCGCCGGCGGCCGTACCCACCTGGTCAGCCCCGCCATGGCCGCAGCGGCGGCGGTAGCCGGGCATTTCGTGGACGTGCGTAACTGGTCATGACAAAACGCGGAGAACGCGGAGGCGCGGAGAACGCGGAGAACAGAACAAATGGTTTTCTCCGCGTCCTCCGCCCTCCGCGCATTCCGCGTTTATCCCGAGGAAAGAGTAAATGGATAAGTTGGTGACATTGAACGGGACTGTGGCGCCGCTCGATCGGGCGAACGTGGACACGGACGCCATCATTCCCAAGCAGTTTTTGAAGTCCATCAAGCGCTCGGGCTTCGGGCCGAATCTCTTCGACGAGTGGCGCTACCTGGACGTGGGCGAGCCCGGCATGGACAACAGCGTCCGGCCGCTCAACCCGGACTTCGTGCTCAACCAGCCCCGCTACCAGGGGGCGCAGATCCTGCTCGCACGCCAGAACTTCGGCTGCGGCTCCAGCCGCGAACACGCCCCGTGGGCCTTGCTGGACTACGGCTTCAGGGTCATCATTGCGCCCTCGTTCGCCGACATCTTCTTCAACAACTGCTTCAAGAACGGCATCCTGCCCGTCGTGCTCGACGAGGCCAAGGTGGACCAGTTGTTCAAGGAAGTGGCCGCGAGCGAAGGCTACCGATTGGCGATGGACCTGGACGCCCAGACCCTCACCACGCCTGCGGGCGAGGTGATCCGTTTCGAGGTGGACCCGTTCCGCAAGCACTGCCTGCTCGAAGGCCTCGACGACATCGGCCTGACCTTGCAGCACGTGGACGCCATCCGCGCCTACGAAGCCAAGCGCCGCGCCGAAGCGCCCTGGCTGTTCGCTTGACGAATTGAACGAAACGCGGAGAACGCAGAGACGCGGAGTACGCGGAGGAGAACGAGATGAATGGTTTTCTCCGCGTCCTCTGCGTTATATGACGGAATGTAGATGTAGGTCGCTTGCCCAGCATAACCCGACCTACGCGGGCTGACGAATTGAACGCGGAGAACGCGGAGGTGCGGAGAACGCGGAGGATCGAAATGAATGATTTTCTCCGCGACCTCCGCGCCTCCGCGACCTCCGCGTTATAACGACGGAAGTGGAAGAATGACGAAGAAGATTGCTGTACTGCCGGGTGACGGTATTGGGCCGGAGATTGTCGCCGAGGCCGTGAAGGTGCTCGAGGCGCTGCGGGACAGGTTCGGCCTGAAGGTGGAGATGGAGCACGGCCATATCGGTGGCGCCGGTTACGACGCCGCGGGCCATCCGCTGCCCGATGCCACGCTGGCGCTGGCCAAGGCGGCCGATGCGGTGCTGCTCGGCGCCGTGGGCGGTCCCAAGTGGGAGCCGCTGCCCATCGCGGTACGCCCGGAAAAGGGCCTGCTGGGCATCCGCAAGGGCCTGGAGCTGTTCGCCAACCTGCGCCCGGCGCAGGTGTATGCGCAGCTCGCTTCCGCTTCCACACTGAAGCCGGAGGTGGTCGCGGGGCTGGATATCATGATCGTGCGCGAGCTTACCGGCGGCATTTACTTCGGCCAGCCGCGGGGTATTCGCACCAACGCGCAGGGTGAACGCGAGGGCTTCAACACCCTGGTCTACAGCGAGAGCGAGATCCGCCGCATCGCCAAGGCCGCCTTCGACATCGCCATGAAGCGCAACCGCAAGGTGTGCTCCATCGACAAGGCCAACGTGCTCGAATGCACGGAGCTGTGGCGCGAGATCGTGATCGACGTGGCACGTGAGTATCCCGAGGTGGAACTGAGCCACATGTACGTGGACAATGCCGCCATGCAGCTGGTGCGCAATCCCAAGCAGTTCGACGTGATGCTCACCGACAACATGTTCGGCGACATCCTCTCGGACGAGGCCTCCATGCTCACCGGCTCCATCGGCATGCTGCCCTCGGCGTCCCTGGATGCCAACGGCAAGGGCATGTACGAGCCCATCCACGGCTCGGCCCCGGACATCGCGGGTCAGGGCATCGCCAATCCCATCGCCACCATCCTCTCCGTGTCGATGATGTTGCGCTACACCCTGAACGAAGCGGCCCTGGCCGATCGCCTGGACGCAGCGGTGTCCAAGGTCCTCGACCAGGGCCTGCGCACCGTGGACATCTGGACTGAAGGCTGCAAGAAAGTCGGTACCGCCGACATGGGCGCCGCCATCGTGGCGGCACTCTGAGATGAATAGCAACGCGGAGTGCGCGGAGGCGCGGAGGACGCAGAGGAAATCAATGGGCAATGGTTTTCTCCGCGACCTCCGCGTCTCCGCGACCTCCGCGTTTATCCCGTGATTAAGTGAGGTAGCGAAATGAAGCGCGTAGGGTTGATCGGTTGGCGTGGCATGGTGGGTTCGGTGCTCATGGATCGCATGCGCGCCGAGAAGGATTTCGAACTCATCGATCCGGTGTTCTTCACCACCTCGAATCCGGGCGGCAAGGGTCCGGCCATCGGCAAGGACGTGCCGCCGCTGAAGGACGCCCGCAGCATCGACGAGCTGAAGGCCATGGAGGTGATCATCTCCTGCCAGGGCGGTGATTACACCAAGGAGATCTACCCCAAGCTGCGCGAGTCCGGCTGGAACGGTTACTGGATTGACGCCGCCTCCACGTTACGCATGAAGGACGAGGCCATCGTCATCCTCGACCCGGTGAACAAGAACGTCATCAAGGACGGCCTGGCCAAGGGTGTGAAGACCTACGTGGGCGGCAACTGCACCGTGTCGCTCATGCTCATGGCCATCGGCGGCCTGTTCGAGCAGGACCTCATCGAGTGGATCACGCCCATGACCTACCAGGCGGCCTCCGGCGCCGGCGCGCGCAACATGCGCGAACTGATCCAGCAGATGGGCGCCATCAACAACGAAGTGAAGGCGCTGGTGGACGACCCGGCCGCGGCCATCCTGGAGATCGACCGCAAGGTCGCCGATTTCATCCGCTCGGACGCCTATCCCACCGACGCCTGGCCGGTGCCGCTGGCGGGCAGCCTCATCCCGTGGATCGACGTGCCCCTGGAATCGGGCCAGTCCAAGGAAGAGTGGAAGGCGCAGGTGGAGTGCAACAAGATCCTCGGCCGCTCCGATCGCCCGATCCCCATCGACGGCCTGTGCGTGCGCATCGGCGCCATGCGCTGCCACAGCCAGGCACTGACCATCAAGATGACCAGGGACGTGCCGCTCAACGAGATCGAAAGCATCATCGCCGAGCACAATCAGTGGGTGAAGGTGGTGCCCAACGACCGTGACGTTACAATGCGAGACCTGACCCCGGCCGCCGTCACCGGCACGCTCACCGTACCTGTAGGCCGCCTGCGCAAGCTCAACATGGGCCCCGAATACCTCACCGCCTTCACCGTGGGCGACCAGCTCCTGTGGGGCGCCGCCGAGCCCCTGCGCCGCATGCTGCGCATCCTGCTGGAGGGGTGAGAAAGATCAACCACGGGGGACACGGGGAGCGCGGGGCAGAATGTGTCTTTCTCAGGAGAGGCTCACACTGTGTGTGAACCTGAGCGGGGTGGGGCGGCGCTGTCTGCTGTTCACCCCCCGTGTCCCCCGTGGTTAGTCTTTTTGTGGTGAGTCTTTTTTCTTGACCATGCCTGAGAAAATGAACGTCGCTGTCGTCGGGCCGGACACGCTGGTGGGCGAGGCCCTGGTGCAATTGCTCGAGGAGCGCGAGTTTCCGGTGGGGAAACTGGCGTTGCTGGCTCCCGGCGAGGGGGCCGGTGGCCGCGTGGAATTCCGCGGCAGTCACGTGCGCGTCCAGGCCATCGAGGGCTTCGATTTTTCCGGCATCCGCCTGGCGTTCTTCTGTGCGGGTGCGGAACTGGCGGCGCGTCACGCGCCCGCCGCCGCTGCGGCAGGTACCGTGGTGATCGACAGCTCGCCGCAGTTTCGTGGCGAACCGGACGTGCCGCTGGTGGTGGCCGAGGTGAATCCACAGGCGCTGGCCGGGGTTTCCGAACGCCGGATGGTCAGCAGCCCCTCCTGCGGCACCATTGCCCTGGCGGTCGCGCTCAAGCCGCTCCATGAAGCGGCTGGCCTCACACGCGTCAATGTCGTGACCTTGCAGGCCGTGTCCGGCGCCGGGCGCGCGGGGGTGGAGGAGCTGGCGAAACAAACGGCCAATCTGCTCAACGTGCGCCCCATCGAGCCGAAGGTCTTCCCTAGGCAAATTGCCTTTAATCTGCTGCCCCAGGTGGACACGTTTCTCGACAACGGGTATACCCGCGAAGAAATGAAATTTCTTACGGAGCTGCGCCGCGTGCTCGGCCTGCCCGGGCTCGGGGTCAACGCGACCGCCGTGCGCGCCCCGGTTTTTTTCGGCCATTCGGCGGCCGTGCACCTGGAGACCTGCGACAAGCTCGATGTCGGCCGTGCCCGCACCCTGCTGGAAGCGGCGCCGGGTGTGGAGGTGCTGGACGAGCACGGGGCCGACGGTTTTCCGACGCCGGTCACCGAGGCGGCGGGGCAGGATCCGGTGTGGGTCGGCCGGCTCCGGGAGGACCTGAGCCACCCCCGCGGGCTGGATTTTTGGGTGGTCACAGAGAACGTCCGAAGGCAGGCTTTGAACTGCATCCAAATTGCGGAGCAGTTAGCAAAAAACCTCTCGTGAGACATGGTTAGTTGCTACAACTAAAGCGGTTTGATAAGTTTCGGCACCAAACCTGCGGACGGGAAATGGTTCTGAACCGGTTGCCGGCCGCCAGCGGCGCCTGAGGGAGTGCGGAACTTGCGGAAGCTAAAATCGATTTTGCTGGCCCTGCTATGCCTTCCGGCGGCGGCCTATTCCTTGGGGCTCGGCGATATTCATCTCCGTTCGGCCCTGAACCAGCCCCTCGCTGCGGAAATCGACCTGCTGTCGGTGGCCCCCGACGACGTGCCGAGCATCGTCGTCTCCCTGGCCTCCGCCGAATCCTTCCAGCAGGTCGGTCTCGAACGTCCGGCGGCGCTGCTCGCCATTGAATTTTCCGTCGCCCAGCGACCCAACGGCACGTATTACATCAACGCGGTCACGGATCGCCCCGTACGCGAGCCGTTCCTGGATTTCCTCCTCGAAGTCAACTGGCGCTCCGGGCGCCTGCTGCGCGATTACACCGTGCTGCTCGACCCGCCCGAGCTCATGAAGAAGGAGGTGCCGCCGGCGGTGCAGACGCCCGCGGCGACCGGCGCCAAGCCCGCACGCACCACCAAGCGCGCCAGTACCGCGCCCAAGACCGGCAAGGGCGGGGCCCTGTCCGGGGATGGCCTTCGCTACGGTCCCGTCAAGGGTAATGAGACCCTGTGGAGCATCGCCAAGACGATGCGGCCGCGTTCTTACAGCACCCCGCAGGTGATGATGGCGCTGCTCAAGGGCAACCCCGACGCATTTGAAGAGGGCAACGTGAACCGCCTCAAGGCGGGAACGGTGCTGCGCCTCGATCCGGCCCTGCTGCGGGCCATGAGCCGTGCTGAGGCCGCGCGTGAGGTCGCCCGTCAGGACCGCGAGTGGCAGGATTTCAAACAGCAGGCCGCCGCTAAGGCGGGCAGCCGGGCGCCCAGCGGTACCGGCGCCGTACCGCGCGGCACCGCCGCGGTGAAGCCGGATGAGCCGCGCCTGAAGCTGGTCGCCCCCGAGACGACAGAAGCCGGCAAGGCCGAGGCCTCCGGTACCGCCGCGGGTGAAGCCGGCACCCTGGCCAGCCTCAAGCAGGAACTGTTGCTTGCCCAGGAGGCCGGTGCCGCCAGCAAGCAGGAGAGTGAACAGCTCCGTCAGCGCGTCGAGGAGCTCGAGGGCCAGATCGCGGACATGCAGCGCCTGTTGTCGCTGCAGGACGACAATCTCGCCGCCTTGCAGCGCCAGCTTGCCGGTCAGGGTCAGCAGGATGTGGCGCGCGCTGCGCCAGCGGCCGGTACGGGTGTGAAGGCCGGCGCCGGCATCACGCTCGAAGGCGAGAAGGTGGAGGTCGCGCCTACAGCCAGCGGCGAAGCGACCGCCGCCGCAGTTGCCGGTACACCCGGCGAGATCGAGCCGGCGAAGCCCGGTGCAGCGCCTGCCGCAGAAACCGCCGCACCCAAGGCCGGGGAAGCGGCCAAACCTGAAGCAGTCAAGCCGGCCAGGAAGCCCGCACCGAAGCGCCCGGTGGTCGTACCCGAGCCGCAGCCGGAACCGACCCTGCTCGACGACCTGCTGGCCAATCCGGTGTACTCGGGCCTGTTCCTCCTGTTGGGTGTGGCCCTGGTCACCCTGCTGGTTCTGATCATCCGCCGCCGCCGCAGCGGTGGGAACTTCACCGAGAGCATCCTCATGGGCGGTACGCCATCCATGATGAAGGCCAAGGCCGCCGAGGGTAAGGGCGCGGAAGAGAGCTCGTTTTTCAGCGACTTCGCTGTCAGCGGCATGGGCGACATCCAGACCGAGGATTCCGAGGTCGATCCGCTGACCGAGGCCGACGTCTACATGGCCTATCAGCGCTATCAGCAGGCCGAAGACCTGGTCCAGGACGCCCTCAAGCACAACCCGGAGCGCCCCGAGCTGCACGTGAAGCTGCTCGAGGTCTACCACGCCACGAAGGACAAGACCAAGTTCGAGGCCGAGGCCCTCAAGACCCACGCGCTGCTGAACGGTTCCGGCCCGCTGTGGGACAAGGCGCTGGTGCTGGGCCACGAACTGCTCCCCGATCACGCCTTGTTCGCCAAAGCGCCAGAGGCGCCGGCACCGGGACCGGACCACGCCGACGCGCGCCTGGACAACGAGGTACTGGACATCGGTCTCGACCTGGACGCCCTGACCGAGGAGATGGAGTCCGGCGGCGGCGGCAGCGAGTTCAACCTCGACCTGGGGGTGGATTTCTCCGATCTGGAAGATCTGGCGCCCAAGGCAGCACCTGCCGCCTCGGCAGCACCCAGCGCACCGGTGGAGGAGACGGGCTTCGATCTGGACCTGGGTGACTTGGCCACCGACGCCGCGACGCCTGCGCCGGCATCGGCCGCCCCAGCCGCGGTTGCGGACCTGGATTTCGACCTGGGTGGTCTCGCGCTGGATGAACCGGCAGCGCCAAATGCCGAGGCCGAAGAAGCGGCGATGCCCGATGCGGGCCTGGTTGATCTGTCACTGGATGAGCCCGCCGCAGAGGCCGAGCCGGCCATGCCGGAGATGAACCTGAGTGGCCTGGCACTCGACGAACCGGCCCCGGCCGCCATCGAACCCGCCGGGGTGGAAACGCCTGACTTCGAGTTGGGTGACCTGGCGCTGGACCAACCTGAACAAGCCGAGCCGGCGGCGACCGCCGTAGGCGCGGACCTGGAACTGGGCGATCTTGATCTCACCGCCGACACAGCACCCGGCGACGGCGGGTTGTCGCAAGACGACGGCGGCTTCGATCTGGGCAGCTTCGATCTCGACAGTCTCGATCTCGGCACCAGCGCAACGGAGCCTGCCGGTGAGCTGAACCTGGCCGACATGGATCTCCCGGCAGAAGAAGACGGCAACGACCTGATGCTGGGTGACATCAACGAGGTGGACACCAAGCTCGACCTCGCCCGTGCCTACGTGGGCATGGGCGACAGCGACGGTGCGCGCAACCTGCTCGACGAGGTCATGCAGGAAGGCGACTCCACCCAGAAGCAACAGGCCGAGGAACTCCTCCAGCAGATCGCCTGATTCCAAGAGAAAATCGAACGCAGAGGCGCAGAGAACACAGAGGGCGCAGAGAACGTGGAGAGACAAATCTCCAGCGTGCTTTGCGCCCTCCCTTTTTTCCCAAGCTTTCGGGTTCTCTGTGTCTCTGCGTCAAAAATCCTCCATGCGCATAGCACTCGGCATCGAATACGACGGCAGCAAGTTCAGGGGCTACCAGGCGCAGGCTCATTCCGTGCGCACGGTGCAAGGCGCCTTGGAATCCGCCGTCTCCACGGTTGCCGACCAGCCGGTGAGCATCGTCGGCGCCGGCCGTACCGACGCCGGGGTGCATGCCAGCGGACAGGTGGTGCACTTCGACACCACCGCCGAGCGCAGCGAGCGGGCGTGGGTGTACGGCATCAACGCCAACCTGCCCAAGGATGTGTGCGTGCTTTGGGCCTGTCCCGTGGCGGACGACTTTCATGCGCGCTTCTCCGCCGAGCGCCGCGCCTACCGCTACGTGATCTTCTCGCGCCCGGTGCGGCCCACCTTTCTCGCCCAGCGGGTCACCTGGGACTACCGTGAACTGGATGTCGGGCGCATGGCCGAGGCCGCACGTCATCTGCTCGGCGAACACGATTTTTCCTCTTACCGCGCCGTGGCTTGCCAGGCGAAGAGCCCGGTGCGGACGCTGTACCGCCTGGAGGTGCAGCGCCACGGCCCGTACACCGTGCTGGAGGCGGAGGCCAACGGCTTTCTGCACCACATGGTGCGCAACATCGCCGGCGTGCTGTCGGCCATCGGCGCCGGCGAGCACGCCCCCGGGTGGGCGCGAGAGGTGCTGGAGGCCCGTGACCGCACCGTGGGCGGTGTCACGGCGCCGCCCCACGGGCTCTACCTCGTGGGCGTAGGTTATCCGGCGCGCTTTGGCCTGCCGCAGCTTTCACCGCCCCCCCTGGTCTGGTAATCTGCTCGGCTTCTATGCACGGCGAATCCGTCGCGCGTACGCGCGTGAAAATCTGCGGCATCACCCGGCCCGAGGACGGTCTGCGCGCCGCGTCCCTGGGCGCCGACGCCATCGGCCTGGTGTTCTACACAAAGAGTCCGCGCGCCGTGGATGTGGCACAGGCGCAGGCCATCCTGGCGACCCTGCCGGCCTTCGTCACCACCGTGGGCTTGTTCGTGGATGCGCCGCCCGAGGACGTGAACGCCGTGCTCGACGCCCTGCCGCTGGACCTGTTGCAGTTCCACGGCAACGAACCACCGGCGTACTGCCGCGCCTTCCGGCGTCCCTACCTGAAGGCACTGGCCATGCGGCCGGGCTGTGATTTGGCGGCCGCGGCAGAGGAATACGCCGATGCACGCGCGCTGCTGGTGGACGCCTACCACCCCGAGGTCCCCGGCGGCACGGGCATGCGCTTCGACTGGGACCGGCTGCCCGCGCGGCTTTCCCGGCCGCTGGTGCTGGCCGGCGGGCTGGACCCAAACAACATTGCCGACGCCATCCGCACCGTGCGCCCCTGGGGCGTGGACGTGAGCAGCGGCGTCGAAGCGGCCAAGGGCATCAAGTCCATCGAGAAGATGGCCGCCTTCATGCGAGGAATCGACAGTGCACGCTGACAAGAACTGGGAAAACCTGCAGGAGCTGCCGGACGAGCGCGGCCATTTCGGCCCCTACGGCGGGCGCTTCGTGGGCGAGACCCTGATGGGTCCGCTCCAGGAGCTGACCGAGGCCTATCACCGCTACATCCACGACCCGCAGTTCATGGCCGAGCTCGATCATGACCTGCACGAATTCGTGGGCCGGCCGTCGCCCCTGTATTTCGCCGAGCGCTGGACGAAGGAACTGGGCGGCGCACGCATCTACCTGAAGCGCGAAGACCTGAACCACACCGGCGCGCACAAGATCAACAACACCGTGGGCCAGGCCCTGCTCGCCAAGCGCATGGGCAAGACCCGCGTCATCGCCGAGACCGGCGCCGGCCAGCACGGCGTCGCCACCGCCACGGTCGCCGCGCGCCTCGGCATGGAATGCGTGGTGTACATGGGCGCCGACGACATCGAGCGCCAGAAGATCAACGTGTTCCGCATGAAGCTGCTGGGCGCCACCGTGGTGCCCGTGACCTCGGGCTCGCGCACCCTCAAGGATGCGCTCAACGAGGCCATGCGCGATTGGCTCACCAACGTGGACAACACCTTCTACATCATCGGCACGGTGGCGGGCCCGCACCCGTACCCGGCCATGGTGCGCGACTTCCAGGCCATCATCGGCCGCGAGGCGCGCGGCCAGGCGCTGGAGCACGAAGGCCGTCTGCCCGACGCGCTGGTGGCCGCCGTGGGCGGCGGCTCCAACGCCATGGGCCTGTTCTACGAATTCCTCAATGACCCGGAAGTCGCCATGTACGGTGTGGAGGCGGCGGGGGATGGCATCGAGACCGGCCGTCATGCGGCGCCCCTCAACGCCGGCCGGCCCGGCGTACTGCACGGCAACCGCATGTACCTGATGGAGGACGAGGACGGCCAGATCATCGAGACCCACTCCATCTCCGCCGGTCTCGACTATCCCGGCGTCGGCCCCGAACACTGCTGGCTGAAGGACACGGGACGGGCCCAGTACGTGCCCATCACCGACCAGGAGGCGCTGGCCGCCTTCCACTCGCTGACGCGCACCGAAGGCATCATGCCGGCGCTCGAGTCCAGCCACGCACTGGCCTACACCATGAAGCTCGCGCCCACCCTCGGCAAGGACAAGTTCATCGTCGTCAGTCTCTCGGGGCGCGGCGACAAGGACATCCATACGGTGGCGGCGCTGGAAGGAATCGTCGTATGAGCCGTATCGCCAAGCGTTTTTCCGAGCTGCGCGCCGAGGGCCGCACTGCGCTCATTCCCTATGTCACTGCGGGTGACCCGGAGCCGTCCGTGGCCGTGCCGCTCATGCACGCCATGGTGCAGGCCGGCGCCGATGTCATCGAACTGGGCGTGCCGTTTTCCGACCCCATGGCGGACGGCCCGGTCATCCAGCACGCCGCCGAGCGCGCCTTGCGCCACCATGTGTCCCTGCGCCAGGTGCTCGACATGGTGCGCGCATTCCGCAAGGACGACGCGCACACGCCCGTCGTGCTCATGGGCTACCTCAACCCCGTCGAGGTGATGGGTTACGAGACCTTTGCCGCGGCGGCGGCCGAGGCCGGCGTGGACGGCGTGCTCACGGTGGACCTGCCGCCCGAGGAGGCCGAGGATTTCCTGGCGGCACTGCAACGGCGCGGCGTGGATCCGATCTTCCTGCTCGCGCCCACCACCGCGCCCGAGCGCATGGCGCGCATCTGTGAGGCGGCGGGTGGGTTCATCTACTACGTGTCCGTGAAGGGCGTGACCGGCGCGGCACATCTGGACACCGCGGAAGTGGCGGCACGCCTCGAAGAGGTCCGCAAGCACACCGCGCTGCCGGTGGGCGTCGGTTTCGGTATCCGCGACGCCGAGTCGGCGGCCCGTCTCGCCACCGTCGCCGACGCCGTGATCGTGGGCAGTGCCCTGGTGAGCCGCATCGGCGCGCTGGACGGTCAGCCCGAGCGCATACCGGAAACGGCCGCAGCCTTCCTGAACGAATTGCGCCGCGCCATGGATGCGGCGACCGCAGCGCATAACCAATAAAAGAAGCCGCGCACGCGGCACCGGAGGATCCGCCATGAGTTGGCTGAAACGTCTCGTCCCCACCCATATTCGCACCGAACGCACGGAAGGCACGGTCAAGAAGACTGTACCGGAAGGCCTGTGGGCCAAGTGCCCCGGCTGCAACGCCGTGCTCTATCGCGCCGAACTGGAGCGCAACCTGGATGTCTGTCCCAAGTGCAGCCAGCACATGCGCATTGGCGCGCGCCGGCGCCTGGACAGCTTTCTCGACCCCGAACCGCGCGTGGAACTGGCGGCCAACGTGCAGCCGGTGGATGCGCTCAAGTTCAAGGACAGCAAGCGTTACAAGGATCGCCTGCTCCAGGCGCAAAAGGTGACTAACGAGAGCGATGCGCTCATCGCCATGAAGGGCCGCGTGAAGGGCGTGCCGCTGGTGGCCTGCGCCTTCGAGTTCAGCTTCATGGGAGGCTCCATGGGCTCGGTGGTGGGGGAACGCTTCGTGCGCGCCGTGAACGTGTGCATCGAGGAAAACATCCCGCTGGTGTGCTTCTCCGCCTCGGGCGGCGCGCGCATGCAGGAGGCCCTGTTCTCGCTCATGCAGATGGCCAAGACCTCGGCGGCCCTGGCGCGCCTGTCCGAGCGCGGCATCCCGTTCATCTCCGTGCTCACCGATCCCACCATGGGCGGCGTATCGGCGAGCCTCGCCATGCTCGGTGACATCAACGTCGGCGAGCCCGGCGCCCTCATCGGCTTCGCCGGCCCGCGCGTCATCGAACAGACCGTGCGCGAGACCCTCCCGGAAGGCTTCCAGCGCAGCGAATTCCTGCTCGAACACGGCGCCATCGACATGATCGTCGACCGCCGCGAAATGCGCGACCGCCTCGCCCGCGTGCTCACCATGCTGCAGCAGTTGCCGGCGGCGTGAAGAGACAAGATTGAACCACGGGGGACACGGGGACGTATTGGTGTTGTAGGAGCGGCCTCGGGCCGCGGTGATGTGGTAGACCGAACCCATCGCGGCCTGAGGCCGCTCCTACGCGGATTGCCCCCGGAACCCATGAAATCCCCCGTGTTCCCCGTGTCCCCCGTGTTTGTCCTTTTCTCCCATGCGCTACCAAACCCTCGCTGACTGGCTGGCCTGGCAAGAGACCCTGCATCCCACGGCCATCGATCTGGGCCTGGAGCGGGTGGGGGAGGTGCTCAGGCGCATGGGGTTGGGCCGGCCCTCCCATGCGGTAATCACCGTGGCCGGCACCAACGGCAAGGGCTCCAGCGTGGCCATGCTCGATGCCATCCTGCGCGCGGCTGGTTACCGGGTCGGCACCTACACCTCACCCCATCTGCTGCGCTACAACGAGCGCATCCGCATCGACGGCACCGAGGTCTCCGACCAGGCCCTGTGCGCGGCCTTCGCGCGCATCGATGAGGCGCGCGGTGACATCTCCCTGAGCTATTTCGAATTCGGCACCCTGGCGGCCCTGGACCTGCTGGAGCGGGCGGGCCTGGATGCGGCCGTACTGGAAGTGGGCATGGGCGGGCGGCTCGATGCGGTGAACCTGCTCGATGCGGACGTGGCGCTGATCACGCCCATCGACGTGGACCACACCGAGTGGCTCGGCCCCGACCGCGAGCGTATCGCCCGCGAGAAGGCCGGCATCTTCCGCGCCGGCCGCCCGGCGGTGTGCAGCGATCCCAATCCGCCCGCCGCGCTGTCCAGCGAGGCGGAGCGCGTGGGTGCCGGGCTGCTGATCCTCGGTCGCGATTTCGACTACGGCGTGGACGGCGGGCAATGGTGGTGGCGCGGTCGCCTGCAACGCCGCGACGGCCTGCCGCTGCCCGCCCTGCGCGGTGTGTCCCAGCCGCAGAACGCGGCCGGCGTGCTCATGGTGCTGGAACAACTCACCGCCCGCCTGCCGGTGTACCAGCAGGACGTGCGCGCCGGCCTGTCGAGCGTGCAGCTGCCCGGGCGTTTCCAGGTGCTGCCGGGCGAGGTCACGCGCATCTTCGACGTGGGCCATAACCCCCACGCTGCCGCTGAACTGGCGCGCAACCTGGCCGCCCATCCCTGCACCGGGCACACGCGCCTGGTCATCGGCATGCTCGCCGACAAGGACGCGGCCGGCGTGGTGGCGCAGCTCGCCACGCAGGTGGATGCCTGGTACGTGGCCGGGCTCGACGGGGCCCGGGGCGCCGGGCCCGAGCGGGTTGCCGGCGTGCTGAAGGAGGCCGGGATCGGAGCCGTGCAGACCTTCCCCGGGGTGTCCGCGGCCCTGGTGCGGGCACTGGCGGACGCGGCTCCCGGCGACCGTGTGGTGGTGTTCGGGTCCTTCCATACGGTGGCGGAGGCCTTTGCAGGCTCCGTATAATCCGCCCACGCGGCACGTCCGGCCGGGCGCGCCCCGGGAGCACACACCTGCCGGTTTGAGGGAGGCGAGGGAGCGGTGAACGAACAACTCAAGAAACGCCTGACGGGGGCCGTGGTCCTGGTGGCCCTGGCCGTGATCTTCATCCCCATGCTGCTCGATGGCGATGACCAGCGCATGTCCTCCTACGGCAGCAACGTCCCCGAGCGCCCTGATTCCGAATTCGAGACCATCGATATCCCCCTGCAATTGCCCGCGGAACCCGCACGTGCGGATGCCCGCGTGGTGGATTCGGTGCAGCAGGCCCGGACCTACGAGGCCGCCGCCGTGCCGGCGCCCGAATCCGTCGCCACCCTCGCGACGGCCCCGCCGGTACAGCCGGTACAGTCGGCCAAGCCTGCGGTCACGCCGGCAGCCGCTGCGCTCAAGCCGGCAGCCGCTGCGCTCAAGCCGACGGATGCCCCGCAGGCGTGGGTGGTGCAGCTCGGCAGCTTCGCCCAGGCCGCGAATGCCATGGCCCTGCGCGACAAGGCGCGCAGCAAAGGCTTCGATGCCTTCGTCGAGCAGGTGAAGGTGGAAGGCGGCAAGCTCGCCTATCGCGTGCGCGTCGGTCCCGAGGCGCAGCGTGAGCGTGCCGATGCGCTGAAGCTCCAGGTCGCCAAGGCGCTGGGTGTCGACACCGTGGTCATGAGCCACCCGTGATCGCTTCGCGCGGCGGGGCGAGCTCTGGTAAAATCTGCGGCTCCCGTCCTGAACGCATTCATGTCCACGCCCCGCGATGAACTGGGTCGACTACGTCATTCTCGCCGTCATCGCAACCTCGATCGTCATCGGCCTGTGGCGCGGCTTTACCCGTGAGGCCCTGTCGCTCACCGGTTGGATCGTGGCGGTGTGGGTCACACTGACCTTCGCCGACGAATTCGAGCGCCTGCTGCGCCCGTTCATCGCTTCCCCCACGGGCCGACTCCTGGTGGCTATTGCCGTGCTGTTCCTGATCACCATCCTGGTGGCGGCACTGGTGAATCACCTGGCCACGGAACTGGTGAAGAAATCCGGCCTGAGCGGCACCGATCGCGTCATTGGCGTGGGCTTCGGTTTCGCGCGCGGCTACGCCATCGTGGTGGTGCTGGTGCTGCTCGGCGGTCTCACCCCCATGCCCCAGGACAACTGGTGGCGGCAGTCGTACCTGCTTCATTATTTCGAGGATATGGCGCTTTGGCTGCGCGGCTACCTGCCGCCGGAAGTGGCGTCGAATATCCGTTATCGCTGATTCGCAACGCAGAAAGCTCCTGCAGAGGAATATCCATTCATGTGCGGCATCATCGGCATCGTAGCCAAGAGTCCCGTTGCCCAAGCGCTGTATGACGGCCTGACCGTGCTCCAGCACCGCGGCCAGGACGCCGCAGGCATCATGACCTGCGACAGCGGCCGCCTGCTGCTGCGCAAGGACAACGGCCTGGTACGCGATGTATTTCAGCCCGAGCACATGGTGCGCCTCACCGGTAACACCGGCATCGGTCACGTGCGCTACCCGACCGCCGGCTGCTCCTCCTCGGCGGAGGCCCAGCCGTTTTACGTGAACTCCCCGTACGGCATCGCGCTTGCGCACAACGGCAACCTGACCAACACCACCCAGTTGCAGGAAGATGTCTTCCGCGAAGACCTGCGCCACATCAACACCAACTCCGATTCGGAGATCCTGCTCAACGTCTTCGCCCACGAGTTGCAGCGCTGCGGCAAGCTGAAAATCGATCACGACGATATCTTCGATGCGGTGGCCGGTGTGCACCGGCGCGTGCGCGGCGCCTACGCCGTGGTGGCCATGATCCCCGGTAACGGCCTCATCGCCTTTCGCGATCCCCATGGCATCCGCCCGCTGGTGGTGGGCAAGCGCGCGACGGTGGAAGGCGACGAATACATGGTCGCCTCCGAGAGCGTGGCCATCGACGCCCTCGGCTTCCAGTTGCTGCGTGACGTGGAGCCGGGCGAGGCGGTATTCATCGACCAGCACGGTGGCTTCCACGCCCGCCAGTGTGCCAGTCAGCCTGAATACGCGCCGTGCATTTTCGAATACGTGTATTTCGCACGCCCCGATTCCATCATTGACGGCATTTCTGTGTACAAGGCGCGCATGCGCATGGGCGAGAAGCTCGCCCTGAAGATCCTCGAGGTCTTTCCGAACCACGACATCGACGTGGTCATCCCCATCCCGGACACCAGCCGCACCGCGGCCCTGCAGCTGTCCTACAAGCTCGACGTGCCCTACCGCGAGGGCTTCGTGAAGAACCGCTACATCGCGCGCACCTTCATCATGCCGGGGCAAAAGCAGCGCAAGAAATCGGTGCGCCAGAAGCTCAACGCCATCGACCTGGAGTTCAAAGGCAAGAACGTACTGCTGGTGGACGACTCCATCGTGCGCGGCACTACCTCCCAGCAGATCATCCAGATGGCCCGCGAATCCGGCGCCAGGAAGGTCTACTTCGCCTCCGCAGCGCCGCCGGTGCGATTCCCTAATGTGTACGGCATCGACATGCCCACCGCCGCCGAACTCATCGGCCACAACCGCGACGAGGCCGCCATCGCGGCTGAGATTGGCGCCGATTGGCTGGTCTACCAGGACCTGGAAGACCTCATCGAGGCCGTCGCCGCCAAAGGCAGCCGCCGCATCGAGCGCTTCGACTGTTCGGTGTTCGACGGCCAGTACGTGACCGGCGACATCAATGCCGACTACCTGAGCAAGCTGGAGGCGAGCCGTAATGACGCCTCCAAGGACAAGCGCGAGAAGTCGGAGAACTTCTCCATCGAGATGCACAACAATCGGTAAGAAAAAAGCTTTCACCACGGGGGACATGGGGAGCACGGGGGAAAATCCATCAATGGTTACCCCTGCCTGTGGGAGCAACAATTTTCTTCTCCCCGTGTTCCCTGTGTCCCCCGTGGTTTAGGCTTTTCCCACCGCCAATGCGGTTCGTATATATTCGCTGCCTGCTCCTGCCAACACCGGGCAGGTTTTTTTGTGCCCGAGGGGGAATGGAATGATCGAGGACTGGGACGAGTACGGGTTCGATACGCGCGCGGTGCGTGCTGGGCAGCACCGCACGGCGGAGGGCGAGCACGGCGAGCCCATTTTCACCACCTCCAGCTTCGTTTATCGCAGCGCCGCGGAAGCGGCCGCGCGTTTTGCGGGCAGCGAGCCGGGCAATGTGTATTCCCGGTTCACCAATCCCACCGTGCGCACCTTCGAGGAACGACTCGCCGCACTTGAAGGTGGCGAACGCTGTGTGGCCACAAGTTCGGGCATGGCCGCCATCCTCTCCACCTGCATGGCGCTGCTGCGCACCGGTGACCATATCGTCGCCTCGCGTGGCCTGTTCGGCGCGACGGTGGCGCTGTTTGACAACTACCTGGCACGCTTCGGCGTCGCGACCAGTTACGTGTCGCTCACCGACCTTGCGGCCTGGGAGGCGGCCATCCGCCCCGAGACCCGGCTGCTGTTTCTCGAAACGCCTTCCAACCCACGCATGGAAGTGGCGGACATCGCCGCCATTGCCGCCCTGGCGCACGCGCGTGGTTGCCTGCTGGTGGTGGACAACTGCTTCTGCACACCGGCGCTGCAACGGCCGCTGGCCCTCGGCGCGGACATCGTGGTGCACTCCGCCACCAAATACATCGACGGCCAGGGGCGCACCCTGGGCGGCGCGGTGGTGGGGCGCGAGCAGGAGCTGGCGCAGGTGTTCGGCTTCCTGCGCACCGCCGGCCCCACCTTGAGCCCGTTCAACGCCTGGGTGATGCTGAAGGGCCTGGAGACCTTGGGGCTGCGCATGCGCGCCCACAGCGAAAATGCCCTCGAACTCGCCCGCTGGCTCACCGCGCAACCCGGCGTCGGGCACGTGAATTACCCGGGCCTGCCCACGCATCCGCAACACGCGCTCGCCGCGCGCCAGCAGCGCGCCTTCGGCGGCGTGCTTTCGTTCGAGATGACCGGCGGCCGCGAGGCTGCCTGGCGGCTCATCGATGCCACCCGCCTGCTGTCCATCACGGCCAATCTGGGCGACGCGAAGAGCACCATCACCCACCCGGCCACCACCACCCACGGGCGGTTGCCGCCGGAGAAGCGCGCCGAGGCCGGCATCACCGACGGCCTCATCCGCGTCTCGGTGGGCCTGGAAGACATCGAAGACATCAAAGCCGACCTCGCCCGGGGATTCGGCTAGGAAAAGAAAGAGCATTAACCACGGGGGACACGGGGAACACGGGAAAGAAAATTATTGCTCCTGTGGGAGCGGCCTCAGGCCGCGATGACGCGGTTGCCAACCGCCATCGCGGCTGAGGTCGCTCTCACAGGTGACCGGAACCACCACTTCGAAGGATTTCACCCCCATGTTCCCCGTGTCCCCCGTGGTCGAGTTTTTTCTCTTTTCCCTTCGTCCGTTGCGTTCATCCCAGTTGAGGTGCCACTGGCATGTGTGAAAAGTGCTCTCATCCTTTGCAGCATCTGCTGGACAAGAATCGGCGCTGGGCCGAGGAGATGACACGGGAGAATCCGGATTTTTTTCCGGCCCTCGCCAAGCAGCAGACGCCCGAGTATCTGTGGATAGGCTGTGCCGACAGCCGCGTGCCCGCCAATGAGCTGCTGGGCCTGTTGCCGGGCGACGTGTTCGTGCACCGCAACGTGGCCAACGTGGTGGTACACACCGATTTCAATTGCCTCACCGTGCTCCAGTACGCCGTGGACGTGTTGCAGGTGAAGCACATCATCGTGTGTGGTCACTACGGCTGCGGCGGCGTGAAGGCGGCCATGGAGAAAAAGGACCACGGCCTCATCGACAACTGGTTGCGCAACATCAAGGACATCTATCACCAGTACGCCGATCGCATCGCACGCCTGCCCACGGAAGAGCAGCGCGCCGACAGGCTGTGCGAGCTCAACGTGCGTGCACAGGTCGGCAATGTGTGTCACACCACCATCGTGCAGAACGCCTGGGCGCGCGGTCAGAAGCTCGCGGTGCACGGCTGGATCTACGGCATCAAGGATGGCCGCCTGCGCGACCTCAAGGTGAGCTTCAGCGGCATCGACCAGATCCCCGATGCCTACCGGATCTGGAATGACAACGGCGATTGACGCGCGCCGGGGGTTGTTGCAGGTCTACCGTGCCGCCCTCGCCGCCGTGGACGGGCGGGCGCGGGTGCGCGATTTCCTCGCGGCGCGCGCGCCGTCCACCCGGCGCGTGATCGCCATCGGCAAGGCCGCCGCTGCCATGACCCTGGGCGCCTTCGATGCGGGCGGCGTGGAGCGCGCCCTGGTGATCACCAAGCACGGACACGGCGATCTGCGGCTGGATGCCCTCGCGACCATTCTCGAAGCAGGTCACCCGGTGCCCGACACGGCCAGCCTCGCCGCCGGTCACGCCTTGCTGGAATTCATCCGCTCGGCGCCGCCCGGCCAGCCGTTGCTGTTTCTCATCTCGGGCGGGGCCTCCGCGCTGGCCGAGGTGTTGCCGACCGGCATGACGCTGGAGCATTTGGCGCGACTGAATGCCTGGTTGTTGGGCGCCAGCCTCGACATCGCCGCCATGAACCGCGTACGCAAGCGTTTCTCGTGCATCAAGCAGGGACGGCTGGCGCTGGCGCTCGGCGGCCGTCCGGCCCTGTGCCTGTTGCTCTCCGACGTGCCCGGTGATGATCCGGCCGTGATCGGCTCGGGCCCGCTGGTGCCCGACCCGGAGGCGGCCACACCCCTGCCGCCACTCCCTGACGAGGTGACGGCGCTGAGCGCGCAATGTGTGCCGCCACCCACGGGTGACGATCCCTGTTTCGCCGCCATCGAGACCCATGTGCTCGCCGCCAACCACGACGCACGCACGGCTGCGGCCCAGGCCGCCGCTCGGCACGGCTGGTCCGTCGTGGTGCACGACACGTTATTGACGGGTGACGTGGCGGACGCCGCGCGGCACGTAACCGAGACCCTGGAGGCATCGGCGCCGGCCCTGCACGTGTGGGGCGGCGAGACCACGGTGCGACTGCCGGCGGCGCCGGGCCGCGGCGGACGCTGCCAGCACCTGGCCTTGCTGGTCGCCCGTAGCATTGCCGGACGCGACGACATCAGCCTATTGGCCGCCGGCAGTGACGGCAGCGATGGGCCGGGCGAGGATGCCGGCGCGCTGGTGGATGGGCATACGGTGCAGCGCGGCGAAAACGAGAATTTCAGTCTTGCCCAATCCCTCGCCCGCGCCGACGCAGGCCGCTTCCTGGAAGCCAGCGGCGACCTCATCACCACCGGACCCACCGGCACCAACGTCATGGACCTGGTACTCGGCCTCAGGGTCAGGGTCTGAGCCGCGGCAAAGAAAAAGAATTAACCACGGGGAACACGGGGACAAAAATTGGTGTAGGTCACGTTGCGAAGCTACGTGACTCTTCTTGTTCGGCGCGTTCACGCAGGCGCTGGACCCAGCAGGAATCCTTGGGTGCACGTAACCGGGCTTCTTCACCCCGTGTCCCCCGTGGTTAATGGCTTTTCTCCCCGGAACGGAATTCACGGTGAGGGCTTGGTAGAATCACCGCCATGCAGAGTTCCGGATTTTTTGCCACCGTGGGCGCGTGCCTGGCGGCCTGCGATGTGGAAGAGAAGCTGGCGCTGACCCGTGCGGCGGCGGCCGGCTGGCGGTCGGGCAGGGTGGTGCTGGAAGAGGCGCCGAAGGCGGTGCCGGTGGCGGGCAGGCCCGCGCGCCCGGTGCTGGTGCGCCCACGCGAGCTGCCGCAGCGCCGTCCGGATTCGCCCGAGGGCCGGGCGGTGCTGTTCCACGCCATCGTGCACATCGAGTTCACGGCCATCAATCTCGCCCTGGACCATGCCTGCCGCTTTTGCGACATGCCCGCCGACTATTACGGCGACTGGCTGCGCATCGCCGCGGAGGAGGTCGATCATTTCGAGATGCTCCGCGGGCATCTGCGCGGGCTCGGCTACGATTATGGTGACTTCCCCGCCCATGGCGGTCTGTGGCAAATGGCCGAGAGCACGGCCTACGACGTGCTCGCGCGCATGGCACTGGTGCCGCGCGGCCTCGAGGCCCGCGGCCTGGACGTGAATCCCGGCATCAAGGCCAAGTTGATCGAGGTGGGTGATAGCCAGGGCGCCGCATTTCTCGACATCATACTGCGCGACGAGGTTGGGCACGTGGCGGCGGGCGATCGCTGGTTCCGCCACCTGTGCGCTGCACGTGACCTGGAACCGCAGGCTACCTATCGCGCGCTCATCGCACGCCATCTGAAAGGCGGATTGCGGGGGCCGTTTCATCGCGATGCGCGGCTTGCTGCCGGCTTCACCGCCGACGAACTCGCCGCCCTCGAACAAACGCCGCACGAGGTCTCATGAAACGCGTCCTGGCCGTCCTGCTGTTCCCGCTGTTGTCCGCCGCTGCCGAGGCCGCGCCGGCATCCGTACTGGTGTATGAAATGGCCGAGCCGGGCGTGGACGGCTACCCGGCCCGTTATCTGGTAACAGCGGATTACCTGCGTCTCGATGACGGGCAGGATGCGGGCAACTATGTGCTCTACGATCGCCGGACGCGCATCATCTACAACGTGGTGCATGCGGATCGCACCATCGGCGAGGTCCACTGGCGTGCCGTGGAACAGCCCATGCCCCAGGACATGCGGATCAAGGAAGAAGTGGTGACGCTTGGTGGCGAGGCCCCGGATGTCGGTGGGCGCACGCCGTTTCGGCGTCAGCTGTACGTGGGCGAGCGGTTGTGCCTGGATGCGGTGGTCGTGCCCGAACTGATGCCGGACGCCCGCGCGGCCATGGTGGCCATGCAGGACGTAATGGCCGGCGAGCACGCCGCGATGATCCCGCACATTCCCGCTGACATGCAGGACGTGTGCGACCTGGCCGTGAACGTCTACCGACCCGGCTGGACGGCGCGCCTCGGCCTGCCCGTCGAACAGTTGGAGTTCAACGGTCGGCGCTGGTCGCTGGTGGATTTTCGTGCCGAGGTGGAAACGGCGACGGGCTTGTTTACCCTGCCGGTGGACTACCGCCGCTTCAACATCTCAGAAATGAAATAGGGACGTGTGACATACCCAAGCGTCCCGGATTTCGCTTCATCCGGGCTACGCCCGATGGCGAATGACTGACCGTAGATGAAGCGCAGCGAAATCCGGGGAACAGCGCAGCCAAGCCCTCAGGCAAAAACTTCCAGACGACAGCCTGCCGCGTCGCATACCACGACGCTGCCTTTTTCACCCCAATCACCTAGCACGATACGTTCCACCCCATGCCCGTCCAGGTGGTGGGCATGCACGCCGGGGCGGTGGGTATGGCCGTGGATGATGCGCATCACGTTGTGTTCGCGCGCGGTATCGGCCACCGCCTCGGCGTTCACATCCATGATGTATTCTGACTTGCGGCTGGTTTCCGCCTGACTTTTTTCGCGCAGTGACCTGGCGAAGGCCACGCGTTCGGCCGCTGGCTTGGCAAGGAAGGTCGCGATAAAGGCGGGATGGCGCAGCTGTGCGCGCATGGTCTGGTATTCGTGGTCGTCGCTACACAGGGTATCGCCGTGCAGCAGCAGGGTGCGCCCGCCGGCCAACTCCACCACGTGTGACTCGGCGAGCAGGGTGCAGCCGGTTTGCGCGGCGAAGGCCTCACCGAGCAGGAAGTCGCGATTGCCGTGCTGCACGAACACCGGCGTGCCGGCGGCCGTCAATTCACGCAGCGCCGAAATCACCGGGCCATACTCGGGCGGCACCAAGTCGTCTCCGATCCAGGCCTCGAACAGGTCGCCAAGAATGTACAAGCCCTCACTGCCCGCTGCACGTTCCTTGAGAAAGCGCAGGAACAGTGCCGTGATGTCCGGGCGCGCGGCGTTCAGGTGGAGATCGGAAATGAATAGCAGCATTTTGTACGTAAGCGGTGCGAAGGGAAGCGAGGGGCTGGCTTTTGGTATACCGTGGCCGCGGTCATATCACCTGTCATGGTCCGTGATGCGTCAGACGCTGGATTGGTGCTTCCAACGTCCGACGCGTCAAGGCATCAGATGATCTCGACGCTCTCGATGATCACGTCATCCACCGGCACGTCCTGGTGGAAACCACGGGTGGTGGTGGCGACGCCCTTGATCTTGTCGACCACGTCCATGCCCTTGGTCACCTTGCCAAATACGCAGTAGCCCCAGCCGTCGCGGGTCGGTGCGCGGAAGTTCAGGAAGGCGTTGTCGTTCACATTGATGAAGAACTGGCTGCTGGCGGAATGGGGATCGGTGGTGCGCGCCATGGCGATGGTGCCGCGGTCGTTCTTCAGGCCGTTGTCGGCCTCGTTCTTGATGGGGGCATGCTCGCCGCGCTTGTCGATCATGCCGGGCAGCATGCCGCCACCCTGGATCATGAAGCCGTTGATCACGCGGTGAAACAGGGTGCCGTTGTAAAAGCCTTCGCGGGCGTAGGTCAAAAAGTTCTCGACGGTGCCCGGCGCCTTGTCGGCGTCCAGTTCCAGCTCGATGGCACCCTGGTTGGTGTTGATGCGGATCATTGTTGTCTCCTTAATTGGCGGAATCGGGTAACAGGGTCGCCTTGCGGATGACGATGGGTTCGCGCGGCACGTCCTGGAAGGGTCCCACATTGGTGGTGGGCGCGGATTTGATCTGGCCGACCACACCCATGCCCTTGACCACGCGACCGAACACGGCATAACCCCAGGCGCGTGGGGTCTTCTCGCGGAAGTCCAGGCCGCTGTTGTTGGCCACATTGATGAAGAACTGTGCCGTGGCGGAGTGCGGGTCGTTGGTGCGCGCCATGGCGATGGTGCCCACGGCGTTGCGCAGGCCGTTGTCGGCCTCATTCATGATGGGGCCACGGGTCGGCTTCTGCTCCATGTCTGCGGTGAAACCGCCGCCCTGGATCATGAACCCGTCGATCACGCGATGGAAGATGGTGCCGTCATAGTGGCCATCCCGCACGTATTGCAGGAAGTTCTCGACAGTCTTGGGGGCCTTGGCCGGGTCGAGTTCCACTACGATCTCGCCGAGACTGGTGTCGAGGCTCACGCGCTGATTATCCGCTGCCGCGGCGGTGCCGACCAGCAGGGCATTGAGGAACAGGGCAATCAGTAGTCGCTTCACTGGGATCTCCTTGCCGGCGAAAAAACGCAATCATACCGGCCCCCGCGCCGACCGGCCATCCGGGTTTGGTGGGACTGTCGCTATTCCGCTACCATTTGCCGCCATGCCAAAGACCCGTTTTGCCCCCAGTCCCACCGGATTTCTCCACCTCGGCAATGCCCGGACCGCATTGTTCAGTGCCCTGTTCGCGCGCGCCCAGGGCGGTCGGCTCGTGCTGCGTATCGAGGACACGGACCGTGAGCGCAGTCGCACGGAGTTCACCGAGGCCCTGCAGGAAGACCTGCGCTGGCTCGGCCTGGCGTGGGACGAAGGCCCGGGTGTGGGCGGCGAGGCCGGCCCCTATTTCCAGTCCGAGCGCGACGACATCTACGCCCGGCACTACCAGCAGCTGGAACAGGCCGGGCTGGCCTATCCCTGCTTCTGCACGCCCGAGGAACTGGAACTGTCACGCGCGGCGCAGCGCGCCGCCGGCAAGGCCCCCCGTTACAGCGGCAAGTGCGCGCGGTTGTCGCCGGCTGAGGTGGCCGAGCGGCGCGCCCGCGGAGTGCCGGCCACCTTGCGTTTTCGCGTAGCAGCGGACGCCACCATCCGCTTCGAGGACCTGGTACAGGGCGAGAAGGTGTTTCGCGGCGCCGACATCGGCGATTTCATCCTGCGCCGGACCGATGGTTCACCGGCATTCTTCTTCTGCAACGCCGTGGACGACGCGCTCATGGGTATCACCCATGTGCTTCGCGGTGAGGACCACCTCACCAACACACCGCGCCAGATACTGATTCTGGACGCCCTCGGCCTGCCCATTCCCCGCTATGCGCATCTCAGCCTCATCGTGGGTCACGACGGTTCGCCGCTGTCCAAGCGCAACGGCAGCCGCAGCCTGCGGGAACTGCACAGCGAAGGGTATCTGCCCCTGGCGGTGGCCAACTACCTGGCGCGCCTGGGTCACAGTTACGAGGGCGATGCGCTGCAATCCATGACGGCGCTGGCGGCCGACTTCGATCTGGCACGCCTTGGCCGCGCACCGGCGCGCTACGATGCCCACCAGTTGCTGCACTGGCAGCACCAGGCGCTTGCCGCCGCGGGCTTCGACGAGTTGTGGGCCTGGATGGGACCGGAGGTGCATGCGCGTGTGCCGCGGGAACAGGCGGAGGCCTTCGTGGCCGCGGTGCGCCCGAACGTGAGTTTTCCCCATCACGCGCACCTGTGGGCCGAGGCCATATTTGGCGAGCCGCTCGTGCTGAACGACGAGGCGCGTGAGGCCGTGGCGGCGGCCGGAACGTCATTTTTCCAGGCCGCCGTCGCAGCGCTCGATGCGCACGGCCTGGATTTCAAGGCCTTCGCCGATGCCGTAAAAACCGCCACCGGCGCCAAGGGCAAGGCCCTGTTCATGCCGCTGCGCGTTGCGCTCACCGGCCAGACCGGCGGCCCCGAGATGGCGCGCCTGCTGCCCCTCATCGGCCTCGATCGCGCCCGCCGCCGCCTCGAAGCCTGTGCTACAACAGCATGAATCACGGGGGGCACGGAAAACACGGGGCAAGGACGGGACAAGGCAGCAAGACTCGCGACAGCCTCTTTGTTCCCCGTGTCCCCCGTATTTCGCGTGGTTAGAGTTTTTCTCCAGGGAACCTATGGCATACCAGCACAAGCTTAAGATCCACAACAACCTGACCAAGCGCAAGGAGGATTTCATCCCCATCGATGCGCGGCGGGTACGCATGTACGTGTGCGGCATGACGGTGTACGACTATTGCCACATCGGCC
Organism: Gammaproteobacteria bacterium; assembly: GCA_041685115.1. GTDB lineage: Bacteria > Pseudomonadota > Gammaproteobacteria > Thiohalomonadales > Thiohalomonadaceae > JALOAT01. The sequence goes on along the minus strand of JAWLGK010000012.1, from coordinate 3,793 downwards.
ATGCGCGCGTGCTGGTGGTGTTCGATGTGGTCAACCGCTACCTGCGCCAGGTGTTCGGTAGTGATCACGTCACCTACGTGCGCAACATCACCGATATCGACGACAAGATCATCAAGCGCGCCAATGAACGTGGCGAGACCATCCAGATACTCACCGAGCGTTTCATCGGCTTCATGAACGAGGACGCCGATGCGCTGGGCGTGCTGCGCCCCGATGCGGAGCCGCGCGCGACGCTGCACATGGACGACATCATCGCCATGGTGAGCGCCCTGGTGGAGAAGGGCTTTGCCTATCCGGCCGCAAACGGCGATGTGTATTACGACGTGAGCCGCTTTGAAGGTTACGGCAAGCTGTCGGGCAAGAACCCGGACGATCTGCGCGCCGGTGAACGCGTCGCGGTGGATGAGGCCAAGGACGATCCCCTCGATTTCGTGCTGTGGAAGGCCGCCAAGCCCGGCGAGCCCGCCTGGGATTCACCCTGGGGCCGCGGCCGGCCCGGCTGGCACATCGAGTGCTCCGCCATGTCCACGCGTTGCCTGGGCGAACATTTCGACATCCACGGCGGCGGGCTGGATTTGCAGTTCCCGCACCACGAAAACGAGATCGCCCAGAGCGAGGCGGCCTGCGGCTGCACCTTCGTGAATTACTGGATGCACAACGGTTTCGTGCGCGTGGACAACGAAAAGATGTCCAAGTCGCTCGGCAACTTCTTCACCATCCGCGAGGTGCTGGCCAAATATGACCCCGAGGTGGTGCGTTATTTCATCCTCACCAGCCATTACCGCAGCCCGCTCAATTACTCGGACCAGCACCTGGATCAGGCCAAGGGCGCGCTGACCACGCTCTATACGGCGTTGCGCGGGCTGGAGAGGGTCGAGCCCGAAACGGACTCGGTGTTCGAGCAGCGCTTCTACGCCGCCATGGACGACGACTTCAGCACCCCCGAGGCCGTGGCGGTGCTATTCGAATTGGCCCGCGAGGTGAACCGCCTGCGCGGCGTTGACGCAACCGCGGCGGCACGCCTCGGTGCGCTGTTGAAGCGGCTCGGCGGCATGCTCGGCTTGCTGGGACGTGACCCCATGGCCTTCCTGCGGGCTGCGCCGGCCGTGGAGGGTGGCCTGTCCGATGCCGATATCGAGGCGGCCATCACGGCGCGCTTGGCCGCGCGCAAGGCGAAGGACTGGGCCGAGGCGGACCGCATCCGCGATAGCCTCAAGGCACAGGGCATCGTGCTCGAGGACGGCGCGGGCGGCACCACCTGGCGCCGGGAGTAAGTCACGGGGCCATCGGTCGGCCCCCTTGCACCCGGCCTTTCCTCCCCGTGGTCTTATCGGCTTTAATCAAGGCCCGGGGGAAATCGCTATGGGTCATCTCATCGGTCTTGCCAAGGCGGCACAGCTGCTCGGCGTCGGACGCCGCGAGCTGCAGCAGCTGATTCAAAAGGGCGATCTCAACACCTTCGAAGGCTGCGTCGACGTGGATGAACTCCGACGTCGCTACCCCACCCTCGCCTGGCAGGACGGCTCCATCCTAGAGCGCATCAGCTTCCTTCAGGAGACTGCCTTCGCGCGCCGGGTGCGCGACACAGTCATGCCCGACGCTGAGGACCTGGCCTCCAGGCTCAAGAAGCGCACCGCCGATCTGGCGGTGGAGCGCGCACGGGCACAGCATTACTGCAAGGTCCTGCGCGATCTCTCGGCGAAGATCACCGCCTTGCACGCCGAGTCCGGACCGGAAACCCGCACGCAGCTCGAAGCGCTGAATGCCTGGCTCATCCGACGGCTCGATGGCGAGGATGTGTGACGGCGCCATTCACAGAATGGCGGCTGTTATGAATCGCGCTGCCTGAAATCCCACTGTAGGAACGCCTCTGATCGCGAAACAGGGTGTCGGAAAAGCAATCGCGGCCTGAGGCCGCTCCTACGCAGGTGCTTTCGACGCCTCCACCCCGAGTGCCCGCCGCCGTCGTACGGCCGCATCTTTTGCTAAGGTTGAAGTGTCCCGCCGCACTTGTTCCACATATGCCGCGTTCCGGGACGGCGAGCGATTCCCCCGTGACACCTCGATTCGACGACCGGAACGGTATGGCTCCCGCCAGGGTGGGCGAAAGATCATGGACCGACGCACCTCTTCGGACGATTGCAAATCAAGACTGCTGGCGTTGCGGGAAGCGCTGGCCGCCCAACTCGCGGCGGTGGGCGAGGGCGCGCCGAGCGATGTGGATCCGACGCGGGCGGGTCGGCTGACGCGGCTCGATGAACTGCACCATCAGGCCATGGGCGCCGAATCCGCACGCCGGCGTCGCCACGAACTCGCCCGTATTCAGGCGGCCTTGCGCCGGCTAGAAGAGGGGGAATACGGAGAATGCACGGCGTGCGGCGAACCCATCGCCCCCGCGCGTCTGCAAGTGGACCCGGCCGCCGAGTGGTGCATCCGCTGCGCGACCCGCGCAGAGGAGCAGCGACGGTGAGTTAAGCGTGCGCTAACGAACGCCTGCGGTGTTAAAGAAAAAACGCATTAACCACGGGGGACACGGGGAACACGGGGGTTTTTGTGGGAGCGGCCTCAGGCCGCGATAGCGGAACTTTGCCAAGGCAATCACGGCCTGAGGCCGCTCCTACAGGTGTCGATAGCGACTCTTCCCAGGATTTTCCCCGTGTCCCCCGTGGTTAGCTTTTCGCTTTTCCCTTACATGAGGTGTTCAGCCGCGTCGAGGGTGTTCTTGAGCAGCATGGCACGGGTCATGGGGCCGACGCCGCCGGGTACGGGCGTGATCCAGCTCGCACGCGTCTTGGCGATGTCGAAATCCACGTCGCCGACCAGGCGACCGTCGGGCAGGCGGTTGATGCCCACGTCCACCACGATAGCGCCCGGTTTGATCCATTCGCCCTTCACCAAGCCCGGCTTGCCCACGGCGACCACCAGCAGATCGGCGCGCTCCACGTGGGTGCGCAGGTCGCGGGTGAAACGGTGCGCCACCGTCACCGTGCAGCCGCCCAACAGCAGTTCCAGCGCCATGGGACGACCGACGATATTGGAGGCGCCCACCACCAGCGCGTCCTTGCCCTTGATGTCGAGGCCCGCGTGTTCCAGCAGGGTCATGACACCATAGGGCGTGCAGGGGCGGAGCTGTGGAATGCGTTGTGCCAGGCGCCCCACGTTGTAAGGATGAAAGCCGTCCACGTCCTTTTCGGGGGTGATGCGCTCGATGACCGCGGTGGTGTCGATGTGGCGCGGTAGCGGCAACTGCACCAGGATGCCGTGCACCGTCGGGTCTGCGTTCAGGCTGTCGATAAGGGCAAGCAGCTCGCCCTGGCTGGTCTCCGCCGGCAGGTCGTGATTGACGGAACGGATGCCCACCTCGGCGCAGTCACGGCGCTTGTGGGCTACGTAGACTTCCGAAGCGGGGTCGTTGCCCACCAGCACCACGGCCAGACCAGGGACGGGAAGTCCAGCGGCGAGCCGCGCGTCGACGCGGTTTTTTACCAGTTGGCGAAGATGGGCGGCGGTGGCCTTGCCGTCGAGAAGCTGCGCGGTCATGGGGGTGGGTATGTCCGGGAAAAGTCCGCTATTTTCACACGCGTGAGGAGGATTGGCAAAGTGCCGCCGTGGTGCGCCCGCATCGAACCATGCGCCAAAAGGCGAACAGATCGTATACTTCGCCGCGGCACATGATTGACGATGGCGCGGCGCATGCGTATTATTCGCCGACTTCGCGCCATCGGTGGTCACCGTTTCGCCGGGGTATAGCGCAGTCTGGTAGCGCGCCTGCTTTGGGAGCAGGATGTCGGGG
>JAWLGK010000035.1:0-18701 GCA_041685115.1 Gammaproteobacteria bacterium | reverse complement strand
CATCAGGATGGCGGGGAACAGCGAGGCGGCGGCCAGACCGAAGGCGAAGGCCACCACCTGGGCCACGAAGCCCGGCGGGTTGTAGCCCAGATAACCGGCGATCAGCACCGCACAGGCAGCAGCGATACGGCCGGCCATCAGCTCGTTCTTCTCAGTGATGTTGGGCATCACGATGCCCTTCAACAGGTCGTGCGAGATGGACGAGGAGATGACCAAGAGCAGACCGGCAGCGGTGGACAGCGCGGCGGCAACACCACCGGCGGCGACCAGCGCGATGACCCAGTCAGGCAGGTTGGCGATCTCGGGGTTGGCGAGCACCATGATGTCGTTGTCGACCTTCACCAGCTCGTTGCCCTGCCAGCCGAACTCGGCGGCCTTGGCGGCCATTTCCGGATTCTTGTCGTTGTAGTACTGGATGCGGCCGTCGCCGTTCTTGTCTTCGAACTTCAGCAGGCCGGTGGTTTCCCAACGCTTGAACCAGTCCGGACGCTCGGCATAGGCCAGGTTGCCGGTTTCGGCGCCCACCGGGCCCATCTGCACGGTCTCAGTCAGGTTGAAGCGGGCCATGGCGCCCACCGCGGGAGCGGTGGTGTACAGCAGGGCGATGAACACCAGCGCCCAGCCGGCGGACGAACGGGCGTCACGCACGCGCGGCACGGTGAAGAAGCGCACGATGACGTGCGGCAGGCCGGCGGTACCCACCATCAGCGCCATGGTGATGGCGAAGATGTCGAGCATGCTCTTGTTGCTCTGGGTGTATTCCATGAAGCCGAGATCGGTGACCACCTGGTTCAGCTTGTCCAGGAAGTACACGCTGTCGTCGGCCACGGTGCCGCCCAGGGCCAGCTGCGGGATGGGGTTGCCGGTGACCTGCAGGGCGATGAACACGGCAGGCACGGTGTAGGCGAAGATCAGCACCACGTACTGGGCCACCTGGGTGTAGGTGACGCCCTTCATGCCGCCCAGTACCGCGTACAGGAACACGATGCCCATACCGATGGCGAGGCCGGTCAGCAGTTCCACTTCCAGGAAGCGGGAGAACACGATGCCGACGCCGCGCATCTGGCCAGCGACATAGGTGAAGGAGATGAAGATCAGGCAGATGATCGCCACCAGGCGCGCGGTCTGCGAGTAGTAACGGTCGCCGATGAACTCGGGCACCGTGAACTTGCCGAACTTGCGCAGGTAGGGGGCGAGCAGCAGGGCGAGCAGCACGTAGCCGCCGGTCCAGCCCATCAGATAGACGGAGCCGCCGTAGCCCAGGAAGGCGATGAGTCCGGCCATGGAGATGAAGGAGGCGGCCGACATCCAGTCCGCGCCGGTGGCCATGCCGTTGATGACGGGGTGCACACCGCCGCCTGCGACGTAGAATTCACCGGTGCTCGATGCTTTCGACCAGATGGCAATGCCGATGTACAGCGCGAAGCTGGCACCGACGACCAGATAGGTCCAGGTTTGCAGATCCATATGTTGTCCTCGGTATCAGTCTTCGTGTACGTCGAATTCGCGGTCGAGACGATTCATGCGACGGGTGTAGTAGTAGATCAGACCCAGAAACACATAAATCGAACCTTGCTGGGCAAACCAGAAGCCCAGCTTGAAACCGCCGAGTTGGATGCTGTTCATCTGTTCGACGAAGATGATGCCGAAGCCGAACGAGCAGATGAACCAGACGGCGAGGCACGCGAGCAGGATGCGCACGTTGGCCTTCCAGTAATCGGCCGGTGACCTTGCGGTACCCGCCGCGCCCATATGGGCGGCGTTTGCTGTTTGCATTGTTATCCTCCTAGTGACGACTGTTGTTCAAACTGTCCATGGTCCGCCGTGCTCGTTCCTTCGCGGCGTCCGTCCGACGTGGGGCGCAGCCCCTGCCGAGCGAAAAGGGGGAGCCGTGCGCTGCAAGGCAGCGGCGGCTCACAACTGGTACTCCAGGGCAATCTTCGCTTGCAGCTTGCGCGCCTGGCGAAAAGCCTCTTTTAGAATGCGGCGATCCAGCTCGTTGAGCGTGTCGGGATCCACGTGATTGGTGAGCGGCTGGCCCTGCTCGGACTGGCGCCGATGGTTGCGCATGCGCAACAACTGGATGAAGTGATACGACTCCGCCCAGGTGGTCACATCGGCTGCATTGATAGCCTTGCGTTCGGCGGCCGCCTGCAACCGCGCCACCGTGTTGGTCTCGCCGACTCGCGCCGTGAGGGCGATGAGGCGTGCGGCATCCACGAACGGTGTGACGCCCTGGATTTTCAGATCGATGGTGTTGGGATGCTTGCCGCCGCTCGCCACCACGAAGTCACGGAACAGGCCCAGGGGCGGGCGATTGCGCAGGGCGTTCTGCGCCATCTGGCGGCGGAAACGACTGTTCTGCACCACCCGTTCGGTGAGCCAGCTGCGCAGCCCCTCGGCCGGTGCGGCGTCGCCGAACAAGGGGCGGAAGTCGAAAAAGATCGATGACTTGAGCAGGTGTTCGGGCGTGCCCTGCTCGATCCAGCGCGAGAAACGCGCCTGCCACTCCTCGAAGCTGAGACAGCATTCGGGATTACTGGCCATGATGTTGCCCTTGCACAGCGGGAAGCCGCAGGCATCCAGTGCTTCATTGACGCGCCGAGCCAGCGGCAGCAATTCTTCGCGCACGTCGGCAGGCGTACGTCCGGCCGGCGTGAGGAACAGGATGCCGTTGTCCTGATCGGTTCGCAGGGTCTGTTCGAAACGGCCTTCGCTGCCGAACGACAGCCAGGTGAAGGGCACCGATGGCGTACCCATTTCATCCTGCACCAGTTCCAGGATGCGGCGCGTGATGGTGTCGTTGAGGGCGCTGATGATCTGTGTGAGCTGCGCCACCGAGGCGCCCTGTGCGAGCATCTGCTCGATGAGCTTGTGGACGTCCAGTTCGAGCCGCGCCAGGGCATCCACGCTGCGCGCTTCTGAGATGGCGCGCGACAGGCTGACCAGGCCCACGCGTTGCAGGGAGAACAGATCGCTTTCGGAGAGCACACCCACCAGCCGGCCTTCGTCCGCCACGCAGATGTGGCCGAAGCCGTGCTGGGTCATCAGCAGGGCGGCCTCGTAGGCGAGGGATGTGGAGGGCAGCGTGAAGGGCTTCGGCGTCATCACCTCGCCGACGGCGGTGGCGAGATCGCGCTGGGGCAGCGCCACGCGTGCCAGTACGTCATGCAGGGTGAACACGCCCACCGGGCGCTTGTCGGTGTCCACCACCACGATGCTGCCCACGCGTTCGCTGTGCATGCGGGTCAGGGCATCGTGCAGCGGGGTCTCAGGACCGCAGGCCACCGGTGCGCGGCGCAGCAGGGCATGCAGCGGGCTGGACAGGGAATCCTCGGAGACGCGCGTGGCGGAGTTGGCCTGCACGCTGCGCAAGGCGCCGTCGAGCAGGCTGGCGATGCGCCGCGTGCAGAAATCGTGGAACACCGCACTGCGGCTCAACAGGTAATCGAAGTCCTCGCGCTCCAGTTCGAAGCAGAAGGTGTCTTCCACGGCGCGCTCCATGATGCGCACCGCGCGGCGGGTCAGCAGGGCGCCCACCGGGAAACACTCGCCGATCATCAGTTCGAACGCGCCTTCGTCCATCTCGGCGCCGTCGGGGGATTCGCCACGCACCCGGCCCTGCTTGATGATGTAGAAGCGGTCCGCCGGACCATCATTGGGGCCGACGATGACCTCGTTGCGCGCGTAAAACCCCAGCTTCAGACGCTTGGCCATGTACTCCAGATGCGCGGGCGCCATCTGGTCGAACGGCGCATGGCGACGCAGGAACTCGAGAACGGGCGACAGGGAGGCGGCGGTGTTCATCATCTCGGCAGTGGTTACGCTCGTGATGGAGCACACGGGTTAAAGCAACTGCCGTGCCACTAGGAAAATGCCCGAGAGTACAAGTGGTTAGACTAATTACCCTGGGAGGTGAAGGGGGAAGTGTTACGTGCCGTAACTGCTGTTTGTTACGCGGCGTAACAGTGGGGTTAACCTCGCGGCAGGCGCGCCGCAGCGAAAGGGGCGTTCAGTCGCGGCTGAGGCGGCGGCGTTCCAGTTCGACGCGCTGGATGTAGCGCTGGAGCTCCGCATTCATGCGCGGCTCCAGATGCAGGAAGCGGCAACCCACGTGCATCTGCACCTCGCCATTCGGCAACGTGACCGGATAACGGTTGCGCACTTCCACGTCGCTGACCACGCGGCCATCGGGAATTTCCACCTGACAGTTCTTGATGACCTGACCGGGCATCCACAGGTCTTCCCGGGCCGGATCCGGTTCGATGATGCCGATACCGCCCAGGCTGATATCCAGGATGGTGACCGACATGGTGCTGCCGTCGTCGGTGGTGAAATGGCAGCGCGGGCGTGCGACCAGGGGCGTGACGAGACGATAGAACTCGCGGCGCTGCACGCGCAGCATGGAGTCGGGGAATGGGACGGCGAAGGCGGGACCGTCCTGGAAGCGGGCGGCCGTGGCCCCGGTCGCGGCGAACTGCACGCGCACCTGGTGATGGCGCCCCACGAATACCAGACGGCTGCTTGCCAGCACGCGGCGGTTCACGGCCTCGTCGGTGCTTACATCCACGTACAAGCGGTCGTTGTCCGGCTCGGCGCCGAGCAGGGTGGTCAGCAGGAAATCGCGCTCGCTGTAATAGGCGGTGAGCAGTTCGTTCTCACGGATCAGATCGCGCAGCACACGCGTGATCTCGTTGCGCGAACGGAGCCGGAACTCTTCCAGGTTCAGGTCCGCCCGCTCCTCGATATGCGGGAGTTCGGCAGGGTTCCGGTCTTCGTCATGCATGAGGGCGATCACCTGCGGGTTTGCGGGATTGTAACAAATCACCCCGGCGGGAATTTGTCCGCACCAAGCGGGCGCGGCGGTTCGGGCCCGTGTCCGGTCAGCGCTTGCTGTCCAGTTGCAGCTTGTGCAGATAACGCTGCAACAGCGCGGTGCCGTCGATGGTGAGCCCGCGGAACTGGCCGCCGATGCGCACCTGGGCCGTTCCGTCGCTGCGCATGACCGGCACCTGGCTGCGGATCTCCAGATTGAAGGTCACCAAGCCGAAACCAGGCAGCTCGATGCCGCAGTCCTTGATGATTTCCCCGGGTACCGGTGTGAAGGACTGCTCGGGATCATACAGGGCCGCACCACCGCAGCTGAGGTCGACCACGGTCAGTTCCAGCGGGTCTGCGCCCGGGCGTGGCACGTGTATCTTGAGCGGCGTCACCGTGGGCGTCACCACGCGGAAGAACTCGCGGCGCTGGGGTCGGTAGACGGATTCGGGCAGGGGGGCGGCGAACACCTGGCGCCCCTGGTACTTGGCCCGTTGCAGGCCGGTGCAGGTAAAGCGCACACTGACGTGCTCGTGACGGGTGACGCACACCAGGCGTTCGGCCTGCAGGGCGAGTTCGTTCAAGGCATCCTCTGTGCCGTAGTCGAGCACGACCATGTCCCGCTCCGGCAGCACGCCGATGACGGCGGTGAGGAAAAATCGCGAGCCGCCATCGAAATAGGCGGTGATGATGTCCGGCTTCTTGGCGAGATCGCGCAGCACCCGCGTGATCTCCGGCTTGCTGTGGAGCAGGTATTGCTCCTGGATGTCGAACAGCGCAGTGCGCTGGCTGTGGTCCTGTTCGGTCATCGTTTTATGTCTTCGGACAACGGTTTATTTATTGTGATGCGCACCGGCGGCTCCCCCAGCCGACGGTACGCCCGTGTTCATCCTGCCCCGCCGAACAGTTGCTGCCACCAGCGCCGGCGGGCGGCCGGTGGCGGAAAGGCGGCGGGTAGGTCTTCGGGTGGCATGGTACACAGTACCCAGCCCGGCAGGGGCGGCGGCTGTGAGCCGGAGCCGCAGACACTGCCCAAATTGTTCGGGTCGTAGACCTTGATGAAGCCCGGTCGTGTCGGGTCGTCCACATACACGATGCCGCAATAATCTTCCTCGTGTTCCCGGCGCAGCAGGGCATCCAGTTCGGTAAGGAAGGTGTGCAGGCGGTCATCATCCACCGGCTCGGCAGGGACCGCCTCACCGACGGCATAGATATACCACTGGCCGTGCGCTTGGGTGCGCAGCGTGGCCCACAGGGTATCGAGCTGTTCCCAGCGCAGCATGTTCTTGAAGCTGCCCCTGAAGGCCGCGAGGAATGGCGTCGTGCTCATTTGGTCTCCTTGCTGCGCGGAATGGCGAGACGCTGGCGACGCTCCCACAGTGTCTTGCGGCTGATGCCCAGGTGGCGCGCCAGATCGGTTTCGGTCATCTGACCTTCGTGTTCGCGCACGAACTTGATGAAATATTCATCCAGCGAGAGCTTGGCGTCCGGGCCGTCACTGGCGGGCGCCGGCGCCGTGATGGCCAGCAGCTCCGGCGTGATGAGATCGTTCTCAGCCAGAATCACCGCACGCTCCAGCACATTCTCCATTTCACGCACGTTGCCGGGCCAGTTGTAGTGCCGGATGCGCTCCAGGCTCTCGGCCGCGAAGCGCGCGGGCGGGCGGTTGAGGCGCAGGCAGGTCTTGGCGAGCAGCGCGTGCGCCAGTTCCAGGATGTCATCGCCACGTTCACGCAGTGCGGGCAGCGGAATCTCCATGACGTTCAGGCGGAAATACAAGTCGCTGCGGAACTGTCCGTCGGCCACGGCCTGTTTCAGGTCACGGTTGGTGGCGGCGATGAGCCGCACGTCCACGCGCTTGGACTTGGTGGCGCCCACGCGGCGCACCTCACCCTCCTGCAGCACGCGCAGCAGGCGCGCCTGCGCCTCCAGGGGCAGTTCGCCGATCTCGTCGAGGAACAGGGTACCGCCGTCGGCGGCCTCCACCAGGCCGGTGTGACTGCCCACGGCGCCGGTGAACGCGCCCTTCTCGTGGCCGAACAGCTCGGACTCGATGAGCCCGTCGGGGATGGCCGCGCAGTTCACGGCGATGATGGGCGCATCGCTGCGCTGACTGGCCTCGTGGACGGCCCGCGCCACCAGCTCCTTGCCGGTGCCCGATTCGCCCAGGATGAGCACCGTGGCGTCGGTGGGGGCGACCTTGCGGACGCGCGCGAAGACCTCCTGCATGGCCGGGCAGTGGCCGATCATGCCACCCACCGGATACTCGCGGGACAGGTCGTGTTTGAGTGCCTCGTTCTGGCGAGCCAGGCGGCGCTGTTTGAGCACGCGCTCCACGGTGATGAGCAGTTCGTCGTGATCGAAGGGCTTGGCGATGTAGTCGGTGGCGCCAAGTTGCATGGATTCCACCGCCGAGCGCACGCTGGCGTAACTGGTCATGATGAGCACGGGCACCTCCTGGGCGTGGGTGATGATGTCCGTGCCCGGTGCGCCGGGCAGGCGTAGATCGGAGATCACCAGGTCGAAGCCGCCGATGTCGTGCACCAGCGCCTCGTCCACGGCGCCCGCTTCCGTGACTTCATAGCCCTTGCGTTCCAGCAAGCGGCGCAGGGCGGAGCGGATTACCTTTTCGTCTTCGACGATGAGAATGCGGGTCATGCCAGGTTCTTCTGCGGGCCGATACGGCCTTGGGTGATTTCGTCCAGGGTGCAGGGTAACTTGAGGGTCACGCGGGTGCCTTCGCCCTTGGCGCTCTGGATACTGATGGCGCCGGAATGCTCCTGCACGATGTTGTATACCAGCGCCAGGCCGAGGCCGGTGCCTTCCCCGGGCTGCTTGGTGGTGAAGAACGGTTCGAACACGCGGTCGAGGTATTCCTCGTCGATGCCGTTGCCGTGATCGATGACGCGGATTTCCAGGAAGTCGTTCTTCTGCTGGCTGATCACGTTCACCGTATCGCCCGGCGACGAACCATCCGCCGCGTTGGTGAGCAGGTTCACGAATACCTGGCACAGGCGCTGGTGATCGCCGAACACCTCATGCCCGGCATCGCACTGGTTGCGGAACACGAGTTCCTTGCCGGCGCGTGACAACTGCACCAGGCGAATGGCCTCGTCCACCACCACGCGCAACGATACCGGCGCCGGCAGGTGGTCGGTGGCGGAGCCGCCGTGGCTGAAGCTCACCAGCGAACGCACGATGTTGGAGATGCGCCGGGTCTGCTCCAGGATCAGCTCCAGGGATTCCTCGACCAGTTCAACGTTGTCCGGCTCCATCAGTACGTTCTGCGCCAGGCTGGCGATGCCGGTCACCGGGTTGCCGATCTCGTGCGCCACGCCCGCGGCCAGACGGCCGATGGAGGCGAGCCGGTCACTGTGGGCGAGTTCCACCTCGAGGGTATGCAGGTCGGTGAGGTCCTCCACCAGAATCACGGTACCGCCCGGCTGCTCCTCGTGGCCCTCCCGGGGGGCCTCGATGGCGGCCTTGTGCAGGCTGAGCACGCGTGTGCGCTCGCCGAGCCGTACCTGCACCTTGCGCAGGTGATCGTCATGGGCGTGCTGAAAGCTGTTCAGCAGGCCCGCCCAGGGATCGGGCAAGTCATCGAGCAGGGTGCCGATGACCAATGCCGGTTCCATGCCCGACAGCTGGGCCATGGCCTGATTCCAGCTGACCACCTCCTGGGCGGGCCCCACCGAGCATACACCGAGGGGCAGGTCGTGCAGCACCTGGCGGTGATAGCGGCGCAGGCGATCCAGTTCACCCGCCAGCCCCTGGAGGCGCGTCTGGGAATCCTCGAGGCGCTGCTCGATGAAGCGGATGCTGTCGGCCAAGGCCGTACGCGCCTGGGGGTCGAGCTGCAGGCGCTCGTCCACGATCATGCGCGCCAGCACCGGGCCCACCAGTCCCGACAGGTTGCGTTCGATGCGCTCGCGCAGCTGGCGCAGGGCGGCCGGGCGGTTCTCGTTGACGGCAAGGCCCAGATCCGCGAGTGCGCTGGCCACCTCATGCTCGGCCATTTCGCGCCCGGTGATGCGCGCCAGCTGATCGCGGATCTGCGCGGGCGACTCCGCCACCAGCACACCACCGGGCGGCGTGAGGCTCTCACGGCAGCAGGCGAAGGCGGCCTCGCTCTCCGCCACGCTCTGGCGCGTGAGCAGCGAGGTGCCCACGAACAGCAGGGCGTTGAGGCTCAGCGACCAGAAGGTGGCGGCTTCCCAGGGTTGCTCGGCTGTGCCGCCCAGCAGGGCGATGGGATCCACGTCCCAGATGAGAAAACCGGAGCGTTGCAGCAGCGGCACCAGCAGCGCGAAGGCCCACAGGGCGCCGCCCGCCAGCAGGCCGGTCACGAAGCCGGCGCGGGTGGCGCGCCGCCAGTAGAGCAGACCGACGATGCCCGGCAGGAACTGCGCCGCCGCGACGAAGGAGATCAGGCCAAGCTGCACCAGGCCCTGGTTGTGCTCCAGCAGCCGATAGAAGCCGTAGCCCGCCAGGATGATGAGGGCGATGAGCACCCGGCGGCCCCACAGCAGCCAGCGGTAGATGTCGGTGTCGGGGCCGAGGCGCGGCGGAAAGCTGGCCGGCAGCACCAGGTGGTTCATGCACATGGCCGACAGGGCCAGGCTGGCGACGATGAGCATGGCGCTGGCGGCGGACACGCCGCCGATGAACGTGAATACCGGTAGCCAGGCCGAGCCGCTGCTCAGGGTGATGCCAAGCACGTAATAGTCGGGCGACAGCCCGGGCGAGCTCACTGCGCCGGCCCAGAGGATGGGCGGAATGGCCAGGTTCAGCAGCAGCAGGAACAGCGGAAAGGCCCAGCTCGCCCGCGCCAGCGAGCGCGGGTCCAGGTTCTCGCTGAAGGCCATGTGGAATTGGCGCGGCAACAGGAACGAGGCGGCGAAGGCCAGCAGCAACAGGGTGGCCCATGGGCCTTCATGGACCGGTCGGTACATGGCCTCAAGGGCCTGCGGGTTTGCCGCCAGCCAGGCCTCGAGACCGCCCAGGCCGCCGAATACGCCGAACACCGCGAACAGGCCGACCAGCAGCAGCGCTATCAGCTTCACCACCGACTCGAAGGCGATGGCCAGCACCAGGCCCTCGTGCTTCTCGCGCGCCGAGCTGTGGCGCGCGCCGAACAACACCGCAAATACCAAAATGGTGACACAGAAACCGAAGGCGATGAGATCGGGCGCCGACTCGCCCGTGAGTACCTGCAGCGATTCGGTCACCGCGCGCACTTGCAAGGCGAAATAGGGCAGCGTGCCCGCCAGCATGAACAAGGTCACCAGCACGCCTGCCCACTGACTGCGGTAACGAAACGCGAACAGGTCGGCGAGGGAGGAGAGCTGGTACTCGCGGGTGAGCCGCAGGATGGGCTGCAACAGCACGGGCGCCAGCACGAAGGCGAGGGTGACGCCCAGATAGGTGGTCAGGAAGTTGTAGCCCGAGGTCCTGGCAAAACCGACGCTGCCATAGAAGCTCCATGAGGTCGCGAATACGCCCAGCGACAGCGCATAGGTGAGTGGATGGCGGGTGAGCGCACGGGGCACCCATTCGCGCTCGGCGGCATAGGCCACGAGGAACAGCAGGCCGAGATAGCCGACACCGGCCAGAAACAGCGGCCAGAGTTCAAACTTCATGACGCTCGCGGCGCTCACGCCAGAAGGCCAGGGCGATGAGGCCGGCCCACACCAGGAACGGTGCATACCACGGTGCCGCGGCGCCGGCCCAGATCACCTTGATGGGTGAAACCAGCACGAAGACGGCGAACAACAGCAGAATCAGTGTGCGATCCTGATGGGGTTTCGGGTTCGGGGACGGCATGGCACCAAAGCTTAACAGAGTCGTTACAAAAAGTAACACGAGGTGTTAGGTGGAACCATCGCGGCATAGACCTCGGCTTTCGCCGGGGTGACGTCACCTTCAATCTTGATTTGGGTACCGGCAAACCACCGTAGGAGCCCACCCCGTGGGCGAACGCCTTTCCCAACCGCCGGTGCTTGACCGAAACCGCATTCGCCGACGGTGTCGGCTCCTACAGGTCTCAATAAACCGCCCACACCGTGGACCAATGCGAGCCGTTGATAGCCAGAGGTTTATCTCTCGCGAAGACGCCAAGCACGCCAAGCGTGTGGAGCTGGCGGCTTCGTCATTCCGGCGCAAGCCGGGGGATTCGGAGACCGGGTCGTGCGCCTCAAAGAAAATCCACCAGCTGCCCACTGGTCTGGCGCAGGCGATGGCTGAGCTGTTCGCAAAGCCGCCATGCCAGCTTGAGGGCGAGGCGCGGGTGTTCTTCGCTGAGGCGCTCGAAGCCGTGATGGGTGAACAGCAGGAGCGTGGCCTCGGTGCTGGCCACCACGTTGGCGGAGTGGGGCTGTTTGTCCACGAAGGCCATCTCGCCGATGGTCTTGCCGGCACGGATCACCGCAATACGGCGGCGCTCGTGCTCGCGCTGTTCCTTGAGCACCTCCAGCTTGCCCTCGGCGATGAAGCACAGATAGTTGCTGTGCCCGCCTTCGTTGAAAACGACGGTGCCGGGCCGCGCGGTGTAGGCGCCCACGTAACCGGCCAGCACCTCGATCTCGCGGCCGGGCAGGTCGGCGAACATCGGAATCGCTTCGAGCATCTCGCAGAGCTTGGCGTTGAAGCCGCTGCCGTAGCCGAGCTGTTCCAGGCCTTGGGGGAGTGTGGTCGTCATGGGCGGATCCTAACCTCGTCGAGGGGCACGGTGCGGCGCTGGGGCAGGTGCGCCACATCGAAGTGTGCCATGGCCCACGCCCAGGCGCTGGCGACGTTGCCGTCGAGCAGCTCCGCCGGCGGGTTGAGTCCGAGAAACGCGAGGGCCTGCACGATGGCGGGCAGGGGACGCACCCGGTCCAGTGGCGGCGCCAGGTTCTGCTTGCTGAGCTTCTGGCCCGTTGCCGCGTCCACGGCGACAGGCAGGTGCAGATAGGCCGGAGTCGGCAGGCCGACCAACTGCTGGAGACGGATCTGGCGTGGCGTGGAATCGAGCAGGTCAGCGCCGCGCACCACCTCGCTTACCCCCTGCCAGGCATCGTCCACCACCACCGCCAGTTGGTAGGCGTAGAGGCCATCGGCGCGCCGGATGACGAAGTCGCCGATATCGCGGGCCAGGTCCTGGCTTACCTGCCCCTGCAGGGCGTCCTCGAAGGTGACCCGCCCCTCGCCGACCATGACGCGCATGGCGTGGGGCTGGCCGGGACGCTCGCGCCGGCCGCGGCAAATGCCCGGGTAGACACCGCCCGGGCCCGCCGCCTGCGCCACTTCCCTGCGCGAGCAGGTGCAGGCGTAGGCGAGGCCGTGGCGGTACAGGGATTCCAATACCTCACGATAGGCGGTGAGGCGCGTGGACTGGAACAGTACCTCGCCGTCCCATTCCAGCCCGCAGGCCTCCAGGGTATGCAGGATGTCATCGGCGGCCCCGGGTACCTCCCGCGGCGGGTCGATATCCTCCATGCGCACCAGCCACCGCCCACCCTGGGTCCGCGCGCGCAGATAACTTCCGGCCGCAGCGATCAGCGAGCCGAAGTGCAGCGGACCGGTGGGCGAGGGTGCGAAGCGGCCTACGTACATGGGAGAAATGGGAGAAAAAGCCTGAACACGGGGGACACGGGGAACACGGGGTAAGAAAAGTGTTTCTTCATCCGTTCACTCGTATGCCGCGCGGTGATGGCAAAGCGCGATGTGCGAACGTCATTCATCCCCGTGTTCCCCGTGTTTTCTCTTATTCCTTCACTCGAAAAAATGCGCAAAGGACTCCACCGGATCACGCTCGGTGCGGTAGCCGTTTACCGGTGCATCGGGGTCGGGATAGCCCAGGGCCATGCCGGCGACCAAAAGGGCGTCGTCGCTGCGGCCAAGGACGTTCCGCACCAGATCGGGATAATCCGCCATGGAGGCCTGCGGACAGGTGGCGAGGCCGTGGCCTTCGGCGGCGAGCATGACGTTTTGCATGAACATGCCGAGGTCCAGCCAGGCGCCCTGGCCGAGGCGGCGGTCGAGGAAAAACAGCAGGCCCACGGGGGCGTCGAAGAACCGGTAATTGGCGTTCCAGACCTCGACCCGGCGCGCCTGATCGTCGCGGCCGATGCCGAGCGCGGCGTACATGGCGAGGCCTGAGGCGCGGCGCCGGCTCTTGTAGGGCTCGTGCCAATGCTCGGGGTAGTAGACGTAGTCCGGGCGCTCTGCCTCGCCCGCAGCCCGAGCGGTGAGAATGGCCTCGGCCAGCCGCGCCTTGGCCGTGCCGCTCACGACGGCGACGTCCCAGGGCTGCATGTTGACGCCGGACGGTGCCCAGCGCGCGGCCTCGAGAATGGCTTCGATGGTGTCGCGCCCCACCGGATGCGGTAGATAGGCGCGCACGGAACGGCGTCCGTGCATGGCTGTGGACAGATCCAAGCAAACCTCCTTTTATCGATCCTGTTTCCAGCGATCCGCGAAACAAAAAGGGGCCTGCGAAAGGCCCCTTCGAAGACGGACGTGGTTTGCGATCAGCCGCGCTGCTTCTCGCGGATCTCGTCCAGGGTCTTGCAGTCGATACAGAGTGTGGCCGTGGGGCGTGCTTCCAGGCGACGGATGCCGATCTCGACGCCGCAGCTCTCGCAGAAGCCGTATTCGCCGCGCTCAAGGGCTTCGAGCGCTTCGTCGATCTTCTTCAGCAGCTTGCGTTCGCGATCGCGCGTGCGCAACTCCATGCTGAACTCCGATTCCTGCGTGGCGCGATCGTTCGGGTCCGGGAAGTTGGCCGCTTCGTCCTGCATGTGGTGAACGGTGCGGTCCACCTCTTCCATCAGTTCCTTGCGCCAGGCGAGGAGGATTTGACGGAAGTGCTCGGACTGCGGGGCATTCATGTATTCCTCGCCCGGCTTCTCGTCATAGGGCGTGAATTTGCCAAACCCGTCCAGGGCACTCATCTGAGCTACCGGCGCTGCGGTGTGTTCCGTCTTCTTGCTGGTAACAGTCTTTTTCGGCATCGATTTCTTGCCTGTGGTGTCGTCGGTAACCGTCGTGGCCACCGCCTTCTTGGTCGACATCGCTTAGGTCTCCTGACTCAGCGCCAAAAACAGGGCGGCATCTATACCAGAAGGTCGTGCAGGGCGCAATAAACCGGCCTTGGTACAGGCATGCTCACGACCTTTGGCTAATCTACTGTACCGGTTTAAGTGTCACCCGTGTTGCATCACGGGGTTAGAGGCTCCAAGCCCCTGAAAGTGCCATTTCAAATAAACCCGTAGATTACCGCTTCCTTCATACTGAAACCGTACAAGGCGCACGAAACATGAGTGAACTCGTCGGTCTGCTCTTTGACGTGGACGGCACCCTGGCCGATACGGAACGTGACGGCCATCGGGTCGCCTTCAACCGCGCCTTTGCGGAGGCGGGCCTGGACTGGGAGTGGTCCGTCGAGCTGTATGGCCAGCTCCTCGCGGTCACCGGCGGCAAGGAACGCATCGGCTACTTTCTCGACCGTTTCGCGAGCCGTTTCCAGCCGCCGGCGGATCGCAGCGGTTTCATCGCGGACCTGCACAAGGCCAAGACCCGCATCTACACCGACATGCTGGCACGCGGCCTCATCCCGCTGCGCCCGGGCGTCGCGCGCCTCATCGATGAGGCGCGCAAGGCGGGCCTGCGGCTCGCCATCGCCACCACCACCACGCCCGAGAACGTCACGGCATTGCTGCGCCATGCGCTGCACCCGGAGGCGGTCTCCTGGTTCGAGGTGATCGCCGCCGGTGACATCGTCCCGGCCAAGAAGCCCGCGCCCGACATCTACCTGTGGGCCATGGAGCGCATGGGCCTCACCCCAGCCCAGTGCATCGCCTTCGAGGATTCTCACAACGGCATCCGCTCGTCGCTGGGGGCGGGACTGCGCACCATCGTGTCCGTGAGCAGTTACACGCAGGCCGAGGACTTCACCGGTGCGGCCCTGGTGGTCGACCACTGGGGCGAACCCGCGCAGCCGTTCCAGGTCCTGGCCGGTGATGCCGGCGACAGCCGCTGGCTCGACCTGGATCGGGTGCGCCGCCTGCACGCCGCATGAGCGTAGACGCCCATCTCGCCCGCCGCATGGCGGCCATCCAGCCGTTCCACGTCATGGCCCTGCTGGCCCGCGCCCGCGAACTGGAGGCGCAGGGGCGCTCCATCGTGCATATGGAGATCGGCGAACCGGATTTCACGACGCCCGTGCCCGTGATGGCGGCGGCGCAGCGGGCCCTGGCCGACAACCGCACCCACTACACGCCCGCGCTCGGCCTGCCGGAACTGCGCGAGGCCATCGCCCGTTTCTACGCGGAGCGCCACGGCGTGGACGTGCCCGCCCGGCGCATCGTGGTGACGCCCGGCGCCTCCGGCGCCCTGTTGCTCGCCCTGGCCGTGCTGGTGGACCCGGGCGAGCGCGTGCTCATGACCGACCCGGGCTATCCCTGCAACCGCCATTTCGTGCGCCTGGTGGAAGGCGAGGCGGTCGCCGTGCCCGTCTCGGCGCAGGAGGCCTTTCAGCTCACGCCGGAACGCGTGACCGCGCACTGGGATGCGCGCACTGTGGCCGCCATGGTGGCCACGCCGGGCAATCCCACAGGCACCGTGCTCGGGCGCGAACAGCTCGCGGCCCTGGTCGCGGCGGTGCACGGGAAAGGCGGACGCCTGCTGGTCGACGAGATCTACCACGGCCTGGTCTATGGCGCGGACCTGCCCACTGCGCTCGGCGTCAGTGGCGAGCTGTTCGTGATCAACAGCTTTTCCAAATATTTCTGCATGACCGGCTGGCGGCTCGGCTGGCTGGTGGTGCCGGAGGCCTATGTGGAGGCGGTGGAGAAACTGGCGCAAAACCTGTTCATCGCCCCGCCCACGCTGTCGCAGTACGCCGCGCTGGCGGCGTTTTCCGAGGAGAACATGGCCATCCTGGAGGCGCGCCGCGAGGCCTTTCGGCAACGTCGCGATTTCCTGTTGCCGGCGTTGAAGGCGCTGGGTTTTCGCGTGCCGGTCCAGCCCCGGGGCGCGTTCTATGTGTACGCCGACTGCGCCATGCACACCGACGACAGCTTCCACCTGGCCGGCGAGCTGTTGGAACGGGCCGGCGTGGCGGTGACGCCGGGCATCGATTTCGGCAGCCACCTCGCCGCGCAGCACCTGCGCTTTGCCTACACCACCTCGCTGGAACACCTCGAAGAAGGCGTGCACCGCCTCCGCCATTTCCTGACGTGGCCCGGATGAAGCGAAGCGAAATCCGGGATGTTCGCCGCGCCCCGTGGTGCGGCCTTACGTCCGCAACCGCTCCACCGCAAGAATGGTCGCCCCCGCCACCGCCGCCGGCATCACCAGCAGGTTCAGTCCGGGCACGAAGGTGGCCGCCAGGGTCATGGCGCCGAAGCCCAGGGCCGAACTGCGATGGGCGCGCAGCACGCCGCGCACCTGCGCGCCGCGCAGGCCGCGGTTGCCGAGCGGATAATCCGCGTACTCCACCGCCAGCATCCAGGCGCCGAACAGCGCCCACAGGAAGGGTGCGAACACGTTGAGCAGGGGAATGAACGAGAGCACCAGCAGCGGCAGCGCCCAACGGGCGTAATAGCCCAGTTTGCGCAGCTCATCGAACAGCATGGCCGGTGCCTGGCGCAACGTGGCCATGAGGCCCTCGTCCGCGGGTGCGCCGCCGGTGAGGTGGCGCTCGATGCGTTCGGCGAGCAGACCGTTGAAGGGGCCGCCGATGAGGTTGGCCACGGCGGTGAAGGTGAAGAACACCAGCACCGCGGCCACACCGGCGAACAGCAGCCAGAACAGGCCTTCGAGCCAGCTCAGCCAGTCGGGCAGCCGCGGCATCAGGGCGTCCACCCAGGCATCGAAGTGCGCGGCCGCGAACCAAACCAGGCCGGAAAAGACCGCCACGTTGATGGCGATGGGCAGCGCCGCGTAGCCGCGCAGTCCGCGTGTATTGAGCAGGCGCAGGCCGCGCCAGAAACAGCGCGCGCCGTGGACGAATCTCTCTAACATCGGTTGTTTGTCTCCGTTGTCCGCCGCGCCAGCAGGGCGCTGCCGTAGGCGGCCTCATCGTGGATGGCCTGTCGCACCGGTACCCCCAGCAGACCCTCGCGGATCCGCGACCAGGCGAGGTTGCGCGCGCCGCCCCCCGCGGACAGCACGCATTGCGGCGCCGGTGCGCCCAATTCGACTAGGCGCCGGTAGGCGCCGGCCTCGATGCGCGCCATGGCCTCCAGCAGGCCTTGCAGGAACACGGCGTCGTCCGCCGGGCGGGGCGTGAGCCTCGGCGCCAACTGCGGGTCGTTGACGGGAAAGCGCTCGCCGGGCGCGGGCAGGGGATAGTAGTCGAGCCCGGTGGGCCGCTCCGGGGCGAGCCGTGGGGTCAGGGCCAGGAGCTCGGCGTCGCTGAAGAACTGCCGCAGCACCGCGCCACCCGTGTTGGAGCCGCCGCCCACCAACCAGTGGCGGCCGTAGGGCTGGCTGTAGACGCCGTCCTCGGGCGAGAACACCGGCTGTTCGCTCACCACCTTCATCACCAGCGTGGAACCGAGGGAGGTCACGGCCTCGCCGGGCCGGGCCGCGCCGGTGGCGATGATGGCCGCGGTGCTGTCCGTGGTCCCGGCCACCACGCACGTATCGGCGGGAAGGCCGAAGCGCGCCGCCATGGCCGGTGCGAGCCTGCCGTACACCGTGCCCGGCGTGACCACCCGCGGCAACGGGCCGCGGGGTACTCCGAGCGCGTCCAGCCAGCGGGGCCAGGTCTGGGTGAGCGGGTCCCAGCCGAGCTTGAGCACGTTGTTGGCGTCGCTGGCGCCGAAACGGCCGGTGAGTCTCCCGGCCAGCCAGTCCGCCGGGGAATGCACGCGGGCGGGCGGGGGCACTCGGCCGAGCAGCCACAACAGTTTGGCAAGCCCGGAGCCGCTGCCGTGGGCGGCGCTCTCGCGCGGCGCCACGGCGCCGATGCGCTCCGCCTCGTCCATGGCGCGGTTGTCGTTGTAAAGCAGGGCCGGTGCGAGGGGCGCGCCGTGGGCATCCGCCACCAGCACCGTGCCCGAGGTGCCGTCCACTGCCAGGGCCTTCACCGCCTCGCGCGGGACCTGCGAGAGCAACACCTCCAGCGCCGCACCCAGTGCTTCCCACCACACCGCCGGGTCCTGCTCCACCGCCGCCCCCTCCCGCCGCGGCGCCGCCATGGCCACCTGGGCAGCGGCGATCTCAGTGCCCTCCGCGCCGATGGCCACCGCCCGGCACCCGGAGGTGCCGACGTCGATGCCGATGTACAGGGGGGAGGAGGAAGAATTAACCACGGGGAACACGGGGAACACGGGGAATAATGAACGGGAGCATCACCCTGATGTCGTCGTTCAGTCCACTACCTGACGGGGTAATGAGAAAAACGAGATTCTTCCTCCCCCCGTGTCCCCCGTGTCCCCCGTGGTTCAAGCTTTTCTCTTCAAGGCAGCTGAACCGGAGTGGGCGGCTGCCAGCCCTTGGCGCGGTGTTCGGCGACTACGGTGGTGTAGATGCCGCCGCGCACGTTGAACTTGCCGGTGATGCGCATGAAGCGGGGGGCGCAGGCCTCCACCAGGTCGTCCAGGATGCGGTTGGTCACGGCCTCGTGGAAGGCGCCCTCGTCGCGGTAGGACCACATGTAGAGCTTGAGGGATTTGAGCTCCACGCAGGCCTGGTCCGGCACATAGGCGATGGCAATGCTGGCGAAGTCGGGCTGGCCCGTCTTCGGGCACACGCAAGTGAACTCTGGAACATCCACGTGGATGGTGTAGTCCCGCTCCGGCATCGGGTTGGGAAAGGTCTCCAGTTCCTTGCTGGGTCGGGTAGGCATGGGTCTCGTCTCTGTGGTAGCTTTTGCGGCCCGTAGTGTAACGAAA
>JAWLGK010000011.1:0-107407 GCA_041685115.1 Gammaproteobacteria bacterium | reverse complement strand
CGGGCGAGCCGCTGGTCGGCCATCTGCGGCGTTGCGCTCTCTTGAAATGGGGCCGCCATTCCTGCGAGAGCGCGCCTTGCATCTGGCCGACCAGCGGCTCGCTGAAAGTACCTCCAAGAGTGACGCAGTACACTAGTTCCAGCGGTCGGCGAGTATGAGTATCAGACAGGGGGGCGCATTTCACCACTGTGCACGACCACATTCCAGCGCCATGATGCGCTGCCGTACTCGTGCAACGGTGTATTCAGGTCACCAACCGCAGTGAGCGCACGCTTCCATACCGCAGCCTTATGCATCAGTGATGAGACCAGGGTGCCAGGGGGTCCGATCACGCTGATCAGGGGCAAAGGCGGAAGGGTGGACCGGCGAGCGGGGACGAAAACGAGCTGCCAAGCGCTCCAGTATGGGCCCGCCGGATCGGCCTAACCGTGGCCGTGCGGGCCAGGAGGTTCAGCTGTCGCGCGGCGGTCTCAGGTCGATGTATTCCATGTCGGGAAGCTCGCCCATCTCCACCACGCCGATGTTGTCGGCCGAGGGCAGCAGGAGGTTGTTCGCGCGCTCGAAGTCGAACCCGTAGAATTCCTTCACGAATGCGTAGACGTCACCGAACCCGCCATGCTGCGCCGTCGCCTCGATGATCTCCTTGGCCAATCCGCAGGCCTGCGCTTCCGGCAGTTCGATGGTGAACAGCCGGCCGTCCTGGCGGAAGCCTGCCTCGATGAGGTCGTTGCGCAGGCGCTGGAACAGCGCCTTCACCTGACCGTATTGGTGACTGGCGTAATCGAGGTTCAGATTGATGGCATAACGCATGTGCTATTCCCTGCACGTCCTTGTAACCCTATGCTACGCCGTTCCTTTCCACAGGGATACCAATGAGACGTTATGGCGGTGCGGTGGTCTTCGAGACCCGCGACGAGTGGGGCACCATCCAGGTAGTGCAGGACGACTTCGAGCGCTCCCTGCACTTCAGCTCAGAGCCCAAACAGAGCGCCATGCAGCTCGCCGACCCGGTGCGCCTGACGCTGTCCTACACCCGTGCCATGCTCATGCCCCTGGTGCTTACACCACCTCCACGCCGCGCGTTGCTGATTGGCCTGGGCGGCGGTTCGCTGGCCAAATTCCTGCTGCACCATTTTCCGGACCTGCAGCTGGACGTGGTGGAGTTGCGCGAGCAGGTGGTGAACGTGGCGCGGCGCTGGTTCAGCTTGCCGGACCTGCCCCGGCTGCGCGTGGTGGTGGATGACGCTGGCCAGTTCGCGCGCGCCGCCAGCGAGACCTATGACCTGATTCTGGTCGACGCCTTCGATCGGCGCGGCATCGCCTATTCCGTGTGTGGTCCGGGATTTTTCGGTGCGCTGCGCGAGCGGCTCGACGCCAGGGGCATGCTGGCCATCAACCTATGGGCCCGTGACACGGTCGGCCTCGAAGACATGATCGACGACATCGCCGCCGGCTTCGATGCACCGGTCGCCCGCCTGCCGGTCCACGGCAAGGACAACATCATCGCCCTCGCCGGCGATGGCCCGCCCGCACGGCGCACCGCGCGCCTGCTTACCGACCGGGCACGCGAGCTGGAGGCGGGCCTGGCCATCGAGTTTCCGACCCTGCTGCGCGCCCTGCGCAAGCACAATCCCGGTTTTTAGGATGAACCCCGCCGTGGAACCGGCGAGCCCTTTCCGATCAAGCACCTGACGTTAAGCGCAAGCGAACGGTTTCGCTGCGGCATGGGATATTGATGTAAATCACATCGCGTATCTGGAAAGCGTCGGGCGGTCGTCTATGGTTTAAACACCCTGCATGCTGGGGCTGCTCGTCGCCCCGGAGGTCTGTCTCATGCCACCTGCCTCCGACATTTCGGTGCAGCTCAACTACCGGCCCCTCGGCCTGGTCAGTGCACGGGCACGCAATCTTCGACTCGACGGCATGTTCGTGGATACCGGCGCGGTCACCCTGCCTCATCATTCGGAAGTCGAAGTGACCCTGTCGTTTCGCAAGGACGATCGCCTGCAGGTGCATCGCCTGCAGGCACGAGTGATGGGCCGTTCCAAGTACGGTACCAATCTCACGTTCCAGAACTGCCGCCGCGAGACCTACCAAGCCTTGCAGGAGATGCTCGGCAGCCAGGCCCATTGAATGTTCTCCTCGTGAAGCTGTGCCCATGACCCGTTCCTCGAACGGGTCTTTTTTTGGCTCCTCCGCAGAACCCGCCAGTGCGGTTCGACACATCTCTTCCAGCCGACAGGTCCTGTGGGGAACCTTTTTGATGCTGCGCCTGTGCTGGACGAATGAAAAAGCCCCCGCCAACCGGCAGGGGCTTTCTTTGACCGAGCCTCAATCCGCCCAGGCTCAGTCCAGCCTGGCGAGCTCCTGCTCCACCACCTTCTTCGGCAGCGGAATGTAACCGTCCTTGACCACCACCTGCTGACCGGACTGGCTCAGAATCATCTTCAGGAACTCACGCTCCAGCGGGTTGAGCGGCTTGTTCGGGTGCTTGTTCACGTAGACGTAAAGGAAGCGTGACAGCGGGTACGCACCCTTGATGGCGTTCTCCGCGGAGGCATCGACAAACGGTCCGTCCGCCTTCTTCGCGAGCGGAACAGCGCGCACGCCCGAAGTGATGTATCCCACACCCGAATAGCCGATACCGTTCAGCGACGTGGACACTGACTGCACCACGGACGCAGAGCCGGGCTGCTCGTTCACACTGTTGCGGAAGTCACCCTTGCACAGGGCCTTCTCCTTGAAATAACCGTAGGTACCCGATACGGAGTTGCGGCCGTAGAGCTGCATGGGCTGGTTGCCCAGGGCGCCGCCCACCCCGACCTGGTTCCAACGGCTGACGTCTTCGGCGGCACCGCACTTGCGAGTGGACGAGAACACGGCATCGACCTGCTCCATGCTCATGCCCTTGATGGGGTTGTCCTTGTGCACGTACACGGCTAGCGCATCGATGGCGACGCGGATTTCCGTGGGCTTATAGCCATAGCGTTTCTCAAACGCTTCGATTTCCTTGTCTTTCATTTTTCGGCTCATGGGGCCGAGGGTGGCTGTGCCTTCGGTGAGCGCCGGCGGCGCCGTGGAGGAGCCGGCGGCCTGGATCTGGATGTTCACGTTCGGGTAGAGACGCTTGTACTCCTCCGCCCACATGGTCATTAGGTTGGCGAGGGTATCGGATCCGACCGAGGACAAGTTGCCGGACACGCCCGAGGTCTTCTCGTAACTGGGCAATGCCGGATCGATCTTGGCCTCGGCGAGGACCTGTCCCGGCATCAGTGCGGAGGCGACCAGGCCGCTCGCGGCGATCAGGGTGGACAACTTCATGCTTTTTTCTCCAGTCATGTCAGGTGAACCTGGGCATAACAATGAACTGCGCAAATGACAACAGTGTGACTGTTCAATGAAGCTCTTGTGATCCGCAGCTCGCGCGGCTCACCGGCAGAGGGCAGACGCGCTCCGGCGGGAAGATGCAGGTGAAGGTGCTGCCATGATCCAACGCGCTCTCGATGACCAGGCGTGCGTCGTGGTTTTGGAGCACATGCTTGACGATGGCGAGGCCGAGCCCGGTACCGCCGCTCTCCCGCGAACGACCCGGATCAACGCGGTAGAAACGCTCGGTGATCCGCGGCAGGTGCTCCGGTGAGATACCGACACCGTTGTCGGTCACAGCGAGATGTGCGCCCTCGGTAGTCACATACCAGCGCACCAGGATGCGTCCGCCCGGCGGCGTATACCGCACGGCATTGACGAGCAGGTTGTTGAACGCGCTATAGAGTTCCCGTTCGACGCCATACAGGCCGACGCCCGGCTCGCACTCCAGTTCGATGACATGGTCTTTGCCGGCCACACTCAATGTTGCATCGGCTTGCATCGCACCCAGCAGGTCGCAGACATTCACCGGCTCTGGCGTGCTGGTCTGACGTTCGTTTTCGAGGCGAGACAGCAGCAGCAGATCATCGATGAGGTTTTGCATGCGCTGGGATTGCTCGCGCATCAGGGCAATGGAACGGGTCCAGCGGCTATCTTGCCCCGCCTCTTCCGCAAGCGTCTCCAGAAAGCCGCCGATCACCGTCAGCGGTGTGCGCAACTCATGGGACACGTTGCCGATGAAATCGCGACGCATCGTCTCAAGGCGCTGTCTTTCGCTGATGTCGCGTGCGATCAGCAGGTGCTGCTCATCACCGTACGGCACCACGCGCAGGCTCACGGTCAGGCGCGGATCGCTCGGTGCCGGAATTTCGAGCGTGCCTTTGGCGCCCTTGGCGAGGAACTCCCCGAGGGCGGGATTACGCAGCAGATTTTCGATGTGCTGCCCCACATCCTGTGAGGCCTTGAAATCGAGCAGGCTGATGGCCGCCTCGTTGAACCACTGGATGACCCAGTTGGGCCCAAGCACGACCGTGGCGTCGGGCATGGCCGCGGTGGCCTTCTGGTACTGGCTCAACATGCCGGCAAGGTGGTGCTTGCGGCGGCGGTTACGCTGTTGCAGACCATAGATGTGATGGAACACCTCACCCCAGATCCCCCAGCCTTCCGGCGGATTCAGTGTGCGGCTGGTGCGCAGCCAGTGTTCGAGCCGATAAAGCTGCAACAGGTGCCAACCCGCGTAGCTGAACAAACCGAGTGCCGTAAACAGCCCCGGGCGGTCGAACAGCAGTCCCACGAGAAAACCAAGCAGCGCGACGCTTGCGATGCGCCAGACTTCAGCTGACCAGGGGCCCGACACGGTTACCTCTGCGCCGAAAAACGGTAGCCGGCACCGCGCACGGTTTGCACGAGGTGATCACACTGGTGGGTTTCGAGGGCCTTGCGCAGGCGGCGAATATGCACGTCCACCGTCCTTTCCTCCACGTAAGCACCACGGCCCCAGACCATGTCCAGTAACTGCGTACGGCTGTAGACGCGCTCCGGGTGGGCCATGAAGAAATGTAGCAGGCGGTATTCGGTAGGCCCCAGTTCCACGGGCGCACCGTTGGCGGAGACCCGGTGGGCGAGGGTATCCAAACACAGGCTGCCCACCGCGAGCGTGGCATTGTCCTGGCCGCTACGCCGGAGCAACGCCTTGATGCGCGCCACCAGCTCGCGCGGCGAAAACGGCTTGGTCAGGTAGTCGTCGCAGCCTACATCCAGACCACGGACCCGATCGTCCTCCTCGGCACGGGCGGTGAGCATGAGGATGGGCACGTCGCGCGTGTACTCGTCGCGACGCAGACGACGCGCCAGCTCGATGCCGCTGGTGCCGGGCAGCATCCAGTCGAGCAGGATGAGGTCGGGACGACGGTCGGCGATGGCGCGCTCGGCCGCAGGCACATCGCCTGCCTCGCGCACGGCGAAATCGGCCCGCTCCAGCGCCATGGCGACCATGGCGCGGATGGCGGGCTCGTCTTCGACGATGAGGATGTCGTTGGCCGGCATCTAACAGGTTCCTGGTTGTGTCTCCTGTTAGTAAACGCGATGAATGTGACACGGCTGTGACAGCGTTGTCACAAAGGCACCGCAGGAGCGGCCGAAGGCCGCGATGGTTTCGCTCAAGGCCGCTGGATTCAACACAGGGGCACAGAGACGCGGAGAACACAGAGAAATGCACATGGGGGCGAGAGGCCGTAGCTTGGCGTCCCCTGGAAATCCTCCAACTCTGTGATCTCTGCGTCTCTGCGCCTCTGTGTTGGGCCGTTTCTCTCCAGCGGTTAGCGCTTGCGCTCCAGCTGGCTCACGTCGCGCACGCCGCCGCGGGCGGCGGAGGTGGTCATGGCGGCGTAGGCGCGCAGGGCGGCGGACACCGGGCGCTGGCGGTTCACCGGCTTCCAGGCATCGGCCCCCTTGGCCTCCATGGCGGCGCGGCGGCGCGCCAACTCCTCATCTGAGACCGCGACGCGGA
Source organism: Gammaproteobacteria bacterium (assembly GCA_041685115.1). Lineage (GTDB taxonomy): Bacteria > Pseudomonadota > Gammaproteobacteria > Thiohalomonadales > Thiohalomonadaceae > JALOAT01. Next base: position 101,532 of record JAWLGK010000011.1, on the reverse strand, counting down.
TGTTGCGGTTCGGGATGTCGATCTCGATGAGGTCGTTCTCCTCCACCAGGCCAATGGCGCCACCCTCCGCGGCTTCGGGCGAGGCATGGCCGATGGACAGGCCCGAGGTGCCGCCGGAGAAACGGCCGTCGGTGATGAGGGCGCAGGCCTTGCCCAGGCCCTTGGACTTCAGATATGAGGTGGGATACAGCATCTCCTGCATGCCCGGCCCGCCGCGCGGGCCCTCGTAGCGGATGATGACCACGTCGCCCGCCTTCACCTTGTCACCGAGGATGCCTTCCACTGCCGCGTCCTGGCTCTCGAAGATACGCGCGGGGCCGGAGAACTTGAGGATGGATTCGTCCACGCCGGCGGTCTTCACCACGCAGCCGTCCAGGGCGATGTTGCCGTACAGCACGGCCAGGCCGCCGTCCTTCGAGTAGGCGTGTTCCAGGTCGCGGATGCAGCCGCCAGCGCGGTTCACATCCAGTTCCGGCCAGCGCTTGTCCTGGCTGAAGGCGGTCTGGGTGGGCACGTTGCCGGGGCCCGCCCTATAGAAGGTCTTTACACCTTCGTCGGCGGTGCGGCGTACGTCGTATTTTTCCAGCGCCGCGCCGAGGCTGGGCGAGTGCACGGTGGACGCCTCCAGGTTCAGCAGATCGCCGCGCGCCAGCTCGCCCAGGATGGCCATGACACCGCCGGCGCGGTGCACGTCTTCCATGTGGTACTGCTGGGTGGACGGCGCCACCTTGGCCAGGTGCGGCACGCGCCGGGACAGGCGGTCGATGTCGGCCATGGTGAAGGGCACACCCGCCTCCTGGGCCGCGGCCAGCAGGTGCAGGATGGTGTTGGTGGAGCCGCCCATGGCGATGTCCAGGCTCATGGCGTTTTCGAACGCCGCCAGGGTGGCGATGGCGCGCGGCAGCACGGACTCGTCGTTCTGCTCGTAATAACGCTTGGTGATCTCGACGATGCGCCGGCCCGCCTCCAGGAACAGCTCCTTGCGATCGGCATGGGTGGCCAACAGCGAACCGTTGCCCGGCAGGGACAGGCCAAGGGCCTCGGTGAGGCAGTTCATGGAATTGGCCGTGAACATGCCCGAGCAGGAGCCGCAGGTGGGACAGGCGGAGCGTTCCATCTCGGCCACGTCGGCGTCGGTCTCCTGGGGATTGGCCGCGGAGATCATGGCGTCGATGAGGTCCAGGTGGACCTCCTGGCCGTGCAGCACCGCCTTGCCGGATTCCATGGGGCCACCCGAGACGAAGATGGTGGGGATGTTCAGGCGCAGGGCCGCGTTGAGCATGCCCGGGGTGATCTTGTCGCAGTTGGAGATGCACACCAGCGCGTCGGCGCAGTGGGCGTTCACCATGTATTCCACCGCGTCGGCAATGAGCTCGCGCGAGGGCAGCGAATAGAGCATGCCGCCGTGACCCATGGCGATGCCGTCGTCAATGGCGATGGTGTTGAACTCCTTGGCCACGCCGCCCGCCTTCTCGATCTCCCGCGCCACCAACTGGCCCAGGTCCTTCAGATGCACGTGCCCGGGCACGAACTGCGTAAAGGAATTGGCGATGGCGATGATGGGCTTCTGGAAGTCCTCGTCCTTCATGCCCGTGGCGCGCCACAGGGATCGGGCGCCGGCCATGTTGCGGCCGGCGGTGGAGGTGCGGGAACGGTAGACAGGCATGCGGAATACCTCGAATGCGGGGTCCGGGAAAGCCCCGTAGGATACCAAAAAGAGATTGGGAAAAAGTGTCAACTCCGGGGACACGGGGAACGCAGGGAATACAAAGGATTAGGTGGGGTAGTCGCCTGCACCGCGGCTGGACTCAGCGGCGCCTCGATCCTGCTGGATTGACTGTACGGCCGGTCCGCCCGGTGGCCCCAAAAACACGCACCCGTGTCCCGCGTGTTCAGGCTTTTCTCTTTACCTCACCCAAACCTCCACGCGCCGGTTCTTGTGGCGGCCGTGAGGCGTGTCGTTGCCGGCGACCGGGAGGGCACTGCCGTAGCCGCGCACGCGCGCGGGTGCAATACCCCGGCCGATGAGGAGATCGGCAATGGTGTCCACGCGATGCACCGACAATTCCAGGCTGTGCAGTGGGATCACTTCGTTGGCATCGGCAAACCCCATGAGCAAGAGCCTCCGCTCGGCATTGTCCGGGTGGTTCATGTAGCTTGTCAGGCGAGCGATGTCGCGCATGGCCTTGCTGTCGGGAATTGCGGAACCCTCACGGAAGCGGAAGTTGAGCGACAGGCGCTGCGCACCGCGGGTGAATTCCACATACTCCTTTGGCGCCCGCGGGCCGTGTTCAGGCGCGCCACTCAGGATGTCCTGGGAAACGAAACCTTCCCGGGCGACCAGCGCCTGCCCCTTCGGACTCATGGCAAATTCCGCAAAGGCGCGCGCAGGCGCGCCCGCGTTTTCCGGAACGTAAAGGAAAAGCCTGCGCGCAAGGCTGTAGTCCTCCGTGGCCACGCTGAAACGCGCCGGCAGGATGGCCCGGGTATCCACCTCTGAAACTGCCAATGCCTTCGCGCTGCGCACATAAGGCAGCCCGATGAACCCGATACCATGCCGATCGGATGCGAGCTCGTCCGACAGTTTCTCGCTGGACTCGTATCGTCTGGCGTCGGGTGACAGGGATCTTTGGCCGAGCACCAGTGATTTGAAGGTGTCCCAAGTCCCGGATTTGTGGTCACGGGCATAGACATGCACCGGACCACGAGGGGCGCCCAGTTCCGCCCAGTCACGTATTTCACCGGCGAACAGGCGTGCGATGCTGTGTGTGTCGAGTGTATCGAGCGGGTTGGACGGATGGACGATGACGGCGATGCCATCGAGCCCAAGCACATACTCCGCACCCGGCCCATCCAATTGGCCAAGAGCGGCCAGTGCCGCCCGCTCCGCGCGCTGGATAGGGCGCGAAGACATGCCGATATCCGCCCTGCCCGTCAGCAGCCCGTTGAATGCGGTGCCGGAACCGTGGGAATGAATATCCACCTGCACAGCCGAACCATCAGCGGTTAGCCCGGTGATGCGTAGCTCCTCGGCAGCAAGGCTTGTGCGCCGCAACTCCATGGCACCTTGCGTCTTGAGCCAAGCCTCGGCAAGCGCCGGCGCGAGCGAGGCACCGATGGTATTGGAACCGTGGATGCGCAGCATCAACGGTTCTGCATAGCCGGCGCTGCAATAGGCGAGGAGTAGCAACAGTGAGAGACAATACTTTGGCATCTATGGGCGTCATCCAGAAAACCTCAGCGGCATCCGTGCCAAGGGCGCGCCTCCTGGCTGCGGCACAAGGTACCCGCCTGACATGACGTTTTCGTGAATGGCTTGGCTCGCAGCTAGGCCGCCTCTCACGACCAGTGAGCCAGGGCTGAAAAGCCCACAGGCAAAGGTACCGGTGGAATCAGAGTAAACGCCAAACACCCACATCAGCTGAACCGGCATACATGGTAACCGCCCCCGTCGCAGCGGTTTTGTCGCCGAGTTCGGTTGAAGCTGGCCGAACTGGTCGCCCTGGCCAGGAGGCTGAGAGGGCTGACCGCCGCGGCAAGACTTTCGCGGGCGGAAGCGTGGTGGGTATTGTGAGCCGGCTTGATTGGCAGAACCTATGTAGCCAATCGGAACGTTCGATTTGATCGTCGATTGCGACTCATTATTATTGGGTTACGGCCAGTTCAAGGAGATCAGCCATGACCAAGACCATTTCCTTTGCTGTGATGCATTTCAGCGTCGCCTTCGGTGTGGCTTGGGCGTTGAGCGGTGACATCATCGTCGGCGGTGCCGTTGCACTCGTAGAACCGGCAGTGAACACGGTGGCCTACCACTTCCACGAGAAGGTATGGGCAAGGCGCCACAACCGTGATCGGGTGCATTCTGTCCCCGAGCCGCTCTCCGCCTGAAAAGTGGATCACAAGGAGTCGGCACTGACCTCGATTGGGTGTGTTGCCATTGAACATCGGCGCGATTGCCACTGATGCCAAAACAGATGGAAAAAGCGCCAGGTTACCGCAGTCACTTTTGACACCGCTGGCTGTCGGGGTCCCCTTCCGTGGCCTCACTGCATGCGCGGCGCAGGATCGCGCAGGATGAGTTCGGGAGCTGCGAAGGGTGCAAGCTGTTCGAGGAAATCCAACAATTCCAGCGCGGGCGACTTGCGGAAGAAAGTCGCCATCGGAGTCTCCATCCAGATCCGGTCGGCGAAGGCGTAGCGCTCGTGCGGGGTGTCACCGACACCGTCATCATCGCTGTCGAAGCCCTCATAATCATCCCAGTAGTTGCCCAACCAGTCGTTGCCGCGCGCGCTCATGAAGCCGCTCACGCCCACTTGCACCAGGTTCTTTTCGAAACGGTTGCCGTGAATCACGTGCCCACCGTTTTCACCGTAGAAGTACATGCCGGTGATGTTGTGTGCGAAGCGGTTGCCGCGCAGGTGGATGATGTTTTCCGGGGAGTTAGGTGCGTTGGCTTGGAGCCCGATCGCGCAGTGCACCAGCTCATTGCCCTCCACCACCACCTGACTACTGTCCTTGAAGGCGAGCGCCTGCCCGGTAGTGCCCAGGCTGTGTTGGATACGGTTCGCACGGATGACGACGTCGTCCGAGTAGAGCACGATAATCCCCGCGTCGTTCCGGTCCAGTGTGTTGCTCTCAATGACGTTGCGCGGCGAGTACGTCATGTTCAGGCCGCAGCGGCTGCCGCGCACGGTATTGCCCACGATGCGGTTGTCGGTGGAATTGGTGAGACTCAGGTCCCGGACGGCCACGACCTCGTTGCCCTCAATAAGGTTGTCGCGGCTGTACCAGAGCCGGATACCATCGCCGCGCAAATTGAGCACACCCGCCTTGGATGCGATGCGATTTCCGCGCAAGGTGTTGCGGTTCGCCTGCCTGAGATGGATGCCGAACAGGGTGTCGTCGATGATGTTGTGTTCGATGTATACCTCGTCGGCCTCGACCAGCACGCCAGCATCGACACCATCATGGGAACTTCCGGAGTTGGTGAGGCGAACGCCCCGCACCGTCGCACCATCTGCCTGCACGGTGAGCACCGTGCCGTGGCCACCACCATCGATGGTGATCGCACCGTTGCCGTCGAGGGTAATGGGCTGAGTGATGAGCACCGGACCCGCATAGTCACCGGGTGGAGGCAGCAGCACGCCACCCGCGGGCGTGGCATCGATAAGCGGCTGCAATGGAGTCAAGCAATAACCGGGAGCAGCGGCCAGCACGCCGGCCAGCAATCCCACACAGATGCGGAACCACGTCATGTTAGAGGCCGGCGCCGCAGCGCGGCGGCACTGTTCGGAGGCATATCGTTCCCCTCGCTACACGCCGCATTATGGGCGCACCCGGCGAGAGGAACGTTGACATCGATCAATCGATGGCTGCGGGAACGTCGGCGTAGTGCTGAAGGTATTGCCAGGTCCGTGCCGACCAGGAAATCGACAGGCTCAAGGAGCAGTGCTTTGCACCGAGGGCACGTTGAGTTCGATATTTCGGCGTTCGGCTTCCCTCGGGCCATCGGATCAGGTGCGCTGGTCTGCCAAGCTGACCGCACGGGTGTTACGGAGGCCACGGAAGAAAGGTGGGAATTCTCTCTCCGTGGCCTACCTGTGTTCTTCGTATCAGGCGTCCCACTCCGATTTCACCAGCCGTCCGGACATCCAGGCGAAGGGCAACAGGGCCAGCAACACCCACAAGTCGAAGGCGCCGCCACCGCCACCCAGACCGGCGCGGTTGCCGCTGAACATGGGCGCGCCGGTGTCCACGCGCCGTGAGGTGGGCGGCTGTGCCGCGCGTTGTTGCTGTGCCTGGTATTCGCTGGCCAGGCGGTTGCGGTTCTTGCGGTCGATGCCGTGGGCCGCGAATTGCTCCTCGCGCAGCACCAGCATGCTGGTGTAATCGGTCACCAGACCGTATTCCACACCCAGCTCCACCACCTGCGCGCGGCGGTCGGCGTCTTCGCCGAAGTCGCGCATCGCATTCATGTGGCCCTCGACGGCCGCATAGGCCCACAGGCGTTCGATCTCGGGATTGTCCGTGGCCGTTTGCGGGAAGCTGAAACGGGTGCGGTATTCCTTGGGCTGGCCGGAGATCTTGCCGGTGAGGCGCACGTTGGCCTCACCGCCGCCGGTGTAATGGCCGAACACCACCAACTGCTGGCCACGGTACAGACTGCCCAGGTCGGCGGGCGTGAGGTCGGACACGGGCACGCCGTCGATGGCGATCTTCACCCCGTGGAGCGCCTCATGACTCACCTTGCTTTCGGCCATGAGCAACTGGCCGACGATATCGTCGTCGTTGGACACTGCCGCACCGAAGCCACCAGAATGGCGCACCAGTGCATCGAGCAATGGGCGATTGGCGCTGTTGCCCATGATGAAGGTGTACAGTCGCACGTCCTTTTTCCTGATCAGCTCGATGAACCGTTTCTGCTCCGTCTCGCCCACATTGGCCACGCCGTCGGTCACCAGCACGATGGCGCTGGTGCGATCCGCATCCAGCGCATCGACGCCTTCAGCGAGGCCGGCGTAGAGATTCGTTCCGTTGTGCGGTTGCACGGACTCCAGTTCGCGGGTGAAGCGGGCAATGGCCTCGGGCGTGGCGGCCTCATACCCGCCGGTCAGCTCGCGGGAGCGATCGTTGAACAGCACAATGCGGAAGCGGTCCACAGGCCGCAGGCGCGCCAGGGACTTGGATACGCCCTTCGCCAGGGTCGCGTACTTGCGCCCGCTCATGGAACCGGACACGTCCAGCACGAACACGAAATCGCGGCCTTCGGTGATGGGCTTGAGGTCGTCGCCGGGCGTGAGCACCAGCATGAAGGTGCCTTCCTTCGCGCCCTCAGGCTTGTGCGCCACCAGGTCCACGCTACCCGGCAGATTGGCCGGGTGACGCCAGTACACCACCAGGTCCTTGTCGAGGGTGTACACGGCGCCCTGACCGGCGCTGCCCTCTGACGGTGCGCCGGCTTCCATGCTCACCTGCCACGCGTTCGCATTCAGTTGCTTCACCGCGGCGTTGGCGTTCGGCACCATCACCGCCTCCACCGGATAGGCGGAACGCAGCTTCAGATCGAAGCGGAAGCTGCCGCTCACCTTCTCATTGGCGGTCCAGAAGGCGAGCCGCTGCTCATCCACCCCGCCCTCCTCCAGCGGATAGACGAAGCGACCGATGTTGCTGTCGATGTGCGCAGGCTGCATGTACACCAACCGCAGCCGCGTGTCCTGGCCCGCGCGCACCGGCGACACATGAATGTCGAAGGTCTTGTAGCTGTCCTTTTCCGTCAGCCCGGCCTCTCGCCCGGCCGCCTTTTCCTGCTCATAGATCTCCCGCGCCCGCTGTTTCTCCACCACTTCGCCATTCACCGGCCGGCCGTCGATCCACACGGTGAACTCCGCCACCGCCCCGCGCTCGGGCACCGGGAAGGAATAGATGGCCTCCAGGTCCCGGTCATAGGGGTTGTGGAACACCTGCTCCACGCGGGTGATGGCATAGCCATCCTCCACCGTCACCTCCACGTGGTGGTCGCGGATGTCCAAGGGCGGCAGGCTTCCGTCCGCAGGGGTCAGCAGCCCGGCGGCCTCGGCACTACCCGTTAACAGGACCAGCCCAAAGGCCAAGCTTTTCAACGTTCTTTCAATGTGTTGCGTTGTCATGTCGGATCTCCCTTTTATTGAACGATGTTTATTTAAAGAGCTGAAACAAGGGTCCGCAAAGGCCCCCGAAGCTCCGTGCGCCGATACTGAACGTCGTTCAGTTGTTTTGTAGCAGATTAATGAACGGTGTTCAATACCTGGGGAGTTTTTCCGATGCGCTGAGGTGCACGCCCCGTAGAAAGGTGGACCGCTGAACAACTCGCTCTACCGAACTCCGGAGGAATGCTTCCATGCGTCATGAACCTTGTTGCGGTTGGTCCTTGAACTCAGGCACAAGCTGATTCCCTTATGGCTCTCCGGTTTCGCAAGTAAGACGATACGTACCGTAAGCCGCACCCAGCACCAACACCCAGAACATGAGCCCTACGATCGTAACCCGCGCGCCATCTTCCTTTACATCTCTCTTAAACAGCTTGCAGATGGCGTACCCCACTCCTTGCACCGCCAGCTCGAAGAAGAAGTGCACGACGATTTCTGCGATAAGTCGTCCCGCAGCCCGAACAAATCCTCCAGCAACTTCTCCGACGATATCAGCGAGCATGCCGCTCTCCTATGCAGCCCAACGACTAGCTAGCCCATGCCGCTGCCGCGGCATGAAGAAACGCAAAGCTTTACGGCGTCAGGCTGAGCGACTTGTTCGGCATCTTGTGATCACGCTCTTCGCTGCCATGTAACTGGCCGACGCCTTTGGTGCATGACAGCGAGCACAACCAACACCGACTGCCGCCGGATGAAATAAATTGCGTACGGAAATTTATTGCAGAGTGCCCGACGAACCGATTTATGAACTACCGGGAACGTTCCAGGGTTTTCTTCGATCAGTTCGAATGACCGACCGACTTCCGACACGAAGGCGCCACCAAGATTCTCGCGCTGGCTTTCGTACCAATCATGGGCATTGGCAATGTCTTCCTCAGCTTCCTTGCGAAGGATCAACATTTCTGTCTAGTGCTTAAGGATTCGCTTCTTCACTTCACCCCACGGCGACCCCTCACTCGGGTTTGCATGGTAGGCGTCCAGTCGTTTTTCAAGCTCTTCCTTATGCCATTCAGGCACTTGGACCGCCTCCGGGAGGTCAGCTATGGAATCCCAGATGTCTTCAACCAGTTGAATTCGTTGGTCGATTGGCATTTCCGCAATGTCGGAAGGGGATATCTTTTTCATGTGTACTTTCCTTGAGCAGCAGCCCCCTCGGGTGGGTCGGGGTCATTTGGGTTAATGCTACCGGAACCTCCGCCGAATGGCGACCGATGCCGATTAGTGGGCCGAACGCCAAGCCCGATAGCACCGCTCTGCATCATGTTGATAGCGGAACGCGCACACGAAATCATCGGCGTAGCGGGACTCAAGCGTTGCCCTGGTACGCCGCCCACTTTTTCAAACGTAGCGACATCCGCGAAATCCTGCGCTACGACGACTACAGGTGCATTCAGGTTGCCCTGCCACCTCGAATAAGGCCCGATCTTGTCCGAGTCCTGCCTTCCGTCGAGCGCGGCAGCAGGATTGATCAAGGCTTTGCAGACCCGACAATTCTTCCGCTGATCGACCAAGATTGCGTAAATAACACCTTTAGTCACGCGGATCTCCAAAATGCCTGGCGTAGATTAGCCGGCGCTGCGCGGCTTTATCCCTACCAGCGCATTGCTTCCCCCCCCTGAGCCGCTCGGCCCTCCCTTTACCGCGCCATCAGCGCGAACACGCCCCATCCAAGGTATTCACGTGTGTACGCAACGTGGCGTTTTGGTGCCGTGGTCAGTTCGGCTCGAATCTCTTTCGCAAAGTCGTCATCGGGATTCGCGTCGAGCCATCGACGCATGGTGAGCCACTTGGCTGCTTCGTACCTGTCCCAGCCTTGTTGGTCTGCCAGAACCATTTCCACCACGTCGTAGCCTAGGTTGTCGAAAGACGCGACAAGTTCAGGAAGCATCAGAAAGTCGGCGATCGAACTGGCCGAGCACGCCCTGGCAACGTCCTCGGTCGGTGGTAACTGCCGCCAGTAGGGCTCGCCGATGAGGATGACTCCATTGGCGCTAAGACTCTTCGCTAACAGCTCGATGGTGCCCGCGACTCCCCCACCGATCCACGTGGCACCGAGACACGCGGCAACACCGCACTTCTCGTGAGCTACGTAGCCGCTAGCATCCCCGTGGATGAACTCGACCCGATCGGCGACCCCAAGTTCTTGAGCGCGGAGTTTCGCTTGCTTGCTGAACAACCCGCTCATATCGACGCCGAGGCCGGTGATTCCGTAATCGCGTGCCCAGGTACACAGCATCTCCCCCGAACCACTGCCCAGGTCCAGGACACGAGTCCGCGGCTCCAAACGCAACACGGCACCGAGCGTGGCGAGCTTTTCCGGTGTGAAAGGGTTATGGATACGATGAGCGCTTTCGGTGATATTGAAAATCCGCGGAATATCCATGCAACAAATCTCCTTACGAATGTGAATAGATTGGGTGGGGTCCCTCAGGGCCACGGATCGCTCAGGGTCAGATAAAAACTCCGCCCCGAGTCTTCACACTGACCTGAGGGATCCCTCCTGGATCTTTCATTTCCAGCCCGGCACGCGTCCTGCCTGCTCGATCCAATGGCGGATTTCGGGCGCCTTCGTCTCCTCCAGTGTCTTCAACTTGACGTAGCGGGACCGGTTGGAACGTCCAAGTGCGGGCGGAGAATCGAAGTCCGCACCGCCAAGGAAAACGACATTTACGGAGACGTCATAGGCGGTGTACCACGCCTCAGATCCGGTTCCTGTTCGTCGCCCCGCCGCTTTGGGTTCAGCTTCTTTCAGACCCCACCTCGCGGTGACGCCCTTGCCGTTTCCCTAACCTTCGGCTCTGCGAAAACCTGGCCGCAGGACTTTCACCTGCGTAGATACGGGCCATGCCCGGCACACACGCTCGCCATAACCGGCAGCCAAAAGTGGCGCGACGGAGGCGCGACGCTTTTGGCTGTCCGTGTTGATGGCGTTGTTATGCAACCTCATGATTTTTGATCTGGGTTCCAGAACTTTGATTGCTGCTCTTCCCTGCGGGCCCGAACCTTCTTGATCTCTTCTCGCTTCCCAAGAAGATACTCGACTGGATTCCAGTCTTCGTGCTCGCGCTCTGGCAGACCGTACGAATTTCGTAAGTCGTTCGCGATCTTGGCGGCCCTCAATCCTAGGCTGGCGTATTGGAACTGACGCTCCTCAAAACCCTCTTCATAGTCATTTTCGAACGCTCCGCTCACTCTATGGCTTGCTAAGGCAACAAGATCCGAAAAGCTCAAGATCTCATACATCAGCTGCGCTGGGATGGATTTCCACTCTACGTCGAGCGACTGCACGTCGAACCCTGGTGCAGGAACCTGCACCGATAGCCTCCCGTCCTCATTCGTTGGTTGGCCATCACGGAGCCCATCATCCCCTGCTACTCCCACACATCCTTCAATAAATCTGTCGAAGATCGAGACTACGCGAATGGCGAGATACTCTGCATTCTTTTGACGTGAGCGCCGGTCGACCCAGATGTCTTTCGCTGCAGTCATTAGGGCACCGATGACGACCCCGATCAATCCAATCAACGCTTCGCCCATGTGAGCTCCAGTGATGCGGCCGGTCTAGGTGCATAACGTGGAGTTGTGCGGCGCGCCGCGGCACGCCGCTTGAGTAAGCACGTCCGCTCGCGGCGCGTCCGCACCAACGCCATGTTAGGTTGCAGCGTCACGATTGGCATATGCAAAAAGGGTTGACACGACTGCGAACGCTAACCAAGCCAAACCGATAAGTGCCAACCACCAAGCGCGCTCGCCGCCGAAGATGGTGTATGCGAGCGTATACAGAAGCATGAGAGGCGCCAGTATCCGGAACGCCCAAAGGCCCCACCGGCGCGTGAACAGCACCCCAAACCCGGCGATGACCATTACGCAAAAGAAAGTCGGAAACAGCGCCTGAATGAACCACCACAACGGCTCGCGAATGGTGGAAGAAAACCCGTATTGCGGATCAGCCGCGAGCGTCATCAAGTGATAGGTAGTCAATACGAGGCCTGCAAACCCAAGCAGGACCCAAAGGCTAGCGAGCACCTTGCCGCGCGTCATATCTGCAACCTCTCGCGGTAGGAACGCCCGTTACCGGGCGCCCCCCGCACAGACCCGGACGTGCGGTTTTCCCGCATCCGGTTCCTCGGTTGTACTCGCTTTCGCGGCGAGCGCGCTGTTAGACAAAGGCCACATGCTCACGCCGCTTCTCCGTGGTCCGGGGTAATGCCGCCTGCAACTTCTCCAGTGCCACGCTGAACTGAGCCCAGTTGAAGCTGCTCCGCTTGCCGCCACGACGATTGAGCCATTTGAAGGCGCATTGGATCGTCCAGCGGAAGAAGCTGTGCAAGGACTGTTCGTTGCTCCGCAATCCGAAGTAGTTGTAGTGTCCCACCAGCTTGCGGTTCAGCTCCAGTACGAATTGGCGGCCCCGCAAGTGCCGGTTGGCCCGGATCCAGTCCTTCATCCGTTGCGGTGCGCGTTGCAGCCTCTTCCGCGCCGTGCGCTTCATCACCCGGAGTTCGCCACGCCAGTCCAAGCGCCAATACAGCTCGAAGCCGAGAAAACTGAACCGGCGAGGCAATCCAGGGTGGTAGCGGCTGAAACGAAGGATGCGGGTCTTCTCCGGCGCGACCTGCAACCCGAACTTCTCAAGGCGCTTTGGTAACACTCGGTAGAACCGCTCGGCATCGTGCTGATACTGGAAGGCGCAGACGAAATCATCCGCATAACGGATGAGAATAGCCTGACCGCCGCAACGTGGCTTGACCACGCACTCGAACCACAGGTGGCGTAGTGCAGGTAGACGTTGGCCAGAATCGGCGAGACGATGCCTCCTTGCGGGGACCCGGTCACCGGGTGCAATACCTGACCGTCGGTGTCCAGAATGCCCGCTTTCAGCCATTTCCGGATGAGGTTTAGAAAGGCACGGTCATCGACCCGCAGGCTCAGCATCTCCAGTAGCCAGTCGTGATCTATGGTGTCGAAGAAGCCTTTGATGTCGGCCTCGACCACATAACCAAACTTGCCATACTGGAGATTGAAACCCAGATCGCAAACCGCGTCCTTGGCCCCGCGCCCGGGACGGTAGCCATAACTGACGGGCAGGAACTCTTGCTCGTAGATGGAACCTAACAGCTTGGCGCAGGCGAGCTGCACCAGCTTGTCTTCCAGAGCGGGGATCCCCAAGGGGCGTTCGCCGCCGTTTTCCTTGGGGATGTAGCAGCGCCGAACCAGTTTGGTCCGGTAGCGTTTTGTCTTCAGTCGCTCGGCCAGTGCGTCGATGTTGGCGGTGAGGTCCTGCTCGTACGCCTGCCCCGTCACTTCATCCACACCACTGGCCGATCGCTTGTTCAAATCGCGCCAGCAGTGCTGCAGAAGTTGGGCATCCACACATCGGTAGAGGTCCCGAAAACGGTGGTCTTTGCAGGTCTGCGCCCGCAGTGCTATTCCCCGCAGTGAGGTTGGCTCACGTTGTTCCAGTCCGACTGTGTCCGGCATGAGTTTCCTTTGCGGGCTACGTACTTCCGTCAGGTCCTTCCCCTTGTGATGGGCTTTCCCCATCGCTGAGTACTATGCCTGATAAGACACCCCAAGGGCTTCTAGCCACCTCGCGGCGACCCACCTGGCGATGAACGCATGCCAGGAGCCCATCGGGGCTTCCCGAGTTCTACGACGTATCTCTTCCTGCATGCCACGGCCTGAGGACTCCGCCGGATCTCCACACCCTCACCATGAACGGGCGCTTCTGTGTTGCCTTCGGTGCACGTTAAGACCCTCGGCATCCGGATTGAGCTTTTCGAAGCTGTACCAGCACTTCAGGGTGCGCGACCACCCCTACGGCCTACAGGATTCTCTGTCTACGCTTAACCTGCTTTGTTCGTGATTCCACACTCCGTCACAGGTTCAAGACTCGATACGGGTGGATGGCTAGTCCTTACCCGGCAGGGACTTTCACCCCGCAAGATACGCCGAGCTTTGCTCGGCGCGATAACGGTTCGGCTCAGGCGACCGCAGAAGCGGCCGCGCCGCTTTCGCGAGTCGCTTGAAGCCGATTGTTAGAACTATTTTTGATTGTGTAGTTTTTCATGACAGTCGTCGCACACCGCGACCAGCTCAAATATGAACTCATCGCCCACGTGCGCGTAGGACAAGTGATGTACTTGAGTTGCTTGTTGTTCGCGGCACCCCTCACAGACGCCGCCCGCCCGCTGAAATACTTTCTCCCTCTTCCTTCTCCATGCCGGGCCTGCCAGGTACTCCTCGTAAGCAAGCCAGAATGCCGAGTCATCGGCATTTTTTATCTTTTCAGCTGATTCTTTCGCGGCAGCTTCCCAAGACAAAACAAGCTGTTCATCAAACCGTGGCAATGGCTTGCCACCATTTTCAGCGAGGGCGTTCTCCTTCTTAACCGGACTTGAGATCGCGGAACCGCAACGAAGGCATTGCTGAACGTACTGCGTACCACCGCCCTTTACCGTTCGCTCCCGCAATTCGCTCCGCGCGTGTTCACAGCTGAATCTGTCAGCGTGTTCTTTCCATAGAGCGTTTTTGTCAATTCGGCTTGGAAGCATGGCTAATTCTAACAGTTGATTGGACCGACAACAATCTCTTTTCTGCGCCCTTGGCGACGGAGCGCCACTCATTAAGGGGCGCCACACTCAACCAATCATTCTTCTTTCTTGTGAGGCCGAACGACAAAGCTCAGCGGCGGCAAAAAGGCGCCTGCCTTTTTGACGTCCAATGGAGCGCCTTGTTGGGCGCAGGTGATCAATCCCGATAGTAGGCGCGCCGAAGCTTATAGCCCAGCTCACCGGCCGTAAAACAACAGAACCCGCCAAAACCGATAGCAAACCATTGATACTTTGGTGTGTCGATAACATGAATTCCGAGCGCGAACAATGCTACTCCGAAGAGCAGCACACTCCAGAAAGCACCCCAACTTGCATCGCTCATACTTTCAAAGGCCCCAACAATTGATTATCGAGTGCAGCATCGCAGTGGCTTACCTGAGGCCGCAACCAGGACGGTGCCGTTCAAGTGCTTCCTCTGCCCTCTGAGCGAGCGCCGACTTTGCGCTGTTAATGTCTCGGAAAACATCAATCAACTCGCCTTCCGGGCCGAGCAGAACGAACCCGATATGGATGAACTGACCGTTGTCATCCTTTATGTACACGCGGTGAATGGTGAACCCGCTGTCTTCCACCTCAGGTAGACCTAGCTTAGTTTGCATCGTTCTGTCCTCTCCTTGATGCCCAACGACCTTCTTGAGCCGCGCGCCGCTGCGGCTGCATGAAAGAGAGGCGCAGCGTCCGGCGCGTCGGACTCGAAGAGCTTGTTAGCGCTCTAACTTTCATCGCCTTTCAGCCATCCCAAAATGTCGTCCCGGTCCTTTAGCTCAAGATCCCACCGGTGCTGTGAACCGAACTTCTTTGCATCCCTGGTGTAGTCGGATGTCGTCACGAGAATTGCCTTGTTGGCATTTTCCGACACCTTGACGCCATACAGTCGTTGAACAATATCAAGCGAAACCTTGTTGTCTCTTGCGTATCGTTTGCACTCAATTATGAATTTCAGACGTATTCCCATTTGAGTGCTTATGGCGATGATGTCTTTGCCACCATCTCGGGTCGCTTTCGTTAACTCGACCGAAAAACCCCTTCGCTCAAATATTTCCGCCACCAATTCCTCAAACTGTCGCGGAGAAATCGCGCAAAGACTTGAAGGGTTGTTTCGCGCCAAAGACGCGAGACTCTCCCTCACGGGCAGAATAATCTCAGGTACTACTATTCGCTTTTCTTCTGCTGTGTAGACTAAGCTTGCCTCATACACGTCAACCAGATCGTACAGTTCTTCAATTTGCTCGATGTGGTAATAGATCTCTTCGTCCGCGTATCCGACATCCTTAATTGAGGCGATGCACTTTGTCAGTTTTTGCAGATCTCGACTGCCGATTGCGTCTTCGAGATGCCGTATCTGCCTGTCTAGCAGCTTAATGTTATTGTGAGCGCTATATGTACAAATGAGATTATCTTCGGGAACCGTCGTCGGATCAGCCACGGTGTCATCGGCCTGCATCTCCGTCGCGAGGCACATACCCCAATACTTGATGTCGTCCCAAGCTGTGGCTTCGATTTGTTCCGCGTCTTTAGACATTTGCACTTCCATCGACGTGTATGGCGCTAACGCTTCGGCTCAGGCGCGCACAAAAGCGCCGCACCT
This sequence comes from Gammaproteobacteria bacterium, assembly GCA_041685115.1. GTDB lineage: Bacteria > Pseudomonadota > Gammaproteobacteria > Thiohalomonadales > Thiohalomonadaceae > JALOAT01. Next base: position 85,645 of record JAWLGK010000011.1, on the reverse strand, counting down.
GACGTGTGGAAGAACAAGAACGGCCATGCGCTTTTGTGCGTCGCTTGGAGCCGATGGTTAGGTGCGTGCTGTTTCATTCACGACTTCCTTGGCGCGCTTTACGGAGAACTGCCCATTAATCTCTGGGTCAGTGAACTCCGCCACTATATCTTCTATGCCAGGCGCTTCGAACCGAACACCTTCAGAGAATTGCAGAATATCAGCCATATACGCCAGTTCATTGTGGGTTAACTGCCCTTCCATGAACATTACGCAAAGGGTCCGGACATCTGCCCAAGAGAGGGAGAACTCTGCATCTTCTTCTACGCGAACGGGGACCACGGACCCTTTCCGCCCCACGGAACGTTCGTATTCCGTGAGGTCTGCGGTCGCTTCTGTAACGAAGGCGCTGACGGTCAGCGTTCCATCGAGTAGCTTCCGAATACTGCTCAGTTTCACTTTGGGAGCACCTAACGATTAGCTAGCTCGCGCCGCAGACGCTGCATGAAGAAGCGCAAAGCTTCCCGGCGTCGGGCTGAGCGACTTGTTCGGCCAGCGGCCGGAATCCCACACGGAGGCGACCGGCGGCAACACTGCAAGCGAGGACCGCCTCAAAGAGGCCAACGTACCGCGCTGTTCAGAAGAAGCTTCCATTTTCATTACCGCTTCCATCCTGCGCCGCACTTTCCGGCGGTGCTGCGTTTCGAATTGGACCGCCATGAATCTCTTCAATGCGCCCTTGGCGGCGGAGCGCTGCCCATCGAAGGGCCCAAAGAAACTTAACCGTTCATTTCCCTTTTCTTGTGGGGCCGAACGGCTCGGCTCAGGCGCCGCAAAAGCGGCCCACCGGCGCGGAGGCTCGCCACCGAAACTGCGCCGATTTTGCGGGTCGCTTGAAGCCGATGGTTAGGCTTCATCGGGTGATTTCACCTGTGGCTGCATTCAAATAGACCTTGTTGCTGCTACGCATTCCACCGCAGTAGGTAAAGTAGACTGGCTTGCTCTTGTGATTGGACGACTTCATCCAACCTCCCATCTCGCGGAAGTCACCAGCAGAACACTGACCAGAAGCTATTAGCTGATCGGCCGCTTTCGCGAACGCATCTTTATAGATTCGGAAGTCGTCAGAACCTTTTACTAACGCGTAGTTCGCTGGGGCACTAGCGGCGGGGTCTGCCGGACGCGTAGGACTCAAATGCTTGGCAGACACCCACTCGGCAAACTCGCCGTTGGTGATGCCATTCGCGGCTACGCATTTGCCATTGCCGCTATCGACATATTGACTGATGCCGTTCACGCATGAAGCATCGTAGTACCTGGTAATTCGCGCCCAACCGCCTTTTTCTTCGAGAATGGTTGCTTTCTCGCGGAACTTAAGAACCCCAACGACTCCGCAGGTTGCCGCCGGGCAAGTTCGCCTATTCAAGTTATCTACTGTGACCCAGCCGTCTCGCGCCGCATGAGCGGGAACTGACAGCGTAGCCAATGTGGCAACCAAGACCAGTCGTTTCATTGCTCCTCTCCCTTTCCTTCAAAGCCTAACGTTCTAGCTAGCCCGCGCCGCTGCTGCGGCATGAAGAAGCGCAAAGCTTTCCGGCGTCGGGCTCACCGCCTTGTTCGGCCAACGGCCGGATTCCCACGCGGAAGCGACCGGCCGCAACGCGGCAAGCAAAGACCGCCTCGAAGAAGCCGACGAACCGCGCTGCTGAGAAGAACCTTCCATTTTCATTTTCGCTTCTATCCTGCGCCGACTTACCGCTGGCGCTGCGTTGTGAACTGAACTGCCATGATTCTCTATTCATGCGCCCTTGGCGGCGGAGCGCTGGCCATCGACGGGCGCACTGAGACTTAACCGTTCATTCTTCTTCTTGTGGTGCCGAACGCTTCGGCTCAGGCGCGCACAAGAGCGCCGCACCCGCAGCCTGAAAGAACATGAAAGGCGATGCGCTTTTGTGCGTCGCCTGGAGCCGATGGTTATGCCTGGACTCTTTCATGCGTGAACTCGAAATCCTGAAAAACAATTCTGAACTCGGCGGATGAGACGAACAGCATCCGGACTTCAATGCCCCCGCTCACCTTCTCGATCTCCCAATAGCCAAGGTCCCCTAGTTCTTGCTCCACGTACTCCTGCCTAGGGAATTGCTGTTCAACGTCCGTGACTCCCAGAAATTCGAGCCTGTAGCTGACCGGATATGTGAGCGTCCGATCCCAACCGCTCAGTTCCATAGAAAGCTTCGTTCCCGGGAAATCTGATTGGATTCGCTTCACTTTGGAATCGTGAAGGGTGTAGGCGGAGTGGAGGCTCATAAGCGCAGGCGGCAATGCCGACTGAATCGACGAGATATACCCCTCATACTTTTCAAAGAGGGGCTGCGCCTCTTCACAGCCGTTCTCCCACCATTCAGTCGTGAAGTACTTCACTGCACCTCCAAGGCATAACGTTTGAGCTAGCCCGCGCCCGCACTAGCGCATGAAAGAACGCAGCGCTTTCTGGCGTCGGGCTCAGCGAGTTGTTCGGCCTTGCCTACTTTCAACAACGCCGCCGCTGCGGAGGTCCACTGCGACGCCCGAAAATGGCGCGGAAAAAAGCATTCCTTATTCCGGAAGGCAAAAACGAATGTCTGCCTTAACTTTGTTAGGCTGAATTCGTTTTTGCCTTCCGGAATAACACAAATCCATGTTTTTTTCTGCATCTATTTTTCTTCGTGGGCGGCGCTTCACTTGTAGATCGTGATGTCGCTTGTAGTGGCCGAACGCCTAGCTAGCCCGCGCCGCGGACGCTGCATGAACGAGCGCAAAGCTTTCCGGCGTCGGGCTGAGCGACTTGTTCGGCCTGAAGCCGGATTCCTGCGCGGCAGTTTCCGACGCCGACGCGGCCAGCAACGACCGCCCCAAAAAAGCCAACGCACCGCGCTGCCGATTAGAACTTTCCATTTCCGCTTCCATCCTGCGCTGCACTTTCCGCCGACTCTGCTTCATGAACGGGGACCGCCCATTCCTTGCGCACTTGACGGCGGAGCGCTGCTCATCGAAGAGCTCAACGAAACGCAAGCGATCATTCATTCTATAGAGGCCGAACAGTTGATTAGACAGACTGTCCAAAGCCCGGAATATTCCTGTATCTGGACATTTCTTCCGCTCACCAGCCATAACACTCCATTATCAGACATCAGCATCGCCCTCGATACGCTCGATGAGGTTGAGGGTTTGGGCGAGGCGGTAGGGCAAGGTCCAGAGGCGGGAATCTGGATTCCATTTGCCTCCTGCGGCTTTCACCTTGTTTCGAAGCTCAATCTCCTCGTAGGCAAGACGGACGTGCACGAGGCGATTTGGTCTGGGGAAAAGCTGGCGTTCCGGAGGAGTGCGGGCCGGGCGCGGGCCCTCGTCCACGATGAGCTCTACAGTGGTGAAGCGACGCTGTGTCTCAGCGTCATGGCGATATCTGACGAAGAGAAGGCGATCGCCAAAGCGGCGTTGGAGGCGCTTGGTGCCTGGTTGGCCGGGGCGGAGGCGCTTTATCACATCCATGTGGCTAACTCTTGAGTTCGTCTTCCCGACCACCCGAAACGGGCTGATACTACCGCGATATATGGGGGCGGGAAACCTCTTGGGTAAATCGCCACACCTGGTCAGCCGACCCGCGTCCGCACGGATGCCTGCCGCCAGGTAGGACGCGAAATTCGTGGCAGCTTTGAACGAACTTATTGAACACCGTTTATTTCCGACATACACTCCTCCCCCAAGGAGACACAAACTATGGCTAGACGCAGCGACCACACCCGGGACGAGATCCGTGAAATGGCCATCCAGGCCGCGGAGCGCATCGTGGGTCTGGAGGGTTACCAGGGCCTGTCGGCGCGGAAGGTGGCGGCCGAGATTGGGTATACGGTGGGCACGCTCTATCTGGTGTTCGACAAACTGGAAGACCTCATCTTCCAGGTGAACGGCCGCACCCTGGATGTGCTGTATGAGCGCATGTCGGCGGCCATGGCGGGCTGCGCCTCCCCTTACGATTGCGTGTCGGCCTCGGCGCGCGCGTACATCGACTTCGCCCTGGAGCAACCCAAGCGCTGGGGGATGATTTACGAGCATGTGCTGCCCGAGGGCGAGAAGGTGCCTGCGGCCTACCAGGCCAAGGTGGAACGCCTGTTCGGGCTGGTGGAGGAATCGGTGAAGCCGCTGGCGCAGCGCCACCCGCGCCGTGAAGTGGCCCAGGCCGCGCGCGTGTTGTGGGGTGCGGTGCACGGGATCTGTATGCTCAAGCTCACCAACAAGCTGGACGTAGCCGGCGAGGACTCGGCCCACGAATTGGTGGAAGTGCTGATCCGGCGCTTCCTGCAGGGCTTTGGATAAGAGAACGGACTAACACAGAGGCGCAGAGACACGGAGGATGCAGAGAACGGCAAATCCGATTTCTTCTCCGTGATCTCTGCGGCTCTGTGTTGAAGATTTTTGTTTTCTGGAAAGAACAAAGGACACACCGATGGACTGGCTCAAGCGCGCGTTGCGCACCCTGTTGAAATTCCTTTACCGCGTGGATGTGCATGGCCTGGAGAATTTGGAGAAGGCCGGGCCGCGCGCGCTCATCGTGGCGAACCACACCTCGTTTCTCGATGCGGTGCTGCTGGTGGCGTTTCTGCCCGGCGAGATCACCTTTGCGGTAAACACCTATGTGGCGAAAAGCCGGCTGTTCCGGCCCTTTCTCGCCCTCACGCGCATTTTCCCCATGGACCCGACCAATCCGCTGTCGGCCAAGTCGCTCATCAAGTACCTGCGAGAGGACAGGCGCGCGGTGATCTTCCCGGAGGGGCGCATCACCGTCACCGGTTCGCTCATGAAGGTGTACGACGGCACCGGCATGGTGGCGGACCGTTCGGACGCGCAGGTGGTGCCCATTCGCATCGACGGCGCGCTCTATACGCCCTTCTCGCGCATGAAGGGCCGCTTGCGCCTGCGCTGGTTTCCGAAGATCCGGCTCACGGTGCTGCCGCCGCGCACGGTGAGCGCGCCGGCCGAGGTGCGCGGTCGCGAGCGCCGCAGGCTGGCGGGCAAGCGCCTGTACGACATCATGACCGAGATGATGTTCGAGACCGGCGATTACCAGCGCACCCTGTTCCAGGCGCTGCTGGACGCACGCCGCGTACATGGCGGCGACCATCGCATCCTCGACGACATCAACCGTCGCCCCGTCAGTTACAACCGCGTAGTGGCCGGTGCCTATGCCCTGGGTCGGCGCCTGGCGCCGCTGGCGGCACAGGGCGAGCGCGTGGGCGTGCTGTTGCCCAACATGGCAAGCACGGTGGTGACCTTCATGGCGTTGCACGCCTACGGGCGCGTGCCGGCCATGCTCAATTACACCGTGGGCGTGGCGGGCATGCGCTCGGCCTGCCGCACCGCGCAGCTGCGTTCGGTGATCACCTCACGCAAGTTCATCGAGGCGGCGCGCCTCAGCGGCATGATCGAGGAACTGGCGCAGGATACGGCCATCGTTTATCTGGAGGATGTGGCGGGTCGCATGGGGCTGTTCGATCGCCTCGCCGGTCTCGCGTTGTCGCACCTGGGGTCGTGGGCGTACAAGCTCACCTCCGGCGCCCCCGCGCCCTCCGCACCTGCGGTGGTGTTGTTCACCTCCGGTTCCGAAGGTGCACCCAAGGGTGTGGTGCTTTCGCACACCAATCTGCTCGCCAATCGCGCGCAGCTGGCGGCGCGGGTGGACTTCAGCGCCCAGGACGTGATCCTCAACGCCCTGCCCCTGTTCCATTCCTTCGGCCTCACAGCGGCCACGCTGCTGCCGCTGTTCTCAGGCATCCGCACCTTCTTCTATCCGTCACCGCTGCACTACCGCATCGTGCCGGAGATGGCCTATGACGTGAACGCCACCATCCTGTTCGGCACCAACACCTTCCTGGCGGGCTATGCGCGTTTCGCCCATCCGTACGATTTCTACAGCGTGCGCTACGTGTTTTCCGGGGCGGAAAAACTGCAGGAGGAGACGCGCCGGGTGTGGGCGGAGAAATTCGGCGTGCGCATTTTCGAAGGCTACGGCGCCACGGAAACGTCGCCCGCGCTGTCCACTAACACACCCATGGAAAACCGTCCGGGCACGGTGGGCCGGCTGCTGCCGGGCATCGAGACGCGCCTTGATGCCGTGCCCGGCGTGAGCGACGGCGGGCGGCTTTCCGTGCGCGGCCCCAACGTGATGCTCGGCTATTTGCTCGCCGACCGGCCCGGCGTACTGGTGCCGCCGCAAACCGAGGCGGGCCCGGGCTGGTACGACACCGGCGACATCGTGAGCATCGATGGCGAAGGCTTTATCCGCATCCAGGGCCGCGCCAAGCGCTTCGCGAAGATCGGCGGCGAGATGGTGTCCCTCGCAGCGGCCGAGGAACTGGCCGCGCAGACCTGGCCCGGGCGGCTACATGCGGTGGTGGCCGTGCCCGATGCGCAGAAGGGCGAGCAACTGGTGCTGGTGACCGATCAGCCGGGCGCCGATCGCGCCGCACTTGCGGCCAAGGCGCGGGAACAGGGCATCGGCGAGATCAACGTGCCGCGACGCATCCTGAGCATGAAGCAGTTGCCGGTGCTCGGCACGGGCAAGATCGATTATCCGGGCGTGCAGTCGCTGGTGCGCCGTGAGCTGGAGATCGCCGCATGAAGAACGTCTACACGCTGCTGGTGGTGCAGTTCCTCTCGGCCTTCGCGGACAACGCCATCCTGTTCACGGTGTTCGCCATGCTCATGCAGGCCGCCGAGACGGCGAGCTGGTACAAGCCCGCCTTGCAGGGCGCATTCCTGCTCGCCTTCGTGGTGCTGGCGCCGTGGGTGGGCCGCTTTGCCGATCGCCAGGCGAAGGGCCGCGTGCTGATGATCGGCAACGCGCTGAAGGCGGCGGGCGCGGCGCTGTTGTTCGTAGGCGTGGAGCCGCTGCTCGCCTATGCGCTGGTGGGCGTGGGTGCGGCGGTGTACGGCCCGGCCAAGTACGGCATCCTGCCCGAGCTGGTGGGCCATGAGCGGCTGGTGCAGGCCAATGGCCTCATTGAAGGCTCCACCATCGTGGCCATCGTGCTCGGTGCGGTGATTGGCGCGCAAGTAGCCGATCAGTCCACGTCGCTCGCACTGGCGATGGTGGCCGGCGCCTATCTGGTGTCGCTGGCAGGCACCGTGCTGATCCCGCGCACGGTGGTGGAATGCGCGAGTGCATCACGTCCCGCCATCGGCGAATTCGTCAGCATGATGCACGGCTTCTTCAGTACCAGCCGGGCGCGCTTTTCCATGCTCGGCGCGAGCATCTTCTGGGCCGCCGCCGTGGTGTTGCGGGTCATGCTGGTGGTGTGGGCGCCGGCGGTGCTGCTCACTGCCAACACCTCGGAGATCGCCAACCTGACGGTGTTTATTGCGCTGGGTATTGCCGCCGGCGCCTTCGTGGTGCCCTGGCTGATTCCCATCGAACGCCTGCGCCGTGCACGCATGGCTGCCTACCTGATGGGCGCGGCGATCATCCTGCTGGGCAGCGTCACCGATCCGCTGGGGGCGAAAGGGGTACTGTTCGTCATCGGTCTGCTGGGCGGGGTGTTCGTGGTGCCCATCAATGCCGCGCTGCAAGACCTGGGGCACCGCACCATCGGCACCGGTGCGGCGGTGGCGGTGCAGAACTTTTTCGAGAACCTGGCCATGCTGGTGGGTACCGGTCTGTACACCCTGTCGGTCGCCCTGGGCGCGGACCCGGTGGTGTCCATTTACGTGTTGGGTCTGCTGGTCATGGTGGCCACCGCCGTCGTCGCCTGGCACCTGCCCCGTGACCCCGAACCGTTGCCAGAACTTTCCTTGAAAGCCGACGCATGAAACGACCCGAACACGCCATGGAGGTGCACCTGCGCACCGTCCAACAGTTGTTCAACTCCTTGGACCCCTCGCCCTTCGTGGCGCGGGATCTCGATCAGGATGCAGAAGAATTCATCGTGAGTTGGGCGCGCGAACTGCCGCGCACGGGCGAATTCCGTCTGGTGATCCATGTGGACGAGTACGAAGATGCCCCGGCAGTCCAGGCACGGGTATCCGCTGCGGTGCGCAATTTCTTCGAATACCGCACCCGGGTGGTCGCGCGCGAGTTTTCCCAGCTCATGCGCGAAGGCCGGCTGAGCCTGCTCATCGGCCTGTTGTTCCTGGGCGGCTGTTTGTTGGGTGCGCGTTTCGTGAGCGGCATCGCGGTCGATCACCCGCTCATCGAATTCGCCAGCGAAAGTCTGATCATCGGCGGCTGGGTCGCCATGTGGCGGCCCATGGAAATCTTCCTCTACGAATGGTGGCCGCTGGCCCGCAAACGCGGAATCATGTCGCGGCTTGCCCGCATGCAAGTGGAATTGCGCAGGGCGGCGGGATAGAGAAGAAGGAGAAGAAAAAAGCAAACCACGGGGGACACGGGGGACACGGGGGGGGGGAATCACTCATCGCCCGGATGACCGAAGCATGATCCGGCGGGCGCCTGACTCCTGAACTCGGAATCGATTATCGAACGCACTGAGCGCTGCTCCGGGCTCCGCAGCGGTCCGCGCTCCGATCCCGTTGTCTCCCCCCGTGTTCCCCGTGTCCCCCGTGGTTAACAGCTTTTAAACATTAAACCGGAAGTGCATGACGTCGCCGTCCTGGACGATGTAGTCCTTGCCTTCCAGGCGCATTTTGCCCGCTTCGCGGGCGCCGGCTTCGCCTTTGTACTTGATGAAGTCTTCGTAGGCGATGACTTCGGCGCGGATGAAGCCGCGTTCGAAGTCGGTGTGGATGACCGCGGCCGCCTGCGGCGCGGTGGCACCCACGTGGACGGTCCATGCGCGCACTTCTTTTACACCGGCGGTGAAGTAAGTCTGCAGGCCGAGCAGTTTGTAGCCGGCGCGGATTACGCGGTTGAGGCCGGGTTCGTCGTAGCCAAGCTCACTGAGGAATTCCATCTTTTCCGCGTCGTCCATGTCCACCAGTTCGGATTCAATGGCGGCGCACACCGGCACCACCTCGGCGCCTTCAGCAGCGGCGAACTGGCGCACGGCCTCCAGATGCGGGTTGTTCTCGAAGCCGTCCTCCGCCACGTTGGCGATGTACATGGTGGGCTTCACGGTGAGCAGGTGCAGGTCGTAGATGAGTTTCAGCTCGTCCGCGGACAGGCCGAGCGCACGCACGGGCTTGGCCTCGTCGAGCTGGGCCTTCACACGCTCCAGCAGGCCCATCTTGGCCTTGGCCTCCTTGTCGCCGGTCTTGGCGGCCTTGGATACGCGGTTCAGCGCCTTGTCCACGGAGTCCAGGTCGGCCAGGGCCAGTTCGGTGTTGATCACCTCGATGTCATGCAGCGGGTCGATCTTGTTGGCCACGTGCACCACGTTCTCGTCCTCGAAGCAGCGCACCACGTGGGCGATGGCGTCGGTCTCGCGGATGTTGGCCAGGAACTTGTTGCCCAGGCCCTCACCCTTGGACGCGCCCGCCACCAGGCCCGCGATGTCCACGAAGTCCATGGTCGCGTGCTGCACCCGCTGGGGTTTCACGATCTCCGACAGCGCGTCGATGCGCGGATCGGGCACCGGCACCACGCCCACGTTGGGCTCGATGGTGCAGAACGGATAATTCGCCGCCTCGATACCCGCCTTGGTGAGCGCGTTGAAGAGGGTGGATTTGCCGACGTTAGGCAGGCCGACGATGCCGCATTGAATGCCCATAAGAGAAAAGCCCTAACACGGGGAACACGGGGAACACGGGGGGTTTAGAAGGAAACCCGCCGGATACCGTGTTTCAACAGCCGTGTGTTGAAGTTGATCAAAAACCCTCGTTTGAGGCCCAGAAGCTTCAGGTAGGTAACAGCCTGAGCCACGTGCAGCGCAGACAATTGCTCCACGCACTTGAGTTCCAACAAGAGTTGGTCCTCGACGACCATGTCGGCGCGAAATGCCACACCGATATCCTGGCCCCGGTAAACCACCGGAACCGACACTTGGGTAGCGGCGCGGAAACCTGCCGCTTCAAGCTCCAGTGTCAACGCTCGCTCGTATACGGATTCAAGCAGGCCCGGTCCCAGTTCGGAGTGCACCCGCGTCGCCGCCGTAAGCACCCCATCGATGATCCAGTCACCGCAGTCCTTTGCCATAGACTCCATCCTTTAGTCTTCCCCGTGTCCCCGTGTCCCCGTGTCCCCGTGTCCCCGTGTTAGTGCTTTTTGCCTTTCACGCCTATCCAGAATGCAGCCGGTTCATGGCCTTCTGGAGTTCGCCGGCGGCGATCAGGGGGATGACGTCCAGGGCCTGGTCCAGGGCGCGTTCGATGAGTTCGCGCTCGGAGGCGGGTGGTTTGCCGAGGACGTAGCCGGTGACTTGTTTGGCGTCGCCGGGGTGGCCGATGCCGAGGCGCAGGCGCTGGAAGGTGTTGGTGCCGAGCTGGGCGACGAGGTCCCGCAATCCGTTATGACCACCGTGGCCACCGCCTTGTTTCAGGCGCGCCTGGCCGGGCGGGAGGTCCAGTTCGTCGTGGACGATGAGGATGGCTTCGGGGGGGATCTTGTAGAACCGGGCGAGCGCGGCGGTGGCCTGGCCGCTGCGGTTCATGTAGGTCATGGGTTTGAGCAGCCAGATCTCGCGGCCGTCGAGCCGGACCTTGGCGGCTTCACCCTGGAACTTGCCTTCGTGACGGAAGTGGACGCCCTCACGCCGGGCGAGGGCATCCACCAACCAAAAGCCGGCGTTGTGCCGCGTAAGCTCGTATTCAGGACCGGGGTTGCCCAGTCCGACGATGAGTTCAACAGGCGACATCAGCGCCGGCTTCATCGAGGGCCCGGACGGCTATCAGCCCGCGGCTTCCTCGCCTTCGGCCGCGGTGCCTTCCTCGGCGGCGGCAGTACGGCTGGCCTGGATGGCGGCGACCGGCAGATCGGAACCGTGCACCAGCGCGATCAGTTCCACGCCCTTGGGCAGCTTCAGGTCGGACAGGTGCAGGCTTTGGCCCACGTCCATGCCGGAGAGATCCACTTCGATGAACTCGGGCAGGTCCTTGGGCAGGCAGGTCACTTCCACTTCCGTCAGGTTGTGGGCGATCATGCCGCCGCCCACCTTGACGCCGGGGGCCACGTCACCGCCCACGAAGTGCAGGGGCACGTGCATGCGCAGCTTCTCGGTGGCGCTCACGCGCTGGAAGTCGGCGTGCAGCAGGATGGGCTTGGCGGGATGGCGCTGCAGGTCCTTCAGCACGGCCTGTTCGGTCTTGCCGTCCAGCTTGATGCTGAGCACGTGGGAGTAGAACGCCTCGTGCTTGAGGTGGTTCATCATCTCGTTGTGGTCGAGCAGGACCGACACGGCCTCTTTGTGCGCGCCATAGATGACGCCCGGGATCTTACCCTCGCGACGCAGGCGGCGGCTCGCACCCTTCCCCATGTCGCTGCGGGTTTCCGCGGTAACGACGAAATCGACTTTGGACATTGTGTTTCTCCTGAGTAAATGACGGCCTCTCGGCCGTGGTTACCGCCTCGCCCGCGACCAGGTTCGGCGGAATTCGTTCGGGCGGCGCCGGGCGCCGCCTCAATCCATGTACAGCGAGCTCACCGACTCTTCATTGTTGATGCGGCGCATGGTCTCGGCCAGCATCTCCGCGATGCTCACCTGACGGATGCGCTTGCAGGCGCGCACCGCGGGGCGCAGCGGAATGGTGTCGGTGACGACCAGCTCGTCGATCTGCGAATTCTCGATGTTCTCGATGGCGGGGCCGGACAACACCGCATGGGTGATGTAGGCCTTGACCTTGGCGGCGCCGTGCTCCTTGAGCGCCGCGGCGGCCTGGCACAGGGTGCCGGCGGTGTCGACCAGGTCGTCCACCAGGATGCAGGTGCGGTCGCGCACGTCGCCGATGATGTGCATCACCTGCGCCACGTTGGCGCGCGGACGGCGCTTGTCGATGATGGCGAGGTCCGCATCGTCCAGGCGCTTGGCCAGGGCGCGGGCGCGCACCACGCCGCCCACGTCGGGCGACACCACCATCACGTTCGGGTCGCGTGCACGCCAGATGTCGGAGAGCAGGATCGGCGACGAGTAGACGTTGTCCACCGGGATGTCGAAGAAGCCCTGGATCTGGTCGGCGTGCAGGTCGACGGTGAGCAGACGATTCACGCCCACGATGGTGAGCATATTGGCCACCACCTTGGCGGTAATGGGCACGCGCGCGGAGCGCGGCCGGCGGTCCTGGCGGGCATAACCGAAATAAGGAACCACGGCGGTGATGCGGCCGGCGGAGGCGCGGCGCATGGCGTCCACCATCACCATGAGTTCCATGAGATTGTCGTTGGTCGGCGCGCAGGTGGGCTGGACGATGAACACGTGCTTGCCGCGCACGTTTTCGAGAATCTCCACCATGATCTCGCCGTCACTGAAGCGGCCCACGACGGCCTTGCCGAGAGGCATGCCCAGATGGGTGGCGATATCTTGTGCAAGCTGCGGGTTGGAATTGCCCGCAAACACCATCATGTCGGAAACCATGGCCCCTCTGTCGACGTGACGCGTTCTAACGTGAGACGTAAGCGTGAAGCGTTAAGCGCCGGCGAGTGGCTTCCGTATCACGTTTCTCGGTAAACACTTAATGCTCAACACACCGAAATGGCTGGGGCGCCAGGATTCGAACCTGGGAATGCTGGAATCAAAATCCAGTGCCTTACCGCTTGGCGACGCCCCAAAAACGAAATGCGAATATTGAACCCGGCGACCGGCGCCTTGCGGCGCTCGCCGGGCTCAAGATTCGCAACTCTTCAATCGCGCGATGAGTGGTGAGCGGTTGAGTCCGCGGGCGACGAAACCGTCGAGCCCGGCGGGACGCGCCGCCAGCGTTTCACGCGCTGCGCCTTCGTCCTCGAATGCGGCGAAAATGCATGCCCCGGTGCCTGTCATGCGTGCCGGCGCGCGTGTGGCGAGCCAGTCGAGCGCCGCGGCCACCTGGGGGTACTTGTGCCGCACCACGGGTTCGCAGACATTGCCCGCTGCCCCGTGAAGAAAGTCGCGTATTGTGATGGGCGCACAATTGCGTGTCAATTCAGGGTCGCCAAACACCTCGGCCGTGGCGACGCTCACACCGGGCACCAGCACCACAAACCAGGGTTCCGGCAGGCTCACCGGCTCCAGGCGTTCGCCGACGCCCTCGGCCCAGGCCGCCTGGCCGCGCACGAATACCGGCACGTCCGCGCCGAGGCGCAAGCCAAGGTTCGCCAGCGTATCGGTGGACAGCCCGAGCCCCCACAGCCGGTTGAGCGCCACCAGCGTGGTGGCCGCATCGGAACTGCCGCCGCCGAGCCCGCCGCCCATGGGCAGGCGCTTTTCCACGCGGATGTCGACACCGCCGCGGTAACCGGATTCCGCCCTGAGCAGTTGCGCGGCGCGCACCACCAGGTCCTGTTGCGGGGCCACGCCGGGCAGTTCGGAAAGACGCTGCACGCGATCGTCGTCACGGAGAGCAAAGTGCAGCCAGTCGCAGTGGTCCACAAATTGGAACACGCTCTGCAGCAGGTGATAGCCGTCGGCGCGCCGGCCGAGGATATGCAGGAACAGGTTGAGCTTGGCCGGTGCCGGCCAGGGACGATCGCTCATTGGCGTGTGACGAGCCGCTCCGGCAGCCGTTCCCAGCGTCGCACCACCAGGCGCACCTCGGCATCCTCGGCGCTGGCCATCAGGCGGCCGGGCACCTGCACGCCGTCGCGCTCGTCACGGTAGCGGTCGAAACGGATGGTCCAGCCGTTTTGTTCCAGGCGCGCGAGCCGTCCCTGCTCGTCCAGCACCCAGGCGGCGGGCATGTCGGGGGCCGGCAGGCCGAGCGCCCACCAGCGCAGAGACTCCACCGGGATCCACCAGCCGGTCTGCTGGTAGAGCAGCCAGCTCGGGTCGGGGTCGCGCAGGCGCTCGCCGTCCACGGTGAGGGTCGCGCCTTCGCGGTCGCCGTTCAGGCGCACGGCCCCGGAACCGAGCGGACCCGCGAGGCGGATGTCGAAGGCGTCGTCACGCTGGCGCCAGTCCACCCGGCCCTGGCCACCGTCGCCGCGTGCCTCGACGGCCAAGTTGCCGTTCAGGCGCCAGGCCGAGACCTTGGCGAGGGTGGCACGATGCTGCGCCCAGGCCGCCTCTGCATCCGCTACCGGCGGGCGGGTCGGCGCCGGTGCGCAGCCCGCCAGCGCGAGTATCGCCAGCACGACGAGGGCGATGACGGAGCGGCCGGGCGTCACCGGGTCAGCCGCTCGATGACGTCCAGCAGCAGGCGATTGCCGGGGGCGAGCTTGAGGGCCTCGTCCCAGACCTGCCGTGCCTCGGAAGGCCGGCCGGTGGTCCAGTACAGCTCACCGAGGTGGGCGGCCACTTCCGGGTCCTTGAAGGCCGTCGCGGCCTTTTGCAAGTAGGTCTCGGCTTCCGCGTAGCGGCCCAGGCGGAACATCACCCAGCCCATGCTGTCGTTGATGGCCGGATCATCCGGGTGCTGCGCCAGGGCCTGACGGATGTAACCGAGCGCCTCTTCATGGCGCTCCGTGCGATCGGCGAGCGTGTAGCCGAGGGCATTGAGCGCCTGGGCATTCTCCGGATCGGCTTGCAGGATACGGCGCAGATCCTGCTCGAGGATATCCAGCCGATCCAGGCGCTCCGCGGCCATGGCGCGGGCGTAGAGCAGATCCGGGTTGTCGGGGGCGGCATGCAGGCCGGCGCTCAGGACCTCCATGGCCTCCGCATAGCGTTCCAGCTCGCGCAGCATCTCGCCTTCGGCCAGGAGCAGGTTGATCTGCTCTTCCGGGAATTGTTCACGCAGGCCGCGCAGATGGGTCCGTCCCGCATCGACGCCCTGGGTGCGCGCCTTGAGCAGGCCGGCGCGGACCTGAGCCTCAAACAGGTTCGGCCCGTCCGCCACCGCCCCGTACCAGCGCATGGCTTCGTCGTGGTCCTGGCGCGACTCGGCGATCTGGCCGAGGGCGAAGGCGGCCGCGTCGTTATGCTGGCCATCCGCCAGCAGGCGCCGGAACTCCCGCTCTGCGGCGGGAAGATCGCCGAGCTGCATGGCCAGCAGGCCGAGCGCATAGGCCACTTCAGCGTTGTCGGGCAGCTGTCGGGCGAGGGTCGCGAATTCGCTGCGCGCCGCGTCGAAACGGCGTTCCTCCACCAGGAACTTGGCGTAGGACAGCCGCAATCCGGCGTCGTCGGGCGCGGCCTTCACGGCACGTCCGTAGGCGGCGATGGCCTCATTGGATTGGCCGGCATGGCGCAGGATGTTGGACTTCAGCACCCAGGCGCGGGCCGAGTCGGGCTGCCGATCCAGCAGGGCGTCCACGCTGGCCAGCGCGGTGTCGTGCCGACCGAGCAGGAAGGCCATCTGCGCATGGGCAAAGAGCGCGTTCGGGTCTTCGCGGCGTTCTGCAATGAGCTGCTCCAACAGGGCTATGGCCTGGGCCTTGTCCGCGTCCCGGCTCAGCAGGTTGACGATGGCCTGAAACCCCTGGCCGCTGTCCGGTGCCGCACCGAGCACGTAGTCCAGGTGGGCGACAGCCTCCTGTGCCCGCCCCAGGTGGATGAGCAGCGCGGCGAGGGACTGGCGCGCCTCCAGGTCATTGGGGGCCAGTTCCACCCACAATTCGGCGCCCTCGAGGGCCTTTTCCTGATCGCGCGCATATACTGCGATACGCACGGCCCGTTTCGTCACCCGCGGGTCACGGGTCTCCCAGGCCGCACGCAGGTAGTTGTCGGCCGCCAGCAGGAGTTCGCCCCGTTGCAGTGCAACTTCCGCGGCCAGCAGGTCATACATCAGGGTGGGAGTGAGATCGTAGTCCGGTAGCGGGACCGGCGGCGCCGCGAGTGTGGCGGGCGCCGGCTGGGCGGCCGGTTGTGCCGCCCGGGGGGACGAAGCGGCGGGCGCGACGGCGGTGGTCGGACCAGGCATGCTGCTGCAACCGGCCAGCAACGCCGCGGCAAGGAGAGCGGAAGAGCGCAGTCGAATCATGACAGTGAGAAACGGCGCCGAGCGGGCATGGTCATAAGCAGAGCAGACTATACCCGAGTTTTCATGTTTTTACCCTCGGGCAGAACGGCCTGACGACTTGATATCTATGGAAGCCATCACGCAGAATGGCGTTCTGTCCGCAGGTTTTACCGGTCCATGGCTTTAGTCGCGCTCGGCATCAATCACAAAACCGCTCCGGTCGAAATCCGCGAAAGGGTCGCGTTTTCGCCGGATGTGGTCCCGGACGCCCTGCGTGAGCTCACGCAGCGCGGCACCATCGCCGAGGGCGCCATCCTGTCCACCTGCAACCGCATGGAACTCTATTGCGGGCTGCCCGACGAAGGTGTCGGCGAACTGGTGGCCTGGCTCGGCGAATTCCACAACCTGCGCCCGGCCGACATCGAGCCTTACATCTACGCCCATCCCGATCACAGCGCCGTACGCCACATCCTGCGCGTGGCAAGCGGACTGGACTCGCTGGTGCTGGGCGAGCCGCAGATCCTCGGCCAGATGAAGCAGGCCTACTGCCGCGCCCAGGACGCCGGCACCGTGGGCGTGCTGCTCAATCGTCTGTTCCAGCACACCTTCCAGGTGGCCAAACAGGTGCGCACCGATACCGCCATCGGTGCAAGCGCCGTGTCCGTGGCCTTCGCCGCGGTCAGTCTGGCGCGGCAGATCTTCAGCGACCTGCGCCGCCACACCGCCCTGCTGGTGGGCGCCGGCGAGACCATCGAACTGGTGGCGCGCCACCTGCGCGAGAGCGGCATTGGCCGCATCATCGTGGCCAACCGCACCGTGGAGCGGGCCCATGCCCTGGCCGCCGAGTTCCACGGCTATGCCATCGGCCTGTCGGAAATCCCGGCCCATCTGCCGGAGGCGGATATCGTCATCTCCTCTACCGCGAGCCCGCTGCCCATCCTCGGCAAGGGTGCGGTGGAGAGCGCCATCCGCGCCCGCAAGCGCCGCCCCATGCTCATGGTGGACATCGCGGTGCCGCGCGACATCGAGCCCGAGGTCGCCGAGTTGGAAGACGTGTATCTCTATGCGGTGGACGACCTGCAGGAGATCATCCAGGAAAACCTGCGCTCGCGGCAGGAAGCGGCCAAACAGGCAGAAGGAATCATCGACGTGCAGGTAAGTCACTTCATGGGCTGGCTCAAGTCCCTGCATGCCGTCGACACCATTTGCGCCTATCGCGAAAGCGCCGAGCTGTTGCGCGATCAGACGGTAGAGCGCGCGTTGCAGCAGATCAGGCACGGCAAGGCCGCCGAGGATGTGGTGCGCGAACTGGGCCGGCTACTGACCAACAAACTCACCCACGCGCCGTGCAGTCAGCTGCGGCGCGCAAGCTACGACGGCCGCAGCGCCCTGCTCGAAGCCGCCCGCGAGCTGTTCAACCTCAAGCCCAACGACAATTAGCGAACGCTGCCTCCACCGGACCGTTCCCGGCCCGGTGGTAGTGCGCGCGCCGGATTCGCCCACGTGAAACCTTCCATACTCCGCAAGCTCGAAAATCTGGCCGAACGTTTCGAGGAGATCAACGGCCTGCTGGCCGAATCATCCATCATCGCTGACCAGGAGCGCTTCCGTGCGCTCTCCAGGGAACACGCCCAGATCGGTCCCGTGGTGGAGGCATTCGCGCGCTACCAAGCCACGCTCGCGGACATGGCGGCGGCCGAAGCCATGCTGAAGGACGCCGACCCGGACATGCGTGCCCTGGCTGAAGAGGAACTGCACGACGCCAAACAACGCCGCGAGGAGCAGGAGCTGGAATTGCAGAAACTGCTGCTACCCAAGGACCCCAACGACGAGCGCAACATCTTCCTGGAAGTGCGCGCGGGCACGGGCGGCGATGAAGCGGCGCTGTTCGCCGGCGACCTGTTCCGCATGTATGCGAAATACGCCGAAAACCGCCGTTGGCAGGTGGAGATCATCAGCGAGAGTCCCGGCGAGCACGGCGGCTACAAGGAGATCATCGCGCGCCTCGCGGGTGCGGGCGCCTATTCGCGGCTCAAGTTCGAATCGGGCGGCCACCGCGTGCAACGCGTGCCGGAGACCGAGGCGCAGGGGCGCATCCACACCTCCGCCTGCACCGTGGCGGTGATGCCGGAGGTGGACGAGGTCGAGACCGTCGACATCAATCCTGCCGACCTGAAGGTCGATACCTACCGCGCCTCCGGGGCCGGCGGTCAGCACGTCAACCGCACCGAGTCCGCCATCCGCATCACCCACCTGCCCTCGGGCATCGTGGTGGAGTGCCAGGACGAACGCTCCCAGCACAAGAACCGCGCCCGCGCCATGTCGTTGCTTGCTGCAAAGCTGCTTGCAGCGGAACAGGAAAAACAGCACAGCGAACAGGCCGCCACCCGCAAGCTGCTGGTGGGCAGCGGCGATCGCTCTGAACGCATCCGCACCTACAACTTCCCGCAGGGCCGGGTCACCGATCACCGCATCAATCTCACCCTCTACAAGCTCGAAATGGTGATGGAAGGCGACCTGGACCCGCTCATCGATCCGCTGGTGAACGAATACCAGGCCGATCAGTTGGCGGCGCTGGCGGCGGACTAACGCACGGTTACGCTCCCGACGGAGCGTAGCGAAACCGTCCCGCGATCCCGTCAGACTTGTCGCAATTACTCTTCGAGCAGGCTGCGCAGCATCCAGGCGGTCTTCTCGTGCACTTCCAGCCGCTGGGTGAGCAGGTCAGCGGTGGGCTGGTCGTTGGCCTCGTTCACCACCGGGAACAAGCCGCGTGCCGTGCGCGCGGTGGCTTCCTGCGCTGCCACCAGGAGACGAATCATCTCCGTCGCCTTCGGCACTCCTTCCACTTCCTTGATGGAGGCGAGCTTGACGAACTCGTTGTAGGTGCCGGGCGCCGGGAAATCCAAGGCGCGGATGCGCTCGGCGATCATGTCGAGGGCGTTCCACTGTTCCGTGTACTGCTCCATGAACATCACGTGCAGGGTGTTGAACATGGGACCCTTCACGTTCCAATGGAAATTGTGGGTCATCAGATAGAGGGTGTAGCTGTCGGCGAGCAGCCGCGACAGGCCGGCGGCGATTTTTTCACGATCGGTCTGATTGATGCCGATGTCCATGGTTAGCTCCTTTTGTTCTTGTTCAGAAGGAATCGATGATCGTTCACGGCGACAGGCGGCATGCCGGGTTCTCCAGTCCGGGGCATCGCGGTGACGTAGCCTGCCTGCTGAACACCAGTGTGCCGTGCCGGACTCAGTGCCGCCACTCGTAAATCACCGTCGCCGCCGCGGCACACTGCCGGCAGCCACGGCACTTCTCCGCCTCGCGGCAGGTCACCCGCCCCTTGCGTTGCCACAGGTCGAGCATCCCTTCCACTGCGCTGGGTTCAGCGCCGAAGTGTTGTGCCAAGTCCTGGAGCGTCGCCTGGCGGTGCTCGATCAAATAGTGCTTGAGGTCACTCGGGGTCATGGGCAGGCTCCCGTTTCACAGACCCGCCCAGGCAGGGTCGTGCGCGCGCCGATGCGGCGCATGAGGGCAAGCCCGAGCGCCAGCGCACCGATGATCACCACGCTCCAGATCAGCGATTGCGAGGGGTGACGGCTGAAGGTGGCGAGCTGGTAATAGAGGGTTGACGCACCATAGCCGAGTCCGGTGGACCACACGGCGATGAACGCGGCCCAGCGCCCGCCCGCCTCGCGGTACACGGCGCCGAGCACGGCGACGCACGGGAAATAGAGCAGGATGAGCAGCAGGTAGGCAAAGGCGCCCACCTGCCCGTCGAAGAGTTGCGCCATGGCGCCGAACGTACCGAGCGCGACCTCCTGGGTTTCAGCGGCCGCCGCGGCGTCCCTCACGTCGCCGATGTCGATGCCGAGCGGATCGAGCGCCGCGTCGGCGAGCCCGGCGAGGTTGGCCGGAATGGAGGCGAAGGCTTCGACCAGCGCGTCGCCCAGCACAAACGCCTCCGCTTCATCACGTGCTGCGGGACCGGCGCCCAACTGGCTGTAGAGCGCATCGAGGGTGCCCACCACCGCCTCCTTCGCAAGCACGCCGGTGAACACGCCCACCGCGGCCGGCCAGTTTTCCTCACTCAGCCCCATGGGCGCGAACGCGGGCGCGATGGTGCGGCCCACCGCCGAGAGCAGCGAATCCTGGCTCTCCTGATGACCGAAGCTGCCGTCGGTGCCGAGACTGTTGAGGACGTTGAGCACCAGCACCATGGGCACGATGATGCGCCCGGCCTTCACCACGAAGCCCTTGAGCCGTGCCCAGGTGTGAATAAGCAGACCGCGCAGTGTCGGCCATTGATACGGCGGCAGTTCCATCACGAAGGGCGAACCCTCACCGGGCAGCAGCGTGCGCCGCAGGGCAAAGGCGGTAAGGATCGCCACCGCAATGCCGAGGAGGTAAAGCGCGAAGACCATGTTCTGTCCGCCGACCGGGAAGAACGCCGCCGCGAACAGCGCATACACCGGCAATCGTGCACCGCAGGACATGAACGGTGTCATGGCCATGGTGACCAGCCGGTCACGGGGATGTTCGAGGGTGCGGGTCGCCATCACCGCCGGCACGTTGCAGCCGAAACCCACGATGAGTGGCACGAACGACTTGCCAGGCAACCCCAACGCGCGCATCAGGCGATCCATGACGAAGGCCGCGCGTGCCATGTAACCCGAGTCTTCGAGGAAGGAAAGGAACAGGAACAGAAAACCAATCACTGGAATGAAGGTGGTGACCGTCTGCACGCCGCCGCCCGCGCCGTCCGCGAGCAATACCCGCAGCCAGTCTGGCGTGCCGAGCGCCGACAGCAGCGTGCCGAAACCATCCACCAGCAGAGCGCCCGCCAGCAGGTCGAAGAAGTCGATGAAAACGCCGCCGAGATTGATGGTGAAGAGGAACATCAGGTAGATGACGAAGAGGAAGATCGGCAGGCCGAGCACGCGATTGAGCACCGCCCGATCCAGCCGGCGGCTGAAGTGTTCGCGCAGCACACCCGCGCGCTGCCGCACGGCACCGGCCACCTCGCCGATGAATCGATAACGTGCGTCGGCTGCCAGCACGTCCAGTTCCTCGCCGGCGGCCGCCTCGGCGCGCTCACGCAGGGAGCGGGCCAGTGCGATGGTATCTGCATCCACGCCGCGCAGCGCTGCTTCATCGCCTTCGAGCAGCTTGAGCGCCATCCAGCGTGGTGTGAGTACCTCGTTTTGCGGCGTGATGCGGCCGGTCAACTGCGCCACCGCTTGCTCAACCACATCCTGATGCCGCACCTGCACCTGCGATGCAGCGACGGGCCCCTCGGCAATACGCCGTTTCAGCTCCGTCACCCCCCGGCCCATAGCCGCCGACATGGCCACCACCGGACAACCGAGACGCTGTGACAGCGCATCCTCATCCACGGTGACACCCTTGGCCGCCGCCGCATCCACCATATTGAGCGCCACGATCATGGGCCGACCCAGTTCCAGCAACTGGGTGGTGAGATAGAGATTGCGCTCCAGGTTGGCGGCATCGACGATGTTGACGATGAGATCGGGCGTTGCCGATAGCGCGAAGTCGTGGGCGACCTTCTGATCGAGTGAGGTCGCACCGGGGATCGCGTCGAGTGCGTAAACACCCGGTAAATCCACCACTTCCACGCTCTGCTCGCCGAAGCGGTAGTGGCCGCTCTTGCGCTCCACGGTAACCCCGGGCCAATTGCCCACGGTCTGACGGGCACCGGTGAGGGCGTTGAACAGGGTGGTCTTGCCGCAGTTGGGGTTGCCCACCAGGGCAATGGTCAGCTTCACGCGCCTTCCCCTTCGCCCGCGAACGGCGCGATATGCAGCACCGCCGCCTCGTCTTTTCGCAAGGAGAGGCTGTAGCCGCGCACTTCGATCTCCATGGGGTCGCCGAGCGGGGCCACACGCGTCACGGCAAGCGGCGTGCCCGGGGTGAGCCCCATGGTGAGCAAACGATGTCGGTAACCGGGCTCCCCCTTGGCAAAACCGGTCACGCGGGCGCGCTCGCCCACCTTCAGCTGCTTGAGTGTGATGTGCATGCGATCATTCCACGCCTGAGAGGCTGACGTTGATTGGCTGGCTCCGTCCCCGGTACTCCCACGGGTATGGGGTGCATCGGGAAGCGCCGCTTTCGATTGCGAACGATTCGCATTAATACAGAAATCCCCCAGGGACGTCAAGGACGGTCGTGGACGAAAACGTGTTAACGTGCCTACCGTGACCATGAGCCTGCACACAGAACCCTCCGTCGCCTCGGTGCTCGCCCGCGCCCGTCCTCGGCTCGGTCCGGAAGCGGGTGGCGAGGCCGAGATATTGCTTGCCCACGCACTCGGCAAGACCCGCACCTGGCTGCACACCTGGCCTGAGCGAGTGCTCACATCCGAGCAACGCGCGGCTTTCGAAGCCTTGCTCGAAAGGCGCCTGGCCGGCGAGCCCGTCGCTTACCTGATCGGCATGCGCGCCTTCTGGTCCCTGGATCTGGCAGTGACGGCGGATACCCTCATCCCCCGCCCCGAGACTGAACTGCTGGTTGAACTGGCGCTGGCCCGCATCCCCGAGCAGGCCGACTGGCGGCTCGCCGATCTGGGTACCGGCAGCGGCGCCATCGCCCTGGCCTTGGCCCGTGAGCGCCCCAGCTGCCGCATCACGGCCACCGATCGCAGCAGCGGCGCACTCGCCGTGGCCCGTGCCAATGCCACCCGGCTCGGCATTGCCAACCTGGAATTCCGTGAGGGTGCCTGGTATGCGCCCTTGGCTGGGGAACGTTTTCAGATGATCGTCTCCAATCCGCCCTACATCGCCGCCGATGACCGCCATCTCTCGGAGGGCGACCTGCGCTTCGAACCGCGCTCAGCGCTGGCCGCAGGGCCCGAGGGGCTCGACGATCTGCGCCTCATCGCCGCCGGCGCCCGCACGCACCTGCACGATGGCGGCTGGCTGTTGCTGGAACATGGTTACGATCAGGGGGCGGCGGTCCGCGCCCTGCTGGATGACAACGGACTGGTGGACGTGCGCAGCGAGCGCGACGCCCTCGGACATGAACGTGTCACCCTGGGCCGGACGCCGGGGGTTGACCTGTGATTCCGCCTAGCTAGGATCCAATCCATGACCGCGCCGCAGCCCTTGCCCAAGAACCGCGACATCCGCTTCTGCCGCCTGCATCCGGATCCGTCCCAGGCGCATTCCGCGGTGCCGCTGGTGGGCGGCCTGCAGGGGGTGCAGGACGCCAGCGCGCTCACCGGCCACCAACTCCAGGTAGGCTACGACCTCACGACCATCACCCTGCAGCAGATCGAGAGCACCTTGCAGGCCGAGGGCTACCACCTGGACAACAGCCTGCTTTGCAAGCTCAAACGCGCGCTCTACTACTACACGGAAGAAAACGAACGCACCAACCGCGGTCTGCAGGGCCCGGAAGCCAATACCCAGGTCTACGTGAACCGCTACCAGCGCCTACCCCACGGCTGCCGCGACGAGCGGCCCGAGCACTGGCGCAATTATCTTTGATCGCGAAAGCCTGAACAGAAAACCCAACGCAGAGGACGCGGAGGCGCGGGGGACGCGGAGATCAGTGAATGGATTCTTCACCGCGTCCTCTGCGCCTCCGCGCACTCCGCGTCTAATCCCCCGAGTCAAGCAGTGAACGACCAACAACACGAACGTTACAGCCGGCAGATGCTGCTGCCGTGGCTTGGCCTGGCCGGGCAGGAACGGCTCATGGGATCGCGGGTGCTGGTGCTGGGTCTCGGCGGCCTGGGCTCGCCGGTGACGCAGTACCTGGCCGCGGCCGGTGTGGGCACCCTCGCGCTGTGCGACTACGACAACGTGGAACTCTCCAACCTGCAGCGCCAGGTGCTGCACCGCGACGCCGACGTGGGCCGGGCCAAGGCGGAATCGGCCGTCGAGGCGGTGCGCGCCATCAATCCGGACGTAAACGCCATCGCCCTCAACCAGTTCCTGCAAGGTGACAGCCTGCTGGAACAGGTGACCCTGGCCGATGTGATCGTCGACGCCTGTGACAACTTCGAGACCCGTTACGCCGTGAATGAGGCCTGCGTGCGCGCCCGCAAGCCGCTGGTGTCCGGCGCGGCCATCCGCATGGAAGGCCAGGTGAGCGTGTTTCGCAACGATCGCGCCGACGCGCCCTGTTACCGCTGCCTGTACCGCGACGACAGCGGCGCGGGTGAGGACACCTGCAGCCTGGTGGGCGTGCTCGGCCCGCTGGTGGGCATGATCGGCAGCATCCAGGCGGCTGAGACACTCAAGCTGTTAGCCGACGCTGAACAAGGGCTGGCCGGGCGCCTGCTGGTGGTGGATGCGCTGACCATGGACGTGCGCAGCCTTCGCCTGCGCAAAGACCCTGACTGCCCCGCGTGTGGAGGCCGGCGGTGAGCGAAGTCGCCCTGCCCCGCCGCGTCGTCAATCGCCTGCTCGCCCACGCGCAGCAGTCACCGGAAGCCGAGGTATGCGGGCTCATCGGCGCCCGTGACGGCGTTGCCGTGCACGTCTACCCGGTGGCGAACGCCGCGGCCGATCCCGCGCGCGTGTTCGTCATGGCGCCGGACGCACAGATTGACGCCATGCGCCGGATGCGCGAATGCGGCGAGACCCTGTTCGCCATCTATCACTCCCATCCCCACGCCCCTGCCGCGCCCTCGGTGCGCGACCTGGCCGAGGCCGCCTATCCCGACGCCCTCTACCTCATCATTTCGCTGGACACCCGAGGTGTATTGGACATGCGCGGCTTCCGGCTGCATGAATCACAGGTGGAAACGGTCGCGCTGAGCCTGGTCTGACTTAGCGCCGCGACTCCGCCGGCGCGATGCGCAGCTGGAAAAAGATCAGCGGCACCGTGGGACCGATATCGGGCGCGTACAGTACATTCATACCGATTGCGCCCACGCCGATGGTCACCACCGGCAATAGGGCTGGAAACGGATCACCGTCACGGTAATCGTGACGGGTCATCATCATCGCTGCGAAACCACCATCCAGGTAAATCGTCCGCTCGATCAACCGCAGGCGATAGCCACCGCCGACCGCATACGAGGGATCCTCGTTGCTGTCGCGAAAGCCATTTGCAAACATGAACGGCCGTAAGCGGCCGCTGGGCGTAAAGCCATATTCAATTCCCAGGCCGTAGTTGTCTTCGTTGTCCGATCCCTTTTTTGTCTCCTCCAGATGCATGGCGTGGCCATTCACCAACATCGCCCATTGCCCCGCCTGCACGTCAGCACACAACACGACCCCCAGCGCAGCGCCCAGGAAAGCGCGTTCCATCGCCCGTCCCATCGGTGCCCTCACAGGCAGAGTGATAGAACAGGCGGACCGTGGCCACAATGCTTCCTGCGAGTGCAGCGGGAGAAATCAACGAGGAAGTGAGGTGATGCCAGTGAGAATGGCGAGAGGCGTGGTCAAGAGACCCGTTCTTTGGCGCGGTAAATGAGGGCACACGCCGACGTGCAGAAGCACAGAGAGATGGAAAAATGCGTCCGCGATTACGGCGGGTGCATTCGCCGACGCAGCCACCAAGAACCATTCCCCTAATCGCGGGCCGTAGAAGCCCACTGCGTGGGCGAATTGTCCTTCCAACCGCTGGCGGTCATCGGAACCGTTCGCCGACGGTGTCGGCTCCTACAACGGCATCAGAAACCACCCCGTAGGAGCCCACCCCGTGGGCGAATTGCCTTTCGAACCGCAGGCAGTCATCGGAACGGTGAGTCCGTTCTCAAAGCACTCAGTGCCGCGTCGGCCCCGCGTGGGGCTGGGTGCCGTCCAGGAAGACCTGCGCGGCATCGACGGCATCGAACACGTAGTGTTGATTGCAGAAGTTGCAGTCGACTGCTACCTCGCCTTCTTCCTGCAAGAGGGCTTCGACTTCGTCGCGGCCCAACTGGCGCAGCATCTGCTCCACCCGCTCGCGCGTGCACGAGCAACGGAAGCTCACCGGCTCGGCCTCGAACACCCGCAGGTCTTCTTCGTGGAACAGACGGTGCATCACCTCGCGCGGCGTCAGCTCGAGCAGCTCCACCGGCGTGACCGTCGCGCTCAGGGTCGTGACGCGCGTCCAGGCGTCCGCGTCGGGACCAAGGGCGGGAAGTTTCTGCACCAACAGGCCCGCGGCGCGTTCTTGCCCGGCCGCCAGCCACAGGCGCGTGGCGAGCTGTTCCGAGCGTTCGAGATAAGTCTCGAGCGCCTCGGCAATATTGGCGCCTTCCAGCGGTACGATGCCCTGGTAGCGCTCCATGCCCTCACCCGGATCGACCGTAATGACCAGCCGACCGTCGCCGAACCGCGCATGCAGATCCGCCGCCGGCACGTCCTGGTTCCAGTGGGCGATACCACGCAAGGTGCGCGCGGACGTGCACTCCACTACCAGCAACGAAATGGGCCCCGAACCCTGCACCTGAAGCGTGATACTGCCCTTGAGCTTGAGCGTGGCCGCCAACAGCGCCGCCGCCGCCATGGACTCGCCCAGCACCTCACGCACGGTGGGCGGATAGTCGTGACGCTCGAGCACAGCCCGCCACGTGGCGTCGAGCTGCACCAGCTCGCCGCGCACACCGGCGTTCTCGAACAGGAATCGTTGCAGGGTATCTGTCATTGATAGGACTAAACGCGGAGGGCGCGGAGGACGCGGAGAAACAAGCAATGAGACAATCCGCGCACGACACGGTTCCTCATCTGCTTTCCGTTCCATTGCAGAGAAAGAGAAAGATCGCTCTGCCCGGTCAATCTGCCGGAACGATCATCTATTTCTCTCCGCGCCTCCGTGCCCTCCGCGTTTTGCTTTTTCTCAGCCCGCCAGTTTCTTCTTGAGCAGGTCGTTGACCTGGCCCGGGTTGGCCTTGCCGCCGGTGGCTTTCATGACCTGGCCGACGAAGAAGCCGAACAGTTTGTCCTTGCCGGAGCGGTAGGCGGCGACGTTGTCGGGGTTGGCGGCGATGATGTCGTCGATCACCTTTTCGATGGCGCCAGTGTCGGTGATCTGTTTGAGGCCCTTCTTTTCGATCACCGCGTCGGCATCGCCTTCGCCGTTCCACATGGCCTCGAACACCTCCTTGGCGATCTTGCCGGAGATGGTGTTGTCGGCCATGCGCCTGAGCATGCCTGCGAGCATGTCGGCGCTCACGGGGCTTTCGGTGATCTCCTTGTTGGACGCGTTCAGCGCAGCGGACAGTTCGCCCATCACCCAGTTGGCGGCAATCTTCGGGTCGCCGCCAGCGGCCTTCACCACGGCCTCGTAGTAGTCGGCCATTTCACGGGTGGCGGTGAGCACGCCGGCGTCATAGGCGTTGAGGCCGTATTCGCTCATGAAGCGCTGCTTCTTGGCGTCCGGCAGTTCCGGCAAGGTGGCGCGCACGGCCTCCAGGAAAGACGCTTCGATCTCCAGCGGCAACAGGTCCGGGTCCGGGAAATAACGGTAATCGTTGGCCTCTTCCTTGGCACGCATGGAACGGGTCTCACCCTTGTCGGGGTCGTACAGACGCGTCTCCTGCACCACCTTGCCGCCGTTTTCGATGAGGGCGATCTGGCGATCGATCTCGTATTCGATGGCGCGTTCCACGAAACGGAAGGAGTTGAGGTTCTTGATCTCGGCACGGGTGCCGAACTCTTTCTGGCCCTTGGGGCGCACGGACACGTTGGCGTCACAGCGGAAGGAGCCTTCCTGCATGTTGCCGTCGCAGATCTCCAGGTAGCGCACCAGGGCGTGCAGCTTTTTCATGTAGGCGACGGCCTCTTTCGAGGAACGCAGGTCCGGCTCGGAGACGATCTCCAGCAGCGGCGTGCCGGCGCGATTGAGGTCGATGCCGGTCATGCCGTGGAAGTCCTCATGCAGGGACTTGCCGGCATCCTCTTCCAGGTGCGCGCGGGTCACGCCGATGCGCTTCACGCTGCCGTCTTCCAGTTCGATGTCCAGATGGCCCTGGGCCACCACGGGCAGTTCGTACTGGGAGATCTGGTAGCCCTTGGGCAGGTCCGGATAGAAGTAATTCTTGCGCGCGAACACCGAGCGGTTGGCCACCGTGGCGCCGATGGCCAGGCCGAACTTGGCGGCCATGCGCACCGCTTCCTTGTTCAGCACCGGCAGCACGCCGGGCAGACCCAGGGTCACCGGGTCCGCCTGCGTGTTGGGCTCGGCGCCATAGGCCGTGGCCGCGCCCGTAAAGATCTTGCTCTTGGTGGCGAGCTGGGCATGAATCTCAAGCCCGATGACAGTTTCCCATTCCATCTCTCAAAACCTCGCTTTAACGCGGAGGACGCGGAGACGCAGAGGACGCGGAGAAAAACAAATCACTTGATTCTTCACTCCGCGAACTCTGCGCCTCCGCGTCCTCCGCGTTTAATTCGTTCATTCGAAGCCGTGCGGCACGCGGGTGTGCCAGTCGGTGGCTTGCTGGTATTTGTGCGCCACGTTGAGCAGGCGCGCTTCGTCGAACAGGTTGCCGATGATCTGCAGGCCGACGGGGCGGTTGCCGACGAAGCCGGCGGGGACGGACATGCCGGGCAGGCCCGCAAGGTTCACGGCGATGGTGTAGATGTCCGACAGGTACATGGTGACCGGGTCGTCGGTCTTCTCGCCGATGTTGAAGGCGACGCTTGGCGAGGTGGGGCCCATGATGACGTCCACCTGCTCGAAGGCGCGCTTGAAGTCGTCGGCGATGAGATGGCGCAGCTTCTGCGCTTTCAGGTAATAGGCATCGTAGTAACCGGCGGACAGCGCGTAGGTGCCGATCATGATGCGGCGCTTGACCTCGGCGCCGAAGCCTTCGCCGCGCGAGCGCTTGTAGAGGTCTTCCAGGTTCTTCGGGTTCTCGCAGCGGTGGCCGAAGCGCACGCCGTCGAAGCGCGACAGATTGGAGGAACATTCCGCCGGGGCGACCACGTAGTAGGTGGGCACGGCGAGCGCGGAATTGGGCAGGGAGATCTCCACCACCTCGGCGCCGAGCTTTTTGTACTCGGCCACGGCGGCGTCGATGACCTTGGCCACCTCGGGGTCGAGGCCCTCGCCGAAGAACTCCTTGGGCAGGCCGATGCGCAGGCCCTTGATGTCGCCGGTCAGGCCGGCGGTGTAGTCGGGCACCGGACGGTCCACGGAGGTGGAGTCGCGCGGGTCGAAGCCGGCCATGGCGCCCAGCAAGAGCGCACAGTCTTCCGCCGTGGTGGCCATGGGGCCGCCCTGATCCAGGGACGAGGCGAAGGCGATCATGCCGTAGCGCGACACGCGCCCGTAGGTGGGCTTGATGCCGGTGATGCCACACAGTGCGGCGGGCTGGCGGATGGAACCGCCGGTGTCGGTGCCGGTGGCGCCGGGGGCGAGGCGCGCCGCCACCGCGGCGGCGGAACCGCCGGAGGAACCGCCGGGCACGGCGGCCAGATCCCACGGATTCTTCACGGGACCATACCAACTGGTCTCGTTGGACGAACCCATGGCGAACTCATCCATGTTGGTCTTGCCCAGCATCACCGCACCCGCCGCCTTGAAGCGGGTCACGACCGTGGCGTCGTAGGGGGCGGTAAAGTTGTCGAGCATCTTCGAGCCGCAGGAGGTGCGCACACCGTCGGTGCAGAAGATGTCCTTCTGGGCCAGCGGCACGCCGGTGAGCGGACCGGCCTTGCCCTCGGCGATCAGCCGATCGGCGGCGCGGGCCTGCTCCAGGGCGAGCTCCGGCGTGACGGTAATGAAACTGTTGAGCTGCGGGTCGAGCCGCGCGATGCGCTCCAGGTAGCCGCGCGTCAGCTCTTCGCTGGAGTACTCGCGCGCCTGCAGGCCGGCGGCCAGTTGGGCGATGGTCTTGTCGTGCATGGTGTGATGGCTTCCTGATGGCCGCGGGGTCGTGCTGTCCGCCCGCGCGGCGATGGTGCGATTACTCGATGACCTTGGGAACCAGGTACAGACCGGCTTCCACCGAGGGAGCGATGGCCTGGAACTTCTCGCGCTGGTTGGTCTCCGTGACCGCGTCCTCGCGCAGGCGCTGGGTCATGTCGAGGGGATGGGCCATGGGTTCCACGTCGCTGGTGTCCACCGCGTTCATCTGTGCGACGAGATCGAGGATATTGGAGAGGTTGCGGGCGTAGACGGGAATGTCATCTTCGGCGATGGCCAGGCGCGCCAGGTGGGCGATGCTGACCACGTCGGATCGTTCCAGGGACATTTGGGGGATTCCTGTATTAACGCTTTCTCATAAAAGTAGAAACTTATCACAGACATCAACTTGCCCAAACCCCCCCGGGGCGGTAAATTACCGACGGTTTAGCCACCGCTTCCTCCGCAAGAGAATTCCTTCGATGTTCGGACGCTTGAAAGGCCTCTTCTCCTACGACATCTCCATCGACCTCGGCACCGCCAACACGCTGGTGTATGTACGGGGCGAGGGGATGGTGCTCAACGAGCCTTCCGTCGTTGCCATCCGGCAGGAGGCCGGCCCGAACAGCCCCAAGCGTATCGCCGCGGTCGGCGCAGAAGCGAAGCGCATGCTGGGCCGCACCCCCGGCAACATCGTCGCCATCCGCCCAATGAAGGATGGCGTCATCGCCGACTTCACCATCACGGAGAAGATGCTCCAGCACTTCATCCGCAAGGTGCACGAGAACAAGTTCAAGCTGTTCAAACCCAGCCCCCGCGTACTCATCTGCGTACCCTGCGGCGCCACCCAGGTGGAACGCCGTGCCATCAAGGAATCGGCCGCGGGCGCCGGCGCGCGTGAGGTGTACCTCATCGAAGAACCCATGGCCGCCGCCATCGGTGCGGGCATGCCCATCTCCGAGGCCTCCGGTTCCATGGTGCTCGACATCGGCGGCGGCACCACGGAGATCGCCGTGCTGTCCCTGAACGGCATCGTCTACTCCGCCTCGGTGCGCATCGGCGGCGACCGCTTCGACGAGGCCATCATCAATTACGTGCGCCGCAATTATGGCTCGCTCATCGGCGAGGCCACCTCCGAGCGCATCAAGTGCGAGATCGGCACCGCCTATCCCACCACCGAGGTGCGCGAGATCGAAGTGCGTGGCCGTAACCTGGCAGAAGGCATTCCCCGCAGCTTCACCCTCAACAGCAACGAGATCCTTGAGGCGCTCCAGGAACCGCTGTCCGGCATCGTCAGCGCGGTCAAGACGGCCCTAGAACAGACCCCGCCCGAGCTGGCCGCCGACATCGCCGAGCGCGGCATGGTGCTCACCGGCGGCGGCGCGCTGCTGCGCGATCTCGATCGCCTGCTGATGGAAGAAACCGGCCTGCCCGTGATCATCGCCGACGATCCGCTCACCTGCGTGGCACGCGGCGGCGGCCGGGCGCTGGAGATGATGGACGAAGCCGGCGGCGAGCTTTTCTCACTGGAATGACGAAGAACCCGTGAGGGGTGAGACGTGAAGTGTTAGGCGTGGCGCGGTAGGTCCGCCCTGGTTGTCCAGAGCCTCACGTCCCACGCCTCAACGTCTCACGCCCCGAGGTGTCATATCAAACGGCTGTTCGTACAGGGACCGTCTCCTGCTATCCGGGCTTTACTGCTCGTGATGGTGTCACTCGTCGTCATGTTCCTGGACCACCGGCAACATCACCTGGAAGCCATCCGCTCCGCTCTCACCCTGGTCCTCTCTCCTCTGCAGTATCTCGTTGACCTGCCTGCCAGCGCCGTGGACTGGGGCTCCGAGACGCTCGCTACGCGCGAGACCCTGCAGACCGAAAACCGCGCGCTCAGGATCGAACACCTGCAGCTGAAGCTGCGCATGCAGAAGTTCGCCGCGCTCGAGGCCGAGAACGCGCGCCTGCGCGAGCTGCTGCAGTCGTCCAATGCTATCGGCGAACGGGTGCTCATCGGTGAACTGCTCGCCGTGGACATGGATCCGTTCAAGCGCCAGGTGACCCTCAACAAGGGCGCCCAGGACGGCGTGTTCGCCGGCCAGGCCCTGCTGGACGCGCACGGCGTGATGGGGCAGGTGGTCAAGGTGGCACCCTTCACCAGTGTAGGCATGCTGCTCACCGACCCGAGTCACGCCATCCCCGTGCAGGTGAACCGCACCGGCCTGCGCGGCATCGCCCTCGGCACCGGCGAGGCGGATCGGCTCGACATCCCCCATCTGCCTACCAATGCCGACATCGAAGTGGGCGATCTGCTCATCACCTCGGGGCTCGGCGGACTCTTCCCGCCCGGTTATCCCGTGGCGCGGGTCATTTCCGTCCAGCGTGACCCAAGCCAGCCCTATGCATCGGTGGTGGCGGAGACCACGGCGCGCCTGGAACGCAGCCGCGAAGTGCTGCTGGTGTGGCGGGGAGAAGACCCATGACCCTGATGCGTCACCACAACGGCTGGGCCATCGCCGCCAGCTTCACCGTGGCCTTCCTGCTGACCATGCTGCCGCTGCCCGACTGGGCCGGCCCGGCCCGGCCCGAGTGGGTCGCCATGGTGCTCATCTACTGGTGCCTGGCCCTGCCCGACCGGGTGGGTGTGGGCACCGGCTGGATCGCCGGCCTGCTGCTCGACGTGACGCGCGGCGCCATCCTCGGTCAGCACGCCCTCGCCCTTTCCCTGGTGGCCTTCCTGGCGGTGCATTTCCACCAGCGCATCCGTGTCTACCCGCTTTGGCAACAGGCGCTCAGCGTGCTCATGCTGGTGGCACTGAGCCAGATGCTGGTGCTGTGGATCAAGGGCGTGGTCGGTCAGTTGCCGGGCACCTGGGTCTATTGGCTGCCCTCCGTGACCAGCATGCTGCTATGGCCGTGGGTCTATCTGCTGCTGCGCGACCTGCGGCGCCGCTTCCGGGTCACCTGACGTGGTCCGCGGCATCACCCTCAAGGATTCCT
The DNA here is from genome assembly GCA_041685115.1 of Gammaproteobacteria bacterium. Lineage (GTDB taxonomy): Bacteria > Pseudomonadota > Gammaproteobacteria > Thiohalomonadales > Thiohalomonadaceae > JALOAT01. Next base: position 52,912 of record JAWLGK010000011.1, on the reverse strand, counting down.
TTCGGGAAACCTCCCTGTTTCGCGCCCGCGCGATCCTCGCGGGCACCCTGACCGCCCTGCTGCTGCTGCTGTTGGTTGCACGCCTGCTCTATTTGCAGGTGGGCCAGCACGAGCACTTCACCACGTTGTCGCAGGCCAACCGGGTCAATATCCAGCCGCTCCCGCCCACGCGCGGCCTCATCTTCGACCGCAACGGCGTGGTGCTCGCCGAGAACCTGCCGACCTTCACGCTGGAGATCATCCCCGAACGCGTGACGGACATCCCGGCGACACTCACGGCAGTGGGCGAACTCATCACCCTCACTGAGTCCGATCTGGATCGCTTCTACGTGGAACTCAAGCGCCGGCGGCGTTTCGAAAAGGTGCCGCTACGCTTCAAGCTCAACGACGAGGAGGTGGCCACCATCGCAGTGAACCGCCATCGCCTGCCCGGTGTGGAGATCAGCTCGCGCCTGTCGCGCCACTATCCCTGGGACACCCACACCTCCCACATCGTCGGCTATGTGGGGCGCATCGCCGAACCGGAACTGAAGAGCATCGACACCTCCAACTACGCCGCCACCACCCACATCGGCAAGGTGGGTGTGGAACGCAGCTACGAAGACGTGCTGCACGGCAAGGTCGGCTACGAACAGGTAGAAACCAACGCCCGCGGCCGCGCCCTGCGCGTACTGCAGCGCACGCCGCCCATCCCCGGCAAGAACCTGCACCTGAGCATCGACCTGCGCCTGCAGGTGGCCGCCGAACAGGCCTTCGGCGACGAGCATGGCGCCCTGGTGGCCATCGATCCCCAGACCGGCGCGGTGCTCGCGCTGGTGAGCATGCCGGGCTACGACCCCAACCTGTTCGTGAACGGCATCGACGCCGAGACCTACCGCGCCCTCGCCGATTCGCCCGATCGGCCGCTGTTCAATCGCGCCCTGCGCGGCCAGTATCCGCCCGGTTCCACCATCAAGCCGGTCATTGGCCTGGGTGGACTCGAGACCGGCACCGTCAAGCCGAACGATGCGGTATTTTGCCGTGGTTATTACACCCTGGAGGGTGACTCGCGCCGCTACCGCGACTGGCGCAAGACAGGCCACGGGCCGGTGGTCCTGCACGATGCCATCGCCCAGTCCTGTGACGTGTATTTCTACGACCTCGCCCTGAACATGGGCATCGACAAACTCACGGACTACTTACGCCACTTCGGCTTCGGCGAACGCACCGGCATCGACATCGTGGGCGAGGCCGCGGGCCTGTTGCCCACCCGCGACTGGAAGCGCCGCGTGCACCATCAGCCCTGGTATCCGGGCGAGACGCTGATCACCGGCATCGGCCAAGGCTTTTTACTGGCCACGCCGTTGCAGCTTTCGGCCCACGTGGCCACCCTGTCCTCCGGCGGCAAGCGCCTCAGCCCACAGGTGGTCGCCGCCATCGAGGACCCGGCCACGGGCCACCGCGCGCTCCCCACGCGCAAGCCGTTGGAAGACGTGCCGGTGAAAAGCCCCGACCACTGGCAGCGCATCACCGAGGCCATGGCCGACGTGGTGCACGGTGTGCATGGCACCGCGCGCGGCATCTCCCGCAGCGTGACCTACCGCATGGCGGGCAAGACCGGCACGGCGCAGGTGTTCGGCCTGGCGCAGGACGAGGAATACGACGAGGAAAAGGTGGCCAAGAAGCTGCGCGACCACGCCGTATTCGTGTCCTTCGCCCCCGTGGACGACCCGCGCATCGCCATCGCCGTACTGGTGGAAAACGGCGGCGGCGGCAGCGCCGTGGCCGCGCCCATCGCCCGCAAGGTGATGGACCGCTTCCTGCTTCCGTCGCCCGAGGACAAGCCGCTGTGAACACGTTTACCGACACGCCCGCCACGGCGCTGTGGGCCAAACGCCTGCACCTCGACGTGCCCCTGCTCGTGGGCCTGCTGCTGCTGGCTGGCCTCGGCCTGGTGACGCTCTACAGCGCCGGCGGTCAGGACATGGACGTGGTATTGCGCCAGCTGGCGCGCCTGGGCATCGGCTTCGGCGTGATGCTCGCGGTGGCACAAATCCCGCCCTCGGCGCTGCACCGCTGGACACCCTGGTTCTACGGCATCGGCCTCGCCGCGCTGGTGGCGGTACTGATCACCGGCGTCATCGGCAAGGGCGCGCAGCGTTGGCTCGAGCTCGGTATCGTGCGTTTCCAGCCCTCGGAATTGATGAAAGTGGCGGTACCCGCCATGGTCGCCTGGTATTTCGCAGAGAAACCGCTGCCGCCGCGCTTGTCCCAGGTGTTCTGGGCGGTGGTGCTGTTCCTCGTGCCGTTCGCCCTGGTGGCCAAGCAGCCCGATTTGGGCACCGCCCTGCTCATCGGCAGCGCCGGCGCCACTGCACTGCTGTTCGCGGGCATCCGCTGGCGCCTGGTGGGCTACGCCTTCCTGGCCTTTATCCCCACCGTGGTACTCGCCTGGCTCTACGGACTGCACGATTACCAGCGCCGGCGCATCATCACCTTCCTCGATGCCGAGAGTGATCCGCTCGGCGCCGGCTATCACATCATCCAGTCCAAGATCGCCATCGGCTCCGGCGGGGTCTACGGCAAGGGCTGGCTGAACGGTACCCAGTCGCACCTGGAGTTCCTGCCCGAACGCCACACCGATTTCATCTTCGCGGTATTCGGCGAGGAGTTCGGTCTGCTCGGCGCGGTGCTGCTGCTGGCCATCTACTTTTTTGTGATCTCGCGCGGGCTGTACATCGCCATCAACGCCCAGGACACCTTCCGCCGGCTGCTCGCCGGCAGCCTCACCATCAGCCTGTTGGTGTACGTGTTCGTAAACATCGGTATGGTGTCGGGTATTCTGCCCGTGGTAGGTGTACCCTTACCGCTGCTCAGTTACGGCGGCAGTTCGCTGGTGACCCTCATGACGGGTTTCGGTATCCTGATGTCCATTCAGACGCACCGCAAGCTCGTCAATACCTGAACCGACGATGAAGCCCATGATCCGCACACAGCTACTGCTCCTCGGCGCCCTGCTCGCCAGCGCGCCGGCCATGGCGAGCTTTGCCCAGCGCAGCGAGGTGCAGGGTTTCGTCGAGGAAATGGTGCGCGAACACGCCTTCGACCGCGGCCGCTTGATGCACCTGCTGGGTGAGGCACAGACGCGCGACGACATCCTCGCCGCCATTGCGCGCCCCGCCGAGGCCAAGCCCTGGCGCGACTATCGCCCCATCTTCGTCACCGATGATCGCATCCGTGGCGGCGTGGCCTTCTGGCGCGAACACGCCAATGCCCTGGCGGCGGCCGAGCGCGAGTTCGGCGTGCCGGCCCACGTCATCGTGGCCATCATCGGTGTCGAAACACGCTACGGACGCCACACCGGGCGCTACCGCGTGCTGGATGCGCTGGCGACCCTCGCCTTCGATTACCCGCCGCGCAGCGAATTCTTCCGCGGCCAGCTCTCGCAATACCTGCTCATGACCCGCGAGGAAGGCATCGACCCGCGCGAGCTCACCGGCTCCTACGCCGGCGCCATGGGCCAGCCCCAGTTCATGCCCAGCAGCTTCCGTCATTTCGCCGTGGATTTCGACGGCGACGGCCGCCGCGACCTGTGGCGTAACCCCGTGGATGTGATCGGCAGCGTGGCCAACTATTTCCACATGCACGGCTGGCGCGCCGGCGCGCCGGTGGTGCATCGCCTGGCCGACCGGGCCCGGCTTGAAACCGTGGCGAGCCGCGCACTGGAGCCCACGCTCCCCGTCAAGGAGCTGACCGCACTTGGCGTCGAAACGCCCCAGGCGACGCCCGGAGAAAAGGTGTCAGTGGTGCGCCTGGACGGCCAGAAGGGTCCCGAATACTGGCTTGCCCGCCACAACTACTACGTGATCACCCGCTACAACCGCAGCCTGCACTACGCCATGGCCGTGCATCAGCTCGGCGAGGCCATTCGCGCCGCCATTGGCGCGCCCGTGCGCACCGCCGCCCGGGAGACGCGTTGATGCGCCGCATCCTGGCCGTCGCGCTCGGCGCGACGCTGGTCGGCTGCGCACCGTTTCCGGTTCAGGATGGCGGGCCCGTGCGCGCGGTGGACCTGAGCAGCGTCGCCGAGCCCGTACCCCGCTGGGAACCGCGCAGCCGCTACGGCAATCCGCCCGAGTACACGGTGTTCGGCAAGAACTATCGCGTGCTGGCCACGGCCGACGGTTACGTGGAACGCGGCATGGCCTCCTGGTACGGCACCAAGTTCCATGGCCAGTACACCTCCTCACGCGAAATCTACGACATGTACGCCATGACGGCGGCGCACCGCTCGCTGCCGTTGCCCACCTACGTGCGCGTAACGAACCTTCAGAACGGTCGCAGTACGGTGGTGCGGGTGAACGATCGCGGCCCCTTCCACTCGGACCGCATCATCGACCTGTCCTACGCGGCGGCCTACAAGCTCGGGGTGGTGCAAAGCGGCACCGCCATGGTGGAGGTGCGTGCGCTCGATCCGAACGCCCCGGTCCCGCCGCCCACCGCACCCACGAGCATTGCGACGGTGACACCGCAGCCGGCATTCCGCGCCGAGCAGGACGCCCAGCCGATCCCCGTCGCCGCGGTGGCCGTGGACGTGGCCGCAACGCCTGCGCCCCCGCCGGCCGGCGCGCCGGGCTCGGCCACAGTGCCACCGACCGGTGTTGCTCACTACGTGCAGGTCGGCGCCTTCGCCAACCGCGACAACGCGGAGCGCCTGCGCGCCCAACTGACCACACACGAGCCCCTGGTCGCGGCGCATCTGCTCGAAACACCGCACGCGACCCACGGCGTGCTCTATCTGGTACGGCTCGGGCCGCTGCCCGATGCGGAACAGGCCACGCAGCTCGCCGCCCGCATCACAGCGCTCGGCGTCGGGACCCCGCGCGTAGTAAAGGGATCGCCTACACGCTGAGGGATCGCCTACACGCTGAACGAGCGAACGCGCCGTCCACAGCGTGATCCAGCATCCATTTCGGCCACCCGCACTTAACGCGTGCAGACACGCCAAGTACAATACGGCCGTCGTGCCCCCCTGCCCTGCCGTCATCTGCCTATGAAACAGCTCGTATTCGTCACCTTCTTCCTGTTCGTCGCAGGACTGACGCACGCCGAGCCCACGGCGTCGTTGACCCCGGCCGCCCCGAATCTCGCCGCAAGAGGCTTCATCCTGCAAGACTTCCACAGCGGCCACGTGCTCGCGGAGAAGAATGCCGACACGCGCCTCGAACCGGCCAGCCTCACCAAGCTCATGACCGCCTACGCGGTATTCCGCGAGATACGCAACGGCGAACTGCGACTCGAAGACACGGTGCGCATCAGCCGCAAGGCCTGGCGCACGCCGGGCTCGCGCATGTTCGTGCTGGTGGACACGGACGTCACGGTGGAAGAACTGCTCAAGGGCATGATCATCCAGTCCGGCAACGATGCCAGCGTGGCACTGGCCGAGCACATCGCCGGCAGTGAAGAGAGCTTCGCGCTCATCATGAATGAGCTTGCGCGCAACCTGGGCATGCACGGCACCCATTTCGCCAATGCCACCGGACTGCCACACCCGGAGCACTACAGCACGGCACGCGACCTGGCGGTGCTCACCCATACCCTGATCGGCGAGTTCCCGGAGTATTACGGCTGGTATTCGGAAAAGAGCTACACCTACAACAACATCCAGCAGTACAACCGCAACCGCCTGCTGTGGTCAGACGACAGCGTGGACGGCGTGAAGACCGGACATACGGACTCCGCCGGCTATTGCCTGGTGTCCTCGGCGCAACGCGCCGACATGCGTCTGGTCGCGGTGGTGATGGGCACCAACAGCGAAGAGGCCCGCGCCCAGGAGAGCCTGAAGCTGCTCAACTACGGCTTCCGCTTCTTCGAGACGCGCCTGCTTTATCGCGCTGCCGAACCACTCAAGACCATGCATGTGTGGAAGGGCGATACCAACGCCCTGCCGCTCGGTGTCGCGGACGAGCTCTATGTGACCTTGCCGCGCGGCCACTACGACAAGCTAAAGGCCTCGCTCACCGTCGAACGGATCATCCAGGCGCCCACCCGCAAGGGCCAGCGCTTCGGCACCCTCAATCTGCAGATGGGCGAGACCACCATCGCCGAACGCCCGCTGGTGGCCCTGCAGGAGGTCCCCGAGGGCAACCTGTGGCGGAAAATGGTGGACGGCCTCATGCTTATGTTCGAGTGACCCCTAGCGGTCGCAAGGAGCCGGCATGAGCACACGCGACATCGTCTTCCTCAATGGCGAGTTCCTGCCGGCCGCTGAAGCGAAGGTCTCCGTGCTCGACCGCGGTTTTCTGTTCGGCGACGGGGTCTACGAGGTCATCCCGGTGTACGGCGGACGCCCGTTCCGGCTGGAGGCCCACCTGCTGCGTCTGGATCAGAGCCTCACCGAGATCCGCCTCGCCAATCCGCTCACCCACCGTCGCTGGGAGGACGTCCTCACTGACCTCATCACCCGCAACGGCGCGGGTGACCAGTCCCTTTATCTACAGGTGACCCGTGGCGTGGCAGCACGCGAGCACGCCTTCCCGCTCCATGCGCTGCCGACCGTGTTCGCCATGAGCCAGCCGCTGCTGCCGCCGGAACCGTCGGCGCAGACCGGGGTGAAGGCCATCACCGTGGAAGACATCCGCTGGGCACACTGCCACGTGAAGGCCATCACCCTGCTGCCCAACGTGCTGCTGCACCAGCAGGCCCTGGACAGCGGCGCCGCCGAGGCCATCCTGGTGCGCGAGGGCGAGATCACCGAGGGCGCGGCCAGCAACGTGTTCATGGTCACCCGTGGCCACGTGGTCACCCCGCCCAAGAGCCATTTGTTACTGCCGGGCATCACCCGTGACGTAGTGGTGGAGCTGTGCACCGAGGCCGGCATTCCCTGTAGCGAGTCCAAGATCACCGTGGACGCCCTGCGCCGTGCCGACGAGGTGTGGCTCACCAGTTCCAACAAGGACGTGGTGCCGGTCACCCACGTGGACGGCCTGCCCGTGGGCAACGGCCGCCCGGGCCCGCTGTGGGCCCAGGTCAGCGACCTGTACCGCGCCTACAAGGACGCCTTCCGCCGCGGCGAAGTGCATTGAAGAGAAAGGCATAAAGCATGAACCACAGGGAACACGGGGGTATTGAAAAACCCGTGCGGTGGCTGTTCCGCCCGCAGGAGCGCCAAGAACCGTGAGCAACGCGGGCACGAAAAAATGCACCTGATAATTCCCCGTGTCCCCCGTGGTCAATGCTTTTCTCCTGTGACGGACCAACCATGCTCTGGCATGATCGCCCCATGACCACCGAATCCCTGCTCGAATTTCCCTGTGATTTTCCGCTCAAGGTCATGGGCCGTGCCGGTCCGGACTTCGAGGCCGAGGTGATCGCCATCGTGCGCCGCCACGTGCCGGACCTCAGCGAGGGCGCCATCAGCGTGCGCGCCAGCAGCGGCGGGAATTACACCGCGCTCAGTTTCAACTTCCGCGCGCACAGCCGCGAACAGCTCGACGCGCTGTACCGCGAGCTCACCGCCTGCCCACTGGTGTCCATGGCGCTGTGAAGCCGCTGCGCGTGCGCCGCCTGGGGCGGCAGCCCTACGAACCGGTGTGGCACGCCATGCAGGCCTTCACCGACACGCGCGGCGAGGCCACACCGGACGAGGTCTGGCTGGTGGAGCACCCGCCCGTATTCACCCAGGGACTCAACGGCCGCGCCGAGCACGTGCTCGATGCCGGTGACATCCCGCTGGTGCAGGTGGATCGCGGCGGCCAGGTGACCTATCACGGCCCGGGCCAGGCAGTGGTCTATTTCCTGGTAAACCTGCGCCGGTGTGGTCTGGGCGTGCGCGCCTTCGTCAGCGCCATGGAACAGGCCGTCATCACCCTGCTCGCGGAGCACGGCGTCACCGCCGCGGCCCGCCAGGACGCACCGGGCGTGTACGTAAACGGCGCCAAGATCGCCTCCCTCGGCCTGCGCGTGCGCCGCGGCTGCAGCTACCACGGCCTCGCCCTGAACGTGGCCATGGACCTCGCCCCCTTCGCCCGCATCAACCCCTGCGGCTACGCCGGCCTGCCCGTCACCAGCCTCGCCCTACTGGGCATCGCCCTCGACGTCGCCACCGCAGGCGAGGCGGTGCTGCGCCATTTCGCAGCGGCGCAGGGCTATCGGTTGGAAGAAAAAGCCTGAACACGGGGGACACGGGGAACACGGGGTTTTCATGTGGATTCTCGTATTGCCCACGTCGCCGTGGAAAAATGACGCGGTGACGTAAGGTCGCGATTACTTCATGATCCCCGTGTCCCCCGTGTTCCCCGTGTTAAAGCTTTTCTCTTATGACTGACGACAGCGACAGACCCGCACCGCCCAATCCGCTCAAGGGTGCGAGCAAGGTGGCGCGGATTCCGGTGAAGGTGGAGCCACGCGGCGAGAGGCTGCCGCTGCCGCGCTGGATCCGTGCGCGCTCGCCCAACAGCCCCGAGGTGCTGCGCATCAAGGCGATCCTGCGCGAGCAGAAGTTGCACACGGTGTGCGAGGAGGCGGCCTGCCCGAACCTGGGGGAGTGTTTCAACCACGGCACCGCCACCTTCATGATCATGGGCGGCATCTGCACGCGGCGCTGCCCGTTCTGCGATGTGGCCCACGGGCGCCCCGAACCGCTCGATGCCGACGAGCCGGCCCACCTCGCGGAAACCGTGCGCGCCATGGGCCTGCGTTTCGTGGTGATCACCTCGGTGGACCGCGACGACCTGCGCGACGGTGGTGCCGCCCACTTCGCCGCCTGCATCGCCGCGCTGCGTGCGCACTCGCCCGACACCGGCATCGAGATCCTGGTGCCGGATTTCCGTGGCCGCGAGGACATCGCGCTGGCGCTGCTGCGCGACACTCCGCCCGACGTGTTCAACCACAACCTGGAGACCGTGCCCCGGCTCTATCGCCAGGCGCGCCCCGGCGCCGACTACGCCGGCTCGCTGCGACTACTCGCACGCTACAAGGCGCTGCGCCCCGACCTGCCCACCAAGTCGGGCCTCATGCTTGGCCTCGGCGAGACCGACGACGAGATCATCGCAGTGCTGCGCGACCTGCGCGCCCATGGCTGCGATCACCTCACCCTGGGCCAATACCTGCAACCGTCCCGCCATCACCTGCCGGTGGAGCGCTACGTGCCGCCGGAGGGCTTCGAGCGCCTGCGCACCATCGCCCTGGAACTCGGTTTTTCCCGCGTCGCCAGCGGCCCCATGGTGCGCTCCTCCTATCACGCCGAAGAGCAGGCGCGCGGCGAGACCATCCGTTGAGCGGCGCTGTTTCAGGGCCGTCGAAATGCGGAGGACGCGGAGCACGCGGAGGGAAGCAAGCCGCGCGCGGCGCAAGCGTTCTGCTTTCGCGCCCTGATTCCACGTAGGCCAGGTTGCGCGAAGCGCTGCCTGACGACGCGCTGTCACGTAGCCGCTGCGCGGCAACGTGACCTACGACCACCCTCCGCATTTGATTTCCTCCGCGCCCTCCGCGTTTCGCCCTTGCCATGGGCCGCACAGGTCTATGCTTTCCCGGCCACCACGGTTTTCAGGGAGGAAGCTGTGTTGCGTGCATGGGCGACGGTGGTTTCCATTGGCCTGTGCCTCGGGCTCGCCGGCTGCGACGGTGAGACACGGCTTTCCACGGGCGGGCTTGCCGCGCCGCGTGCGGTGTTCCTGGCCGGCACGGAGGCCGATCCGGCACGCCAGGAGCTCTTTTCCGTGGACCTCGACGGCGGCAGACGCACCTCGTTGACGGATGCACTGCTGGGCCGCGGGCGGGCGCTCGATTTCCAGGTCTCACCCGCGGGCGACGACGTGGCCTTTCGTGCGGAAGTGGACGAGGTGGGGCGCGTGGAGCTGTTGGTGGCCGACACCGTCACGGGCGGCGCCGATTCCGTGTCGGGTGCGCCGACGCCGGGCGGCGCCGTGCTGGCCTATGCATGGTCGCCGGACAGTGCACGGCTCGCCTGGTTGGCCGATCAGGAACAGCCCGGCCAGGTGGAACTGTTCACGGCGCGCGCCGACGGCAGCGCATTCACCAAGGTCTCCCAGCTCGGCCATGCCGACGCCGACGTGGAGGCCTTCGCCTGGTCACCCGATGGCACGCGCATCGCCTATCGTGCGGACTGGCAGGTCGACGGCCAGGTGGAGTTGATCACCACGCCCGCCGACAGCGCCGCGGGTGTCGCTGTTTCCGACCGATCCATATCCCAGGGCAATGTGCTCGATTTCGCGTGGAGCCCCGACGCTACGCGCCTCGCGTACACGGCGGAACAGGCCGACGGCCGCCAGCAGCTGTTCGGCACCCTCGCGACGCAGGCACAGATTTCGTTGCTTTCGGGCGAGGTTGCCGGTGGCGATATTGCCGCATTCGCCTGGTCGCCCGCCGGCACACGCCTCGCCTTTCTCGCCGACCAAGGGGACGACGAGGTTTTCGAGCTCTTCACCGTAGGGGCGCTGGGCGGCGTCACCCGCGCCTCGGGCGATCTGCCCGCCGATGCCGACGTGAACGCCTTCGCCTGGTCACCGGACGGGACGCGCCTCGCCTATCGTGCCGACCAGCGCGTGGCCGGGATCCAGGAGCTGTTCGTCACCCCGGGCGCCGGTCTGCCCCAGCCCGTGCACGGGCTGCTGGAGGCCGGTGGGGGGGTGTTCGATTTCGCCTGGGAGCCCGTCGGCACCCGTATTGCCTTTCTCGTGCGGGAGGAACTGGCAGGCGTGGTCTCCCTGTTCGTCGGCGCAGGCGGTGCGGCCACACGCCTGTCCGAGGCGACCGAGGACGTGACGGCCTTCGCCTGGTCGCCGGACGGCGGGCGGCTCGCCTACCAGACCGACGCCCTGTTCACGGTCGCGCTTGCCGGCACGCCCCTGCAGGTGTCGGGAACGGAAGGCACGGTGCTGGATTTCGTATGGTCTTCGGACGGCGAGCGTCTGGTCTACCGGGTGGACCCGGGCGACGGCTCCCTGCGCCTGTTCGCCACCGGGCCCCTGACCGGCGGACCGGTGGACATCTCCGGTCCCGAGGCCGGGCTGCGGGTGCGCTCGCGGGGAGATTACATCGCCGGGCGCATCGAGGACGACGGAGACGGGCCGGTGGCGCCGTAGGTCAGGTTGCGCCAAGCGCTACCTGACATCCCGGTCACTTCAGACCGCAAAACGCGGAGGCGCGGAGGGCGCAGAGGAATGAAGTGCGGAGGAAACGATGGCATAGGTACGTCGCCGCGCAGCCCCGCAGGTCAGGTTGCGCGAAGCGCTACCTGACATCCCGCCGTCACCAGACCGCAAAACGCGGAGGACGCGGAGGCGCGGAGGACGCAGAGGAATGAAGTGCGGAGGAAACGACGGCATAGGCACGTTGCCGCGCAGCCCCGTAGGTCAGGTTGCGCGAAGCGCTACCTGACATCCCGCCGTCACCAGACAGCAAAACGCGGAGGACACGGAGGCGCGGAGGACGCAGAGGAATGAAGTGCGGAGGAAGCGACGGCATAGGTACGTTGCCGCGCAGCCCCGTAGGTCAGGTTGCGCGAAGCGCTACCTGACATCCCGCCGTCACGTAGCCGCTCGCGGCAACGTGACCTACGGGGACAGGTGAGTCACCAACGACGCAGACAGTTCCTCTGTTTGCACCCATCGGCATTCATGTGTCAGCGCCCACCTTCGTACAACACCTTCCAGCGGCCGTCGTCCTTCGCCAGGTAGAGGCGCTTGCCCATGGCGCTGTTGAAGTTGTTGGAGCGGTAGTCCTGGCGCAGGTTGACCACCATCAGCTCGCGGCCGTCTTCGGCCGTTTCCGGATAGGCGAATACCGACACGTCCTCCAGGCGCACCTGCTGGTAGGTCTTGCCCGCCGCCACCATGCGCTTGCGTGCCGCCCAGCTTTGCGCGTCATGGCCCTTGCTCCAGAAATCCTCGGCATAGTGCGACAGATAGCGCTCCACGTCGCCGCTTTCCCAATCGGCGCGCCAGGCCTCCAGGGCGCCCAGGACCTCGCCGCGCAGCTGCTGCCATTCTTCCGCTGCCAGCCACTGCACACGTTCGGTGATCACCACCGGTGTAACGCCCGGATCGAGATAGGCGTCGAGGGCGAGCAGATCCGGATTCGGCAGCACCACGCAGCCCTCACTGTCCAGCGGTGGGCGGCTGTAGTAGGCGCGCTCGGTGCCGTGCAGCCAGATGCCGTCGCCGGTCTTGCCAAGCCGCGCGTCCAGTTCGTTGGGGTAATTCACCGGATAGGCGCCGACCCCGTACTTGTCCGGCAGACGCCGGTCGGGGATGTAGCCGGTGACGAAATACACGCCTTCCGGCGTGCGCAGGTCACCGCGCAGGTTCTTGTTGCCAATGAGCTTGCCGGTGCTCACGTAGTGGTCGCGCACCAGCCGCGGCGGCGCGTCGGACCCGGCATATTCGTACACGTACAGGCGGTGGTTGGACTTGTCCACCACGATGGCAGTACGCACCTCGTCGTCGAGCGCCAGCAGGCTGCGCGGAATGCGGTCCTGCGGCAGCGATTCCAGATAGGCCTTGAGACGCGCCTCGGCCTCGTCTCGCAGGCCATCGAGGCCGCGCGGTGCTGCGTCGAACAGCGGTGCCGCACCCAAATCGCCGAGCGGGTGCGTACGTGCGAGCAGCACGTCGCCGTAGACCAGGTGGGCAAGATGGAACTTGGGGGCGCGGCGGGTCAACCGGCCGAGTTCGTCCTCAGCCTCGGCAAGACGCCCGGCCTTGAAGGAGAGAATGCCCTTGAGCAGGCTCGCCTCAGGGTCGTCCGGCAGCTTGGCGAGGCGCTCCTCGAGGCGCGCCATGGCCAGGGTAAACAGGGCGGTCTCGCCCATCGCGGCCGGGTCCAGGGTGAAATCGGCGATGCGATCGGCCGGCTCCTCGTCCTGGAAACGATGGGCGGCGTAGAGGCCCACGGAGAGTGAGAGCAGTGCGCCGGCGACCACTGCCGTGCCAAGCTGGAGACGCATGTCAGGGCAGGACCTGGAGGGTGCGCTCGCTGACGATCAGCCAGCGGCCGTCGCGCTTGGCCAGCGTGAAGGCCTTGCGGGTGCGATCCTGGTAGTCCGGCGACCGATAGCCCTGCACCAGGCGCACCGTGGCCTGCTCGGCGCCGCGCAGGCGCACCTGCACGTCTTCCAGTGAAATTTCGATGGCCTCGGGGCGCGCCAGGCGCTCACGTCGCTGCGCCTCCCACTGGGCGCGCGAGATGCCGCGCGAAGGCGCAAAGTCCTGCGCATAAAAGCCCAGATAGCCCTCCACGTCCTGCGCCGCCCAGGCCCGGGCCCAGTTGGCCAGCGCCGCGCCGATTTCCGTATCGGGCGCAGAAGCAGGTGCAGTATCAGACGTAGGAGCGGCGGTGGGCGCGACCGGCTCGGCGGCTATCGGCGCCGCGGCGGGTGCCGGCTCGGCGGGTTCCAGTGCGGCGACCGGTCCGCTGCCCGCGGGGGTACCGCCCACCGGCGTGACGGCGGGTTTTGCTACGGGCGTTTTCGATGCGGTGGGTGGTTCCGACGGATTCGCCACGACCGGTTCAGTGGCCGGCGCCGCGGCCACGACCAGCGGGGCGTCCGAACCCGCAGCAGGTTCCGTCATGGCGGATAGCACGCGCAGATTCGGCGACTTGGGAGTCTCTTGCAGGCGCAGGGCCTTGGCGTAGGAGGCTCGGGCCATTTCCACGTAAATGGCACTGAGGTTGCCGTAGATGGCGGCATAGCGCTCGTCCGTGCGGATGGCGCGTTCGAGCACCTCCTTGGCCTCGTCGAGCCGGCCCTGGGCCGCGTACAGCGCCGCCAGGTTGTTGTACGGCTCCGGGTTGTCCGGGACCTCGGCAATCAGCGCCTCGAAGAGCTGCGCCGCCTTGTCATGGTCGCCGGTGCCGGCCAGGGCGGTGGCATACAGGAAGCGTTCCCGAACCTGGTCCCTGGCAAACGGCGCGCCGCGCTGCAGCCCTTCGACCGCGGCCGCATAATCCCCTGCCTTGATGTGCCTTGCGGCGTCGGATGCGAGATCGGCAACGGCCACCGCCGAGACACCGAGCGCACACAGTCCGCTGAGGGCCAACCACCTGAATTTCATTGGCTATCCATTCTGATGCGAGCAACGTGAGTGGCGAAAATTATACCAATCGCCCCACAGAAGTCATGAATTCCAAAGCGTTTGTCCTTCTGGAGAATCCTGCTCTGGCCGTAGAATGGGTCCTCGTCAAAATCGTGAGAATCAGGGCATGTCCCAAACCCTGCTCCAGCGCATCGAAAAGCTGGCCGAAATCGGCATCGCCTTGTCTGCCGAGAAGGATACGCCCCGGCTCATGGAGATGATCCTCCTCGGCGCGAAAGCTATCACCAATGCCGATGCAGGGACGCTGTACTCCGTCACGGAAGATGGGCAAATCACCATGGAAATCCTGCGCACGGATTCGCTCAATTTCGCGATGGGCGGCGCTACCGGCGCGCCGGTGCCTTTTCCGCCCATTCCGCTGCGCGACAGCGCGGGCCTGCCGAACCGGCGCATGGTGGTGACCTACGCGGTGCACGAGGACACCACCGTGAACATCCCCGATGCCTACGACGCCGAAGGCTTTGACTTCTCCGGCACGCGCGACTTCGATCGCCGCACCGGCTACCGCTCCCGCTCGTTCCTCACCGTGCCCATGAAAAACCACGAGGGCGACATCATCGGCGTCTTGCAGCTCATCAATGCCCAGGACGAAGACACCGGCGCGGTCATTCCCTTCTCCGACGAGGCCGAGCGCCTCACCCGTGCGCTTGCCTCGCAGGCCGCCATTGCGCTCACCAACAAGCGCCTCATCTGCGACCTGCAAAATCTCTTCAAATCCTTCATCCATCTCATCGCCGAGGCCATCGACGAAAAATCACCCCACACCGGCCAGCACTGCCGGCGCGTGCCGGTCATCACCATGTTGCTGGCCGAAGCGGCAGCCGCCGCCGACGATGGCCCTTTCCGTGATTTCCAGCTCAATGACGAAGACCGTTTCGAGCTGGAAGTGGCGGCGTGGCTGCACGACTGCGGCAAGATAACCACACCCGACCACGTCATGGACAAGTCCACCAAGCTGGAGACCCGCTTCGATCGCATCGCCCTGGTTGAGGCGCGCTTCGAGGTGCTGCGGCGTGACGCGGAGATCACCCTGCTGCGCCGCCGCCTCGCGGCGGGCGCCGACGCCCAGACCCTGGCGGAGGCCGACGCCGAGTACGCCGAGACCTGCGCGCGGTTGGCCGACGAGCGTGTCTTCCTGCGCGGTGTGAACCTGGGTGGGGAGTTTCTGAGTGAGGCGGCGCAGGCGCGGGTGAAGGCCATCGCGCAGCAGCGCTATACCACGTTCGACGACGACACTGCGCCGCTACTCACCGATGAGGAAACCTACAACCTCTGCATCAGCCGCGGCACGCTCAATCCCACCGAACGCCAGATCATCAACAACCACATCGTCGCGACGCAGAAGATGCTGGAGGCGCTACCGTTCCCGAAGCAGCTCCAGCGCGTACCCGAATACGCCGGCAGTCACCACGAGCGGGTCGACGGACGCGGTTATCCGCACGGCCTCACCGGCGCCCAGATGTCCGTGCAGGCACGCATCATGGCCATCGCCGATGTGTTCGAGGCATTGACCGCATCCGACCGCCCCTACAAGCCCGGCAAGCCGCTGTCCGAGACCCTCGCCATTCTTGCCGACATGGCCCGCGACGGGCATATCGATGCGGACCTGTTCGCGTTGTTCGTGCGCGCAGGCGTTCACCTGCGTTATGCCGAGCAGTACCTGAACCCGGCGCAGATCGATGCCGCCGCACTGGACGACACGCTGCTGGCGCACAAGGCCTGAAACTTTCCCAGCCAGGAATGGACCCCGGCCTTCGCCGGGATGACGAAGACGAAGGATGGCATGGGTGCCGGTCTTCGCCGGGTGACGTCTGGGAGGTTGGGCCTGCCTCAGGCGATGGCCCCCGTGCCGGCGTCGTTGCGCTCCCAGGTGAAACGCGCCTCGCGGAACAGGCGCAGGCAGGCGTCGCATACCGCGCTATCGTAAAGCACACCCTTGTGACGTTCGATCTCGGCCAGCGCCGCCGCGAGCGGCAAGGCCGGGCGGTAGGGGCGGTGCGAGGCCATGGCCTCCACCACGTCCGCCACGGCAATGATGCGCGCCTCCGGCAGAATCGCGTCCGCATCGAGGCCCTGCGGATAGCCGCTGCCGTCGAGGCGTTCGTGATGCTGCACCACCATCTCCGCCACCGGCCATGGAAAGTCGATGCCTTTGACGATGTCGTAGCCCATGAGGGGGTGCGAACGGATGATGTCGAATTCCGCGTCCGATAGCTTCCCTGGGCGGTTCAAAAATTCCGCAGGCACGTAGATCTTGCCGATATCGTGGATCTGCGCGCCAAGGCGCAGGCCCTGCAGGCGTTCCGCATCGAGTCCCAGTTCCTCGCCGATGGCGACGGCGAGTTCGGCCACGCGCGTCTGATGGCCGGCGGTGTAGGGATCGCGTTTTTCGATGGTGATGGCGATGGCCTCGATGGTCTGCACCAAGGCCTTCTGCAGTTGCATGCCGATGCGCGCCTTGTCTTCCTCCATGCGTTTGCGCGCGGAGATGTTCAACAGGCTGGCGCGGCTTTCGATGATGCGGCCATCCGCATCGCGCACCGGCTCCATCGACAGACTCACCCACACCGGATTGCCGTCGCGGCGGCGTAGGCGCACTTCCTGATCGCGGATGGGTTCACCGGACTGAAAGCGCCGGAACAGCGAGCGCGCGCGCTCGGCGCCCTCGTCGCCCGACTCGTGAAACGCCTCCACGGTCATGCGCAGCATGTCTTCGCGCGCGTAGCCCAGCAGGCGTTCCGTGGCCGCGTTGGCCTGCAGGATGGCGCCATCCTCCGCACGCACCGAGACGTAGGCGGTCGGCGCGGTTTCGAACAGCTCGTGATAACGGCGCTCGCTACGCGTGAGCTGCGCCTCGGCCTGTTCGCGCAATACGCGGTTGCGTGCGGTGGTGATGCCGAAGGCCAGGTCGTCGGCCAGTTCGCCCAGCAGGCGCACCTCCGCCTCGTCGAACGCATCCGGGTCTGCGGCATCGATGGTGAGGCTGCCCAGTACATTGCCCCCCACGCGCAAGGGCAGCGAAATGGCCGAGGCGAAGCCGCTCGCGCGCGCCATCTGCCGCCAGGCCGAGGGCGGTTCGGTCGCAGCAATATCGCGCTCGATGTGGGGTTCGCCCGTCCGCATGGCGATGGCCGCGGGACTGTCGTGCACCCCCTCGTGCGCGCAGTGCGCGCGCATGGCCGTCAGATAGCCGCCCTCCTCGCCGGCCTGGGCCACCGGGCGCACGGGCCATGTGGGATGGTCGGGGTCCGCGTAGCCCACCCAGGCGAAGCGGTAGCCGCCCACGTCCACCAGCACGTTGCAGATGTCGTGCAGCAACTGCTCCTCGGATTCGGCGCGCACCAGGGTCTCGTTGCCGCGGCTCAGGGTGCGCAGTGCACGGTTCAGGCGCTGCAACTCGCGCTCGGCGAGGCGGGCCTCGGTGACGTCCTGCACGGTGCCGATCATGCGTACCGGCGCACCGGTCTCGTCCCACTCCACCACGGCCCGTTCGTGCACCAGACGCTCGCTGCCGTCGGGCAGCACGATGCGGTGGTCGATGGCGTAGTCGCGCTCGCGGCGCAGCGCCTTGTCGACCCCCTCCTGCACCAACGCGCGGTCATCCGGATGCACGCGCTCCAGGAAGGCCGGGTAGGTGGCGCCGAACTCTTGCGGCGCCAGGCCGAAGATACGGTAGATCTCGTCGGACCAGTCCAGCCCGTTGGTGGCGATGTTCCAGTCCCAGTTGCCCAGGCGCGCCACGCGTTGCGCCTGCGCCAGGCTTTCCTCGCTGCGCCGCACCGCCGCCTCGGCTTCGAGGCGGCGCAGGGTATTGGCGACCACCTCGCCCACGGCACTCAACAGGCGGATGTCCTCGGGGGCCCAGCGCCTGGGCGCCTGCGAGGTATCGAAGCCGAGAATACCCAGCATGGCCCCACCGCTGGCGAGCGGCACCATGAGCAGCGAACGGATGCCCATGGCGGACAGGAACGCGCGATCGGGCGCGGCTTCGTCCGGCAGTGCGGCCACGTCCGCTACGTCCAGCGCCTCGAACCGCGCCAGGTGGCGCGAAATCCACGGCAGCTCGGCGAGCACCAGCTCCTGCCTGCGCTCGCCGTGACATGCGACGCCGCTGTCGCACCATTCGCTGGTGTTGCAAAGCACCCCGCGTTGCGCGTCATAACGAAACAGGTAGGCACGCTGCGCCTGCACGGACGCCCCGATACGCGCCAGGGCCGAGTGCATTTCCGCATCGAAGCTGGTCACGTCCACGGCCACGAAGCGCGCCGCAATGGCGCCGACTTCGGACTCGAAGGCAAGACGGTAGGTGAGGGCCTGTTGCGCAGCCTTGATGCTGCGCAGGTCCATGAGCGTGAACACCCCGCCGCTGCCGCCGTCACCACGGAAGGCACTGCCGGTGACGAACACCGGTACCGGCGCCGCGGACGCGTGCAGCGCGAATTCGCCGCTCACCCGCCCCGCGGACAGTCCGTTCATCAGCTCATCGATACGCCCGCGATCGGCGGCAGTAAACAGATGCCGCAGGGTGGTCTCGCACAGCTCACCGATGGCGATGCCCGTGAGTCCGGCGAGGGCGGGATTGACGTACACAATGCGCCCGTCCGCATCGGTGACCACGATGCCTTCGCCTGCCTGATCAACCGCATGGGCAAGGAGGCGGCGCTGCGCCTCCGCGCGGCGCTCCGCGGTGACGTCCTCGAGGATGTGAATCGCGTGGCTGGCACCTTCCACGCCGCGGATCCCGAAGGAACGGGACACGAACACCTCACCATTTTCCAGGTGCAGCTCGGCGGTGCCGACGCTCGACGGGTCATCGGCGAACTCGCGGCAGCTGGCCATGGGTTCGCTGAGATGGGGAAAGACCTCCCAGTACGGGCGACCCAGGGCCGCGTCCGCCGTGACGCCGGCACGCGCCAGATAGGCCGGGTTGGCGTGCACGATGCGTCCACCGCGATCGTGGATGAAGATCGGGTCGGTGATGGCATCGAAGGCGTCGTGCCAGTCGCGCAAGGCCAGTGACTCGCGGCGTCGGCTATGCTCCAGTTCGGCCAGTGCCGTGCTCAGCTCGGCGGTGCGCACCGCCACCTCGTCCGCCAGTGCGTCACGGGCGTGGCGCAGGGCGAAGTCCGCATGGCGCAGGCGCCGGTTGAGCCGCGCCAGATGCCACATGGCCGCACCGAGCAGCGTGACGATCGCTGCCACCGGCAGCAGGTAATGGCCGTAGCTGCGCAGCAGACCGGCAAACGTGGCGTCCTCGTTCGCGAACGGTCCGACGCGCAGCTCCTGCATAAGTTCGCGTACCGGTGTGTAGTCGGCGGGATCGGTCCAGCCGGCGCTCTGGCTGCGCAGCGCCGCCTCGCTCTGCGGCAGCATGGTCACCAGCACCGAAGCCACGCGCCGGGCCAGGTCGTCGGAGGTGTGGGCAAGCTTGGCGAGCGGCCACTCCGGATAGAGTTCCGTGCTGCACAGATGGGGAAAGTCCGCGTGATGCTGCGGACCGAGGACGCGAAAATCGGCCAGCGCGATCTCGCCTTGGCGGGCCATGCGCTCGAGGATGTCGGTGCGCAGTGTGCCTGCGTCCACCACGCCGTCACGCACGGCGAGCACCACCGCGTCGTGGGTGCCGCCAAAACGCAGCATGGCGAAATCCTTGTAGGGATCGACGCCTGCGCGGCGCAGTTCGCGCCAAGCGGCGCGGAATCCGCCCAGCGATCCCTGCTCCACGGCCATGAAGGTGTGGCCTTTGAGGTCAGAAAGCCGGTGCAGGTCCGGGTGATCGGCCCGCGCAATCACCACACCGCCGAAGCGCGTGGTCCACGACTCCGCCACGCGACTACGCAACGTGGCGAGCGCCCGGATATCGAAGCGCATCTGCAGGTCGACGAAAAGCGACGGGTTGGTAATGACGAAGTCGACCTTGCCGGCCTCCACGGCGAGCGGCAGTTCCTTGAAGTTCAACGGCACGATCTCGAAACGGCTGTCGCGAATGCGTTGGCCCAGGTAGCCGGCGGTGGGCCCCCACAGCGCCTCGGCTTCGGCGGCCCCGCGATTGGCGAGCACGCCGATGCGCACGGATTCGGCGGAGTTCGCCGGCAGTGTGAGCAGGCCGACCAACAGCATGCCCACGAGCACGCCGACGCCGACACGCCAGGCCATCGTCACGGGGCTCACACCGGTTCCTCCTGAGCGGCCGGCGCGAAGAAGCAGTAGCGGTTGCGACCCTCTGCCTTGGCGCGGTACATGGCCTGGTCCGCACGTTTGAGCAACTCCTCGCTGCTGAACGCATCGCTGGGGTAGACCGCGATTCCGACCGATGCGGTTACCCTGCCCTCCGCACTGCCCAGTGCAAAAGGCTGGGCCAGCAGCTCCACGATCTTGTCGGCGGCGATGGCCGCGTCGGTGCGATGGAGGAGCCCGGTCAGGATCACGGTGAATTCGTCGCCGCCCATACGCGCCACGGTGTCGCTCTCGCGCACGGTCCCGGCAATGCGTCGCGCCGTTTCCACAAGCAAACGGTCACCGGCCGCGTGACCAAAGGCGTCGTTCACGGCCTTGAAGCCGTCCAGGTCGATGTACAGCAGGGCCATGGCGTGGCCGTGACGATCCACCTGCGCCAGGGCCTGACGCAGCCGCTCGGCGAACAGGGTGCGGTTCGGCAATCCGGTGAGCGTGTCGTAATTGGCCTGACGCCAGACCTTCTGCGCCACGGCCTTGCGTTCGGTAATGTCGGAGAAGCTGATTACGGCCCCCTGCGTGACACCGTCCACAACCATGGGTCGCGCGCGAAACTCCACCGGGAAGCTGCCCCCGTCGGCGCGACGAAAATCGATGTCGTCCCGGTGCACCGTATGCCCCATGCGGTAGGCCGCCACGAAGGGATGTCCGTCGCCCGCCACCAGCAGCGGTTCGAGATCGCGCCCGAGCAGGTCTTCCTGCGCGGCGTAACCGAGGGACTCCAGGGCCAGTCCGTTACAGAAGGTGCAGCGTCCGCGCGCGTCGAGCCCGAGAATGCCCTCGCCCGAGGACTCGATGAGCAGGCGCAGCCTGGCCGCGGTGAACTCGCGTTCGCTCATCTCCTGCTGCAGCTCGGCGGTGCGTTGTGCCACCAAATCCTCCTGCTCCTGTCGGGCGCGTTGCAGTGACATCGCGTGCCTGCGCATGTGTCCCAGGCTCGCCAGGATGAGCGCAGAGACCAGCAGCCAGACCACGCCGTGCACCACGCCCAGGCTCATGCGCTGATGGTCGGCGCCTGCCAACAGCTCGCCGGCATCGAAACGCACCGACAATGCGCCGCGCACATCACTTTCGCGATAGCCCTGGTGCAGATGGCATTCCAGGCACGGCTCGGTAACCACGAGCGCCGCCATGTAGCGCATGTACGGCACACCGCCTTCATCGGCCAATGCGAAATGCTCGCGCGCTCCGTCCGCGAACGCCTCCAACCCGGCGCGCTCCCAGTCGTCCGGCGCATTCTCCGGGTTCACCGGCTCGAGGCTGGTCAGGCGCGCATCGACGTCGGTCAGTTCCCCGAGGGTGGCGCCGAGCTGGCGCAGCATGTAGCCGGGACTGATCTGGGTGAGCCGACCACCCGATGGGGTCGCGATGTCCTCGGCGAGTCCCGGCAGCCGGACGCCGGGCGCGCCCGCATCCACGGGCGCATACACGCCGCCGCTGTGCGCGTTCCACAGCCGCATGGACTCCATGACTGCGAACACGAAGCGGCCGTGCCCCAAGGCCAGCTCATGGGCGTGCGCGGTCAGGTGGCGCCAGTTCCAAAGCAAGGAACCGGCCGCGAGCGCCGTCCAGATGGCCAGGGGGATGATCCAGTATCTGCGCTCCAGCACGAGGCGGTTCATGCCGCCGGAACTCCGCATTGGCCGGGAAAGGGGAACGTACCCCGAAGCGGCGGCGGGTACAACGGGCCGGTTCACTTCCGGAGAATTTCCGCAATGATCGTGGCCGCCTCCCGGGCGCCGTCGGCAGCGACGGGTGCGCGGCGCGGCATGGCGAACAGCGTCTCCAGGGCCGTGCCCAGGCGCCCGGCCAGCAGGTCCGGACGCGTCACCTCCACGGCATGGGTATTTCCGTGGAGCCACGCCACCAGCGCCGGCTCTTCGGGCCAGTCGCCGCGCCGCACATACAGCACCGGCACACCGGCCACCGCGGCCTCAGCGAAACTGCCGTAGCCCGGTTTGGTGAGCAGCGCATCACTGGAGGCGAGCACATCGGAAAATGGCATGTCGAGGGATTCCAGCTCGATCACGTCATCCCGCCCCACGCCCCAGGCCCGCGCCGCCACGAAGCGTACCCCCGGCCACCGCGGCCAGCTCTCCATGGGCAGGCTCAGGGCGATGCCGCCCATGGCCACCAGCACCAGGCGTTCGTCCGGGGACACGCCCAGCCTGGCGTCCAGTTCCGTGCGACGATTCACGCCGCACGTGGCGATGGGACCGATGGCGCGCGTGTTGGTCAGCTCGGGCATGGGCATGGACGGCGCCGGACGCAGGAACTGCTGCGCGCTGGCGTAGGCCTCCAGCATCTGCCTGCGGATGGCCGCCGCCTCGACCAGATGCCCGCAGTAGTGACGGTAGATGCCTTCCCAGTGCAGCGAACACAGCGCTACGGCCGGGATGCCGGCACGCGCAGCGCCGGCGAGGGCCAGGTAGGGCACGTCCGCCAGCACCAGATCGGGTGCCGCGTCAGCGATCTCCTCCGCAACGGCCGCGACGCGTGCGTCCCAATCGGTGTGCAGTTCACGATAGGCACAGGCGCTCGCCTCCAGGTCCACGTCCAGGGCCGAGGTCTGCACCATGCCGAAATCATCACGTGCCCGTTGCAGCGTGAAGGCGCCGCCGATACGGGCGGCGAGATGGGCTTCCGGCACGGCGGCACGCAAGGTCAGCCGCAGTTCGGGCAGGCACGCGCGCAGGGCGTGGATCACCGGCGCAACCTGGGCCACGTGGCCGAAGCCGTGAGAAGAGATGGCGACCAGCAGGTGGGGATGTTTCATCGCTTGTCTTTGGGGTTATGACGCGGAGGCGCAGAGGACGCGGAGAAAAAACGAATACTCTCTCGCACCGAGCACGTGTTAGCGGAGAACCGGGTCTGCCTGAGCGCATGACGAGTACGCTCGGGAACCCCTCCGCGTCCTCCGCGTCCTCCGCGTCCTCCGCGCCTCGCGCCCTCCGCGTTACGACGCCATCTCGTGACCCACCTCGCGGCCCTCAAGGCTCCTCCGCTAAGGCATTCTCCGCGGGCGCGCCGCCGCGGGCCTCCTGGAGCTTGCGATAGAGCGTGCGCTCGCTCACGCCGAGTTCCGCCGCCAGTTCGCGCTTGTCGCCGGAAAAACGCGCCACCGCCCACAGCAGGTAGCGGCGCTCCATCTCCTCCAGCGGGATGACCTCGGGGGGCAGCGGACCCGGCACGCGCGGCGCGCTGCCACAGCGGCATTCATCCGGCAGGTGTTCGGGCAGGATCACCTCGCCATCGCACAGCAGAGCGGCGCGCTCCATGAGGTTGCGCAGCTCGCGGATGTTGCCCGGGAAGACGTAACTTTCGAGGCAGGCCAGGGCCCCGGCGGACAGCCGTAGACCGCGGCCGCCGTCAAGCCGGTGCAGCAGGCTCTCGGCAAGCAGCGGCAGGTCTTCCATGCGCTCGCGCAGCGCCGGCAGCTCGATGGGGAAGGTGTTGATGCGGTAATAGAGGTCCTGGCGGAAACTGCCGTCCGCCACCATCTCCTTCAGGCGCCGATGGGTGGCGCATACCAGACGGAAATCGGCCTTCTGCGCTTCCAGGCCGCCCACCCGCCGAAAGGTGCCGCTCTCCAAAAGGCGCAGCAGTTTCACTTGCAGGGGCAACGGGATGTCGCCCACCTCGTCGAGGAACAGGGTGCCGCCGCGCGCCACTTCCACCAGGCCGATCTTCTGCGCCTGCGCGCCGGTGAAGGCCCCCTTCTCGTGACCGAACAACTCGCTCTCGAAAAGCGTCTCCGTCAGCCCGGAACAGTCCACGGGCACGAACGGACCCTTGGCACGGAGACTGGCGTCGTGAATGGCCTGGGCGATGAGCTCCTTGCCGGTGCCCGACTCGCCGAGCAACAACACGGTCGCCTCGGACGGCGCCACCCGGCGCACCAGTTCCAGCACCCGATTGAAGCGTGGTGCGCGCCCCACCAGGCCGGCGGCGCTGGGATTGGGGCTCGCCAGGCGCGCAAAATGCATCACTTCCACATAGAAGCGCGTGACATTGTGGCCGTCGCGCACCGGGAAGATCTCCACGTCCACATGCTCCTCGCCGCGCGCGGTGTGGTGCAGGTGCAGGTCGCGCTGGGGCTGGCCGGTTTCCATGCAGCGCCGCAGCGGACAGCTCTCGCCGGCTTGATCGCAGGGCAGCTGGTAGTGGTGCGACACCTGATAGCAGCGCACCGGCGCACCACCTTCCGGCAGGGTGAATTCGCGGCGGTAGGCGCCATTGGCCGCCATCACGCGGTAGTCCGGCGAGATCAGGACGGCCGGCTGATGCAGCGCCTCGAGTACGGCAGCAAGTTCGTTCAGGTCAGGCATAGCTCGGTCATCCGCGGCAGTTCGCCCCGCACGATATGCCACCAGTGACATTCACGGCAACCCAAGAGCGCCGTCCCGGATTGCACGGTTATCTGTAACGGTGTGATTCACATCACAAAAGCCCAAGGTCCCGGTCTGCTGCTGCAGCCCTGTTATTTCAGGCACAGGCTTTGCTGTGAGCGCTGTAGATGGGTTCTGTCCCGGTGGCTTTTGGGGACGCTGTGCGTACTGGAACGCACAGCGAGCACGGGGAGGGACTCGTCCGAAGCAGTCGTCCAACAAAACGGCATGCGCTGGTGTTGACGTGCCCTCCGGCCGGTCCCGTCCAGGGACAGGCTGCGGACTGCGTCACGCCCGTGTCGGGCCAAGCATCTGAGAGGAGAAGCACTGCATGATTGCGGAAGAAGTCGTCGACCTGTCGCGGCTGCAATTCGCCCTCACGGCGATGTATCACTTTCTTTTTGTACCGCTGACACTCGGGTTGTCCTTCCTGCTGGTCATCATGGAATCGGTGTACGTGATGACGGGCAAGGAGGTCTACAAAGACATGACCAAGTTCTGGGGCAAGCTGTTCGGCATCAACTTCGCCCTGGGCGTCACCACCGGCATCACCATGGAGTTCCAGTTCGGTACGAACTGGGCGTATTACTCCCATTACGTGGGCGATATTTTTGGCGCCCCGCTCGCCATCGAGGGCCTCATGGCCTTCTTCCTGGAATCCACCTTCATTGGCCTGTTCTTCTTCGGCTGGGATCGCCTCAGCAAGGCCAAGCACCTGATGGTGACGT
Source organism: Gammaproteobacteria bacterium (assembly GCA_041685115.1). Taxonomy (GTDB): domain Bacteria; phylum Pseudomonadota; class Gammaproteobacteria; order Thiohalomonadales; family Thiohalomonadaceae; genus JALOAT01. Next base: position 27,466 of record JAWLGK010000011.1, on the reverse strand, counting down.
TCCTGACGGCATTCGCCTCCAACCTGTCCGCGTTGTGGATCCTGGTCGCCAACGGCTGGATGCAGAACCCGGTGGGATCGGAGTTCAGCTTCGAGACCATGCGCATGGAAATGACCAGTTTCGCCGAGGTGCTGTTCAACCCGGTGGCGCAGGTCAAGTTCGTACACACGGTGTCGGCGGGCTACACCACAGGCGCCATGTTCGTGCTGGGCATTTCCGCCTACTACCTGCTGAAGGGCCGCGACCTCGGCTTCGCGCGCCGCTCCTTCGCCATCGCAGCTGGTTTCGGCCTCGCCAGCGTACTGTCGGTGATCGTGCTGGGCGACGAATCGGGCTACGAGCTAGGCGACGTGCAGCGTACCAAGCTGGCGACCATCGAAGGTGAATGGGAAACCCACCCGGCCCCGGCGGCATTCACCCTGGTCGGTATTCCCGATCAGGAGAACATGACCACCGATTACGCCCTGAAGATCCCCTATGTGCTCGGCCTCATCGCCACCCGCTCCACGGACGAGGAAATCACGGGCATCAAGGACCTGATGGTCGAGCACGAGGTACGCATCCGTAACGGTATGGTCGCCTACGGCATGCTGCAGCGGCTGCGTTCGGGCGAGGTGACCGACGAGCTCAGGGCCGAATTCGATGCCGTGAAGAAGGACATCGGCTACGGCCTGCTGCTCAAGAAGTACACCGAGAACGTGGTGGATGCGACCGAGGAGCAGATCCAGATGGCGGTGAAGGACACCATCCCCGAGGTGGCGCCGCTGTTCTGGACCTTCCGCATCATGGTGGCCGCCGGCTTCCTGATGCTGTTCGTCTTCGCCGCGGCCTTCTACTACTGCGCGAAGCGCCAGGTCGGCGAGAAAAAGTGGCTGCTCAAGCTCGCACTATTCAGCATTCCGCTGCCCTGGATCGCTGCCGAGACCGGCTGGTTCGTGGCCGAATACGGGCGCCAGCCCTGGTCCATCGGCGAGGTGCTGCCGGTGAATCTGTCGACCTCGACGCTGACCACCGGTGATCTCACTTTCTCGCTGATCGGCTTCATCGGCTTCTACACGCTGCTGCTGTGCGTGGAGATGTACCTGATGATCAAGTTTGCCCGCCTTGGCCCCTCCAGCCTCGGCACCGGCCGGTACCACCACGAAAAGAAAGGTGACGCCCTCAACGTGACGCCGGACTCTGCGCCGACCCTCGCGTAACCGTCACGGATCAGCTAACGAGGTACACAATGATTCTCGACTATGAAACGCTGAAACTGGTCTGGTGGCTGTTGGTGGGTGTGCTGCTCATCGGCTTCGTCATCACGGACGGCTTCGACATGGGCGTGGGCGCGCTGCTGCCGTTCCTCGGCAAGAGCGATGAAGAGCGCCGCGTGATCATCAACACGGTCGGTCCCCACTGGGACGGTAACCAGGTGTGGTTCATCACCGCGGGCGGCGCCATCTTCGCCGCCTGGCCGGCGGTGTATGCCGCGGCCTTCTCGGGCTTCTACATCGCCATGCTGCTGGTGCTGTTCGCGCTGTTCTTCCGCCCGGTGGGTTTCGACTACCGCTCGAAGGTGGCCGACCCGCGCTGGCGTAACACCTGGGACTGGGGTCTGTTCGTGGGCGGCGCGGTGCCAGCGCTGCTGTTCGGCGTGGCCTTCGGCAACGTGATCCTGGGTGTGCCGTTCCATCTGGATGAGTTCCTGCGTCCCACCTACACCGGCTCGTTCTTCGGCCTGCTGCGCCCGTTCGCGCTGCTGGCCGGCGTGGTGAGCCTGTCCATGCTGGTGATGCACGGCGCCATCTGGCTGCACTGGCGCACCGTGGACCCCATCGCCTCGCGCGCCCGCACGGCGGCAACCTGGGCCGGTGTGGTGATGATCGTGGCCTTCGCCGGCGGTGGCCTGTGGCTCGCCAGTGGTATGGACGGCTTCCGCATCGTCGACATGCCGCCCACCGATGCACTGCCCAACCCGCTGGCCAAGAGCGTAGAGATCGTCAACGGCGCGTGGATGAGCAACTACGACACCTATCCGTGGATGATGGCCGCGCCGGTGCTCGGCTTCGTGGGCGCGGCGCTGGCCATCCTGCTCGTGCGCATGGGCCGCTCGGCTTGCGCCTTCGTGTCCAGTTCACTGGGCATGGCGGGCGTGATCCTCACCGCCGGTTTCTCCATGTTCCCGTTCGTGATGCCGTCGAACACGCACCCGGCCAGCAGCCTCACCGTGTGGGATGCGCCGTCCAGCCATCTCACGCTCACGGTGATGTTCTGGGCCGCGGTGATCTTCGTGCCCATCATTCTTGGCTACACGGTGTGGACCTACCGCGCCATGTGGGGCAAGTACACGGTGGAGCACATCCGCGCTCACGAGCACGAAGCCTACTGAGTTCATCCTGCGGAACCGGGGAACCCCCCGCGCCCTCCTCTCGCGCCCCGGTTTCCGCAGATCTTATTGAAGGAGGAAGACATCAATGTGGTATTTCACCTGGATCCTCGGCGTACTTCTCGCCAGCGCCTTTGGCATCATCAACGTAATGTGGCTGGAATCTGAAAAGGACCTGGACGCGGGCTGCTGACCTGCCAGCCCCGGCGCCGCACGGCGCCGGGGCTTTCACTCCCGGAGCATGGTTGTGATCCCCTATCCCACCCCTTTGTGGAGCCGCCTGCTTTCCTTCACGCTGGCCGTCGCCGCGTGTGCCGGCATTGTGGTTTTCTCCAAGGAAATCGCCGCCCTTGCAGGTGGCGCGCGCGCCGCAGCAATCATGCTCCTGCTGTGGGGCGCGGCGGCGGGTTTTGTCCATGGCGTGGGCTTTGTGCCCCGTCACGCCATTTGGCGAGTCGTTTTCCACCCCCTGGGTGGCTGGCTCTACATGGCCGCCGGCAGCCTCCTCATCTGAAATTTCCTTAATTCATCGCTTGATTCACGGCGATTTGGCGCTAGGATACGCTGTCCGAAAAAAGCGTACGGATTTCTCCTACGCCTGATGGTCCCCGGATTTTCCCCCCAGTGCGTCTGGTCGTCTCCCGGGTTTTCCACAGGCTGTGGCGACATTTTTCTTGTCTCTTCGACTTCAGGAGCTGCTATGGCCCACATCGTGATCCTCGGCGCCGGTACCGGCGGCATGCCCTGCGCCTACGAAATGCGTGACGCGCTCGGCAACGACCACCGCATTACCGTGGTCAACGCCAAAGACTATTTCCAGTTCGTGCCCTCCAACCCGTGGATCGGTGTGGGCTGGCGCAAGCGCTCGGAAATCACCTTCCCGTTGCGCCCTTACCTGGAGCGCCGCAACATCAATCTGGTGACCGACACCGTCACCAGGATCATTCCGGAGGAAAACCGCCTCGAACTCGAAAGCGGCGACCCCATCGCCTTCGATTACCTAGTCATCGCCACCGGTCCGAAGCTCGCCTTCGAGGAAGTGGAAGGTTCCGGCCCGCACGGCGGCTACACCCATTCCGTATGCACCGTCGACCATGCCGAGCTGGCCTTCGCTGATTACCAGAAGCTCGCCGAGGAACCCGGTCCGGTGATCATCGGCGCCATGGCCGGCGCCAGCTGCTTCGGCCCGGCCTATGAGTACGCCGCCATCGTCGATACCGACCTGCGCCGTCGCAAGGTCCGCGATCGCGTGCCCATGACCATGGTCACCTCCGAACCCTACATCGGCCACCTGGGCCTGGGCGGCGTGGGCGACTCCAAGGGCATGATGGAGTCCGAACTGCGCACCCGCCACATCAAGTGGATCTGCAACGCCAAGGTGAGCAAGGTCGAGGCCGGCAAGATGTTCGTGGCCGAGCACAACGACAAGGGCGAGGTGATCAAGGAGCACGAACTGCCGTTCAAGTTCTCCATGATGCTGCCCTCGTTCAAGGGCGTGGATGCCGTGGCGGGCGTGGAAGGCCTGTGCAACCCGCGCGGCTTCGTCATCGTCGACGCCCAGCAGCGCAGCCCCAAGTACCCGAACATATACGCCCTGGGCGTGTGCATCGCCATCCCGCCCGTCGAGGCCACCCCGGTGCCCACCGGCGCGCCCAAGACCGGCTACATGATCGAGTCCATGACCACCGCCATCGTGCACAACATCCGCGACGAAATCGCCGGACAGACCCCGCACGAGACCGGCACCTGGAACGCCATCTGCCTGGCCGACCTGGGCGACTCCGGCGCCGCCTTCGTGGCCCTGCCGCAGATCCCGCCGCGCAACGTCACCTGGTTCAAGAAGGGCAAGTGGGTGCACTGGGCGAAGATTGCCTTCGAGAAGTACTTCATGCGCAAGATGAAGAAGGGCACCTCCGAGCCCATCTACGAGAAGTACGTGCTGAAGCTGCTCGGTATCACCCGCCTGAAGGACAAGCCGCTGAAGTAAGCGAACGGCTGCGAGTGAAGGGCGCCGCGAAGCGCCCGCCGATCGGTTAAGGCGCCTTCGGGCGCCTTAACCGTTTTCGGCGTAAACGGCCTAACCGACCAAGCATCGGCGAGAACCGCATAGGGTTACTTGGATGGTCAGCCCGCCGAAGTGGGGGCTGTTGCAACGGTCAGGTGGGTTCGGCTTTCGGTGAACATGCGACGCGGCCGCGTCGCGATCACGTGCGCAGCCGCGCGTGCATGGCCGCGTACGTCCCGCCGGCGGCGAGCAGCGCGGTATGGGTTCCGCGCTCCACGAGGCGGCCGTGATCCAGCAGCAGGATCTCGTCCATGGCCTCCAGTCCCACCAGACGATGGGTAATCAGCAGCACGCTGCGGCCCTTCATGAGCCCGTCGAGCGCTTGCATCAACTGGCGCTCGGTTGCGGCGTCCAGCCCCTCGGTGGGTTCGTCGAGTAGCAGCACCGGCGCGTCCTTGAGCAGCGCGCGGGCGATGGCCACACGCCGCGCCTGGCCCCCCGAAAGGCGCAGGCCCGCCTCCCCCACCCAGGTGTCGAGACCCTCGGGCTGGCTCGCCACGAATTCGCTCAGTTGCGCGATGTCCAACGCGGCCGCCAGCTGCTCCTCACTGACCTGCGGGTTGGCCACGCGCAGGTTTTCGCGCAAGGTGGTGGTGAACAAATGCGTGCCCTGGGACACCACGGCGAAATGACGGCGCAGGTCGTCACCGTGGAAACGGCGCAGATCGTCGCCGCCGAGGGTGATGCTGCCCGCCTGCGGGTCCCAAAAGCGCAGCAGCAGATTGAACAGCGTGCTCTTGCCCGAACCGGTGGCGCCGACCACGGCGATGCGCCGGCCGGGCGGCAGGTCCAGATCGATGTCGTCGAGCGCCGGCGCGGCGGTCTCGGCATAGCAAAAACGCACGCCGCGCAGCGTGATGCCATAGTGGGACGGACGCGGCGAAGGCCCGATGGGATCGGGCGCCTGCGGCTGCGCGTCCACGATCTCGAAAATGCGCCGTGCCGCACCCAGGGTCTGACCCAGCATCTGGAAGGCCTGGGGCAGCGGCATCACCACCTCGAAACTGGCCAGCGCGAACAGCACCAGCATGGCCAACTCCGGACGCTCCAGCACACCGCTGCCGACGAGCGGAATGGCGAGCAGCGCCATGCCCCATGCCGTCAGGTTGGCGGAGAGTCCCAGCGATGCCTGGGACAGGCCGCTCAGCCGGCTCATGTGTTGCTGCGCGTCGGTGAGGTCGACGCTCAAACTGCGGATTTGTGCCGCCTGACGATCGGCGGCGCCATACACCAGCAGTTCGCTCATACCCTGCAGGCCATCGACGGCGCTGGCCTGCAAGGCGGCATTGGCCTCCACCAGCGTGCGGCCGGGGCGTCGCCCGAGTCGCTGCAGGACAAAAGGCACGACCACGCCCACCATCAGCAAGAAAACGAGATTCACCACCGCCAAAGACGGGTGATACCGATACAGGAACAGACCCACCGCCGCAGCGCCGAGCAGCGCCACAGCCACCGGCACCAGGATACGCAGGTAGAGGTTGTCCAAGGTGTCGATATCAGCGCGGATGCGGCTCAGCAGATCGCCGCTGCGGTATTGCTCCAGGCGTGCGGGGGCGAGCGGTTCCAGATGGGTGTAGAACCACACCCGCAGTCCCGACAGCAGGCGGAAAGTGGCCTCGTGGGTCACCAGGCGTTCGCCGTAGCGGCCCACGGTACGCACGATGGCGAAGGTGCGGATCAGCGCCGCCGGGGTGAAGTAATTCATGCTTACCCCGGCCAGGCCCGCCAGGGCCATGGCAGCGATGAACCAGCCCGAGACCGCCATCAGGCCCACGTTGCTGATCAGCGTGACGAAGGACAGCAGCACGCCCAGGGCCATGGGCTTCCAGTACGGCGTCACCAGGCGTGTGAGACGGAGCAGATCGCTCATGGCCGCACCTCCCCGTCACCGCCGTAGGCGGCAGCCAGGCTTGCGTACAAGCCGCCTGCGGCCAGCAGGGCGGCGTGCTTGCCCTGTTCCACCACGCGCCCTTGATCGAGCACCACGATGCGGTCCGCCTGGCGCACCGTGGCGAGGCGATGGGCCACCACCAGCAGGGAGCGGCCCTCGGCCAGCCGCGCCAGCGCCGCCTGCACCAGGACCTCGCTCTGTGCGTCCAGACTGGCGGTAGGCTCGTCCAGCACCACCAACGGCGCCTCCTTGAGAAAGGCGCGCGCCAGGGCGATGCGCTGCACCTGGCCGCCGGACAGCCCTTGCCCGCCCTCGCCCACCGGCGTGTCGTAGCCCTGCGGCAGGCGCGTGATGAATTCATGGGCGTGGGCAAGGCGCGATGCCTGCTCCACGGCCGCGTGATCCGCATCGGGGCGGGCCAGGCGGATGTTGTCGCGCACGCTGCCATGGAACAGACGCGGCCGTTGCGGCACCCAGGCCACTTGCCGAAGCCACGCATCCCGCTCCATGCGCGCGAGATCCGTGCCTTCGATGCGGATCTGTCCCGCGCCGGGTTGGAGAAAGCCCAGCAGCAGGTTGAGGAGGGTGCTCTTGCCCGCACCGCTCGGCCCCACCAAGGCCACGGTTTCACCGGCCGCGATGCGGAATGACGCCTCGGCCAGGGCACGGCGACCGCCCGGGTAGTCGAACGCTACCTTGTCGAAGGTGATGGCGAAGGGCCCCGCCGGCGGCGGCGCCGGCTCGGCGGGCGTGGCGGGAACGGGCGTTTCCAGCACTTCGACAAGCCGCTCGGCGGAGGCGATGGCATCCATGCGCGCGTGATAATGCGCGCCCATTTGGCGCAAGGGCAGGTAAAACTCCGGTGCCAGCAGCAGCACGAAAAAGCCATGGAAGAAGGCCATTTCGCCGAACAGCAGGCGGAAACCGATCAGCACCGCCACCACGGCGATGCTCACGGTGGAAAAGAATTCCAATACCAGGGACGAAAGGAAGGCGACGCGCAACACCGCCATGGTGCTCTTGCGGTGCGCATCGGAGACGGCGGCGATCACCTGCGCCTCACGGCGGCTGGCGTTGAACAGCTTGAGGGTGGTGAGTCCCTGGATGACGTCGAGGAAATGGGCGCTCATGCGCGCCAGCTGGCGCCATTGCTTCTGGTTAAGCCGCTCCGCCCCCTTGCCGATGAGGATCATGAACAGCGGAATCAGCGGCGCGGTGAGCAACATCACCAGGCCGGACACCCAGTCCAGCGGAAACACGAAGGCGAGGATGGCCAGCGGCACCAGGGCGGTGATGGCCATGTGCGGCAGGAAGCGGGCGTAGTAGGCCTCCAGCTTCTCCACGCCGTCCACCAGCAGGCTGCTCAGTTCGCCGCTGCGCTCGCCGTGCAGGTAGGCCGGGCCCAGTGCCTGCACGTGACGATAGAGCCGTTGGCGCAGCGCCAGCTTCACCTGCGCCGCCGCACGGAACGCCACCTGCTCCGACCACCATGCAAGCACCGCGCGCAGTGCGAACACGCCGAGCAGCGGCCACAGCCAATGCCACAGGCCGTCCAGCGGCGTTCCCTCCACCACGGCCGCGTTGATCACGCGCGCCAGCAGCCAAGCCTGCCAGATCAGCAAAAAGCCACCCGCCAGCCCCAGCCCCACTGACAGGTTCAGTGCCGTTCCGGCGAGATGACGTTGTCTGGAAAGCCAGCGCCCCGGCGTCAGCGGGGCGCCATTCAGGGTGTCGGAGGAATCGTCCATGCCGGGACTATACAGCGGCCTTTCACAGCCCTAATCGACAATTAGCAATCCCCGTGCGCGCAATGAACATGCCTGCGCTCCTTCCGGCTCGAATGCCGGGATCCATGCGCGCGAACGTCAGTCGCTCCTGTGGAACATGCAGCAGGGATTTCCTGCGAACCTCCGCGGCGATGCCTTCGTCTCCACGCCGCCTGAACCGATCACCCACGCCTGTGCCGAAGCGTTCGCCCGCAAGGATGCTGGCGCCGTCCGCACCGAATGGGCGAAGCGGACGATGCGGCGCGCCCTGCCATGCATGGCGCTCGACAACGCCCCGCCTGCGCCATTCACGCCACCTCTGACATGTCTTTTCCATCGGCGCGGTCCTGCACGAACACAAGTCATTGATCGTTCGGTTCTTTCATGGAAGTAAAAACCGCACCAACTCTGCGTCGTCGATGGCACTCGCCTTGCACTGGATCACAGCGGAGTAGTTCCCTCCTCCAAACCCCCGCGTCCTCGCCGAGGGACGCGTTCGGCGCAAGGACGCGCCACTTGTTTCCCCGGGTGTGAAAAGTCCGAGCAGACCGGCCGCGGAAATCGGTGCCCCTCCTCATGGACTATCGATTGGGCGCGCCTATCGTTTTCTTCGATTTAAACGATTTCCACATGCATTAGCGAATGCTGATAATGCCATCGTCAACTGTTGAACAACTAAGGAGTGCAGAAATGTCCGAAATGCATCAGGAAACCGCCCGCCCCGCCATGCCCCGCATCAACGAGCCCGCGCCGGCGTTCGAAGCCAGAACCACCCATGGTGTGAAGAAGTTGTCCGATTATCAGGGCAAGTGGTTGGTGCTGTTCTCGCATCCGGCAGACTTCACCCCGGTGTGCACCACCGAGTTCATGGCCTTTGCCAAGGCCTACCCGGAATTCCAGGAGATCAACACCGAGTTGCTCGGCCTGTCCATCGACAGCCACTACGCCCACGTGGCGTGGGTGCGCAACATCAAGGAGAAGTTCGGCGTCGAGATCCCGTTCCCGATCATCGAGGATCTTTCCATGAAGGTGGCCAACGCCTACGGCATGATCCAGCCGGGCGCCTCCGACACCTCCGCGGTACGTGCGACCTTCATCATCGACCCGAACGGCGTGCTGCGCGCCATGGTGTACTACCCCATGAGCAACGGCCGCTCCATTCCGGAGTTCGTCCGTCTCGTCAAGGCGCTGCAGACCTCCGATGCGCACAAGGTCGCCACGCCCGAAGGCTGGCAGCCGGGCGACAAGGTCATCGTGCCGCCGCCGGCCAGCATCCAGGATGCGGAGACCCGCATGAGCGAAGGCCACGAGTGCGTGGACTGGTACTTCTGCAAGAAATCCCTTTGAGTCCCGGCGACCGGGCCGCATTAGCGGCCCGGTCCTGCACCAGCGCAGGTCAGATCATGAAGACATTCAACGCAAGCCCCGCGGCGCTGCTCGTGCTGCTGGCAAGCACGGCGGCCGCGACCGATCTTGAGGTTACGATCACGGGCGTGGCCCATGAGCGCGGCAACGTGCGCATCTGTCTGTACGATGGCCCGGAAGGCTTCCGCCACGAAGACAAGAGCCTGTGGGTCCTGGAGCAACCGGCGGTGAAGGGCACGCTGAGTGCGCGCTTCAGCCAGCTCCCCCCGGGCCGCTATGCCGTCATCGCATACCACGACGAGAATGGCGACGGGGCATTGAACCGCTTCCTCGGCATGGTCCCCACCGAGGGCTACGGACTGAGCAACAATCCCAAGCTGATGGGTCCGCCCAAATTCGACCAGGCGGCGCTCGATGTCCCGGCCGAAGGCGGCAGAGCGACCATCCATTTGAACTACTGAACGGGCGGTCCCCCCGCCCTGTGAGATCGCACGGTCTGCGGGGATTTTGAGACCCAGTCGTGATTTTCGACCTAACTCCCCGTGCAGCTTGGGGATTGGCCGTTATCCACAAAAACTGTGGATAACTGTGTGGATGAGTTGGGGTTATCCCGCCGCACGCCGTGTGGCCACTGGGTTTCCGTTAGATTGGCGATTATTTGGCCGCTTAATTAACTTCATTAAAACAATAAGTTAGCTCCGCCAGCGAAAACCCGCTGCCTTGACGTCCCCACGCCTGCGCCGTGCGCCGATCAACACGCGGCGTGTGCATAAAAACGCCCTTGAGGCCGGGAAACGCTTGCGAGTTCCGCTTTGGCTGTGGTACGGCAACCCGCCCCTGCCATGGGGTGCGAAGGTGCCCCCGCGCGCCCTTTGCGACGGGCGTGCAAGAAGGCTGCGCCTGTGGTCATCCGCAAAGGGACAGGGACATGCGGGTAGCGCCATATTTCGCCAAGCGCGTCATGACAATTCGCAACTGCTCCGCGCATGCGAAGCTGGTATGTTTCAGCCCCTTTTCCATCCCGCTCCTCGGCAGAGGATCGGCTGAACCGGAGAGCAAATGATGCTGTGGGCCATTGCTTTCAGTCTCGTCACCATTGCGGGCACCATCGGCGCCGCGGCCGTTTTGCTGTTGTTCCCGGAAGCGACGCGCCGCACCCTGATCCCCTGCTTCATCAGCTATTCCACAGGCACGCTGCTCGGCGCCGCTTTCCTCGGCATGATCCCGACGGGGCTCAAGAGTGTCGAACCGGTGCTGATTACCGGCACCGTACTGGCCGGCATCGTGGTGTTTTTTCTGCTGGAGAAGGTCGTCGTCTGGCGGCACTGCCATGATGCCGAGTGCAGCGCCCATGGCCGGGCCGGGCCGCTCATCCTGGTAGGCGACGCCTTTCACAACTTCGTCGACGGCGTGGTGATCGCGGCGGCGTTTCTCACCTCCGTGCCGCTGGGCATGGCGACGGCACTGGCCGTAATCGCCCACGAGATTCCCCAGGAAGTGGGTGATTTCGCCATTCTGCTCGACAGCGGCTATTCACGCCTGAAGGCGCTGTTGCTCAACGCCGTTTCCGCAGCAGCCATCCTGCCCGGTGTGGTGGTCGCGTGGTTCTGGCTGGCGGAAACGCGCAGCGCGATCCCTTACATCCTCGCAATCTCGGCAGCCAGCTTCATCTACATCGCCATCGCGGACCTGATTCCGGGCCTGCACCGCCACGTTTCGCTGAAGGCTTCCGTGCGTCAGGTCCTCCTGCTCCTGGCGGGAATCGCCACCATCGCGTTCTTCCGCTTCGGGCACTGACGGTCAGACGCGGAACTTCCCCTCGATGGCTCGCAACTCGCCGGCGAGTTGCGCGAGATTGCCCGCGGCCTCCACCAGTTGACGGGTGTTGTCCGCCACCTCGTCGGCGAGGTGGCGGATGCTGTGGATGTTCTTGCTGATGTCTTCGGCGACGGCGCTCTGCTGTTCGGTGGCACCGGCCACCTGGGCGGTCATGTCGGTGATGGTGCTCACGCGTCCGGCGATGCTGTTGAGAGCGGCATCCGTGGCCTGCGACTGCACCACCGTGCTCTCGGCACGGGCTCGGCCCTGCTCCATGATCGCGACCGACTCGCGGGCCCGTAGCTGCAAGCGATCGATCATCTGCTTGATCTCCTCGGTGGAGCTACGCGTGCGATCGGCCAGCGTACGTACCTCGTCGGCCACCACGGCGAATCCCCGGCCGTGCTCGCCGGCGCGTGCCGCTTCGATGGCGGCGTTCAGGGCGAGCAGATTGGTCTGCTCGGAGACGCCGCGGATCACGTCAAGGACCGTACCGATGGCCTCGCTCTCCTGCTCAAGCGCCTGAATGGCATCCGCCGCCGACTGCACCTCCGCCGCCGTGGCCTGCACCGTGGCGATGGCCTCTTCCACGGTGTGTTTACCCTCCTTTGCGGCGCGATCCGCGTCCTGCGCCATGGCTGCCGTCTGTCCGGTGTTGCGTGCCACCTCCTGGATGGCCGCAGACATCTCGGTCACCGCCGTGACCACCTGATCAGTCTCCTGCTGCTGGCGCTCGACGCCCTGCAACGAGGAGCGCGTCACCTGCGACACGTAGTCTGCCGCCGACGCCAGCTGCGTCGTGGCGCCGACCACCTGCCGCATGAGTCCCTGGATCATCTCCACAAATGCGTTGAAGGCACGGGCCAGTTCCGCGGTCTCGTCGCGGCCTGTGGCAGGCAGCCGGCGCGTGAGGTCCCCGTGCCCATCCGCAATCTCACGCATGCTGCGGACCACCCGACACAGCGATCGCGACAGCGCTCGCATCATCCACGCCATGAGCCCAATGCCGGCCACGAGCGAGACGATGGCCATGCCGAGACTGCGCTGGCGCACCTCGCCGGCACTCGTGAGCACGTTCTGCCCCATGACATTCACGGCCTGTTGCTGTTCCGCAATAAGCCCGTCAAGGGCCTTGCGAATGGCCTTCCAATGCTGAAGCTCCTGTGCCGCAATCATCTGGTGGGCATCCACCGCACGGCCCTGCTCCACCGCGTCGAGTGCCTCGACGCGCACGCGCTGGACGATGGCCCAACGTGCGGCGATGTCATCGAGGGTGGCGCGGACTGTGCTCGCGTCCGCAGCGGTGAGGCGGCGCACCTGTTCGAGCCGTTCGCCGAATGCCTTGCCGGTCTGCATCACCACGGGACGGGATTCGGTCAGCGACGGGTCGAAGATCTTGTTACGCACGGCAAACCCGCCGAGCAGGCCGCTCCCGTACATGGCATGCAAGGCATCCATGCGTGCATTCTCGTGTTGCTGCAGCGCCCGAAAATCGTCGACCGCGTTGCGAAGTCCGCTCAGGGCATAAGCCAGCGCGACAAGAAACAGTACAGCGACCGTAACGAACGCGGCCAGGATACGGACGGTATTGCTATGGGGATTGAACATGAGCGGCGGATAGCGGAGATTCCCGATGTGGACCTATGGTCCATCGCCTGGAACGGGAATACAAGCGGAGTACTTCCGATGCCCGAGCGAGCCGTCCCACGGGAGGATGCACGAACGGCACCGCGTCGCTATCTTACTAGGACGGGAGGGACTGTACATGGAACCGACCGACGAGCTCTTCGAGGTGACCAAGCGCGCAAATCAGCTGCGCCGGCGTTGCATGGCCCGTTTGTTGCTGAGCGGGATCCTCACCTTGCACATTGCACCCGCCGCCTTCTTTCCACCCGTGCCGGCGCCTTCGGCACAGATTCTGCTGCTGGTCTTCGGGTTGTTCTTCGCCGCCTCGCTGGTGCGCTGGTTTCAATTGTGCGGCGCGCTCGCGGGACTGGAATTTTCGGGCTGGGCCTTCGACAACGAGGTGAGTGTACAGCCGCGCCCCATCAACGGGCTCGACGAGCATCGGCCGTTGCCCGCCTGGCTCGTTCCGGACGCCGCGTCCCCGGCGCGGGAGGCGCTCATCGCGGCGGTGGACGAGGCCGTCGCCGGCCACGGCCCGCTCATGGCTCGGCGCAGCGAGTGTATCGCCGCGCATGGCTGCGTGACCATGTACGACGCCGCCAACCTGCTCATTGCGGCGCGCGGCCTGGCCCGCGCCCGGGCGGTGACCACGCCCTGAGCACGGGCCCCGCCCGGCTCAGCCGTGATGACAGCCGCAGGCGTGCTGGCCGTGGTCGTGGTTGTGTGAGGCGCGCATATCGGGCGCGGGCAGCGGTTCGCCGCACAGCGCGGCACGGGCCGCCTTGAGCGGATCGCTCTCGGACGTCACCAGCACGTGGATGCCGCGCGAGGCCAGCCGACGCGTAAAACCGGGGCCACAGCTCTGGGTGATCACCACATCACAGCTGTCCAGCGGGTGATCACCCATGCCGCTGAACTCATGGAACGACAGTTCCTTGGGCAGGTCGATGCGTTCCACCTCGACGGGTTCATTGCCGGTGTCGCTTTCGAACACCAGGAACCGGCGCGTCTTGCCGGCATGGCCCGTGATGGTGCGGAAATTCTGACTGGTAATCGCGACTCTCATCGTTGTTCCTCCGCAAGTGAGGCGACCCAGCGGGCGACGGTTGCGTTCGCATCCGCCGAGGGCGTCTCCAGGAAATTGACGACAAACCGATTGTGCAGCTCCGTGATGGCGATGGATAACGGGCGCAGGGCCATGGCTGCCGGTCCCGGCAGGTTGAGGCCCAGGCAGAACACCACATGACGCGCGGCCAACACCTCAGGCGCGATGTCGCCCCCCACTTCCCAGGTATGCTCCAGATGATCGAAGACGGCGATGAGGCGCGCCTTCGGGTGCTCTTCAATGCGGCGGAGGATGGCCTCCACCACGTCGTCCGCGTCCTGATACGGACCGGGCTTCGCGATCTCGACGCTGCAGATACAGGCCGGTTCCGCGACGGGCTTTCTCTCAAGCATCTCCACCTCCGCGCGCGTCCCTCTTTACCTGCTACACCTTGCCTTCGCGTTTCAGCTGCTCGTACCACAATGGGCTGTGGTGATGGATGAAATCCACCGAGATGTAGCCGGTCTTCATCGCCTCCAGGGCCTCGCGCTCCTCCACCACGGCGAAATAGATGTGCGCTACCAGTCCGAACAACACCAGGAACACGGCGGCGGCATGCACCAGCAGGGCGGTGCGGAACAGCGCACCGAATACGGGCGCGGCGGCGAACGAGAGCAACTTGGGCGCAAAGTACAGGTAGAGTCCCGTCACCGCGATGAGCAGGGAGGCGACGATGATCATGGTGCCCAGCAGGCGCTGGGCACCGTTGTAGCGGCCCTGCGGCGCCACGTGCGCCCGCTTCATGAGGCCAAACAGCCGCGCCAGTGTGACCACCGTGAACGGCAGATCGGCGATGATCGCGCGCGGCGTGATGGACAGCACCCCGCGCAGGAACGGCACGACCACGCTGCGCCAGCGATAGATCACGAACAGGGCAATGCCCAGCAACCACACCAGCCCCACCATGGCATGGGCGCTGATTACAGCGGCATTGCCGCCGACCAAGTTCTGCACGAAGGTCGGCCAGAAGGCCGGCGCCAGGCGCAGGCTGTCGCCCGAGATGATGGCGAGCCCACTCGCCACCAGCAACGCCCAGCCCAGGGCGTTGAACCAGTGCAGGCGGATGGTCCACAGGTCGCGCACCAGGATCATGCGCGGCTCGCGTTGTTCACTCATGAGTGTTCTCCTTGCCGCCGGCAAGCGCATTGCGGCGGTCGATGATCTTCTTCACGCCGGCGCCGAGGAACGCCGCCACCATGCCGCCGATGCCGATCCCGGCCACCGGATTCACCACGTTGCCGAGCAGCGCGGCCTGCACGTGCTGGCCCACCGGGCGCGGCAACACCTCGTTGGGCAGCGGTGCGCCACCGGTGTGGTAGTAATGGCTGGTGCCGCCCGGGACCTCGGCCGTGGTCAGTTGCACCCATGACTTTTCGCCTAGCAGACGGCTCACTTCCGAGTGCGGGTCGTTGACGTCGCCAAAGCGCAGCGCGCCGCCCACGCAGGTCTGCACGCAGGCCGGTTGCAGGCCTTCGTCCACGCGTGGCTGGCAGAACGTGCACTTGCCGATGGTGTTGGTCTGCGGATTGAGCCAGCGCGCCTGGTATGGACAGGCGGGCACGCACAGCTCGCAGCCCGAACACAGTGCATCGTCCACCAGCACGATGCCGTCCTCGCGCTTCCACGCGGCGCCGGACGGGCAGGCTTCCACACACGGTGCATCGTCGCAGTGCTGGCAGCGGCCCGGGAACAGCTGCACGACAGGAAAACCGTCTGCGGTGGACAGTTCCACTTCCTTCACCCAGTCGCGGGAATGACCCAGCGGCGTCTCCCACTCGGCGCGACAGGCCACCACGCAGGCCTTGCAATTGATGCAGCGGGTAATGTCCGCGAGCATCACGTAACGCTTTGTCATCAACTCATCTCCAATTCAGTCAAAAAGGCTCGGGGCCTTGGCGCCGTGCGCCTTCATGCCTTTTCCACCCGCACCAGGCCGCGGCCCATGCTCACGGTACCGAGGCGGCGGTCCTGATCGGCGGTGGCCAGGTTCGAATCCGCTGCGCCGCGCCCATTGGCGGTGGTCATGCGCGGGTCGAAGTGGCCGAAGCCGTGCACCATGAACACCGTGTCGCGGCGGATGCGGTGGGTGACCTTGGCGGCCAGCTCCTCGCGGCGGCCCTTGCGATCGGTGACGCGCACGCGGGTGCCGTCCTCGATGCCGCGCTCGGCGGCCGCGTCGGGATGAATCCACAACACGTTCTCCACCATGAACTCGGCGAGCCACGGATTGTTCTGGGTCCGGGCGTGGGTGTGGAAGCCGATGCGGCCGAAGGTGAAGTGGAACTCGCCGGCGTCGGGGCGCACCTGCGGTTCGTAATCGAGCGCGTCCAGCATGCCGAGCTGACGCAGCGAACTTGGAATAAATTCGATCTTCCCGCTCGGCGTCGGAAACACCGAACGTCCGCCGTGCTCACGGGCAAAGTTCTTGGCCGGATCGGCCGGGATCTTCACGATGCCCTTCTGTTCCAACTCGGCACGCGACAGGCCCGCCTTTTTCAGACGGTCGTCGATGAGATCGGCCACGGAATCGTGCGGAAAGTAGTCGCCGAGCCCGGTGCGGTCGGCAATGCCCTTGCAGATGCTCCAGGCATCGCGGGTATCGTGCAGCGGCGCCATGGCAGGCATGCGGATGGCCACGTAGCCCTCGCGCGCGCCACCGGTCTGCAGGTCGTCGTAACGCTCCAGGTAACTCGCCTCGGGCAGCAGGATGTCCGCGTAGGCGTTCATCTCGGTGGGAGCGATGTCCGCGGCCACGTAGAAGTCGAGGTTGTTCAAGGCGCGACGGATGGTGTCGTAATCGGTGCTGTTGGCGAAGCCATTCCCGCCTGCGGTGATGAGACCCTTGATGGGATACGGCTTTTGCTCCGCCATGGCCTTCCACATCTGGTTAGTGAGGCCGAAGCCGGGATGGGCCAGCGGCCACTGCCCCGGGACGCCGGCGCCGTCGGCGCGCGGCGCGTGGGCATGGGGATACGCCGGCAGGTCCGGCTCAGGGACGGGAAATCCCTGTGGAGCGAAAATGCCGCCGTTGCGGTCCCACACGCCGAACAGTGAGTTCAACGTGGCGATGGCCATGCCGGTGCCGAGGTCGTTGGTGGTGCGCGTCAGGCGGCGCGGTGAATACACCAACACGGCCGGCGCACGCTCCGCCATCTCGCGCGCAATGCGACGCACCGTAGCGGCCGGGATCTCCGTTTCTCCCTCCGCCCACTCGGGCGTGTAGCGCGCCACCTGCGCACGCAACTCCTCGAGGCCCGTGGTGTACTCGCGGACGAATTCGCGGTCGTAAAGGCCTTCCTCGATCACCACGTGGATGAGCGCCAACAGGAAGGCGTGGTCGGTGAGAGGGCGGATGGGCAGCCACTCGTGGGCCTTGGAGGCGGTAATGGTGAAGCGTGGGTCCGCATACACCACCTTAGCGCCGCGCGATACACCTTCCACCCAGGCCTTCGCCTCGCCGTTGTGCAGCGACTCGACGATATTGCGCCCGAGCATGAGCACGTATTTGCAGTTCTGCAGATCGACGGTTTCGTTGCCCGAGATCTCGCGGCCCGTGACCACCATACTGCCGATGCCGCGCGGCCCGCAGCACAGGCCGAACACCGGGCTCGTAGTATTGGGCGTGCCAAAGGCGTGCGCCAAGCGGTGGTAGGGCTTCTCCCAGGTGCCGTGGCCGATCATGGCGAGGGCTTCGGCGCCGTAGTTCTGCTTGATCTTGTTCAGGCCGTCGGCGACACGATCGAGGGCCTCATCCCAGGTGATGCGCGCCCACTTGCCCTCGCCGCGCGCACCGACGCGCAGCATGGGAAACTTCAGGCGATCCGGATCGTAGGCCGCCATCAGGCCCGCATTGCCCTTGGCGCAGACCACGCCGTAGTTGTTGGGATGCTCCGGATTGCCGTCGATCTTCACCGCGCGGCCATCGCGCACGCGGATCTTCAGGCCGCAGCGCCAGTAGCACATGTCGCAGAAGCCGAACACCTCGCTGGTGGGCTTCAGGGTTTCCGCCGCGTGCGGTGCGTCGATACGGGCCAGCGCGGTGCTTGGCACCCCGGCGATGCCGAGCGTGGCGACGCCGGCGGCGCCGCCCAGGAACGCGCGACGAGCGGGTTCAAAAGGCGTTTTCTTCATCCTGTCCTCAGTGCGATAACAAAAGGTGCGGCGGCGTCACGCTGTGAACGCCGCGGTTGCAACGGAATTCCCAAGGCCGCAGGTCGAGCTACGCGCCGCCACAGGCGGTGCGTAGGTCCACTATCAGGCGGCGACCGCCGTACGTTGCGGCGCGGGGATACGCCGGCAGTCCCGGGCGATCACCTCACGCAGGAAATGTGCCGCCATGCGGTAATACACCGGGGGTTTGCTGGCGCGCAGGGCTGACGTGAAACGGGGCACCCACAGGGCGAGGTGGTCGTGCACCAGAATGGCCTGGGTCGCGCGGGTGGCTTCGAAGGGTTCACGGTCGGCGAGATAGGCCATGAATTCCAGCTCGGCGACCAGATGATCAGGAAGCAGGCCGGAATGGCGATCCACGTCGAGGCCGTGGCGGCGCATGAGGGCGGCGATTTCGGTGGTACTTTGCCCCATCAGCGTCTGTTCCCCTTCGAGCCAGTATGAGCCGTAGGGTTGCGCGAGCACCCTGGGCTGGCCGAGTACGAACAAACGGGCGTGTTCGGCGCGTAATTCTTCGATGTCCTGGTGCGCGTCGGCGATCTCCAGCAGCGGTGCCACCCAACGGGCATCCACCGGCGACCGATAGATGACGCGCCACATGAGCGCGCGCACGGCCTCGTGATTTTCGACACGCGGCGTATCGAACAGCGCCGCACCGAGCATGTAGAGATGAGCTCGCATCGTATTCTCCCCCTGGTGGTTCAAATGGCCGAAAGGCGGCCTGCGGAGGATGCTAGGGGGCGCCGTCACACCGGCGCATTGAAATTCGTCAATCGGTGCTGAGACGTTTCAGCGCGGCGAGATCGCAACGAAAGCCGCGTGCATTTTCGGAGAGGAAGCCTTCGCGCTTCAATTCGGCCACAGCGCGGCTCGCCGACTCGGTGGTGACGCCAAGCATGGCGCCCATGTCCTTGCGGCTGAACAACGGACACAGCCCGATGCCGCGATCATCGACGACGCGCAGCAGCAGACGCACCACCCGTTGACGCGCCGAACCGGTGGAGAGTTCGGTGAGCCACGCCTCGGCCTCGCTGAGGGCACGGTGCCAACGCCGCAGTAATTCCTGATGCAGTGCAGGGTTTTCACGATCGAGTCGGCTCAGCACGTTGAACGGGAGCCGGCACAGCACCGCGCGCTGCACCACGATGGCGTCATGTTGATAGCGCTGACCGAGCAGGCCCTCAAGGCCCAGCACGTCACTGGGTCGGACCAGGCGCACGATGCGCTGCGTACCGTCCGGGAGGTATTGCACCAGCTTCACCACGCCTGCGCGCAGCGTGAATGCGGCCGAACCCGTGCTGCCCATGCGGTACACGGACTCGCCCGGCGCGATCACCAGTTCCTCGATAGCATCCTGCAATTCCTCCAGCAGGGCTTCCTCGAGTCCGGCAAACAGCACCGAATCGCGCACTGCGCAGAATCGGCAATCGGGTTCGCAGCGCTTGGATTTTTCGCTCATGGAAAGAGGGGCCGGTGAGGTGGTCGGATTGTAACCCGCTTTTGCAAAGGAAGGGGCTGCCAGCGCCGGCATTCGCCACGCCGCCGGTTTGCCAAAACTGGCACTCGCGTGGACACACGTGCACGAGCCGCTGGACGCAAACCCTAGTACTCCAATAAGTTACTTGCCGGACGCCGTCCGGGCAACAGCTGGCCCGACAGTTGCAAAAGCCACTTATCTGGCCGTCTTCCAGACGGGACACTCACCCAAGTTCTTTATATGCGCGGGCGCGATGATCACGCCAAACGCGCCGCGCGTCGTTAAGGAGATTTCGTATGCGATTGCAGCACTTTCCCATGGCGTGGTTTTCCACGGTCATGGGCATGGCCGGTTTCACCATCGCCTGGACGCGCGCCGGGACCCAGTTGGGGGCGCCGCCCGTCATCGGGCAGATCCTGCTCGGTGTCACCGTCACCGCCTTCGCGGTGCTGGTCCTGCTGTACGCCAGCAAGCTGGTGCGGTTCCGCGCCGCCGTGGTCAAGGAACTGGGCCATCCGGTGAAACTGAGCTTTTTCGCGACCTTTTCCATCGCCCTGCTGCTCCTGGGCATTGCCACCTTGCACTCGGCGCCGGCGGTCTCGCAGGTGCTGTGGGGCGTGGGCGCGGTGCTGCACCTGTTGTTCACGCTCTATGTGATGTCGGTGTGGATCAATCACACCCATTTCCAGATCCATCACATGAACCCGGCCTGGTTCATCCCGGTGGTGGGCAACATCCTGGTGCCCATCGCCGGCGTGCATCATGCGTCGGTGGAGGTCTCCTGGTTCTTCTTCAGCATCGGGCTGGTGTTCTGGCTGGTGCTGCTCACCATCGTCTATTACCGCATGGTGTTCCACGACCCGCTCCCGGAGCGCCTGGTGCCCACCATGTTCATCCTCATCGCACCGCCAGCGGTAGGCTTCATCTCCTACCTCGCCCTCAGCGGCGGGCTCGACGCCTTCGCGCGGGTGCTCTATTACGCCGGGCTGTTCCTCACCCTGTTGCTGCTCAGCCAGGTGGGACGCTTCGCGCGCCTGAAATTCTTCCTCTCCTGGTGGGCCTATTCCTTTCCCATGGCGGCGATCACCATCGCCACGCTGCTCATGTACCAGCACACCGGCCTGCCGTTCTTTCGCGGGCTTTCCTACGCGCTGCTGGCGATCCTGAGCGCGGTCATCGCGGTGCTGGTGGTGCGCACGGCCGTCGGTGTCGCACGCAAGGAGATCTGCGTGGAAGAGTAATCCGCGAAGCCAGATGAAGCGCAGACGTGCAGCGGAACCCGGGGCTCTCATCTGCGCCTTTCCCGGATTTCGCTGCGCTTCATATACGGGCTACGTTTTCAATAAGGGAACCGAGGAACGCCGGCCATGATGCTGTTGCGTGTCGTCGCCGCCGTGCTGGTGCCGCCGCTCGGCGTGTTCCTGCGCCACGGACTGCACCGGCAGTTCTGGCTGGCGCTGCTGCTCACGCTGATCGGCTACGTGCCGGGGGTGGTCTACGCGGTTTGGACCATCACCCGCTGAACGCCTAGGCATCGAACAGGTCCACGCCCATGCCACGCGCCATCTGGAAGGGCAGTATCAGTTTCGGTCTGGTCCATGTCCCCGTATCGCTCTATCCGGGCGAAAAACGCGACGAGCTGCATCTGTCCATGCTCGATGCCCAGGACTTCGCCCCGGTGGGCTACAAGCGCGTCAACAAGCACACCGGCGAAGAGGTGCCCAGTGAGCGCATCGTGCGCGGCTACGAGTACGAAAAGGGCGAATACGTGGTGCTCACGGGCGAAGACCTCAAGCGCGCCAACGTCGAGGCGACCCAGACGGTGGAGATCGTCGACTTCGTGGACGCCGACAAGATCGCCCTCACCTATTACGACCGCCCCTACTACCTCGAACCCCAGAAACGCGGCGAGAAGGCCTACGCGCTGCTGCGCGAGACCCTCAAGCGCACCGGCAAGGTCGGCATCGCCAAGGTGGTGCTGCATACCCGCGAACACCTGGCCGCGCTGGTGCCGCAGGGCGATCTGCTGCTGCTGGACCTGCTGCGCTTCCAGGACGAGATCCGCCCCACCGAGGCGCTGAAGCTGCCCCGGGGCGAGGTGCAGGAACTGGGTATCTCCGACAAGGAACTGGCCATGGCGCAGACCCTGGTGGAGAGCATGGTGGACGACTGGCAGCCGGAGAAGTACCGCGACGAATACCGCGACGACGTGCTCAAGCTGGTGGACGAAAAACTGGCGGCGGGGCAGACCCACGTCATCGAGACCGCGCCCGCCGAGGCGCCGCGACGCGCCGAGGTCATCGACCTCATGACCCAGCTCAAGCGCAGCGTGGAACAGCGCCAGGCGCAAAGGAAGGCCGCAGCGGACGACGGCGGCCCACGCCCGGCGCGCCGGCCATCGCGCCCGCGCCGCGCCAACGCGGCCAAGGACGGCGAGGACCGGCCACGGCCTTGAAACCGGATATCAACGCAAAGGCGCAAAGGGCGCAAAGGCCGCAGAGCTAATCTCGCTGATAGGGCAACTTTGTGGTCTTGGCGGGTGAGCATCTGCTACCAGCACAACTCACGATGGCGGCAGGTGCCGGTCACATTATTGATTTCTCCGCGTCCTTTGCGCCCTTTGCGTCTTTGCGTTGGGCCGTTTCATTTCACCCATCCACACTTGTTGCATGGACCGGCTGCACGAATACGAACGTCGGCGCGACTTTCGCCGCACGCCGGAACCCCCGGGCGAACGCGCGGTGGAAGGTGGTGCGCGCTTCGTCATCCAGAAACATGCGGCGCGCCGCCTGCACTACGATCTGCGCCTGGAGCTCGATGGCGTCCTGAAGAGCTGGGCGGTCCCCAAGGGCCCGAGCCTCGATCCGGCCGAGAAACGCCTCGCCGTACACGTGGAGGACCACCCGCTCGATTACGCGGACTTCGAGGGCGTGATCCCGGCCAGGCAATACGGCGCCGGCACGGTGATGGTGTGGGATACCGGCACCTGGGAGGCCGTCGGCGACGCGCGCGAGGGTTACCGCAAGGGACGATTGCATTTCCGCCTCACCGGCGCGCGGCTGCGCGGCGAATGGGTGCTGGCGCGCATGCACGGCGCCGAGGCCGGGGAAAACAAGCAAAACTGGCTGTTGCTGAAGACGCGTGACGCCTGGGCGCGGCCCGGTGCAAGCGCCGACGACGACCGCGCGGTGAGCGTGCTGTCGGGCCGTACCCTCGCGGAGATCGCCGCCCATCCCGAGTTCACCTGGGGCGAATCCGGACGCGAGCGCGCCGAGCCGCCGCGCACCGAGACGCTGCCACCCATGATCGGCGCGCAACTGGCCACCCTGGTGAGCGCGCCGCCGCGCGGGTCCGGCTGGCTGCACGAGATCAAGTTCGACGGTTACCGCACCCTGTGCCGCCTCGAGCACGGCACGGTGACGCTGTTCTCGCGCAACGGCAAGGACTGGACCGCCCGTTTCGGCGCCCTGGCGCGGGCCGTGCGCGCCCTGCCGCTGCACTCCGGCTGGCTGGACGGCGAGGTGGCCGTGTTGCTGCCCGACGGCCGGACCAGCTTCAGCGGCCTGCAGCAGGCACTCAGCGCCGGGCGCGACCACGACCTGGTGTATTTCCTGTTCGATCTGCTGTACGCCAACGGCGAGGACCTGACGCGCCGGCCGCTGCGCGAGCGCAAGGCCTTGCTTGCCGGTCTGCTCGAACACCTGGGCACCGCGGTGTCGCCGCTGCGCCTCGCCGAACACATCGAGGGGGACGGCGAGGCGGTATTCCACGAGGCCTGCCGACTCGGCCTCGAGGGCGTGGTGTCCAAGCGCGCCGGCGCCGGCCACGTGCCAGCGCGCAGCCGCGACTGGCTCAAGGTGAAGTGCCTGGCGCGTCAGGAGTTTGTGATCGGCGGGTTCTCCGCGCCGAGCGGCGCGCGTTCGGGCTTCGGCGCCCTGCTGCTCGGCGTCTACGAGGGGCCGCGCCTGCGTTACGTGGGACGGGTGGGTACGGGTTTCGACGAGGCCACGCTGCGCGACCTGCGCGCGCGGCTCGATGCCCTGGTCACGCCGGTGTCACCCTTCGCCGATACCATCCCCAAGGCGCGCAGCGGCAAGAACGTGGTGAGCTTCGTGCAACCGGTGCTGGTGGCCGAGGTGGCGTTCGTGGAGTGGACCGCCGACGGCGTGCTGCGCCAGCCCTCGTTTCAGGGCCTGCGCGAGGACAAGCCACCCCACGAGGTGCACCGGGAAGGCGCGGAGGCTGCCGCGCCGCCCGCGGAAACGGCCGGCCCCGGCGCGCCGCTGCGCACACGCATCGCCGGGCAGCGGCTGACCAATCCGGACAAGGTCCTCTACCCGGAACAGGGCCTCACCAAGCGCGATCTGGCGCTGTATTACGAGTCCGTCACCGATCACCTGCTGCCCGATTTGGCAGGACGGCCGCTCACCTTGCTGCGCTGTCCCGAGGGTCGCCACCAGCCGTGCTTTTTCCAGAAACACGCCACCACCGGCCTCCCCGCCGGGATCCGCAAGATCTCCATCGCCGAGAAGCGCGGCAGCGGCACCTACCTGGTGGTGGACGACCTCGGCGGCGTCATCGGCCTGGTGCAGATGGGCGTACTGGAGCTGCACACCTGGGGCGCCCACGCCGACGCACCGGAACGGCCCGATCGGCTGGTGTTCGACGTGGACCCGGACGAGGGCCTGCCCTGGGAGGCGGTGACCGCCACCGTGCTGGCGTTGCGGGCGCGCCTCGCCGACCTCGGTCTGGCGGCCTTCCTCAAGACCACCGGCGGCAAGGGCCTGCATGTGGTGGTGCCATTGCTGCGGCGCCATGCCTGGGACGAGGTGAAACAGTTCGCCCACGCCCTCGCGCGCAGCCTGGTGCACGACGCACCGCGCACCTACACCACCAATCCTTCCAAGGCGGCGCGCCGCGGCAAGGTGTACCTCGATTACCTGCGCAACGGCCGCGGCGCCACGGCCATCGCCAACTACTCCACCCGGGCCCGCCCCGGCGCCACCGTGGCCGTGCCCATCGCCTGGGACCAGTTGCAGCTCCGCTCCGACGCGTTCCGCGCCGACAATGTGCCCGTGCACCTGGCGGCGCGCGCGGGCGACCCCTGGGCGGACTATACCCAGGCGCGGGCAGCCATCACGAAGCCGATGAAGCGGGTCCTCGGTGTTGCGTGATCCTGCATCGCGCTTTGGCCCGTGCATTTTCATGGACTGCGCCGACGTTATGCCGGACGCCGCTTCTAGAATCGAAGCAAGGAGTTTTTTCCAACCCTGTTTCGTGAGGAGGCAACATGGCGGGCCCATCCGAAAAATCGGTCGGCAGCGAGGCGGAGTCCCGCGCCAAGAACGTGGCGGCGGCGACGCGTAACGAGGCCGAACGCATCGCGAAGGAAGCGACGGCGGCCGGCCGCGACATCATGGACCGGCAGCGCGCATCCTTTGCCTCGGAGATCGACAGCATCGTCAAGGCACTGTATCGGACCGCCGGTGCACTGCGCGACGAACATCAGGAGTCGGTTGCCCACTACGCGCAGCGTGCAGCGGACGGGCTGTCGGACTTTTCACGCAATCTGCGCGACCAGGACCTCGGCTCACTGGTGGAGCGCGTCAACGACTACGCCCGCCGTCAGCCCGGTGTGTTCCTGGGGGGCGCGGTGGCGACCGGCTTCATCCTGTCGCGCTTCCTGAAGAGCGGCCGCAGCGCCTCCGTATCCACGGAAACGACGGAGGAATACTCGGTGCCCACCTCGTCACCGTACACCACCCGTGACGTGGAGGAAGGTTCGTTGGTGCACCCCAACGAGCCGCTCGGCCCCACCGCCGGTGAACACCTGCCATGAACACGCAACGGCAGCCGGGCGAAACCAGCTTCCCGGATATCGACGAGGTCGACGAGCAATGGAAGGAGCCTGAGGACGAGGACAGCTTCGTGCGCGAGGCGACCTGCGACGATGAACCGATGCCTGAAAAGGTCTCTGAACCAGCGAAAGAGCAGACGGGAGCATCGCAATGAAAAGCGGCGACAAACCTATCACCGGACTGTTGTCCGACCTGGCGCGCGAAACCAGCGACCTGGTGCAGACCGAGGTCCGCCTGGCCAAGGCGGAGCTTTCGGAAAAGATCTCCCAGGTGAACACCGGCATCACGTCGCTGATCAGCGGTGGCGTGGTGGTGTTTGCGGGCCTGCTGTTCCTGCTGCAGGCGGTGGTGATCGTGGTGGCGCAACTGCTCGAACCCGTCACCCAACAGCCCTGGGTTGCGCCGCTCGTGGTCGGCCTCATCGTGGCCATCATCGGCCTGGTGCTGCTGCAAAAGGGCCGACACAACCTGCAGCCGGACACTTTGATGCCGAAACGCAGCGCGGATTCCCTGCGCCATGATCGCGACCTGTTGAGGGAGCAATACAAATGAACGGCGAGATGCATACCACCTCCGGCGAGCGTGAACGCATCCCTCCACGGCGGATGAACGGTGAGGCCTCGGCCGAGGAATTGCAGCACGACCTGGACCGCACGCGCGCCGACCTGAACGAGACCTTGCGCGCCATCGAACAGCGCTTCTCTCCGGGCCAGATGCTCGATCAGGCCCTGGATTACATGAAGGGCGGACCGAAGGAATATGCCCACAACCTGTCCGAGCAGGTGAAGGACAATCCGCTGCCCGTGGCGCTGATCGGCGTCGGCATCGCCTGGCTCATGATGGGGCCGCCACGCGGCAAAGGCGAGCACGAGGTGCAGTACACCTCGGAGGGCATTGCCGAATCCATGCACGGCATGGGCGAGCGGGTGGCGGAGAAAAAGGCCGACATGCGCGCACGCATGGGCCGGCGCATGTCCGAGACCAAAGAACGCTTCGCGCACGCCTCGGAGAATCTGCGTCACCGCCGTGAAATGGCCAGCGAACGCCGCGGCGAGATGAGCGCACAGCTGCGTGAGCGCGGCATGCAGGCGCGCGACAGCTTCAGCAGCATGATGCACGAGCAGCCCATCGTGATGGGTGCGTTGGCCGTGGCGGTAGGCGCCCTGCTCGGCGCCGGTCTGCCCGTCTCCCACCGGGAGCGCGAGACCATGGGCGCGGCCAGCGGCAAGATGATGCACCGCGGCGAAGAAATGGTGCACAAGGCCAAGGAGGTGGGCAGCGAAGAGGCCGCACGGGTGGGGGCGTCGGTGAAGGAAGGCGCCAAGGGCGAGAGCTCGAGCCCCACCACGCACTGACACAGGAGCGGACCGAGCCCCGCCGCCGGAAAGCGGCGGGCACGAGTGGTCAGGGCACGGCGACGCGCCCTGTCACGGCGGCCGAGGTGCGCCGATCGTACACAGCGAATCCATCGCGGCGGTGAGCGTGCACGCGAAGCCGGATCCGCGTCGGGTGTGGTCCGCCTCCAAAACCGGACGGCCCGAGGCATGACGCACGCTTTGGCGTGTGACTTGTTCCCTGGACGCGACCCCTACGGGGGGAAGCGTGGGAGTGGATCCTCCGCCTCGCGGGTCTTTGCACACCGCTTCAACGGTTGTGCGTGCCCCGGTTCGCCTTTTCCTACTTGTCCGAAGAACGGCCCAACGCAGAGGCGCAGAGGCGCAGAGACACAGAGAACGCAGAGGAAGTTGTGGACCGGGGTTACATGCCTTGGCGTCCAAGAAGATTCGTCCCTTCTCCCGGAGCTGTCGCTTGGACCCTTTTCGCCCCCTCTCCCTCCGGGAGGGGGCTGGGGAGAGGGGATCAATCCAGATGCGGACAGCCTTCTTGCCCCCTCTCCCTCCGGGAGAGGGCTGGGGAGAGGGGGAGCAAGCCAGATGCGGCCAGCCTTGATGCCCCC
>JAWLGK010000010.1:0-110657 GCA_041685115.1 Gammaproteobacteria bacterium | reverse complement strand
GGCCTTGATTGCGAGCGAAGGCGGAATCTCCGTAGGTCACGTTGGCGCGCAGCGCCTACGTGACAACCGCGGTCCGAAGACGTCACGTAGCTTCGCAACATGACCTACGGCCTTGATTGCGAGCGAAGGCGGAATCTCCGTAGGTCACGTTGGCGCGCAGCGCCTACGTGACAACCGCGGTCCGAAGACGTCACGTAGCTTCGCAACGTGACCGACGGCCTTGATTGCGAGCCGAGGCGGAGTCTCCGTAGGTCACGTTGGCGCGCAGCGCCTACGTGACAACCGCGGTCCGAAGACGTCACGTAGCTTCGCAACGTGACCTACGGCCTTGATTGCGAGCGAAGGCGGAATCTCCGTAGGTCACGTTGGCGCGCAGCGCCTACGTGACAACCGCGGTCCGAGACGTCACGTAGCTTCGCAACGTGACCTACGGCCTTGATTGCGAGCCGAGGCGGAATCTCCGTAGGTCACGTTGGCGCGCAGCGCCTACGTGACAACCGCGGTCGGAAGATGCCACGTGGCTTCGCAACGTGACCTACGAAACCCGCGTGGCCGCCGCGAACAGCCGGAAGAAGTTTTCGGTGGTCTGCTCGGCCAGGGCCTCGAGGGGTAGCCCGCGCAGTTCGGCGATGTGCTCGGCCACGTGACGCACATAGCCCGGCACATTGCCTTTGCCACGGTGCGGCACGGGGGCGAGATAGGGGGAATCGGTTTCCACCAGCAGGCGATCGAGCGGCACGCGCCTGGCCACCTCGCGCAAGGCCTCGGCGGTACGAAAGGTGACGATGCCCGAGAACGAGATGTAGAAGCCCAGTTCCATGGCACGCTCCGCCGTGGCCCAGTCGTCCACGAAGCAATGCATCACCCCGCCCACTGCCGCAGCCCCCGCCTCGTCCAGCACCTTGAGGGTGTCTTCCTTGGCCTCGCGGGAATGCACGATGAGCGGCTTGCCCACCTGGCGCGCGGCGGCGATGTGGCGGCGGAAACGCTCGCGCTGCCATTCCAGATCGCCTTCACTGCGGAAGTAATCGAGTCCGGTCTCGCCGATGCCGACGATGCGCGGGTGTGCGGCCATGGACACCAAGGTCGCTACGTCGGGCTCGTCGGCGAGCGGTTCGTTGGGGTGTATGCCGACGGTGGCAAACACGTTTTCATAGTGTTCGGCGAGCTCGCGCACCACGGGCGCATTGGCCATGTCGATGGCCACACACAGGAACCAGCCGATGCCCTGCTCGCGTGCATGGGCCAGCACACCTTCCAGGCTGCCGCCGAAGGGGGTGCAATCGAGACGATCGAGATGACAATGGCTGTCGACGAGCAAGGCAGTCATGGGGAGGGGCGCGCGCGGCGCGGCTTACATGGTGTGGGTCTGGCGATCGGACTTGAGGGCGCCGGCCAGGTAGGTCTCGATCTTGGTGCGGGCCGCGCCGCCGTCCTGGTCGGAGAACTGCACGCCGATGCCCGCGGCGCGGTTGCCCTGGGCGCCCTTGGGGGTGATCCAGACGATCTTGCCGGCGACGGGCAGCTTTTCATTTTCATCCATGAGGGTGAGCAGCATGAATACTTCATCCCCCAAGTCATAGGGCTTGTTGGTGGGGATGAACAGGCCGCCGTTGCGGATGAAGGGCATGTAGGCCGCGTACAGCGCACTCTTGTCCTTGATGGTCAGGGACAGGATGCCCTGGCGTCCGGCCATTGCTGATTGCATCGGTCTACCTCGATCGCGCCATGGTCCTGGGCCGCGGGAAAACCGTTGCCCAGTGGATGAGAATCTCTTCGAGCACAAGTTGCGGGTTGGCGTGGCCGCGCAGAAGGCGCGGCGCCTCCTGCAGCCGGTCGAGCACCCGGTACAGTCGCGTTAAGTCTACCGAGTCCGCCATCGCCTGCAAACGCCGCAGTTCGTCATCGGCGGCCATCGCCGCGCCTTCACCCGCCGCTTTCACGCGAATGAGTTCACAAACTGTGACGTAGGCCCAGTGCACCGCCGCCTCGGCGCCCCCGCTTACCCAGCCGCTGGCTGCGGATGAGATCGCACCGCCCTGCGCGACATCGGCCAGGCCCTGCATGATGGCAGCACGCCGTTCAGCGCCGCCGCCGGTTGCCAGTTGCACGGCGGCCAGGGGGGCACCACCCGCCAATGCCAGCACCTGTGCCGCATCCATGCCTCCGGGCAGTTGCTCCTGCAGCCAATGCAGCGCGCCCGCATCGGTGTGTGCGGGGCGGAGCTGGATGATCTGACAGCGGCTGCGGATGGTGGGCAGCAGCGCCGCGGGCCGGTCGCTCACCAGCAGCAGCAAGGTCCCCGCCGCCGGTTCTTCAAGGGTCTTGAGCAGGGCATTGGCGGCACTGTCGTTCATGCGTTCGGCGGGCGCGAGCACGATGACCTTGTGGGGTGCGTACTGGGGCTTGAGTTCCTGGAAGGCGGTCGCCTCGCGGATCTGACCGATGGTGAGGTCCTTGCCCTCCTCCGCCGGATACACGTGCAGCAGGTCGGGATGGTTACCCGCCCCGTGCAGATGGCAGCCACGGCAGTGTCCACAGGCGCGCTGTGCGTCAGCGTCTTCGCACAGCAGGCGGGCGGCGAAGGCCTCCGCCAGCCGGCGCTTGCCGAGACCCGCGGGGCCTGCGAACAGCAGCGCATGGGGCAGCCGTCCCGCACCGGCGCGACGCAGCAGGGATTGCCAGACGTCCCCCTGCCAGGGGAAGGGCTGGGGCAGGTCGCTCATGGATTCAGCACTTCGTCGATGACGGCGTCGAGCTGGGCCATGACCTCGGGCAGCGGCCGGCCTGCATCGATGACCCGGTAGCGCGCCGGCCAGCGCCGGGCGCGGGCCAGGTACACCGCGCGCACGCGTTCGAAGAACTCCGCCTGCTCGCGCTCGAAGCGGTCGGGCGCCGAGCGCTTGCCGGCCCGTTCGAGGCCGGTGGCCACGGGCAGATCGAGGATGAGGGTGAGATCCGGCTGCAGTCCGCCCTGCACGAAGGCCTCCAGGGCGGCGATGCGCTCCTCGGGCATGCCGCGGCCGCCACCCTGGTAGGCGTAGCTGGCGTCGGTAAAGCGATCGGAGACCACCCAGGTGCCCGCCTCCAGCGCCGGCAGAATGACCTGCTGCAGGTGCTGGGCGCGGGCCGCGAACATGAGCAGCAGCTCGGTGTCCGGGTGCATGCCGTCGTTGCGGTGATCGAGCAGCAGCTCACGGATCTGCTCGCCGATGGGCGTGCCGCCCGGCTCGCGGGTCACCAGTACGGGCGTACCGGCGGCTTCGAGCCGCGCCTTCAGATGGGCGAGGTTGGTGCTCTTGCCGCTGCCTTCGAGACCTTCGAGGGTGATGAATCGTCCGCGCATGCAGGATTCCCGTTCAAAAACGGGCGCTATGGTACCACCTGCCCGTCGGCTTCAGGCGGGCATGCCGCCTTCGCCTTCCACCTCCGGTTTCTTGCCTTCCAGCAGGTTGTGGAACGCGCGGCGCAGGGTCTTCACCGCAGCGGGGGCCTCGACTTCCATGACTTGCTCGATGACCCACTTGTTCTCCTGGCCGCCCATGAGCTGATCCACACAGGTGCCCAGGTAACGCAGGAAGGGGTAGCTGGGTTCTCCGTCCGTGAAGCCGAACTCCGCGTAGGCCTCGGCTCGCTCGTTGAGCCGCTCGATGAAGGGGCCGCGGTAGTCACCGGGACCGGCTTCGTCGCTCATGTTGTCGGCCAGTGTGCCGGCGAGACGACGTGCCAATTCGGTGACGAAGCGTACGCGGTCGTCCTCTTCCAGTTCCTCGTAGGCCAGGCGATCGGTCACCTGGATGAGGAAGATGAGGATCTCGCCGATGACCGCCAGCTGCTGCACGTTGGAGCGGTAGTTGAAGCCGGCGTTGTACATCTTGTTCACTGCGTTCTGGCCGATGCGCCAGGCAACGAAGGCAAGTGCGCCCGCGATCTCGTCGATGGAAGCGGATTTGTCCTTCTTGTACCAGCGGCTGCGTACGCGCATTGCGTGTTCTCTCCCGGGCGGATTGGCAGTGCCGACCCGCCATGCTAGTGTTGAAATATCCAAGGATTTTACTTGGCAATTACCGGCTGGCCAAGCAATTCCATCCGAGGCCATCAATGACGCCCGAATTCGCCCGCCTGCGCGCCAGCGTACAGCACAACTGTCACATCTCGGACGCCCTGTTCGCTCGCGATTATTCCCTTTGCATCTATCTGCTCAAGATGCGTGAGTATTTCCGCTGGGAGCGCGGCTTCGGCTATGGCGATTCCCTGCCCGACAAGGAACTGGGCCAATGGCTGGTGGAACGCGAGCACCTGTGGCACGGGCTGGAAGATGCGGAATTTGCGCGGATTCCCTTCGCCAGCCGTGAACTGGATCCCTTCGCAACCGATGAGTTGAATGCGTTGCTCACCATGGAGGGGCTGGTCTACAGCGGCGGCTACGGCAGCTCTGCCAAGCCGCATTTTTTTCTCGCCGATCTGCAACGGGAGGAAATCCTCGACGGCCTGCACGTTTATGTCGCAGGACGCGAACATGCCCGTGACATCACCGCGCCGCCGGCCATGAGCATCGGCGAGACGGTGTTCGTGCGGCGCGAATCCCTGCAACGCACGCTTTGGGAACGCCTGGAGGAATGGCGCTGGCACAAGCGCGACAGTGCCATGGGCCGGGCGGTTGCCCATTATGATTTCGAGGGCAATTTCGCCGCGGCGCTCGACGCCATGACCGGGCGGGAGATCGACAGCGTGATCCTGCACGAGCGGGGTGAAGTGGAAGCCGGCCGGCGCCTTGGCGCAGGTTGGGAAAAATTGCTTGCCGGTGTGTTCCGTTCCCGCGCCGAATATACGGCACGCGCCGTGCGCGACCATCTGGCCGATTGCCTGGTGACCCTGCCTGCCCTGATTACACGTGAGGCCGTGCCTTCCATCCACTTTTTCTTCGCCAATCTCACAGGCATGCGCCGCTCGCTGTTTCCTTCGCTGGTGCGTGCCTACGATGCCTGGCACACCGGTGACGAGAGTGCCCTGCCCCGGACAGTGGCCGATGGCAAGGATCACTGGCAGGCGGTCGCGCTGCGCCTTCTTGCAGGCTTCAATCGTGACGGCGAAAAAGGTGTGGAAGCAGCGGCGGTTTCAATTGAATTTTGAATTGAAGGGACACGGAAGGCCTGTGCAGAGAAGAGTTCCTCTCGCCAGACGCCAAGGACGTTGAACCCCGGAATGTCACGTAGGCGCCGTGCTTTTGTCCGTGGTTGAACGCATAAAAAAAAACGCCCGCGATCGCGGGCGTTTTTTTGCAACCGAAGCGGAGCGATTAATAGCCGCCCTTGCGCTTGGTCTCCGGCAGGCCGGCGATCTTGCTCGCCTGCTTGGCCGGACCGCGCGGGAAGCTTTCATAGAGGGTCTTGGCATCGACGCTGGCGTCGCTCCAGAACTCCTTGAAATGCTTGACCATGTTGCGTTCGTTCGGCTGGTTGCCATTGTTGTTGAAGTATTCGTCGCGCAGGTACTCGATGATGTCCCAGGCGCGCTGATTCAGGGTGACACCGTCTTCCTGTGCGATCACTTCGGCGACTTCGCGGCTCCAATCGTCCTGATTGACGAGATAGCCGTGATCATCGCATTCGATGGTGTTGCCGTTTACTGCGTAGGCCATGTGCTCTCCTTAAGGCGTGGTTTACTGATTTATAAGGAAAAAATTGCGGGCTGGATTATACCGCCTTGGAGGCGATGAACAAGCCGCAGCCCAGGTGGCGGTGCGCGCCGACGCCGTGTTCCTGTAGCCGCACAGAATCCTCCAGGGCCAGGTCCGCCACCATCAGACTGCGCGTCTCCAGGGGACCGGTATCGGTGTGCAGTATCGTGGTCTTGCCGCATAGGAACTTCTTCGCGCGGATGCCCTGCTCACGAAGTTCGGCGACACAGGCACGCAGGAACGCCTCTTCACCTTGCGGGGTGTCGACACTCACATAGCGGGCATACAGGGTGCCGCTCTTGCTCAGCTGGCGCGGCTGGGCCTCACCGATTTCCATGGCGTGACCGGCGACGTCAATGCGCTGGCCGGTGAGGGCTCGCGCCGCCTCGACGCGCGCCTTGGGCAGGCGCAGCACGAGCTTGGTGCGTCGCGACAGCAGCAGCACGTCTTCCGGGCGCTCCCAGCCGTTGCCGGAATCCGCGCCATGGATGGAGTGGATGCCCGCCCCCGCCTCATCGGCCAGCCAGGGCAGCACGCCGGCCACGGCCGTGTACAGCGCCTGTGCGTGGTCCACGGGTAACGCCCGGCAGGCCATGGAAAAGGCTAGGTCGATGACATCATCGGGAACGATGAACCCGGCTTCATCCGCATCTTCTTGCCAATACATGTCAGTCTGCCGGTAA
Organism: Gammaproteobacteria bacterium; assembly: GCA_041685115.1. Classification (GTDB taxonomy): domain Bacteria; phylum Pseudomonadota; class Gammaproteobacteria; order Thiohalomonadales; family Thiohalomonadaceae; genus JALOAT01. The sequence continues at coordinate 104,294 of JAWLGK010000010.1, read as the reverse complement.
CCGGGCCCGCAACACATCGCGGTCATACCACCATGCGTCGGGAACCAGTACGTCCAGGATCTTCGCCAGTCGCGACAATACCAGCGCCGGGTCGTTCAACTGCATACGTTCGCTCCAGAAATCGAACAGTTCCTGGCTGTCGACGCCGCTATGCTGGCGCGCCACGTTGGCGAGCAACTGCGCCGCGAAGAACTGCAGGTCGCTGCGCTTCTTGCCCTCGGCGCGCAGGTCGACGATATAGCGTGCGGCAGCCGCGGCCACCGCGGCGCCGTCGGCCTTGGGTGGGGTTTCCTCCACTAGGCGCTGCAGGATGGCCACGGACAGCTCGGGATCGATGGGATACGTCACGCCGAGCCAGACGCCATGCGCCAAGGCCTTGGCAGCATCGGGTGCGTCGGTCTGGGACATGACGTCACAGGCCTGTACCGCCTGTTCCCAGTCCTCCAGCGGCACCACCAATTCGAAAGCTTCACGGGCCCGGGCATATGCCTCTTCGGATCGTTCCAGGTCGAGCAGTATATAAGAAGCATCGAGCAGCGCCCGGGCGCGGCCCCCGGGTGTCAACTCCCCGCCCAGCGCCTCCTCCAGCTCGGCCAGGCGCTTCAGCAGCAGTTCGCTGGACTTCACGGCATCCTGGGAGCACTCGGCCTCGCCGGGCACATCATCTTTCAGGTATTTCATCTCAGGTAAACGCCGCTTCGAGGCGGTCCTCCCAGTTGTCCGGGGTATCCGAGAAATTCGGTTTGACGTCGATCCGGAAGAACATCTCGGACCTGGCCCGCTCTTTCACCACCTCGACCAGCGCCTCGAACGTCTCAAGCTGCGGGTTCTGGATGAGCACTTCGCTCAGATACAGCATGTCGCGTCCTCTTGCACCAAAACGGAAAGCCTATCCGGGTTTGACCGTCGGGCCCAGAAAAGGACGTTGGGTGCGTCAAGTCCTTTCCTTCTTGGCAGGAATCCGGTAGAAAAGCCGCCACGTGGTTTTAGGCCCGGATAACGTAGCTGTTTAGTCAGCTATTTATCGCAGAGTGTGACGCCTCGCAAGGGGCATCACGGTGCCGGCAGTCCCGGAGATCCGACCCAGGCTTGCCATGGGGTGGTTCCAAGTGATTGGTAAATTAAGACTTCTTAATATTGAAATGAGCTTATTAGCTGAGTTGATATGGGGATAACATACCCCATTCAGGATAGCCCCCAATCACGGCCTCACCCCCCATTGGAAAGATACTTCAGCCCATTAGGAACTCCTAAACTTCTGGCCAATTGGAGGCACTGTGCGCTCCACGGTGCTGTTCAAGCGAAATGACGTGTGCAGGGTGACCTGCAGCACGTACCGGCGGAAAACCAGGCCCGGCGGTACGTAACTCAACAAATCTCTACGGGAGAAAGAGTAATGGCGAACAAATTGCACGACACCCCGTTGCTTGACCAACTGGAAAGTGGTCCGTGGCCGAGCTTCGTGACCGGGCTGAAGCGCCTGGCCACCGACGAGGGCAAGGCCTACGCACCGATGATGAAGGACCTTCTCGGCCAGCTCGAGACCTCCTACCGTACCCGCAAGGGCTACTGGAAGGGTGGTACCGTGGGTGTCATCGGTTACGGCGGCGGCGTTATCCCCCGTTTCACCGAGCTGAAGGACGATAGCGACAAGGCCCTGTTCCCCGAAGCTGCTGAGTTCCACACCCTCCGCATCATGCCCCCCGCCGGCATGCACTACGATACCGACACCCTGCGCAAGTTCTGCGACGTCTGGGAGAAGTACGGCTCCGGCCTCATCGCCTTCCACGGCCAGTCCGGCGACATCATGTTCCAGGGCGTCAAGACCGAAAACGTGCAGCCCGCCTTCGACGAGCTGAACGAGATGGGCTTCGACCTCGGTGGTGCCGGCCCTGCCGTGCGTACCGGTATGTCCTGCGTCGGCGCCGCCCGTTGCGAGCACTCCTGCGCCAACGAGCAGCGTATTCACCGTGAACTGGTGAACAGCTTCCTGGACGATATGCACCGTCCGGCCCTGCCCTACAAGTTCAAGTTCAAGGTGTCGGGCTGCGCCAACGACTGCATGAACTCCATCCATCGTGCAGACATGTCGTTGATCGGCACCTGGCGCGACGACATGCAGGTCGATCAGGCCGAGGTGAAGAACTATGTGGCCGCCAAGGGCCGCAAGTACGTCATCGACAACGTCATCACCCGCTGCCCCACCAATGCGCTGTCCCTGAACGACGACGACACCCTCGACGTCGACAACAAGAACTGCGTCCGTTGCATGCACTGCATCAACGTCATGACCAAGGCGCTGTCCCCGGGCAACGACAAGGGCGTGAGCATCCTCATCGGCGGCAAGCGCACCCTGAAGATCGGCGATTTGATGGGCACCGTCATCGTCCCCTTCATGAAGCTTGAAGACGACGAAGACTACGAGAAGCTCGTCGAACTGGCCCAGAACACCATCGACTTCTTCGCCGAGAACGCCCTCGAGCACGAGCGCACCGGTGAGATGATCGAGCGTATCGGCCTGGTCAACTTCCTCGAAGGCATTGGCGTCGACGTTGATCCGAACATGATCAACCAGCCGCGCACCAACTCCTACATCCGTACGGATGGCTGGGATGAGGAAGCGAAGAAGTGGTTCGAGCGTAAGGCGGCCGCAGCCAACTGATCGGCGCTTTGAGCGTTCTTTGCGCGGGGTGCTTCGATGACGAAGCGCCCCGCAAACCAAATAAGCAGTAATTTTTGAGAGAAATCGGAGGTAATGATGTCTGCTCCTCGTATGCCGATTGAGAGTGGCGTGCCGGATCCGTTTCCGTTCATGCATCCTGTGCTGAAGAAGAACTTCGGCCAGTGGAAGTATCACGAGCGTCCGCGTCCCGGCGTGCTGATGCACGTTGCCAAGAGCGGCGACAAGGTGTGGACCGTCCGCGCTGGCACCCAGCGCCAGATGGACGTGTACACCATTCGCAAGCTGGCCGACATCGCCGACAAGTTCGCCGAAGGTCACGTGCGCTTCACCATGCGTTCCAACATCGAGTTCATGGTGTCCGACGAAGCCAAGGTCCAGCCCCTGATCGACACCCTCCTGAAGGAAGGCTTCCCGGTCGGTGGCACCGGTCCCTCGGTGACCATGATCTCCCACACCCAGGGCTGGCTGCACTGCGACATCCCCGCCACCGACGCCTCGGGCGTGGTGAAGGCGCTGATGGATGAGCTGCACGAAGAGTTCGTGAAGGAAGACATGCCGAACCGCGTGCACATCACCACCTCCTGCTGCCAGATCAACTGCGGCGGTCAGGGTGACATCGCCATCAACATCCAGCACACCAAGCCGCCCAAGATCAACCACGACCTGGTGGCCAACGTGTGCGAACGCCCGTCCGTCGTGGCGCGTTGCCCGGTGGCGGCCATCCGTCCGGCCATGGTCAACGGCAAGCCCTCGCTGGAAATCGACGAGAAGAAGTGCGTGTGCTGCGGCGCCTGCTTCCCGCCGTGCCCCCCGATGCAGATCAACGATCCCGAGCATTCCAAGCTCGCCATCTGGGTCGGCGGCAAGCACTCCAACGCCCGCTCCAAGCCGATGTTCCACAAGCTGGTCGCTGCCGGCCTGCCGAACAACGCCCCGCGTTGGCCGGAAGTCGCTGCGGTCGTGAAGAAGATCCTCGCCGTCTACAAGCAGGATGCGAAGGATTGGGAACGTATCGGTGACTGGGTCGAGCGCATTGGCTGGCCCCGTTTCTTCGAGCTGACCGGCCTGCCGTTCACCAAGTACCACATCGACAACTGGCGCGGTGGTCGTGTGAACCTGAATGCTTCGGCCCACATCCGCTTCTAAGCGAAGAGGTAAGACGTTCCAATGAAGTTTACGATCCAGGTTAACGAGGGTCCGTACACTCACCAGGCGTCGGACAGCGCGTACAAGTTCTGTGAGGCTGCGCTGGCGAAGGGCCACGAGATTTTTCGCGTGTTCTTCTACCACGACGGCGTCAACAACGCGACGCGCCTGACTACGCCGCCCCAGGATGACCGCAACATCGTCAACCGTTGGAGCGACCTTGCTGCCAAGCACAACATCGACCTCGTCGTCTGCGTTGCCGCGGCCCAGCGCCGCGGCATCGCCGACGCCGACGAGGCGAAGCGCAACGGTAAGGACGCAGACAACATCGCTCCGGGCTTCCGTATCTCGGGTCTCGGACAGTTGATCGAAGGCGGCATTCAGTCCGATCGCCTCGTGGTGTTCGGCGACTGATTTGGGGAGCAAGCAATGAGTGACGAAATGATGGAAGGCGGCGCAGTCAAGAAGTTCTGCTACGTGAACCGCAAGGCTCCGTACGGCACCGTCTACGCGCTGGAATCTCTCGAAGTGGTGCTCATCGGTGCCGCCTTCGAGCAGGATGTCAGCCTGGTGTTCATCGATGACGGCGTATACCAGCTCGTCAAGGGCCAGGACACCGCCGACATCGGCATGAAGAACTTCTCCCCCACCTACCGCGCCCTGGAGATGTACGACGTGGAGAAGCTCTACGTCGAAAAAGAGGCGCTCGAGGCCCGCGGTCTATCGGAAGAAGATCTGCTCGTCGACGTGCAGGTGATGTCTCGTGAAGAGATCGCCGGCCTGATGGAAGAGCAGGACGTCGTCCTGACCTTTTAAGAGGGGAAAAGCATGTTGCACACCGTTAACAAGTCGCCTTTTGAGAAAAACTCCCTCGAGAGCTGCCTGGCCTATGCCACCAAGGGCAGCACCATCCTGCTCATCGAGGACGGCGTTTATGCCGCCATGCAGAACACCGCAGTGGCTGAGACGCTGAAGAAGGCGATGGCTGACTTCACCATCTTTGCCCTGGAACCGGACCTGAAAGCCCGAGGCGTGCGCGCCAAGGTCATGGATGGTATCAAGCTCGTCGATTACAGTGGATTTGTTGACCTTGCCGTTGAAAACGGCAAAGTACAAGCCTGGCTGTAGTTCCGAGATTCAACTGACTGAGGAGATGATGTCATGGCACTTGAAGTAAACGGCAAGTCGCTTGCGACCGACGAAGAAGGCTACCTGCTCAATCTGGCTGATTGGGATGAGGCTGCTGCCATCGAACTCGCCAAGAGCGAAAGCGTCGAGATGACCGACGCGCACTGGGAAGTGATCCACTTCCTGCGTGAGTACTACAACGAGTACCAGATCGCCCCGGCGGTCCGCGTGCTGACCAAGGCCATTGGCAAGAAGCTTGGGCCTGAGAAGGGCAACAGCAAGTACCTGTACGAGCTGTTCCCCTACGGTCCCGCCAAGCAGGCGTGCAAGATCGCCGGCCTGCCGAAGCCGACCGGCTGCATCTAAGCCTTGGGCTTTCGGGGGGGAGCAATCCCCCCCGTTGCTTGGTTCTCCATCAGCAGAGGGTCGTTGTCCGATGTCGTTCCTGACGACGTTTTACGTGGTTCTTTTTTACCTGGCGACGGGATTGTTCGTGCTCGGGCTTGCCCGCAAGATCACGCAGTACGCCAAGACGCCCGCTCCGCTCAAGATTCCCACGACGCCCGCACCGACCACTGGGTCGGGAGTGGTGTTGCGCATGGCCCGTGAGGTCGTGCTGTTCGAAAGCCTGTTCAAATCCAACAAATGGATCTGGATCTTTGGCTGGATGTTCCATTTGGGCCTGGCCCTTGTGCTGCTGCGCCACGGGCGCTATTTCGTAGCCGAACCGGGTTTCCTGCTCACGTCGGTCCAGCCCTTCGGCATCTACGGGGGCCTCGCCATGGTCGCGGGTCTGCTCGCGCTGTGGGGCCGCCGCATCGTGGTGGAGCGCATCCGCTACATCAGCTCTCCGTCGGATCACCTGATGCTCGCTCTACTCGTGGGCATCGGTATCAGCGGCCTCGGTATGAAGTTCGTGGCGCACACCGATATCGTCGCCGTGAAGGCCTTCTTCCTCGGCCTCATGTACTTCGATCCGCAGCCGCTGCCGACCGACCCGGCGCTGCTCGTCCATCTGTTCCTCGTCGCAGTGCTGATGATCGTCTTCCCCGTCAGCAAGCTGCTGCATGCCCCGGGCGTCTTCTTCAGCCCGACCCGTAACCAGATCGACAACCCGCGCGAGCGCCGCCATCTGGCGCCCTGGGCTGCCAGCCTGGACAAGTGATCGCACGAGCCGGACAGTGAACTAAGGAGAATCGCGTGGCCGATTTTCAGACCCCCGAAATGCGGGAATACCCGACGGTTCCCGCTTTGAAGAATGACGCGACGGCGCATTTGAAGCCTTTTGTCGCGGCGCCTGAGCACCAGGAAGCGCTGGGTTTCCCTGGCGAGCTGCTGCCCGACTGGCAGGAGAAGGCCATCGACAAGATGGGCGACCTGCTGGGCAAGTACCGCGGCCTGCGTGTCTTCCTGGATGCCTGCGTCAAGTGTGGCTCCTGCACGGACAAGTGCCACTATTTCCAGGGCACCCACGACCCGAAGAACATGCCGGTGGCGCGCCAGGACCTGCTGCGCAGCGTCTACCGCCGTTATTTCACCTTTGCCGGCAAGTACTTCCCCAAGCTGGTGGGTGCCCGTGACCTGACCCGTGAAGTGCTGGATGAGTGGTACAGCTACTTCCACCAGTGCTCGCAGTGCCGCCGCTGCTCGGTGTTCTGCCCCTACGGCATCGACACCGCCGAGGTCTCCATGGCAGCGCGTGAGATCCTCGATTCCGTAGGCTACGGCCAGAAGTACTGCAACGAGATCCTCGGCAAGGTGCACAAGGTCGGCAATAACCTCGGCCTGCCCGGTCCGGCACTCGAGGCCACCCTCGAAGAATTCGCCGAGGAGATCTTCGACAGCACGGGCACCCGCGTGGTGATGCCGGTCGACAAGAAGGGCGTGGACATCCTGCTGGTGACCCCCTCTGCCGACTTCTTCGCCGAGCCGCACATCGACGGTCTGATGGGTTACGCCAAGGTGTTCCACGAGGCCGGCGTGAGCTGGACCGTGTCCACCTACGCATCGGAAGCGGCCAACTTCTCCATGTTCATTGGCAGCTACGAGAACCTGAAGCGTGCCGCCGAGCGCATCCGCAAGGCCGCCATCGACCTGGGCGTAAAGCGCATCGTGGTCGGCGAATGCGGCCATGCCTGGCGCGTGGCCTACAACTTCTGGAACACCACGGCCGGCGTTGGCCATGGCGCCACCGACGAGTGGGCCCTGCAGCTGCAGAAGCAGCTGGATCCGCGCTACCCCGCGCCCCAGCACATCTGTGAGTTCACCTGGGACCTCATCAAGGAAGGCAAGCTCACGCTGGACAAGTCACAGAACGACGACCGCGTGGTCACTTTCCACGACTCGTGCAACGTAGCGCGCGCCAGCCGCATGGGCGACAAGCCGGGCGGCCAGTTCGACATTCCGCGTGCCGTCATCAAGGCGGTCTGCAACAACTACGTGGACATGGACCCCGATACCATCCGCGAGAAGACCTTCTGCTGCGGTGGTGGCGGCGGTCTGCTCACAGACGATCTCATGGAAATCCGTGTAAAGGGCGCCCTGCCCCGCATGGAAGCCCTCAAGGAAGTGGTGGAAGACCGGAAGGTCACCAATCTGGCGGCCATCTGCGCCATTTGTAAGAGCCAGTTCGCCAAGGTGCTCCCCTACTACGGCATGAAGATGGACATGATCATGAGTGTCCATCAGCTCGTGAGCTCGGCCATCGTGCTTACGCGCCCCAGTGTCGAAGAGGACGCCGAAGAAGAAGCGGCCGAATAGTTCATTCGTGACTCGCCAGACGGCGGGACATAACAAGGTTTAACGCATAGGAGATTCGAAATGGCGACTTCCAGCGACGACATGAAGAAGAATCTGACCTTCCGCCGCTACAAGGACGGCGACAGCAAGCCCCGTTCGTGGAATCAGGAAATCTGGCAGGCGAGCTGGACCCATAAGTGCCCCACCTACGTGCACCGTACGCCGCCTTGCCAGGGCAGCTGCCCTGCCGGTGAGGACATCCGTGGTTACCTGGACATCATCCGCGGCATGGAGAAGGCCCCGGCCGGCATGACCATGCAGGAATACGCCTTCCGCCGCTCCACCGACGCGAACCCGTTCCCGTCCGTGATGGGTCGCGTGTGCCCGGCGCCGTGCGAAGACGGCTGCAACCGTAACCAGGTCGAAGATTTCGTCGGTATCAACTCCGTCGAGCAGTACATCGGTGACCAGGCCCTGAAGGCCGGCCTGCAATTCCAGGTTGGCGCCGACACCGGCAAGAAGATCGCCATCATCGGCGGCGGCCCCGCCGGCCTGGCTGCGGCCTACCAGCTGCGCCGCAAGGGCCATGGCGTGACCATTTTCGAAGCCCTGCCCCAGCTCGGCGGCATGATGCGTTACGGCATCCCCGGCTACCGCATGCCCCGTGACGTGCTCGATGGCGAGATCAACCGCATCGCCGGCATGGGCGTAGAAGTGAAGTGCGGCGTCAAGGTGGGCAAGGACGTTCAGCTGGCCGACCTCGAGAAGCAGTACGACGCCATCATCTTCGCCCTGGGTGCCCAGTCCGGCCGCGCCCTGCCCGTGCCCGGCGCCGACGCCCCCAACTGCATCACCGGCGTGGCCTTCCTGGCCGCGTTCAATGAAGGTCGACTGCAGCACGTGTCCGGCAAGGTGCTGGTCATCGGTGGTGGCGATACCTCCATCGACGTGGCCTCCGTGGCCCGCCGTCTCGGCCACATCAGCGTCGAGAACGAGAAGGATCGCCCCGAGTACATCATCCTCGGCCACACCGCCAGCGACGTCGCCAAGAGCGCACAGCGCCAGGGCGCTGACGTGACCCTGATTTCCCGCTCGCCCATCGAGAAGATGCCGGCGGCCCAGCACGAGATCGAAGATGCCACCCGCGAGGGTGTCAAGATCTTCGGTCAGCTGAGCCCGGTCGAGGTCATCAAGGGTGCCGACGGTCGTGCCACGGGCCTGAAGGTCGCCAAGCTCGACGACAAGGGCAAGGCCATCGAGGGTTCCGAATACGTCATCGAAGCAGACCTGGTCGTCGCCGCCATCGGCCAGACCGGTAATCTCGAGGGCATGGAGTCCTTCCAGAACGCACGTGGCCTGATCGATGCCGACAAGCACTTCCAGGTGCCGAACAAGCCCGGTTACTTCGTGTGCGGCGACATCGTGCGTCCCCACCTGCTCACCACCGCCATCGGCCAGGCATCGGTTGCGGTCGAGAGCGTCGACCACTACCTGAAGCATGAGCAGCTGGTGAATCGCCCGAAGGTGGACGTGCACCATTTCAACCTGCTGAACAAGCTGCGTGAAGCCGGTCTGGAGCCCGATTCCTTCCAGGCCAAGGCGAAAGAAGAGATCATCCAGGCTGAAGGCTTCGCGAAGGAGATCGATCTTGGCCTGCGTGGCACCTCGGCCGACAAGTTCGCGGTGCACAACTACGAAGACCGCTCGGCCCACGAGATCATTTCCGCCGACGAGCTGTTCCTCGGCCACTTCGCGTTCACGCCGCGCCACAAGCGCAAGCACATCGAAGTGGACGCGAACCAGGTCCTGGGTCACTTCGAAGAGCGTCTGGTGGCACTGGAAGAGGCGGAGGTCATCGCCGAGGCCAAGCGTTGCATGAGCTGCGGCATGTGCTTCGAGTGCGACAACTGCGTGGTGTTCTGCCCGCAGGCGGCCGTGCTGAAGACGCCGAAGAAGGAATCGACCACGGGCCGTTACGTCTACACCGACTACGCCAAGTGCATCGGTTGCCACATCTGTGCCGATGTGTGCCCCACCGGCTACATCCAGATGGGCATGGGCGAGTAAGGAGCCAACGATGAACCGGTTGACCAAGCTACTCCATACGGCGGTGCTGGTGCTGACGCTGTCAGCACCAGCCCTTGCCGCCGGGGGCGGCCGGGTGCCGATGCCTCAATTGCCCGAGGCCAAGGGGGATCAGTGCGTCGAAGACACGGATGTCATGCGCCGCAAGCACATGGATTACCTCATGGCCCACCGCGACAACACGATGCATGACGGTGTCCGCACCACGAAGTACAGCCTCAAGCAGTGCCTCGAGTGCCATGCCGCCGAGCAGAATGACGCGGCGGCCGGCAAGGACGAGGGTCAGCACTTCTGCGCAAGCTGCCATCAGTATGCAGGTGTGAAGATCGACTGTTTCGGGTGCCATGCGACCAAGCCCGAGAAGACCACCACCTTCCACCCCATTATCACTCCGGGGATGGAAAAGGCCGCCGCGGCGCACCAGCCCGCGGGTGAGCTGCTCAACCAGCTCGCGGGTGCTAGCGAACAGACAGGTGGAGCAGAATGAGCGAACAGAAACATCCGGATTTGGCCCGTCGTGAGTTTCTGAGCCAGGGCGCCACGCTCGCTGCGGGTGTCTCCCTCGCCTCCGGCGTGATGCTGTACGGCGTAGCCCAGGCCAAGCCTGCGGCCGAGGCGGTCACCAGCAAGGTGCGCTGGGGCATGCTCATCGACACCAACAAGTGTTCGAGCGGCTGCGACGCCTGTGTGAAGGGCTGCCACGAATGGAACGGGGTGAAGGACCACGGCCGTCCACAGACGGACGCCCAGTGGATCCGCAAGGTGGATCTGCGCAACAAGAGCACAGGTTCCGTGCACTCGCTGCCCATGATGTGCCAGCACTGCGAGAATCCGCCCTGCGCGGACGTGTGCCCCACGGGCGCCTCCTTCAAGCGTGCGGACGGCATCGTGCTGGTGGATAAGCACATCTGCATCGGCTGCCGCTATTGCATGATGGCCTGTCCCTACAAGGCACGTTCGTTCATCCACGAGGACGTCACCGACCAGCGCCCCCACGCCCCGCGCGGCAAGGGTACGGTCGAGGCCTGCACCCTGTGCGTCACCCGTGTGGACGAAGGTCAGCAGCCGGCGTGCGTCGAGGCCTGCAACACGGATGGCCACAAGGCGATCATCTTCGGCGACCTGAACGATCCCAACAGCGAGATCGCCAAGACCGTCAAGACTTACGCCACCACCGCCATCCGCGCCGATCTCGGCCTTAACCCCGGCGTTCGCTACCGCGGCATCTAACGATTCGGAAGGCTGAAGCATGAAGAAAGTGCGCTTTACGCAAATCGAGGGAGGTCAGGGCTTCTGGGCCCTGCTCGCCATCCTGGGTGCGATCATCGTCGCCGGCCTGGGCGCCGTGTACTACATGGAGCATAACGGTCACTGGGTCACCGGCATGAACAACCAGGTCGTCTGGGGCATGCCGCACGTGTTCGCGATCTTCCTGATCGTGGCCGCGTCAGGCGCCCTGAACGTAGCGTCCATCGGCTCGGTATTTGGCAAGACCATGTACAAGCCCCTGGCACCGCTCTCGGGGCTGCTGGCGATCACTCTGCTCGCTGGCGGCCTTGCGGTGCTGGTGCTCGACCTGGGCCGCCCCGACCGCCTCATCGTCGCCATGACCAAGTACAACTTCAAGTCCATCTTCGCGTGGAACGTGATTTTGTATACCGGCTTCATGGTCATCGTGGCCGTGTACCTGTGGACCATGCTGGACCGTTCCATGAAGAAGTTCAGCGGCAAGGTGGGCTTCGTCGCCTTCCTGTGGCGCCTGATCCTCACCACCGGTACCGGCTCCATCTTCGGCTTCCTGGTGTCACGCCAGGCCTTCGACGAGGCCGTGATGGCGCCCATGTTCGTGGTCATGTCCTTCGCCTTCGGTCTGGCCGTGTTCCTGCTGGTGCTGATGGCCGCCTACCGCATGACGGACCGCCCGCTGGGCGACGCCGTGCTGTTTCGCCTGAAGAACCTGCTGGGCGTCTTCGTGGGCGGCGTACTCTACTTCGTGCTCGCCTACCACCTGATGAACCTCTACGCCACCGAGCATCACGGCGTCGAAGCCTTCATCCTGCGTGACGGGGGCATCTTCACCGCCCTGTTCTGGGTGGTGCAGATCGGTCTCGGCAGCCTGCTGCCCCTGGCCCTGCTCTATCACCCGAGCACAGGCAAGTCCCGCAGCATGATCGCCACGGCGGCGGGCCTGGTGATCATCGGCGGCTTCGCCCAGGTCTACGTGATCGTGATCGGCGGCCAGGCGTTCCCGATGACCATCTTCCCGGGCTTCGAGGCCACCAGCAGCTTCGCGGATGGCGCCATCAACGCCTATTCGCCCACCCTCGCGGAAGTCCTGCTCGGCTTCGCCGGCGTTGCCATCACCCTGGCGGCGACGGCAGTGGCCTTGAAGCTGCTGCGCTTCCTGCCCGAGTCCCTGGGCGACGAGCAGGTCGTTGCCAAGACCGAGGACAGCGCAGCGGTGAAAGCCGCGGCATAAGGGCCCTCGCCCCGCAAACGACACCGCTGCTCCGCAAGGACAGCGGTGTCGTCGTCTTTGGGGTACCCTGACGGGTGGTAAGGTCTTACAGTGCAAAAAGATCAAACCACGGGGAACACGGGGTACACGGGGAAGGACTGAATCTCCCCTCTTTCCCCCGTGTTCCCCGTGTACCCCGTGGTTAATGCTTTTTTTCGAAGGTGAGGCATGAGCGAAGAACATGCGTTTGCGCAGTACATCCGGATTCTCGGCAAGGGTCGCAACGGTTCGCGCGCCCTGAGCGGGCAGGAGGCCTTCGATGCCATGGCCCTGATCATGAGCGAGCAGGTGCAGCCCATTCAGCTCGGCGCCTTTCTCATGCTCATGCGTGTCAAAGAGGAGACGCCTGAGGAAGTGGCGGCCTTCGTGCGCGCCATCCGCGCGCACCTGAACGTCCCCAAGGACGGAGTGAACGTGGACCTGGACTGGTCCTCCTACGCAGGCAAGAAGCGTCAGCTGCCCTGGTATCTGCTGGCCACCCTGCTCATGGCCGAGAGCGGCATCCGCGTGTTCATGCATGGTGCCAGCGGCCATACTGCGGGCCGCATCTACACCAAGAGCGTACTGCCCCTGCTCGGCGTGCCCGTGGCCTCCAGCTTCGAGGAGGCCCGCCGTCACCTGAGTGAAATGAACTTCGCTTACATGGACCTGGAGCACCTGAGCCCCAAGCTGCACCAGATCATCGAGCTGCGTCCCCTGCTCGGCCTGCGTTCCCCGGTACACACCATTGCACGGCTACTGAATCCTTTCGATGCACCGTGCATGATGCAAGGCATCTTCCATCCCGGTTACCGCCCCACGCACCAGGTGGCCGCGCAGCTGCTGGATCAGCCACACATGGCGGTCATCAAAGGTGAAGGGGGCGAAATCGAGCGCAACCCCGATATCGCCTGCCTCGTCCAGGGGGTACACAACGGTGAGCTCACTGAAGAGGAATGGCCCCCCATGTTCGAAAAACGCCACGTGCGCAACGATGAACTGGACGTGAGTCATCTGGCGCGGGTGTGGGCCGGCACGGCCGAAGACGATTACGGTGTGGCCGCCGTCATCGGCACCGTGGCACTCACCCTGCACATGATGGGGCGGGCCAGTGACCGCCTGGACGCCGAGGCGCAGGCCAAGGCCCTATGGCATGCGCGCAACCGGGAGAAGTTCCAGGCGGCGGCATGACCAAGGGCCACTTCCTCGTCGCTGCACCCCACAAGTCCTCGGGCAAGACCACGCTCACGCTCGGGATCTGCGGGGCGTTGGCCGCGCGCGGGCGCCGCGTGCAGCCGTTCAAGAAGGGACCGGACTTCATCGACCCCATGTGGCTGGGCGCGGCCAGCGGGCGCCTGTGCTACAACCTCGACCTGCACCTCATGCAGACCAACGAGATTCGCCACCTGTTCGCCAAACACACGAACGATGCCGATACGGCGGTTATTGAAGGCAACATGGGGCTGTTCGACAGCCTCGACGTGGAAGGCACCCAGAGCAACGCCGCCCTCGCCGCCCTGCTCGGCAGCCCCGTGGTGCTGGTGGTAGACGTACGCGGCATGACCCGCAGCGTGGTGCCGTTACTACTCGGCTTTCAGCGCTTCGACCCGTCCATCCGCATTGCCGGCGTGATCCTCAACAAGGTGGCCGGTACCCGTCACGAGGCCCGTCTGCGTGAGGCGGTGGCCCATTACACCGACCTGCCCGTGCTCGGCATGGTCCACCGCGATCCGCGCCTTATCATCGACGAACGCCACCTCGGCCTCATCCCAAGCAACGAGGAAGCCAAGGTCCGCAGCATCCTGCAGGACATTACGGCGGCGGTGACCGACTACATCGACCTGGATGCGCTGGAACGGCTTGCCACGACTGCCGAACCAAGTCCGCAGGCGCAGCCCTCGTCCGGGAATGTTTCCGCTGGAACCCCGGTGCGTATCGGCATCGCACGCGATCGCGCCTTCGGCTTCTACTACCCGGACGATCTGCAGGCCCTGCAGGCCGCCGGCGCGACCCTGGTGCCCTTCGACACCCTGGTCGACAGCCATCTGCCTGTGGTCGATGGTGTTTTCATCGGCGGTGGGTTTCCGGAAACCCAGATGGACGTGCTGGCCGCCAATACCGCGATGCATGAGTCCATCCGCGCGGCCATCGAAGCTGGCATGCCTGTTTACGCGGAATGCGGCGGGCTCATGTATCTCACCCGCTCCATTGCCTGGAAAGACCGGCGCGCGGATATGGTAGGCGTCATCCCGGCCGATACGGTGGTAACCGATAAGCCCGTGGGCCGCGGCTACACCCGCCTGAGGGCCACCGGGGCGGCGCCCTGGGGCCCCGGTCCCGCCGGCGCGGCCTTCGACGCCCATGAGTTTCATTATTCGCACTTGGAAAACGTCTCGCCAGGACTCACTTTTGCCTACGAGGTCGAGCGTGGCGCCGGCATCGACGGTGGCCACGACGGCATCGTCTACAAGCACCTGCTCGCCAACTACGCGCACCTGCGCCATTTGGATGGCAGCCCCTGGGCCGGCGCATTCGTGGATTTCGTAAGGCGGGTCCGCGGCCTTTCAAACACCGCCTGATTCATAAAAGGAGAGCAGCATGATCACCGTGACCCCCGATGCCGCCAAGCAGATCCTCGCGGCCGCCGAGCAAGGCGGCATGCAGAACCTGTCCCTGCGCCTCGCTGCACGGCGCCAGGACGACGGCTCCATCGAGTACGGCATGGGCTTCGACGAATGCACCGACGACGACCTCGTTTTCAAGTGCGAGGGCATCGAAGTGATCGTCCATCCGACCCATGAACAACTCCTCACCGGCGCCACCCTCGATTACGTGGAACTGGAACCCGGCGACTTCCGCTTCATTTTCCTCAACCCCAACGACCCGGGCTTCGTCCCGCCCGGCTCGGACCAGGGCGGCTGCGGCTCGGGCAGCAAGTCCAGTGGCTGCGGCGGTTGCGGCGGTGGCAGCTGCGGCTGAAATCTCGAACAACGCGCAAACAAAGCCCCGCAGGAATTCGCCGTGCGGGGCTTTACTGATCGAATTCAGCAATAATTCTGCCGCCGTCGAAATCCTCGGCGATCACGCTCACACTGCGGAGCTTTTCCATCCCTCTCGCCACACGCACTGATGTTGGCACTATCCATGAAACCGTTTTGGACCGACAAGCGTCTGGAAGAACTCACACGTGAAGAGTGGGAAGCGTTGTGTGATGGCTGCGGGCGCTGCTGCCTGCACAAGTTGCAGGACGACGAGACGGACGAGGTGTTCTATACGCAGGTGGCCTGCCAACTCCTCGACCTGACGAGTTGTCGCTGCGCTCAATACGAACAGCGGCAGGCGCTGGTGCCCGATTGCCTGGTGCTCGCACCGGACCGACTGGAAACGATGCAGTGGCTACCTTCGAGTTGCGCCTACCGACTGCTCGCCGAGGGTAAGCCGCTGCCTCCGTGGCATCCGCTGGTAGCGGGGAAAACCGACAGCACGCGGATGGCGGGTGTTTCGGTCGCCGGCTTTGCGCTTTCGGAAGACACCTTGCCCGATCCGGACGACATGCAGGATTTCATCATCCCCTGGCCTTAGCGAAAAATCGGCGTTCGGCGTGGCTGCGGCCGCGCACACAATCAGGGGCACGGCGATTCTATTCGGAAATGTCTCGGATAACCCTGCATGGATTGCCGGCCGCGAAGACACCTTCAGGTATGTCACGCGTCACGATGCTGCCGGCGCCGATCACTGCCCGTGCACCGATGCGGACACCGGCCAGTATGAGTGCGCCGCCACCCACCCAGACGTCTGCACCGATCTCCACCGCTTTTCCAGACTCTCGCTCTCGGCGCTGTGCCGCATTGAACGGATGCAGTGGCGTGAGAATCTGTACCGCCGGCCCGAACAGTGTATAGCTCCCTATGCGCACTTCACAGACGTCGAGCACGACGCAGTTGAAGTTGAAGTAGACCCGCGTGCCCAAGTGAATATTGGCGCCGTAATCACAGTAAAACGGCGGTTGCATCCACACGCTATCGCCACCGGAACCGAAAAGACGTTCCAGTAGCTGGCGTCGCTCCCGCTGCTGCGCCTCCCGCGTGTCGTTGAGCGCGTGGCACAAATCCCGCGCACGTTCCCGGGCAGCGACCAGCTCAGGATCGAAGGGGTCATAGAGTTCACCGGCGAGCATCTTCTCGCGCTCGACACCCATGTCTCATCCCTCCCCTGTGGGCGGTCTCTTGATCACCTTTCGCCGTTGTAGCAGCCCTTCTTGCTCCCTCTCCTCCCACGCCCTGAGACAAGGCGGCGCGAGGACGTCATGCTTAACGAAGATGCACCACCTTATACACGGGCCGGGCTCCCGGCACCGGCGCGTATCGTTCTCCTGGTCACGTCGACCGTTTAAACCCTGGCTGGCCTCATCAGGCTGTCAAGGCGTGACTGAAGCCCGCGCCATTGATTAACCCGCAAGCTCTGCCACCCTGATCTACATCGGTCATGGAGGACCAGAACATGCTCAGGATAGCCATCATTATCGGCAGCACACGACCGGGAAGAATCGGCGAGTCGGTGGCGCAGTGGGCGTACAGCATCGCGACGCAACGACGCGACGCGGAGTTCGAGTTGGTGGACATCAGGGACTTCAATCTGCCGCTGCTCGACGAGTCCATGCCGCCGGCCATGGACCAGTACCACCAGGAACACACCAAGACCTGGGCGGCGAGGATCGGCCAATTCGACGCCTTCCTGTTCGTGACGCCCGAGTACAACCACGGCACGTCCGGCGCCCTCAAGAACGCCATCGATTTCATCTATAAGGAATGGAACAACAAGGCCGCGGGTTTCATCGGCTATGGCAGCGCCGGCGGCACACGGGCGGTGGAGAGCCTGCGCCTGGTCATGGCGGAACTGCAGGTGGCGGACGTGCGTGCGCAGGTCGCTTTGTCGCTGTACACCGATTTCGAGGACATGCACGTGTTCAAGCCGGCGTCCTTCCACGAGCAGACGCTACACACCGTCATCGATCAGCTCATTGCCTGGGGCGGCGCATTGAAGACGCTGCGCAGCTGAGCCAGGCCCACGGCTCAGGCCAGCGCCCGCCAGGCCGCCAGAGCGGCGAACACGAGAAAAATGGCGCCGCCGATGCGGTGAAGCCAGTGCAGCGGGGCGCGCTGGAAAACGGCGCGTCCGGCCCATACGCCCAGTGCCGAGATGGCCACCAGGGCGGTGGTTGCGCCCAGCCAGACGGGACCAGGCGGGAGGCTGCTGGCAAGCCCGGCCACGGCGAGTTGTGTCTTGTCACCGAACTCGGCCACCAGGATGAGCAGCAGCGTGGTGAGAAAAATTCCGTGTCCGGGGCGTTCGATGACTACCTCGTCCCCTGTTGCCTCCTCCGTGCGTAGGGCATGGATGCCGAATACTGCGAACAGCACGGCGACCACGCCGGCCATCACACGCTCCGGCACCCAGGCCGCGGCACCCGCGCCGAACAGCACCGCAAGGGCATTGAGCAGCAAAAACGCGGTGGCGGCGCCAACGATCACCGGCCTCGCCCGATGGCGCGCCGCCAGGGTCATGCACACCAGCTGGCTCTTGTCGCCGATTTCCGCCAGGGCGATGAGTGTGAAGGTGGACAGGGAAACGGACAGGGACTCGGGTGTGAACACAAGGGCGAGGTGCAGTGGACGAGGACGCATCATGATACCGCCAGATGCACCCCGCGTCTCCTGATGATGGCCGCTGCCGTTTCTGTGCAGGTCCGTTTCCAGGGGCATGAAGATGGATTCCGGCCTGCGCCGGATTGATGAATTCTGCTGCCGTGGCGTAGGTCACGTTGCGCAGCTACGTGACATCTTCAGGCCCGTTTGTCACGTAGGCGCTGGCGCGCCAACGCGACCTACAGGTCACACACCGTCGTCACGGCGCACTCACACCTCTCGTCACCCGGCGAAAGCCATTCCCAGGGGCATGAAGATAAATTCCGGCCTGCGCCGGATTGATGAATTCTGCTGCCGTGGCGTAGGTCACGTTGCGCAGCTACGTGACATTCTTCAGGCCCGTTTGACGTAGGCGCTGGCGCGCCAACGTGACCTACAGGTCACACACCGTCGTCACCCGGCAAAAGCCAGGATTCCCGGTACGAAGATGGATTCCGGCCTTCGCCGGAATGACGAATTCTGTTCAGTGGCGTAGGTCACGTTGCGCAGCTACGTGACATTCTTCGGGCCGCGGGTTTATCGCCCGTGCCTCACCCGTTGGCGGCCATCGCGCCCATGCTCGGCTCCGGACAGACGGTCTCCGGATCCGCACAGCAGCCGGCAAGATAGGCGCGAAACGGCACGGCCAGATCCGGGTGCCGCAACGCATAGTCGACCGTGGCCTGCAGATACCCCAGCTTGCTGCCGCAATCGTAGCGCCGGCCATGGAAGCGATAGGCGTAGACGGGCTCGTAGGCCAGCAGCGCCGCAATCCCGTCCGTGAGCTGGACCTCGCCACCCGAGCCGCGCCCGGTGCGCCGCAGCAGTTCGAAAATGCGCGGTGTGAGTATGTAGCGGCCGACAACACCGAGAGTCGAACGGGCCACTTCGGGCCGGGGTTTCTCCACAATGGCGCCGACCCTTGACAGCCGCTTGTCGAGCGGGCTCGATTCCACGATGCCGTACTTGTCGGTCTCGCTGGCCGGGACATCCTCCACGCCGAGCAGGCTGCAGCCGTGCTCCTGATAGAGATCCGTCATCTGGCGCGTCACGCCGCGGCGGCCATCGTCGATGAGATCGTCGGCCAGAATCACCGCGAACGGTTCATTCTGTACCGCTGGTTGGGCGCGCAGCACCGCGTCGCCAAGCCCGAGCGCCTCTGGCTGGCGCAGGTAGATGCACGAAACCCCATCGGGGACCACATCCCGCACCATCTCCAGTAGCTTGTGCTTGTTCTTCTGCTCCAGTTCTGCCTCGAGTTCGTAGTTCTTGTCGAAGTGATCCTCGATGGCACGTTTGGCGCCGCTGGTAACGAAGATGAGCTCCGTCATGCCCGCCGCCACCGCCTCCTCTGCCGCATATTGGATAAGCGGCTTGTCCACGATGGGCAGCATCTCCTTGGGGTTGGCTTTGGTGGCCGGCAAAAAGCGCGTGCCGAGGCCTGCCACCGGAAACACCGCCTTCGTTATCTTGCGCATTTGGACCTCCGTGTCAGAGGACGACCCGTCCCAGGGACGTCAGATTTGCTGTCATGGCAGCGTGCGCTGTAAGACCGGCGTAACGCTGGCCACCGGCTCGACGTGCGCCAGCGGCAGCGTGACCGGGTTTGCGTCGCGGCCGAGGATACGCAGCAGTATGATTACCCGTTCCTCGCCACTGGCAGCGTGAAATACCCCCTCTAGGCCGGCAAACGCGCCTTGCATGATGCGCACGGGATCCCCCGTCGCGAACAGCGCACGCGCGGCCGTGTGCACGCCTGAGTGCGGATCTTCGCAGGCGCGCAGGGCTTCGACCATGCCCGGCGGCATCCTCGCCAGACGATCGCCGAATCGGACCAGCGTCGTTACGCCGCGCGTGGATCGCAACGGCGAGATATCCTGCACGCCAGGACGCAGGCGCACGAAAAGATAGCGGGGAAACAGCGGATTGATGACCTCACGCCAAACCCCGCGTACATGCTGCGGCTGGCAGAGGCGCGGGAGATAGGTTGTGAAACCCTGGCGTCGCAGATGTTCTTCCGCTAACGCTTCCGAACGGGGTTTCGTATACACCACGAACCAACGCGAATCGTCATCCAACTCAACGGCTTCCACTGCGGGCACAAGAATCTCCTTGCGAAATTCGGTGAGTTCCCGTTCGTATCGTTCATGAGCGCAGTACGCGTGGCGCGGACAACAATGCGAGACGCTTCACCCGTATGCGCACGTGCATCGTGGCGTGGTACACCGCAGATGCATGACCGGCGTGCATGAGCAATGACTACCCGCACAGATGACGGATAATCATGTGTACCGGATAGATAGTGGCTGGCGTTCAGCATAGACAAGCCGACGGGCTTGTATAGCCATGTCACCCAAGCGCCGCGATCGTATGACTATAATCGCTCGCGACCGGAACGGGTTGCATGAACGTGCGCGGGCATTTCGCCGTATTGAGCCTAAGGAAAGGCGGTGAGACATGGATGAAGAAAAGGCTTGGATAAGCCGCAGATGAATCGACGTGCTGTCATCAAGGGTGCCGTGGGCGTGCCGATACTCGGCGTATTGACATGGGCCGTGACGGAGATGCAAGGAAGAAAGCACCACGACCCCCTGGCCATGCTCGAAATCGAGCCCGAACCACCCCGCGCCATCGGCTCGGCAGAAGGCGATCCGATCCGCCTTGGCATCATCGGTTATGGTTCACGGGGGCGGCATCTACTCAAAGCGACGGGGTTCCCGAGCCGTCACGAACTCCAGCATATGCGCAGCGGTGCACGGCGCAATCCGCAGGACACCCGGTTGCACGAGTTTCTTGCTCAGGACGATCTGAACGTACGCATTGCCGGCGTGTGCGATCTCTTCGAGGTAAACGCCCAGACCGCTATGGAGACGGCTGCCATGAAGCAGCAACACCCAAAGCGGTTCAAGTCCTATCACGAACTGCTGAAAAGTCCGGATATCGATGCCGTCATCATTGCAACACCGGATCACTGGCATGCGCCCATTGCCTTGGCCGCCGCGCAACACGGCAAGCACGTGTACGTGGAAAAATGCATGACGCATCGTATCGGCGAGACCTACGCACTTTATGACGCGGTGAAGCGTTCGGGGATCGTCTTCCAGGTGGGACATCAGCATCGCCAGACGGACAGTTTTCTCGCTGCACGCGCGATACTCAAGAAACACTATCTCGGCCACATCTCGCTCATCCAGGCGACCACCAACCGCAACACCGAAAGCGGCGCCTGGATCAACCCCATCCACCCGCAGGCCAGTCCCGCCACCATCGACTGGGCGCAGTTCATCGGCGACGGGCCGCAGCTCGCCTTCGATGCAGATCGGTTTTTCCGCTGGCGCAAATGGTGGGCCTATGGCACCGGCCTGTCCGGTGATCTGCTCACCCACGACTATGACAGGATCAACTGCCTGCTGGAGATGGGTATCCCAGACTCGGTGACGGCTACCGGGGGCGTATACGTCTTCCGTGACGGGCGTGAGGTTCCCGATGTGTTCCAGGTCGCCATGGAGTTCGATGATTTCACACCCTATGGCGCCGCCGGCGCCGGTGAGCGCGGCATGACCTTTTTGTACAGTGCGACTCTCGGCTCGAGCTACGATCGCAGCACGCAACTCATGGGCCGTGACGGCACCATGGAATTGGGCGACGCCCTGATCGTGCACCCCGAACAGGACTCGCCCCGGTACGCACACTGGCGGCAAAACGGTGTACTCGCTCCGAGGCAACCCATCGTCGTCCAGGCATCCACGTCGGTGGATGCCACGACCAGCGCGAGCGTCAGTTATTTCGCCAAGAAGGGCCTGCTCTCCACCTCACGGGACGGCAAGCGGGTGGATCCCGCTCACCTGCATATTCGTGAATGGTTGAGCTGTATCCGGCACGGAGGCACACCAAGTTGCGGTATCGAGGAAGGTTTCGAAGAGGCCATGTCGTCGCACATGGCCACCCTCGCCTATCGGCTCGGCAGGCGCGTCGAGTGGGATCGCGAGGCGCGTCGTATCCGCAACGTTTCAGAGCGGGAGCTGGAAGCACTTGGCATGGCCTGACAACGCAGGCCCGGCGCGTTTGCGCCGGGCCTGGGCAGCTCCTGATGCTCAGTTGATGCGGCAAACCGGTGACGAGTAGTCGGATTCCGCGTCGTGGTTATAGGCCTTGACCCGGAAACAGGTCTGCTCACCGTCGCCGAGTCCCAGGTCCGCATGGGCGCGGAACTGGACACTGGGCGCGCGTGGATCGAGCAGCCCCGAGTTCAGCGGCAGATCGGAAATGAGCTGTGTGGCCTCCTTCCCCGTCGGCCCACGGAACACCTGATAACCGAGGATGTCGTCTGGATTGGGTGCCCAGGACAAGGTCAGTTCGTAGTCCACCACGCAGCGTGGGCAGCTCACCTCGATGCTCACATTGGCAAGGGAAACCTCACCGTCTGCATCGGTGATCTGGTAGGTGAAACCGTCCGTGCCAGCGTAACCCGCATCCGCGGTATACACGATGGTGTTGTCAGGTTTCACCCAGGCGGTGCCGTGGCCTGGGCTGGCGACGATGTTCACCGCCACCGGTTGATTGTCTAGACCGGTATCGTTGGCCAGCACATCGATGAGCGAAGCCACGCCGTCTTCCACAGCCACTGCGTCGGTGTTCGCCACGGGCCTGACGTTGGGCTGGGGATCCGGATCGGGATCAGGCAGCGGGTCCGTTCCATCGCCCGGGACACCGGTGTCGCCACCCGGGTCCTGGTCGCCCTCGGAGGGCTCGTCACCGTCGTCGTTTCCATTGTCCGACAAGGCCAGGATCTCGATGGCTGACACGTTGGGATTCTGCACCCCGTGCAGGAACTCGATCTGCAACTCACCGTCTTCCACACGCGTGGTATAGCTCCTTACCAGAGCGGTGTTGGCGCCGGCCAGAGCGAACACATCGAGTGCCTTGTCCACTTCCAGGCCCTCGATCCGGACGTCGAACACGCGCTTTCCGGGCGTCCAGCCTTTGTTCCACGTCTCGGCGAAATGCAGATTCACACGGTAATCCCCATTGGGGACCTCGAACGCGTAGGTCAATCCCGGTGCCACAGGCTTGTCGTAGCGGTTGGTCCGGTATAGCTCATCGTCTTCGGTACCCGTGATGGCTGCATCCACCCGGGCGGTGGCACCGGTGTTGAAGCCCTGGTCCGCCGACCAGGTCCTTCCACTGCGATCCACGTACTGACCACCACCCGCATTGACCCGAATCGCCATGGGTTGCCATGGAATGATCTCGATGCCGGACACCATGGGGTTCTGCACCTTGTGCACGAAACCGATCTGCAGGCGACCGTCTGCCACCGTGACCGGATAGCTCCGTACCAGGGCGGTACTGGCGCCCGCTTCGGCATACACATCGAGTGCGCTCTCGACGCTTTCATCTTCGATGGTCACACCGAACACTCGTACGCCCGGCTTGAAGGCCTTCTTCCAGGTTTCGGCGAAATGCAGGTTCACCAGGTAATCGCCATTGGGCACATCAAATGCGTATTCCAGCTCCGGGGCCGCGGCGACGTCGTAGCGGTTGGTCTGGTACAGGCTGGCGTCATCAGTCCCTGCGATGGCACCGTCCGTGGTGGCGCGGGAACCTTCGTTGAAGCCATGGTCGGCGAGCCAGGTGTTGCCATTGTGATCCACGTACTGACCGCCGCCGGCATTGACGCGTAGTACGGCCGGCTTCTGTGCGAGCACTTCGATGGCGGAGATCATCGGGTTCTGCACCCGATTGGTGAAGCCTATGTTGAGGTGCCCGTCATCGACCCTGACGGTATAACTCTTCATCAGGGCCGTATTGGCGCCCGCCGTGGCGAACACGTCAAACCGCTGTTCGACCTGCTGTCCTTCGAGGTGTACGTCGAACACACGTTTACCC
Source organism: Gammaproteobacteria bacterium (assembly GCA_041685115.1). Taxonomy (GTDB): domain Bacteria; phylum Pseudomonadota; class Gammaproteobacteria; order Thiohalomonadales; family Thiohalomonadaceae; genus JALOAT01. Next base: position 80,443 of record JAWLGK010000010.1, on the reverse strand, counting down.
TGCGACCACGCGCCGCTCCAGGTCTCGGCAAAATGCAGGTTTACGCGGTACTCCCCGTTGGGCACGTCGATGACGTATGCCAGTTCGGGCCCCCCCGCCTTGTCGTAACGGTTGCTTTGATAGAGGGTGTCCTCGTCGGTCGCGGCGATGGCCACATTCACTGTTGCCTTGCCGCCGGTGTTGAAGCCCGTATCGGCTTGCCAGCTGTTACCGGCGCGGTCCACGTAGGCCGGTCCGCCGGCATTGATGCGTATCGCCACATCGGCGCCGGCCGCGGTGGTGCTCGCAATGGCAGGGCCCATTCCCCCCGCTACCACAGCCACGGCGAGTGTGCAGCCCAGCCCCTTGGCCACCCTCACCGCTGACGAAGAACGTCCGCCGCGCGAGACGCGCATCACCTTGGCGAACGACTCGGATATATGAGACATCGTCTTGCCCTTTTTCTGACTACCCCAGGCTCGCGATGCTATCGAGATGTGCTAGCGGACGATGCCGCCTGAGTCACAAACAAACGGCCACTGGCCGTGAAAGACAAACCGCCGTCTGAAGTGGGTTACCGGTCACGCAGGAAGCTCAATATCGGTCACGCAACCAGGTAACTCGATGCGGTGGACAGAGAAATAACCTCGGCTATGCTGAGAACGCGCTGAAGCCCGCTCGGCTGGTGCATAACGCCGTCTTGTTCCTGGGAGTCTTTCGCATGCGTCAGCTCGGCCAAGGGGACGTGTTCTCCGTCAGTCGTCACATCCCATGCCTCTCCTCAGTTATCTTCGCGGCGCTCACCGCGCTGCTCTGCCTCTTGTTCACGCTGACACTCGCGGGCTGCTCGTCGGCCGAGTCCATCGCCCGTGCCCCCTCGCCCGCGGAAGCGACCGAATACCTTATCGGCCCCGAAGACGTGCTCGATATCTCGGTGTGGAACGAGGAAAACCTGCAGCGAACCGTGGTGGTATTGCCGGACGGCCGGATATCCTTCCCGCTCGCCGGCAACCTGATGGCCGCAGGCAAGACCGTTCCGGAGCTTCAGGATTTGCTCACGGAGCGACTGCGTAATTTCGTACATGACGCCCGTGTGACCGTGTCGGTGGAAAAGATCACCGGCCTCCGCATCTACGTGCTCGGCGAAGTGCAGAAACCGGGCCAGTATGTGGTGGGGCGCTACGTGGATGTCCTGCAGGCGCTGTCCCTGGCGGGCGGCTTGACCCCCTACGCCGCCCGCGACGATATCCAGGTACTGCGCCGCGACGGCACGAACAACGCGGTATACCGATTCGACTATGACGCGGCACGCAAGGGAAAAAGCCTGGAGCGAAACATCCTGCTGCGCAGCAATGATGTAGTGCTGGTGCCCTGAGGACCGGGTGGTGGTGTGGCAAGGCATTCGTGCGCGGCCTCGCGGCGCGACAGGGGTGGCGCAGCACACGACATCGGCCAAGGCCCAATCGACCTGCCACACGGACCGTGGCGTCGGCTGCCGCAAGCCCGCCTTGGTGTTGCTGTGCACACTGGCCTCGACTATGACGCAGGCGGAAGAGGCCTGGGTGTTGCATCCGACCGTGCGCCTGGTGGGGACCTACGACGACAACATCGATCTGGTCCCCTCCGGGACGCGAAGTGAACGCGGTTTGCGTCTCGCCACCGCCCTGGGCATCACCCGGGATCGCGCGCAGAGCACCTTCGACGCCACCATCGGCCTCGATGCGATCGAATACAGCGCGTCCGATGCGACACGCGAGTCCGGCAACTATTTTTTCCAGCTCACGGGCAGCAAGGGGGCGCCGCGAGACAAATGGCAACTGGATGCCAGCTACATGAACGATACGCTGCATCGCACCATCGAGCTGACGCCGAATCTGGCCGAAGAACCCGACAGCGACATCGACGTGGCCCTGGTGACGCGTCCCGTCGAACGGCAGCGTGTTTCGGTCAAGCCTGCATGGACCCATAACCTGAGCCCCAGAAACCGGCTGCGCTTGGGTTATGTGCTGTCAACCCAGCGCTTCGACGAACCGGCAGGGATCGAGCTGGTCGACTATGATCGTCACGTCCTGTCCACCCGTTTCATCCACCGGTATTCGCGACGCGATTCCATCAACATGGATGTGCGTGTCCAGCGCTTCGAACCGGAAGGGCTCCGCGCGGTGGATACTTATGAGATCGCAACGGGTTACAGCCACAGTTATTCGCCTGTGGGTAGCGTCGCCCTGGAGGCGGGCATCCGCCGGGTGAGTGGCGCCGGGGATGAAACCGGTCTCGTGGCCGGTCTTTCGTGGCGCGGGAAAACCGAGCGTGCCAACACCATGCTGTCCGTTCGTCGCCAGGTGTTTCCCAACGGCCTGGGCGATTTGGTGGAGAGCGACCAGTTGGTGGCCAGGTGGAATCGGCAGGTCGGCCCCCGCTCGGCATTCCTGAGCACGCTGCGGGCCTTCGATACCGCACCGTTGGACAGACTCCGTAACACCGGGCGGCAGTATGTGGAGCTCAACGCCGAGTTGCGCCACGCGCTTGATCGGCAATGGAGTCTCGGCGCCGAGTACCGTCTGCGCTGGATTGATCGGGACTCGGATCCCGACAGTGCGACAAGCAATGCCTGGTATCTTTCTGTTGGATACGGTCAGCCCGTAACGCTCGATTAATGCACCAGGATGCAGGTGACCAAGGATGGAAGCTCTGCAACACACCTTCGGCCTTGAGGAGCTGCTGGCGATCATAAGGCGCCGCAAGCGCCTTCTGATTTTGCCGGGCATGCTCATTCTCGCGCTGTCCGCAGCGCTGGCATTCCTGCTCCCGCCGGTATACCGCTCGGAGGCGACGATCCTCATCGAACGCCAGTCCATCCCGACGGATCTCATCAAGACCACGGTAACCGGATACGTTCAGGAACAGATCGAGGTCATCCGCCAGCGCATCGTCACCTACGACAACGTGCTCAAGATCGCCGAGGATTTCGACCTGTACCCCGAGCTCCGCAAGACGGACCCGGGCAGCGCCGTGGAGCGAGTCCGCAAGAGCATCGCGATCACCATGGTGGACATCAATGCGAGCAGACCCGACGCGCGCGGAAGCAGCACGCTCACCATCGCGTTCACGGTGGGTTTCGCGGCGGATACGCCGGAGGTGGCCCAGGCGATCACTCGTCAGCTGGCGGAGCGCTACCTGGAAGAAAACCGCAAGGCACGCGGCCAGCAAGCGGCCGAGGTTTCAGAGTTTCTCAGTCGCGAGGCCGACGCCTTGCAGGAGGAGCTGAACCAGCAGGAACAACGTCTCGCCGAGTTCAAGCAGGAACGCATGGAGGAACTGCCGGAGCTCATGAGCATGAATCTCAAGCTGTACGAGAAAACCGAGGAAGAGATCGAGCGCACACGCGAACAGATACGCACCCTGGAAGGCCGCATCAACGCCACGGAAGCGGAGATGAGCCTCACCAGCCCGTTCAAGGACATCGTCGGTGAGGACGGCAAACGCGTCCTTTCCGCAGGCGAACGCCTTGCCCAGCTCACCGCCGAATACCTGCGCGCGTCGGCAAAGTATTCCTCAGAGCATCCGGACATTGTACGCATGCGCCACGAAATCAGTGTGCTTGCCGATCAGTCGGGCCTCGGCGCGCGCGCCGATGAATTACTCGCAGAGCTGGTTTCACTCCAGGAACAATTGGCCCAGGCACGCCAGCGCTATAGCGAGGAGCACCCGAGCGTGCGCAAGCTCGTGGCGGCGGTCACCGCCGTGCAAAACGGCCTGCAAGCGACGCTCATCAATCCGGTGCTCCCGGCCTCTTCCTCGCCGACACTCCCGCCGGACAATCCACGCTTCGTGGCGTTGAAGAGTCAGCTGGATGCGGCACAGGGGGCCCTGCGAGCGGAGCGTGAACGTCAAGCCCAGCTGCAGGACAAACTGGTCGACTACGAGGCACGCCTTTTCAAGACGCCCGTGGCCGAACGTGACTTCAAGTCCCTGAGCCGTGATTACGCGAATAACCTGAAAAAATTCGGCGAGCTCAAGGAAAAGCAGTTGCAGGCCAGACTGGCCGAGCAACTGGAGTCCGGTGACAACGCGGAGCGTTTCGTGTTGACCGGGCCGGCGCGCCTGCCCGTCACGCCGGAGAGCCCCAATCGGCTAGGCATCCTGTTGCTGGGCGGGTTCTTTGCCGTCATCGCGGGCGTGGGGGCGGCGAGCCTGGCTGAATACCTGGATCGGAGTGTGCACGGGGTGCGCGGCGTTGCACTTCGGGTGGGTACACCACCGCTGGCGGTCATCCCGGAGATCCGTGCCGCGACCGCGCGGAGCCTGCCGGGCGGCAGAGCGGCCGCTATGGTGGCGCTGTTACTGAGCACGTTGGCGGCATCGCTCCACCACGCGCCGGATGGCGTACGGATGGAATTCCCGACCGCCGTGGGTAGCGCCGAGGGGGACATCTCGCGTGGATAGAATCACCAGGGCGCTGCAACTCGCCGGGCGTCGTGAAATGCTGTTCGATACGCGTGGTCGCGCGGGCCCGGAACTCACTGCACTGGCCCGACAGATGCAGGTCTCCTGGGACGTCTTGCGCCGCAACCGGCTCATCGCCGACATGACCGACCATCCCGCTGCCGATGCCTACCGGGTGCTGCGCGCCCGCGTGTTGAACATGCTTAGGCACGACGGTTGGAAGGTGGTCGGTATCACCAGCCCCGTGGCCCACGAGGGCAAAACGCTCACCGCAGCCAACCTGGCCATCAGCGTGGCCCGTGAACCCAACACCAGCGTCGCGCTACTGGATGCGGATCTGCGCCAGCCAGGTGTCCTGCGTTGCTTCGGATTGGAAACCGAACAGGGGCTCGCCGATTATCTGGATTCGGATCTGGCGCTCGAGCAGGTGCTCATCGCCCCCGGTATCGAACGCCTGGTCCTCCTGCCCGGCAGTGCGGTGGCAGCGCGTGGAACGGAGCTGCTTGGCTCGAAGAAGATGGTCAACCTCATCGATGATCTGCGCGGCCGCGCCGAGCTGGGCTGCGTCATCGTGGATATGCCACCGGTCCTGCTCGGCGACGACGTCATTCGGTTATCACCCCATCTCGACGTGGTATTGCTGGTGGTAGACGACGGGCGGACGCGCGGTGATCAACTGAGCCGCAGCATGGAATTGCTGGAGCGGGTGAAGGTGGTGGGTACGGTATTGAATCGTGCACGGTAGTGGGCGGCAAGAAACACTACCAAACGGAGGTAAGGACATGCATCCGAGACGCAACGAAGCGAGCCTCATCGTGCGGGTGGTCGAGGACGAGAAGATCATCTTCGACCCGGCCAACGACCACATCCATCAGCTCAATGCCACGGCGGCGCTGGTGTGGGACCTGTGCGACGGTTCACGTTCCGCAGGCGAGATCGAAGAGGCCGTGGCGCGTCATTTCCGCACGGCCCGCGCCACAGTCGCCCAGGATGTGGATCATCTCCTGAAGGAATTCGCCGCCCGGGGCCTGGTCTGCGATGGAATGGCGCAGCCCACGCCCAGGAAGCGAAACGCCTCGGTGTGAGAACACGCTGAACCCCACCCATGGAGCTTGCTATCCACCTCCTTGGACATGTGTTCCGGGTTCGGATCGACAATGCTACTGCCGAAGCGATGTTGCGGATGAACTACGCCCAGGTCCGGCAGGTCCCCGCCACCTCCTCGCCAGCGCGTTACCTGGTCGAACATCGGGATGGGCAGTTCGTCCTGCACAGCGACGAAGGGACATGCACCAGCCCGGATGCAGGCGAGTTCCTCTATCTGTTCGAGCGCCGGCTGGTGCTCGATCTGCAGCAGGCCCGGCCCGACCTGCTGTTCGTGCACGCGGCCGTACTTTTCACCGGGGCATGGAGTGTGTTGCTGGTGGCGCCTTCAGGTACCGGTAAATCGACTCTGACCCTGGCGTTGGTGGAGCGCGGTCTTACCTACCTCAGCGATGAATTGGCGCCCATTCACCTGGGCGACGGCCTGGTACACCCCTATCCCCATGCGTTGTGTCTGAAGGGTGTGCCGCCCGGCCGCGCCGACTATCCCCCGCAGGGCTTCGCCACGGGTGCGACCTGGCACCTGCCTGCGGAGCACCTCCGTTGCCGCCTGGACCCGGTCCCCCTCGGCGTGCTGATGTTCCTGGAGCGCGGTGATTCGCCAGGCACGGCGCTGACGGAGATCTCCGTCGCGGAGGCCACCGCCAGGCTGATGCCTCAGGTGCTGAACGGCCTCGCCCATGGCGTGTTCGGGATCGACGCGGCGCTTGCGGTCGCCAAGCGCTGCCGCGCACTGGTGGTGCGCATGGGCGGGGTGGATGGAACCGCGGACCTCATCGCGGAATTACTCGGCCCTGTCGTGCAGGAGCAAGCCAGTGAAGGAAACGGAGATCTATTTTCGGGCTCACCCGGCCGCGGTAGATGATGCGGATGCCGACAGACTGGTGATCTGGCGTGCGGATATCGGGGAAGTGTTCACGTTGAACGACACCGGCGTGACCGTCTGGCGCCGCCTGCGCAGCACGGCCTCGAGTCGGCAGATTGCCTCCACGATTGCCAAGGAGATGCGGACCGACGCCGAAGTTGTGCGCACCGATGTGGAATTCCTCATCGATGCCCTGCTCCAAGCCGGTTTGGTGCAGCAGACACCGTGGCCTGCGCCAGACATACCGCTCGCTGCCCCTTCAGCGTCGGTGCGCGCCGCCGCCTTGCGCTTCATCGGTGAGGCCGTCGCACCGGATGCTCAGGCCCGTGTACCCCAGCGTGTGCGCGCGGGGTTCTGGGAGGCCGTGGCGCGTTTCGGTTTCCATTACCGCATCGCCGGCCTGCTCTGGCAGCGCCTGCTGCATCACGGTCGTGCGCATGGGCTTCCGGGATGGCTGGGCGAACACCTGGCCACCTTGCACGCGCTGACCTGGCAGCGCAATCAGCAGGTCCGCAGGCAACTGGACGAGATGATCGGCGCGCTGAACGCCGAAGGCATCGAGCCGCTGTTGCTCAAGGGTGCGGCACTGCTGGTGGCCGGTGTTTACCCGGACGACGGCGGGCGCTGGCTGAGCGACATCGATATCCTGGTGCATCCGGAAGATCTGCCGCGCGCGGTTGCGGTGATGTGCGCGCTGGGCTTTCGCTCGGCAGCGCCTGGCAAGTGGGATTTCAGCGACCACCATCATCTGGCGCCCATGATGCGCGCACAGGAGGAATGCTCCATCGAGTTGCACCGTGAGGCCTTACCTTTGGCTTATCGCGCGCTCCTCCCGGCCGCGGCCCTCTGGGCGGAGAGCCTTCCCGCGCTCGGCTCCTTGCGCTACCGTCTGCCCTGCCCGCGCCATCGGATCATCCACGCCATTGCCCATGCGCAACTGGTCGATGGCCACCACGCGCGCAGGACTCTGCCCATGCGCGAACTGTGCGATTACGCGTGGACAGCGCGCCAGGCCGGCGCCGCGACCGTGGCCGGCTTGCCCCGGCACTTCGCCGCGCATCGTGCAGCACTGGCGGGGTTCACCCTTGCAGCGGAACGCCTGCTCCACGTGCGCTCCCCCGTCGGGCATGGCGCCGGTCTGGCGGGATGCTTGTACTGGGGCATGGCGTGTGCGAGCGTGCGATGGCCGCGAGCGCAGGCATGGAACGGCAGTCTGTATCGGTTCTCGGCGCATTATCTACGCTCCCACGGTTCCATAGTGGAAGGGCGCCGGCCGCCGCGTGCTACCCGCTGGCGACGGCTCGCCCGTCTCGTCCGCACCCTCAACAGAACACCGTAGGTCACGTTAGCGGCGCCTACGTGACTACGCCCCGCGGCGATAGCTCACCGAAAATGTCACGTAGCTTCGCAACGTGACCTACGGTAGCCGTCGAGGCCGCACGCCCGGAGCCGTGCCCGGTTGATGGCGACGAACAACAAAAAGCCGCAGGCAAGCATCAGCTCCGCGGCCTCTTGGTCCTCGCTGTCCATGAAATGCCCCCTGCCCTGCCAGGCGAAGCCATCGCCGAACAGCGCCACCAGGGGAACGCTCAGATAGTCGTAATAGAGATAGAGCGCCGCCACGGTGAAGAAGAACAGGAACAGCGAGCGGTCCGGCACCACCGCACGTACGATCTCATGGTGGCGGCGCTGGAATCCGCGCGGGATCAGCAGGGCGGCGAAGCTCCCGTACAGGCCCACGAGAATATAGGACGTGTGCAACGGAAAAAACGTCAGGTTATGCACGGTGATCTCGCCCTGCTGATTGTGGTCGACGAGTACGGCCGGCGTTTCAATGGCGAGGAGGCGCTGCCCCCAGCTGATCTCCTCCATGGCAATGAACGCGAGCCCGAGCGTCATGACCAGGTAGGCCCCGCCGAGCAGTCGACGGTCCAGGCGGCGGTGAATGAATGCGATCTGTGCAGCCAGTACTGCGGCGCCCAGGTACAGGAGCGCTGTCAGGTATTCGCCGGGGCTGTCCTCTCGCGTAAGCAAGAGCGCATACCACCGTGGTGAGGCGATCTTGAGTGCGACGATACCCCCCAGCATGAGCAGTGCGGCGGCGGCAATGATGCGCCGATGCAATGGGCCAAACCATTCATTCGCGGGACCGGTGTGCATGTAGTGTGGCCTTGGCGTGGCGTACGGGCCATTGTGAGATAGTCAGGCCTGTTGGTTCCTTCCATACTGATCGTCGAAGCGGACGATGTCGTCTTCACCCAGATAGCTGCCGGTCTGAACTTCGATGAGTTCGAGTGGAATCACGCCGGGGTTTTCCAGGCGGTGCGCCGTGCCGAGCGGGATGTAGGTGGACTGATCCTCGCTGAGCAGCCGCGTTTCATCGCCGCAGGTGACGCGTGCCGTGCCCCGCACCACCACCCAGTGTTCGGCCCGGTGGTGATGCATTTGCAGCGACAGCCGGGCGCCGGGATTCACCTGGATGTGCTTGACCTGAAACCGTTCCGCGCGCGCGATGCCTTCGTACCAGCCCCACGGCCGGAACACCCGGCGATGGAAGTCCGTCTCATCACGGCCGGCGGCCTTGAGGCGTTCCACGATGCGCTTGACGTCCTGCACCCGATCCCGGTGCGCCACCAGCACGGCATCGGCGGTCTCGACCACGACATGGTCAAGCAAGCCGAGGGTGGCCACCAGGCGTCCCTCGGAACGTACGTAGCAGTTGTGCGTCTCCTCGGCGAGCACATCACCCAGCAACACGTTGCCGTCCGGATCGGTGGTACACGCCTGTTGCAGTGCCGACCAGGAGCCGAGATCGGACCAGCCGGCGCGCAGCGGGACCACCACCGCGTGCCCGGTCTTCTCCATGACCGCGTAATCGATGGACTCGCTCCGGCAACCAATGAAGGCCGCGCCGTCCAGTCGCGTGAACGAGAGATCACGCCGTGCGAGGCGAAACGCCTCCCGTGCACTGCGCAGGATGTCCGGCGCATGCGCGTCCAACTCCTCCAGGATCCGCTGTGCCTTGAACAGGAAGATGCCGCTGTTCCAAAAATAGTCACCGGAATCCAGGTAGCGTTCGGCGCTGGCGAGGTCCGGTTTTTCGACGAAGCGCTCCACCCGGAACCAGCTGTCCGCACCGGTCAGCGCATCGGCGGCGGGCACGCCGCGCCTGATGTAGCCGTAGCCGGTCTCCGCCCGGCTCGGCACGATGCCGAGCGTGACCAGGGCGCCGCTCGCCGCCGCTTCGCGCGCCGCCAGCAAGGTCTCGTGCAGTGCGCTGTGATCGGGGATCAGATGGTCCGCGGGCAGCACCAGCATCACGGCCGCGGGGTCCTGTTCCGCCACCGCGAGGGCCGCCACGGCCACCGCAGGCGCGGTGTTGCGGCCTGACGGTTCGAGCACGATGGTCGCGTTGTCCACACCGGCAACACGCAGCTGTTCGGCCACCAGGAAACGGTGCTCGTCATTGCACACCACCAGAGGGGCCTGCAACCCGTTCAAGCCGTCCAGGCGTTGCAGCGTCAAGGTCAGCAGACTCTTGTCGCCGGTCAGTGGCAGAAACTGTTTTGGAAAGGCGGCACGGGACAGCGGCCACAGGCGCGAACCGCTGCCGCCGGAGAGAATCACAGGGACCATGGCATCACCGTTTTCCTTCACTGATGAGTCGCCGTCGTCAACGCGGACCACGCCAGAATGGGCCGCGGGATCTCCGTACCGCGCACCACCCCGTCCACATCAAGCGCCCGGATGCCGAGCCGCCCCAGAGTCGCGACCACCGCGTCCGAAGGGGGGCGATGCTGAGCGCCGAGGGCACGCTGATGCTGCCAGAACTTCTCCAGGTGCATGCGACTGTGGGCATTGGCGCGGCCGAACACGAACGAGACAAGCAGACGATCTTCCGGCGCGTGCAGACGTCGGATGAAACGACGGACCGCAAACGCGTCGTCACGGTTCGGCAGTCGGCGCAGTACGCGCCGCAACACCCAGTCGATCGGCATGGGCAGTACGGTCCGCTCGGTACCGCGATGGAGCAGGCCGAGATCGAACAGGATGGCGTCACCGGCGGCTACGTGCAGGGTGCGCTCCGTGGCCGTGTCGGCCCGGTGTGAGCCAGGCTTCACCCGCAGCGCCCCGGCGCCGTGCTTGTGGTCCTGCAGGTAGAGCATGACCTTGTAGAGGGCGTATCCTTCCGGCCCCGCATCCTGTTGCCCATGGATGCCGAAGTTGTCACGGTGCCACAGCGTGTCGACATTGCAGAATGCCGCGCTGTGATTGCAGTAACACAGGTCGGGGCCGATCGCCTTGCGCAATGCCGCCAGGATCGGACGGTTCTCCAACAACACGAGCAGCTCGCTCAAGTCGGGGTCATTGAAGGGATCGAGGGAGGCCAGCCCGCCGCGAAAGCGCGCCGCCCTGCCGGTGTCGAACCATCGCAGCAGTACGCCGCGCAGGTGTCTCAGCAGCGACGGGTCGATGACCTGTGGCATGACGGCATAACCGGCCGTGCCAAGAGCCTCGGTGATGTCAGCCATGGGACGAAGTTCCCTCTTCGAGGAGACTGCCACACACCACCCGGCGTTCATCGTCCGCTCGGCAGGACGTGCACGCGGGGCCAGTTAACGATAGCCCGCCCTCAGCCCCACGGCGACCGGGGCCGGGGGGCCGTGCACACGGTCGCGTCGCGCATCACAGGGTCAAGGCAACGGTATACGTCGCGTGATCCTCTGCGCACCCTGGAGTCCGATGATGACGTAGCGCTCGCGAATGACGTCGTCCGGGCCCAAGGTGATTTCCACGTCCAGCCACCAGGCGCCATCGGGATCCCGGTGCTGATCGATGATGACGAGCCTGGCGCCGTGATAGCGCTCGCGCAGAAAACGGCCGTAGCCGGGGTTCTGCAGCATGGCAGCGCTGCGCGCGCGCTCTTCCGGACCGAGCAGTGCGGCCAGCGCGACGGTATCGCCGTTGCGCAGCCCGTCGAACCATTGCCGCAGTGTCTGTCGGATGTCCGGGGGTACCGACGCGGCGGCCACGCCAACCCAGGCAACTCCGGCCGCGAGGGCCGCGATCATCCAATTGCAACGGCGTTTACGCATAATCCGCGCTCCTTCGCAGAATCCGTGGGTAGTTCTGAGCGCCCCCTTCCTCACCAGGAGAAACGGGTTACGTTTCCACGGACAGGGATCGCTCACGATACGTCCCATCTCACCTCCGGCGCCTGCGTCAACCCGGCGAAAGCCGGGGTCCATCGTGGCAGGGTCGAAGATGAATTCCGGCTTGCGTCGGAATGACGAATCCTGCTGCCGGTTACGTAGGTCACGTTGCGCAGCTACGTGACATTCTTCGGGCCGCGGCTGTCACGTAGGGGCTGGCGCGCCAACGTGACCTACCGCTCTCACACCGTCGTCACTCCGCACTTCCACCCGATGACAGCCGGGGCCCATCAGGGCGGAAAATGGATTCCGGCTAGCGCAGGAATGACGTTGGCTTCGTAACCACGCGCAGCGTTCGCGACCATGTGCGATACGGGCGAGGCCTCATTGTGGCACCACGACGACCACGTAATTGGCATCGGCGCCAGCCGCACCGCCCGCGAGGTTGCCGCCCAACTGGACCCGTCCGGGGGCGAAGTCACGGGCGTACAGTGTCATCGCGGGCGCTGCCGGGTGCGATGTACCGAGGCTCTGGCCCGTGGCCGAAAAGTCGCTGTGTACGGGGTCGAGCCAGGGCGGGAGAGTGCCCGCGTCGGTGTCGTAGGCCACGTACACGGTGGCCGCCCGGTCCAGCTCGAATTCGATGTAGGACTCGGCAGTGCTGCCCGCCTCGGCATCCGCGGTCATGAGCCAGATGCCGCCGTGCAGCGAGGCCGGGATGGCGCTAAGCACGTAGTCCCGATCGATGTAGTAGCGATCCCCCTCCTCCAGCAAATTCTGGCGGTGCCGGCTCTTCAGGGGTTGATTGCAACCGGGTGTGGTGAGCCGGTTACACAGATCGCGCAGCAGAAAGTGTTCGGTATGCGCACCGGTCAGGGCATCGAACCACGCCTCTGCCATGACGCGATAACCAAGCCCGTTCGGGTGCAGGAGGTCGTCGAACAGACTGGAGCGGCTGTCGTCGTCGGCGCTGCCCGGGGTTGCGCGATGGTCATAAAAGCGCGCGAAGAAATCGGGCCCTGCCTCGATGCCTAGCAGTTCGTCGCGGATGACCTGGTTGTATTCCCGGATGAGCTGGTTGCGGGCGGCGGCGAGCGGGTCGTTGTAGATTTGGCTGCCGGTGCCGAACGTGGGCGGCACCTGCGCCACGCTCACCGTCATGTCCGCCGCGCGCAGGCGATCCACCAGTTGCTGCATCTGGCCCTTGTAGGTGCCGTTACAGGCCGCCCCCGTACAGCCCAGTCCGCTGGGTGTCGGCAGTGAACCGCCCGAGTCATTGGTGCCGAACATGAGCAGGGCCCGGCTGGCCTGCGGATGGCGCGCGATGATGGAGTCGATGCGCCCCAGGGCATCGGCGGCGGTATCGCCGCCGATGCCTTCATTGAACACGATATGGCTGGGATAACCCGACGCGACCAGGAGATCGCTCAGTACACCTTCGTAACCCTGCGACGCGAGTATCCTGCCGTTCAGGGACACGCCGTTGTCTGAAGTGAAATGGTCACCGATGCCGTTGGTGATGCTGTCGCCGATGGCCAGGATGTACTCCCCTGCCCCGACGTTATGATTGGCGTCGACGACCATGCCTCCGCCCTGGCTCAACACCGCCTCCAGCGTGTGATCGCCGCCGTTCACCGTGCCGCAGGCCGCGGTGTACGTGCCATCCTGGCTGCTCAGCGGTGTGTGGTTGCACAGTGCCCCGTCCAGGTAGAAATCCACGCTGGATGCAGCGTCCACGGGGAGCACCACCGCGGAGGCGAGCCACGGACCCGACCGTTGCACGGTGTGCGCCAGCGGCGAGGCCAGCACCACCGAGGGCAGCGTGTCCACGGACGACAGCCGCAGATTGTCGAACGCCGCGCGGTCCTGGGCGTAGACACCGACGCTGCCCCAGGAGTGACTGCCGTCACGCAGGGCGAAACGCGGCTCTGACTGCACGCCGTCCGCGTCCTCGTCCACGTAGATCTGGAACAGATCACCCTGCACCACTACCGTGACGCGGAAGGTCTGACCCTCGCGATATCCGCGCGCATCCACGGCGAGGGGAACGAAGCGGCCGTTCACGCGTTTTTCCAGTCGTGTGAAGCCGTAGCGGGCATTGAAGGACACGCGGTAATAGTTGTTCGTGTCCTGATAGCGGAACAACACGCCGACGTCGTTTCCGTCCACGCCGTCACTGCCGTTGGGAAGCGGCGTGATGTCGACCGAGTAACGGTAATCCGTCGCGGTCAACGCGGGCAGGTAGCGATAACTGCCCAGATGGAACGATTCCTCGAAGGGTTGACCCGCCGCACGGGATTCCACGTAGTTGTCCTGATGCAGGGCGCCGTCCAGCCGCCAGGCCGAAGATACCGTCGAGCTGTCCACGGGCGCAGACCACTGTCCGGTGTCCGCATCGAACGACTCTTCGAAGGGCAGTGCCAGCGTCGGGGTGCCAGGCGCCAGGGTCACGGCAAGCAGCGTGATATTGCCGGACAGCCCGTAATCATCCATCAACTCATAGCGCACCTGGAGGGTCTGCCCCGCTGAGGCGGCGGCGTAGTCCAACTGCACCACGCGATCGATGATGCCATCGGGCCGATCGATGCTGAGCCGGTACGGAGGCGCACTGCCGTCGCTCAAGGTGGCCGAGAACTCACCGCGGGCCTGCCAGCCGCCGACGTAAAAGCGCGCGGTGCGCACCTGTGGATCGGCAGGCAGGATCAGGGTGTAGCCGTTGCCCACGCCCATGAAGTAGATCCCGGTGGTGGTGCCGCTTTCCAGCACAGCAGGCGTGCCGTCGTCCCACGCGTAGGCGGTGCGTGCACTGCTGAATCGAAAAGGTGCGGTTCCACCGAGGCCAGTGAAGCTGCTGATCCGCGCGGGGATGCCGGATTTGCGATCCACCGTGGTGGCCTTCTGACGTCCCCAGTGCACCCAGTCCTCACGCCCTTCCGCACTCAGGTCCACACGGCCCGGCAGCGGCATCAATGCGCCCTGAAGGTGGGCCTCGGCGGCGGCTGCCACCGTGATGGTCACGGCCTCGCTGACATGCGCGTTGCCAACCGTCGCCGTGAAAGTGAGGGTGTGGCTTCCCTCATCACCGGCCACGGGCGTCCAGGTGAACCCTGCGGTGCCGTCCCCGTGCTCCTCAAACTGCGCCCCGGCCGGCAGGCCCTGCGCACTCAAAGCGGGCACGATGCCGTCTGGATGGCTGGCGGAGATCGTGAAGCTCACGCTGTCACCGATGAGCGCCAGGCGATTGCCGATGGGCGCCAGCACCGGCGGCAACGAGGCCGACAACGGCAGCACCTCGACGGCCGAGATCATGGGGTTCTGCTTGATATGGGTGAAGCGAAGATCCAGGCGACCGTCACCCACCGACACAGGGACCTGTTTAATCAAGGCGTGGTTCGCGCCGGCCTCGGCGTAGACGTCGAAGCGCTTCAACACCCGCTGACCTTCAATCCACACGTCGAACAGCCGTTTTCCCACGACAAAGGCGCCGTCCCAGGTCTCGGCAAAATGGAGTTTCACCAGATAGTCGCCGTTTTGCAGCGCAAAGCCGTAGGCAAGTTCCGGTTCTGTATTCGGGTCCCAGCGCGCCGTTTGGTAGAGCGCATCGTCCTCCGTCCCTGCAATGGCGGTGCCGATGGCGCTGATCTCACCCGTGTCGTAGCCGGTGTCTGCTTGCCAGTAATGGCCCGCTGCATCCACGTAATCGCCGCCGCCGGAATTCACACGCAGCACGGCAGGCTCCTCAGACACCGGTAGCATCTGCGGCACGATCTCGATGGCCGAGATCATGGGATTCTGTTTGATGTGGGTGAACAGCAGATCGAGCTGGCCGTCGCTGACGGTAACGGGGAAGCTCTTGACCAGGGCATTGTTCGCACCCGCCTCCGCGTAGACATCGAAGCGCTTCAACACCCGCTGGCCTTCCAGCCACACATCGAACAGCCGCTTTCCCACGGCGAAGGCGCCGTCCCAGAACTCCACGAAATGCAGATGCACCACATAGTCACCGTCGGGCAGCGCGAAGGCGTAGGCCAGTTCCGGTGCATCCTTATCGTCCCAGCGCTGGCTCTGATACAGCGTGTCCTCTTCGGTGCCCGCAATGGCCGTATCGACGCGGCCGATCTCGCCCGTGTTATAGCCATGATCGGCTTGCCACAGCGCGTCCCGGGTATCCACATAGTCAGCGCCGCCGGCGTTGACGCGCAGTGCGGCATCGGTCGTTTGTGCCGGCGCCGGCACGGCCATGGCCCAAGCCAATGCGAACGTCACACCGAAAAACCACAATCGGCGAGTCATGGGTTCTCCTGCGCGCGGCGCCTTGAGCACGACGAATGGCAACTCACTGCTCGGCGACGCGTGACGCGCGCTTCGCCCCCTTGCCCTGGGGCCGACAGACTGCGTCCTGCCTGCCGACCACACCGCGGTACACCTCAAGGGTCCGGCGCGCGATGTCGTTCCAGTCGAAGCGCTCCGCCACCCAGGCGCGGATACGGCGGCGTTCTTCGTCCGCCAGCGGGCACGATGCAGCACGGGCGCGCATCGTTTTGGCGAGGGCGGCAACATCGCCCAACGGGAAATAACTGCCGGACGGCAATCCCACGTCCAGGTTGGCGGGTATATCGCTGGCCAGGACCGGCAGGCCGAAGCTCAACGCCTCAAGCAGGGCAATGGGCAGGCCCTCGTGGGACGACGGCAACACGAACAGCCCGGCATGGGCATACAGCTGCTGCAGATCGCTGCCACTCTGGAATCCGGTAAGCACCACGCCCGGGGTGCGCTCGGCCAGGGCGATGACTTCACGGGCGTAGGCATCGGGTTGCGCAATCCCCCCTACCAGGACCAGTTTCCAGTCCGCGATCCGTGCCTCGGCGAAGGCGTGGATCAGGTCCAGCTGACGTTTTTCCGGCACCAGCCGGCTGACTTGCAGAACGTACCGTCCCGGCGCCAGTGCGAACCGGCACAGCGCACCCGCCGAGCCTGGCGATGGGGGGATGTGCACTCCATTGGGAATGACCACCGAGTCACGGCCGTAGCGCGCCGCCACATGGCGGCGAATCACCTCCGAGATGACGATGCGCTCATGTGCGAAGCCCATGCCCCAGCGTTCGCCGGTGCGCAACACCCAGCGCGCCAGGCGTCCCCACTTCTCCCGGTCGTAATCGGCACCGTGATGTGTGACTACCACACGCAGGCCCAACATGCGTGCGAGCGGCGCCAGGAGCGCCGGCCCCACGGCGTGGATATGCAGCACGTCGGGCCGCCGCACCACGGCATAGAGCGTGGCCAGGAAGGAATGGATGAGCGCCTCGAAGCCGTTGGCGCGCGGAGACCACAGGCGGCGAAAACGTACACCGTTCCAATGCAACGGCTTACCCGGGGGATGGTGGGGCGAGCGGACCAGCACCTCCACCTCGCAACCCAGCCGGGCCATCAGCGGATACAGTTGCTCCGCGTGCCGTTCGACGCCGCCCTGGACGTCGGGAAAACCACGCAACCCCAGCACCATGACGTGCATATCGTCCCCCAGGCAAGAATTCCGTTTCTTCACCCGGGATGCCGTGCACGCACCGACGTGACGGCATCCATTCCCACCTTCGCCAGCACCGCGCATCATGACGCAACGCGGTGTCAGGGCCCTGCCCCTCCTGAGCCATGGCCCAGCCACGACCTGACGTCGTGGCCTTGAGACATCAATCCGTGGCGGCCGCCTGCGGCACGGCCTTGCGTTCGCACCGGACGTCCTTGAAACCGCTGACGCCGAGTTCTGCGTAGAGCTGCGAGAGGCGATCACGGTACTGCGCCGCCGTAAATTCGCGTTCCACCCACGCCCGTGCACACTGGCCCATTTCGGTGACGCGGCGATCCGGCATATCCGCCAGCCAGCGCAAGCGCGCCGCCAAGTCGTCCACTGACCCACTGCTGAAGGTGGCGCCGGTTTCGTTCTCGCGAATCAGTTCACCGATGCCGCCAATGGCGGCGCCCAGCACGGGTACGCCGGAGGCGTAGGATTCGAGCACACTCATGGGGGCGTTCTCGTACCACTCCGATGGCAGCACCGTGGCGCGCGCCGCGGCGATGGCGGCTCTCAGCGGTGCGCCGCTCAGATGCCCGAGGAAGATCGCCTCGGCACTCAATCGCTCGGCCAGGCGGCGCGCCGGCGCCTCCTCCGGCCCTGTACCGGCGATGTGCAACGGCACCTGAGCACGGGCCGCGGCCGTGATTAGCGTGGTGATGCCCTTCTCGGGTCCGAGACGCCCGAAGTACAGGAAACCACGCCCGACCTGCGTGCGTGGCCGGAAGGCATCCACGTCCACAAAGTTCGGCACGTACACCAGTTTGTCCGCTGGCACGCCCCACTCCACCAGCTTATCCAGATAGAACCGGCTCGGCACCGTGAAGCGATCCACGTTCCGGCCATAGGTGTCGAGCATGCGGTGCAACCGTCCCTCCAGGTAGGCGAGTGCACTCAATGCAAGCGAACCCTTCACGCAGCGGTGTACCATCACGTGACGAAGCTGCCCGCCCTTACAACGCTCGCACACGCCGTCGTGCGCGAGCATCTTGTAGGCGGGACAGGCCAGTTTGAGGTCGTGAAGCGTGAGCACAACCGGGATTCCGCGCTGGCGCAGTACACTCAGGATGGACGGCGAGATGTGGTGATAGATGTTGTGCAAATGGCATACGCTCACGGGCACAGCATCCAGCAACCGGCGCAGCTTGCGACGGGCCTCCATCGAATAGATCACCTTCGGCACGCGCCGCAGTTTTTCCCAGGGCGAATAGGCGTGGCCGAACTCAATCTCGTCTACGAAATACGCCGACCACGGCGTTTCAAGATTGCGCGGATGGTGCATTGCGAACGGAACCACCTGCCAACCGGCCGCCCGGAATAGCCGTTCCTGCTCCAGGAACACCACCTCGGCGCCACCCCGCGGATAGTAGTAGTTGTTGATGCAGAGCAAGGTGGACATCGTGCTTACTATCCCTGTGTGTTTGGCGATGGAATGTGAGAACGCATTAACCGCCGGCTGCAAAAGATTCGTCCCTTCTCCCTCCGGGAGAAGGACAGGATGAGGGGATCAATAGACCAACGGCCGCGCCTGAACTGATCCCGACGGCGCCAGAGATTGTTACTGAATAATCCGATTCACTGGCCGGTCAGGGATGTACCCTCAGACAGCCGTGCCCGCACCGGCTCCTCGAAGACATTGCCCGCATGACCATAGACCTGCGCGTGGTTGAAGCGCATGACGTTCGGCAATAACAGGGCCGGGAGCATCCACTGCCCGCTGCGGTAGAACCAGCGATGGTCGTAGCGAAGGTGGTTCATTTTTTCCCGGTTGCTCTTCATCCGGTTCACCAGAACCGCATGATGGCCGGCCTGATTGAAATTGAGCATGTCGCCGCGAACGGAATCGCCGAGAAAAGCCATGATCCGGCTGAGCGACGGCTCGGGGCGCAGCACCAATTCCTCATGGCTCACCGTGAGCCAGCGCAGTCCGATGTGTTGCAGCCCGGCTATGTATCGGCGATTGCCGCGGTACCAGCGCCAGAAGGCGCGCGCCCCTCCCCACGCGCCGTGCCGGCCCTGCTCGGCTCGTTGGACCGAGACTGTCCACGCGCGCACATCGCGAATGGAAAACAGCGCCTCCACCTCGATGTCCGGCAGGGCGTGCAACATGCGCAAGGCCCGCAGGTCCTTCGAGGAATCGACCGGTATGGCGCCGTTACCGAAAAACATCGCGAAATGCCGGAGGAACATCCCGTAACGTTCGGCATCCGACGCCTGCGTCGCCCTGCGCAGCTGAGGCACCAGCGGACCCCAGAACGCGCACTGATCCGCATTGACCCCGCATGAACATCCCACCTCTGCCGCACGGTTTAGATATCTGGAGCCTGATCGAACGAGGCCATAGACCTCGCCCACGGCGGCATAGCCTGGATGGGCTCCCAGCAGGAACTGAAGCAGGCTGGTGCCGCTGCGATGCAACCCGCCTATGAACACGATCTTCTTGCTCATGGGTACGTCTCAACGCTCCTTTTACACAGATAAAGCAGACCCGTGGGTACGAAGCGCGCGTGGCCAGGTCGTGGTCAGACGGGTTGTTGGCCCAAGGACCTGGAAAGTTCCGCGTAGTTGCGGATGTAATCCGCCGGCGTGCCCGTGGACTGGCGCCGCAGGCGGCGCTCACCGCGCAACTGCCTTGCGGGATCACAACCGAGAAATGTCAGCGCCCGTGCCACCACGGCCGCATCGTCCTTCAGGAAGGCTTCGTATTGGATCGCGTGATAGGGATTGGTACGGCGCAGATCGCCAAGGCGCCCGTCTATCCATTCCTTCGATTGCACCCGGGCCCTGGCCTCGCGTACCGGGATGCGCACCTTGGTGGAGGCCGGATAGCTCTTGCCCCAATAGCTCATGGTCGCGCGGGCGAGATATTTTGATTTCAACCAATCCACGGCATCACGGCGGACCACATGGATGACATGGATGTGCGGACGTTGGGCGAGCCAGCCCATGCAGCCCTCGAGGCCGTCCAGCCAAAGCGTCGGGTTGTAACGGGGATGCACCGCCCACAGGCCATTGGCACGGAACAGCCAGCGAAAGCCCAGCCAGCGCACCTCCGGTTGCAGCGCGGCGCGCCAGAGTTCGAAACGTGGCCGCTTGATGAACTGCAGATGACCTGCGAACGCGAGCGAGGCGACGGCCGCCTTGCGTGGTCCACGCACGTGATTGAGCCATTCCGCGCCGCAGACCACCTCGGGATGGCGGCCGAGCGCTTCGGCGAACGCAGAGCTTCCCGTACGCTGGGTGCCGACGATGATGAAGTTTTGCATGTCCGTTCCCTGGACCCGGTGCTTAGCGCGGCGCGGCGCAGACCATGGGTGCCATCGCGTGGTTGATCGACAGCAATGCGCTGCAAACGGGGAGCGGCGCTTGACCAAGAGACCGCCCCGATGGAAAAGCGTTTTTCAAGCGCAGCCAAGGCCGGGGAGCATCGCGCCCCCCGGCCGGGCCTGATGGTTAATTGCCGAGGATATCGGGATAACGCTCGGCCAGTGGGACCACCTTGTCGAAGAACTCCGGTGACTTGCGCAACCAGAAGATGTAGTCGAGGTGCAGCGTGTTGGCGCCGTAGAGCAGCATGTCCTGTGCCGTCACCGGCTTGCCGTTGGGCCAGGTGCGGCCCCAGTTCGGGGTCTGCACCGCCTGGCCGGCGACCACCTTGTCCTTGTAGGTTTCATAGTATTGATAAGCACCGGTCTCCTGGCCTTCGTTGCCGGGTTCGAGATCCGGGCCGCCGATGCCCAGCCCCAATTTCGCGGCATGCGCCGCGACGTCGGCCAGGTATTGCTTGCCGCACGGCAGATAACTGAACCACTGCATCGCCGTGGTCTTCTTCCATGCCGCAGCCATATGATCCATGCCGTGCATGATGGCATCGCGATAGCGCTCGGGTGAATACGACGGCTCCTTGTCGGCGCCAGCGCAGACGACGGGCGATGCAGTCTCCTGTACGTTGAAGGCCTCGAAGTACGGCTCATCATCGAAGCGTTCCGCGAGTGCCCGATACAGCGCGCCCATACGGTCCTGCACGGCCAGGTTCCAGCGTTTGACGACCCAGCCCTTGCCACTGCGATCCCGGACGATGCCGCCCTCGTAGGCCGGGTCCTTGCGCAGATAATCCGGCACGATGATCGCGCCGTGGTAGCCGTTCACGTTGAGTTGAACGACCAGACGTTTGCCCATGGCGCCCAGATACTTCAGGTCACGCTCGATAGCCGAGAAATCGTACTGGTTTTTTTGCGGCTCCAGCTGTTTCCACAGATACCTGATCTGCACACCGTGGATATTCGGATTGCCCTTGATGGTATCGAGCACCGAAAACGGAGTCGGATCGCCGCTCCCGAGATAGACCAGCATGTAGTGCCCCGGGTGGTATTTCTTTTTCGCGGGCGCCGGGTCCTGCGCGCAGTTGCCAGGCGGCGTTACACACAGCCCGCGGGGTGCATCCGGTACCGCCGCGAACGCACTCGCGGACATCCCCGAGGCCATGAGCAACAAACCCGTGCACACAATGGACACACCCGCCAGATGCCCCTGACGCACCAGCCGACCGGTGGTGCCGCCAAGACCCTGCAAAAACCGCCGCGCCCGGCCCTGAACGCTGCCCCCATTGTTCGCCTGTTTCATCGGACCCTCTTTCGTAGCCGTAGCAACCAGTGGGTCGACAATATACCGGCGCGTTCAGTACGCCGCCGCGAGGGGCATCACGTAGCGATCGTGTGCGATCACGCAAACGGATTCGCGAATTTAAAAAGGCTTCGTTTGTTTCTCGACACAGCTCACGGTAACGCACCTATCGTGCGAACTGCATCCCATCTTACAGACGCTGCACCACGTGTGATGCGGCGGGGGGCGCGGTGCTTGGCAGATTCGGCAGCATGCTCTCGTAAACGGCATCGATCTTTGCTTCCAGTGCGGTGACGGAATACTCGGCCACGGCTCTTGCGCGCCCTGCCGCGCCCATGCGTCGGCGGCAGGCGGGATCCGTCAGCAGCTGTGCCAGCCCCTCGGTAAGCGCCGCGATGTAAGCGTCATAATTGTCCATGGGCAACTTGATGCCACAGGCAGGCGTCACGACTTCGGCGGGCCCGCCGTAATCCGACGTAATGACCGGCAGTCCGCACGCCATGGCCTCCAGGATTACCGTGCCGCCGGGCTCGCGCAGTGTGGGCAGACAAAAGATATCGGCGGCACGGTACCGTGCGAGCACTTCGGCACGGGACAATGCGCCCGTGAGGTGGACGATGTGCTGCAAGCCATAGCGCTCGATGAGGCGTGTCAGCATGCCCTGCAAGCGCCCCTCGCCCACCAGTTCGACCGAAAACCCGTCGAGCCCGCGCACGCGGCAACGCCGCACGGCCTCCACCAGCAGCACCGGCCCCTTGTTGCCTTCCAACCTGCCGACGAACAACACCCTGAGCGCGGCGCGATGTACCGCGCGGGGCGCGGGTGTGAACACGCTTGTGTCGACCACCGTGTCGAAGACATTGACGCAGCGCGTCTGTACTACCGCAGGAAGCAGGCGCTTCACATGCCCGGTGCCGACGATGATGCGTTGGGCATGCGCCAGATAGTTGCGCCAGCCGCTCCGCCTGAGCAGCAGCGCATAGGCGGACTCGCGGAATCTGTCGCGCAGATACTGGAAACGGAAGGCACGTGCGAAGCCCGGCGGCGTGCGCAGGCCACCGCCGAGCGGACCGACAATCATCGGGATACCGAGGCGGTAGAGCCGGTTGTACGAATGGATACCGAACGGCGTCTGACAATGCAGGAGGTCGAACCGGACGTGTTGCCCCCGCACCGCGAGCATGCGCTCCACCCGGCGAAAGAAGACCATGGGCGCGATACCGCGCAGACCCAGCCAGCGCTCCAGCCGACGCCACGGTTCAGTGCCGGCGACGCCATGGCACACCACCCGGTCGCCGAACTCCCGCTGCACCGTCTCCCGGTGCCGGGCGTCGGTGAACACTTCGACGTGGTGACGACGTATGAGAATCTTCAACCACTGGGCGGCCACCTGCGCCTCGGAGTTCCGCTCCGGATTGAGGTTGAAGGCCACCACGGCAATGCGCGCCATGCTCGGCTCCGTTGCACGTGATTTATCAGGTGCTCCGAACCCCGGAACACGTCATCGCGTTTTGAAGAACTTTAACCCTAAGCTGCTGTTTCCCTGTCATCGCCAGCGCCGGGTATCGGCGAACCACCGTAGGAGCCCACCCCGTGGGCGAATGCTTTTTTTCCAACCACCGCCGGTTAACCGAAACCGCATTCGCCAACGGTGTCGGCAGAAGCAAGCTCGCTTTGACGATCCGGGAATGCCTCGATTTGGCGCACGCGTACTCAGGCGCGCTTGTGCTTCCAGGTTCGCACCGCCGTCTGCACTTCGTTCCAGCGCACGCCGAGGGCGCCTTGGTCGGTGGTACGACGGTTGCCGCGCAGCAGGGCGAGGCCACGACGCGCATAATCCGACACCTCCCACCAGGCACGCGACCATGCTCCGGGTTCGCTGTCCGATGCCGTGTTCACCGGATAGCCCAGCGCCGCGAGCGTACCCCCTGCAATCGCCTCCATGCGTCGCTGCTGGCGCTCGGAAAAATAGCTCTGCCAACGGCTGGCGCCGGCGGCGACCACGGTTTTCTCCTGGGCCACCACCGGGCGATGCCTGCGCTTGACCGTCAGCACCTCGTCCGTGAACGGCAGCCCGAGATGTGCACAGACGCGGCGCATCCACGTCTCGGGATCCTCGGCCAGCGCTTCGTAGCGCAGTTCGAGGTAACGGTCGCCGAGGCGCTCGCCCTGGGCACGCCCTGCGGCGATGGCGTTCTTCCAGCGCACCAGCGTGCGTTCCGGACGGTAGCCCCAGCGCCGGTGCAAGGAGGCCGCGCAACCCCTTCCATCGCGGATGAGATGTACGAAGCGCGCATCCGGAAACACGGCGGCAAGCTTGTCCATGTGCAGCACATGGTTCGGCGTTTTTTCCCCCCAACGGGCTTTGCCCTCACGGGCGGCGAAATATCCCATGGTGTGGTCCACCACCGTCGCGAGCTCGTGTGGTCTGTCCCGCCAGTCCTCCGGCAACGCTGCACGCTCGCCCCGACCGAGCTGAAAGCGCGGGTCACTGCACAGCGTTTGCCACAACCGGTGGAAGTTTTTGTCGACGCGCAGGTCGCCGAACCTCCCCGCGGCGACGGCATCGATGAAATAGGGAAGCAGTTTGGTTTCCTTGGGAAAGGCGTAGAACGCCGGATGGTTGTTCAGCAGGTCCCGTAGCAGCGTGGTCCCGGAGCCGTTCATGCCGACGATGAATACCGGTCCCGTGTGTTGTTGCTGTGCCATGCGTCGCTCCCTCTTGCGCTCAGCCCTTCGCGCCGGCGTTCGCTGCGCGTTTGCTGTTCGTCTGCCGGCCGCCCGGCCCGATGCCCGCCCGGGCCGCGTAGCCGTACTGGTTGAGTTTCTCGGCCAGGCTGCTATCCAGCTGTGCGATCTGCTCGGGCAGCAGTTCCCGCTGCCAGGCATCGCCCCGCTCCGGCCGGATGCGCTGGCGCGCCAAGTGCCGTTCGAACTGGCGGGTCCAGTCGAGCCCGGCAAACTCCAGGCAGGCCTGCATGGTGTCTTGCGGCCTCGCCAGGAAATCCTCGTAACGAAACGCCATGTAACGACTGTGGTCCAGCCCCCGCGCGGCCTGCTCGTAGCTGTCCATGAGCAGCTTCCAACCGATGCCGGCCAGCAGTGTGAAGGCGCGTTCACCGGCCTCCCATTCCCGTTGGTAGGGGTCCGGAAGCGCACCCCACGGCCAGTTCTCCGGACCGGCGTAACCACCCCACCAGGGCATGTGCAGCCAGGAATTGGCGACTGCGCGTCCGTCCCTGATCACGTGGATGAAGCGCGCCTCCGGGAAGATGCGCGCAAAGAAACCGATACGCGACCAGCCGGTGTACTTGTGCGTGAATACCGTTTTTTCCTGCAGGGCGTGACGCTCTTCGAAAAAGGTCCTGAACCGCTGTTCGAGCCACGGCGTCACGTCGTCGGCACGCAGATCGCGCGCCGGGCGACAGTAGATGGGCGAGGCGCGCCGACCGATGAGATCGAAGGCCTCGGAGGGTGCAAAGCGCGCCTTGCCCTTGGCGGTGAAGCGCCCCTGTGACAGCCGGTACAGCAGGTTGTTATAGCGCCCTTTGAAAGGCAGGCGCCGCAACCGGTCCTCCACGTTGGAGATGAATCCCGCATCCCGGTGTGCGGCGATGAGCTCGTGGACGAAGGACGATCCGCAGCGTCCCGTACCGATGATAAATACGATTTTCACGCGCGCTCCTGACTTGGAAGCCCCGCCATGCCATTTCCCTGCCGTGCAGTGCGCGCCACGGTCCGCAGCGCATCCCAACGGGAGGCCACCACGTACCCCGAGCCGTACCAGAACAGAAATCCGAGCACGTCAAAGACCATGAAGTTCTTGTAGACCAGCGAGAACACGATGATGGCGACGACGCCCGTCCAACCCAGTGAGAATGCACCGGACAGCGTCGCACCCGCATGCTGCGCGTGGCGGCGCGCGTCGTGGAAGACGAAGGCGAAGAACAGCAGGAACAACGTCGTGCCGAGCAATCCGCACTCCCAGAGAAACATGTCGAGTGCCGTGCGTTTGGCTCGGAACGCCTCCAGGTAGTCGTACGCGCCGGAAAAACCGGGCACCGTGAAGCGCGACACGTTGCCAATGCCGAGACCGAACGCCAACTGGAGCGGGTCCTCGCGCAGCGCGCGATAGGCCAGGCTGATGCCGTCGAAGCGCGCCACCCGGTCGTCGTCCGGGTTCACTTCCGGCTGCGGGGAACGCACGATGCCCGTGGTGTCCTCGTGGTCCAGGACCGTACCCGGGTCCACCGCCTCCGCCGTGCCGCTGTACAGGTAGGACGACACGGCCTGCCGATCGGTGAGGAAACGGGCGAGTCCCTGTTCGCCCGGGGCGAGCGTCGTCGCGTCGTAGAGTACGATGGCGGTGAGCAGTACGAAGGTGGAACCGCTGCCGGCCAGCCCCAGGTACATCATGCGTTTGCGCCAGTCCGTCGCCGACACCGCCACCACGACCGCGATGGCGAGCGGCAGCATCAGCATGGCGCCCTTCGTGTCGTTGATGGTGGTCGGGATGAACAGCAGGGCCGCAAGCACGAGGAAGCGGCCCCACGACAGTCGTCCACGCAACTTGAAGGCCAGCAGAACCACGATGGTGGCGATAAGGAACATCGACAGAATGGAGGAAATGTTCAGCGAGCCGGTGACGAAGTCCACGTGCTTGTGCTGTACGAAACGCTGCACCAGGGCGAGCGGTACTTGTAGCACCGCCAGGCCGAGCAGGAAGACGAGTTGACCACGGAACTGCTCGTCGGTATAGCGCCACACCAGGGGCAGGATGAAAAACGGCGTGTACTTGAAGTAGTTGCGTATCCCCGCCAGGAGCGTGCCCGAAGACATGCCATTCATGAGCGCCGATGCGGCTACGCACAGGCAGACCAAGGCGAACAGGAACAGATATTTCGGGGCGATGCGCAGTGTGTGGGTGTAGCCGGCGCACAATAAGGCCACCAGTGCCACGGCCCCGGCGAACAGGTCCGGCAGCCAGGTGACGACGCGCGGTAACACGCCAATGCGGAGCGCCAAAAAGTCCAGGAAAAAAATGCCGATGAACAGCACATACGGAATCCGCTCCATGGCCCCGGCCCCACGACCTAGTGCTGCAGCGCGCGGTGCGTGCCGCTTGCGGCGATGAGCCGGAGAAGCGGCTGCATGTTGCGTTCGGAATAATCCGCGATGGCCTGGGTCTGGGCTCTGCGTGCGATGGCCCGCAGACGCTGTGGTTCCGCGATCAGCCGGGCGATACCGTCGCGCAGCGTCGGGTAGTCGCCGTGGGCGCAAAGGCCCATACGCTCACCATCGAACACGCCGTCGGGATTGACGTTCAGACTCATCACCGGCACCTGCCGCATCCAGGCCTGAATGAAGGTATTGGAGAAACCCTCGTATTCGCTG
Organism: Gammaproteobacteria bacterium; assembly: GCA_041685115.1. Taxonomy (GTDB): domain Bacteria; phylum Pseudomonadota; class Gammaproteobacteria; order Thiohalomonadales; family Thiohalomonadaceae; genus JALOAT01. The sequence goes on along the minus strand of JAWLGK010000010.1, from coordinate 53,310 downwards.
GTGTTCACCAGCAGGTGCGCCTCGGCGAGCAGACGGTTGACCTCCTCCTGCGGCTGTGCACCCACATAGCTCAGCTGAGGGGCCTGCGCCATCTGTGCCTCAAGACTCGCCTGCCACTCCTGCATCTCCGCAGGGGCGCCGATCATGACGAATTGCACCCCGGTGCCGCCCAGTTCGCGGGCCAGCCGGATAAAGATTTCCGGCTGCTTCACCTTCTTGATATTCGCCACCCAGAGGATCTTCACGGGCGCGGTCTTGACCAACGGCTCGGTGGGCAACGGATGAAAATTGCGCACCAGGGCGTCGGGTTCACGACCGTAATGATGTAGCAGTAACGCCCTCTGCTGCTCGGTCTGGGCAATGATATGGGTGCTGTAGCGGATGCCGTATTCGAGGAGGCGTTTTTCCAGGTAGCGCAACGGCATGTCCAGGCGCCTGCGGCCGCCCCATGGGGTGACGTCGATGTCGCTGGCGATCTGCCACACCAGATTGCAACGGGCATGCCGCGCATAGTACGCCGCGACACCCGTGTAGACGCAGCCCACCTGCTGGTAGATCACGTCCGGTCGAATCGCATGCAAAGTGCGAAGCAACTTGCGTGCATCGAACAGCATGGAATGGCGGTGCAGGCCCCGGGTATCGCCGATGCGAATGATGCGGTAACCCTCGGGACGGTGATGTTCGTCCACCCGGCGCGCCAGGTAGTCGATGGCATAGTCACCGTCCTGCAACAGCCTGTCGATGAGCACCTTGGCCTGGTATTGGGCGCCGCCCATCAGGTGGCCCCAATGGGTCGGGATGAGGACGCACAGGCGCCGCCGGCGTGGTTTGCCGGCACGACCCTGCACCACAACTCCGGAGTCTGTGCCCTCAAGGCTGCGAATGGCGTTGGCCTGCATGGATTCAAATTCCTGATAGACGGTGATGCGGAACGCAGTTCGGCAGAAGAGGACCATCAAATCAACGGGCACCTTTACCTCAGCCCTCTCTGCGCCCTCTGCGTCTTTGCGTCTCTGCGTTTGATTCTGTCTTCTGTCTCTTTATACCGGCTGCCCGGCAAGCAGGCGACGATACTGTTCGTCCACGCGCGCGGCGATGGTCGGATAGCTGCGATGCTCCATGACATAGCGCCGCCCTCTCTCGCCCATCACCCGGGATCGCTGCCGGTCCTGCAGCAGCGTGATCGCCGCCTGTGCAAACGCCTCCTCGTCGTAGGGTACGCACAACCCGCCGCCGCTTTCGGTGATGACCTGGCGCTGCTCGGGATGGTCGTTGGCCACCACCGGCCTGCCGTGGGCCAGGTATTCGATGAGTTTCGTCGGCGATGTGGAGTTGAGGATAGGCGTGGGATAGAACGGCGACAGGCAGACGTCGGCCCCGCACACGTAGCGGAACGCCTCGGCCTGGGGAAGATTGCCGGTGAACACCACGCGGCCGTGCACGCCCAGGCGTTCCGCTTCGCGATGCAGCAGGGCCATGTCCTCTGCATCGTCGCTGCCGCCGACCATGTACAACACCGCGTCCGGCACCGCCTGGATGACACGGGCGAATACGCGAATGACGAAATCGATGCGCCGCACCCGCAGCATGGTGCCCAGATAAAGAAGCTTCGGCCCGGGCCGCAGCTCCTGCGGCGGTCGCAACGCGGCCGCACGCTCCAGCACCTCGGGGGCGACGCCCATGGGCACCGCGACGATCCGCGCGGCCGGGATGCCCTCCGCGGCCACGTCCCTGCGCATCTGCTCGCTCTGCACGAAGACCAGGTCAGCGCGGGGAAGGATGACGCGATAAAGCAGCAGTTTGAACACCGTGCCACGCAGCAGATACCAGCGCGGATAACGGGTCGCCCCGGTGCGGGCGCGGAAGATCTGTGATTCGGGAAAGGGATAGGACAACCAGTAGACGAACGCCTTGCCATACAGGCGCGCCGCCACGAGGCCGAGGACGCCGCCGATGAACTGGTCCTTGACCTGGACGAACTGATAGGCACCCTGCCTTGCCAGGCGGAACGCGTGCAGGCCCAGCAAGCCGCCCTGCATGTGACGCAACACCTTGGCGAACACCCCATGGCCGCGTGCGGAGGCACCGACCACCGCCGTGCCGTTTGCCCACGGCAGGCGTCGGCGGCGGGCCTGGGGGTGCTCCGATTGCAGCAGCCAGTCGATGCGATGGCCCCGCAGGCTCATCTCCTTGCCGAACAGCACCGCCACGTCCACACGGAAGGGTGGGAATTTATCGGATGCCATGAACAAATAATGCGGCGTGCCGTCGTTGTTCGGGGCGCTGCTCATCCCGCCACCCGCCTACGCCCGGTCGGTTCAGCGCCAGCCTGCCGTGTCAGTGCCCTTGCCTCGCTGTACGCAGGCATACAGAGCTGTTCGATGCGGGCGCGCACCGCTGGAGAAAGCGCAGCGGCCTTGGCGAGGCTGCGTCGACTGAGCGCATCGGCATAGGACGACCGGTAATTCAGCCCGATGAAATCGTAGATCTCCGTCAGCGTGCGGTCCGGTGCACCCACCAGTGCGTCGTAATCGACCACACGCAGCGCATCGCCAAGCCGCGGCGCCAATTCAAGCACCTGGTGCTGCTTGCCTACATAGGAAAGACAGGCTTTGTCGAGCCGCGAAACTGCGATGCCCCCTAACCGCCAATAACGCGCCCGATGTGTTGTATCCAGCAGTCGTGCGCCACAGGCCGCAAACAATTCGTCGAGTGCGAAACGACTCCAGTTGTGGAGCATGGAATACACGACCGAATAAGGATTGCGCACCAGCCAGATCAGGCGATAGCCGCCCGCGTGGCGCAGGTATTCGCCGTAGCATTCGTTGAGATAGGTGGTCTGGAAGCAATACCGCCCTGGTGCGATAGTGGGGCGCACGCCGGCGAGGATCTCGGCCGCTGCCAGTTCCTCATCCTCACCGGCGGCAAACCGCACCATGCCTTCACTGCTGCTGATGATGCGCGCCAGGATGGTACCGCCGGAGCGCTGGCAGCCCGAGATCAGCACGGCGTTGCGAAATGCCGGCAATTCCCGCAGCAGATCGCAGCCACGCATCCGCACTTCGCGACCGAAACGGCGCCAGTCGCGCACGTTCGCCCGTCGCCCACCCAGCCACGGAAAACGCACACGCGTCGCAGAAATTGTTCCAGGTTCTTCAGCGGCATTTGCGGGTATGTGTTGGGGGCGTACGTTCATGACGGCATCTTGTGCAGTGGTCTTCACACTCAACCCGCGTGTCATTTTTCGAGGACGGGAAATCATCAGCCCCCTCCATGTGCCGTGAGACACCGATTCAATCAACATCCCTATGCGGCATGAACAAGCCCGCGAGCGATAGCCGCCTTCACCAAGAATCATTCCGGCGCAAGCCGGAATCCACCTTCAACCCCGCCAAGATGGACGACCGCTTCAGAGTGACGACGGTATGAGAGCTGTAGGTCACGTTGGCGCGCCAGCGCCTACGTGACAAGCCGGGCCCGGGAGAATGTCACGTAGCTGCAACGTGACCACGCAACCGGCAGCAGAACTCGTCATTCCGGCGTAAGCCGCAATCCGTCTTCGACCCGTCAAGATGGACCCCGGCTTTCGTCAGGGGACGCAGGCGCGGCAGGTGAGATGGGACGTGTCGTGAGGGTCCCTACCCCTGAAACGTAATCCGTTTCTCCTCGTAAGAACCGGGGCTGCTCAGGACTACCCACAGATCTGCCGAGGAGCCGTATTCCTTTCATGGGGGGCTTTGTTCAGGTGTGTCCAAGCCAGCGATTCAGGCTCCCGGCCAGGCGTTCGAATTCCCACAGCTCGCGGTGCGACAGGCCGTTCTGCCACTGATTGTCGGGGGCGATGCTGGCGCCCGCTGCGAAGCGCATGTTGTTGCCGTTGGTGATGTGGTGCTCGTGGGCGTGGAAGTCCAGCATGGCGGGTTCGAATGCCAGGCCGAGGCCGGCGCAGATCCTTTGCAGCTCCGCATCCGGGTCGGCGGCGAGGTCCTCATAACGCACGTGCAGCCAGGCCTGCGCCGGCACATTGGCATGCAGCAAAGGCAACGCGCGTGCGTAATAACGCTTCCACAGGTGCACGCCCGCCAGAGGTGAACTGCGGCGTTTGCGATGGGAAAACATGATGCCGCGCCCATCACGACTGAGCAGGATGATGCGCACGTGCTGCGGCCGTTTGCGGTAGAGCGCCACCGCCTTCAGGTAGGACTTGGAGGAATCCACTATCGTGTCGACCCCCAGTACGTCGCGTACCGTGTCATAAAGCACCAGATTGTTGTCGATGCCCGACTCGAACCCGCGCAGCAGTGCCTTGGGCAACGCTACGTCATGACGGTACCTCAGCCAGGCCAGCGCCAGTACGAGTTTGCGCCGCAGCAGATAGCCGAGCGTCTGATGCGCTTGATCCACCACATCCACGGCCAACGGGTAGCCCAGATGCAGACTGTAGGGGTCGACACCGATGCGCGTGCCGAGCGCCGCATCAAGCCGCCTCACCACCTCGCGCCATACCGCACATTGCCGCACCGGCGCACCGCAGGTGCAGCGGGTATCCAGGGCGAAATTCTTCGGCAGGTGCGAGATCTCGCCGAGCGAGGCGATACGCGAATGCGAGCCCAGCAACAAATCGAGCAGGGTCGAGCCGGAGTGCCCGGCCGAGCATATGTAGACATAGCGGGTATCGCTCATGGCGTCGCCTCGCTCACGGCTCATCGCACTTGCGGCGCCAGCTGACGACGCCGCTCGGCGAGTTGTTCATACAGCGCCAGGTATTGGCCTGCCACCTCACGCCAGTCGAGCTTCATGGCGACGGCGCGCGCCTGGGCCCCGCAGCGCCGACGGCATGGTTCATCCGCAAGCAGGCGATTGAGGGCATGGGCCAGCGCCGCCGGATCGCCCGGCGGTACCAGCAGGCCGTTTTGTTCATCCACCACGATGTCGCGATTGCCCGAGATACGCGTCGCCACCACCGGCAGGCCCGCTGCCATGGCTTCGAGAATGGCAAGCGACAGCCCCTCCGCGCCCTCGCCGATGCCGGCCGAGACGTACACGGCGCTGCGCCGCAGCAGCGCAGCGAGGCGGTCGTCTTTTGCTGCGGCGCTGCCCGGAAGCGGTACCGGGAGCGCGCCGGCGAGGAGAACGCGATCGCAAAGTTTCATCTGCCGGATCATCGGCGCCAGCGCCTCGGAGCCACGGCCGACGATGACGAGATGCGCGTCGGGCTGCTCTGCCGCGAGGATACTCATGGCGCGAACCAGATACTCATGTCCCTTGCGCGGGTGGTAGTTGCCAATGGTGGTAATGACCTTCGCCCGCGCGGGCAGGCCGAGGCCGGCGTCCGTGATGGACGGGGACGCGAATCGCCGCGTGTCGACGCCGTTGGGGATGAGGTGAATCTTCTGCGCATCGGCGCCCGCGGAGCGCAGCGAGTTCTCCACCCCCACGCTGATGGCGGTGATGGCATCGGCCTGCGCCAGGGCGTGCGTGATGCGCGTGGCCAGGAGCGGGTTGAGGCGCAGGCCGAAGCCGATCTCCGGCACGACGTGCACGTCCTCGCCATGGGGTGTGACCACCACGGGCACGTCCATGAGGCGGCGCACACGGCTGGCGATGTAGCCGGTCGGATAGGTGTTGTGGGCGTGGACGACGTCGCACCCCCAGCGCTTCAGATCCATCACCAGTTGCGCAAACTTGAACTGCTCCTGAAGCAAACCCTTGAGCCCGGCCCGGCTGCGGCCCTCCCCCGCATACTGGCGCCAGGTCTGCATGCTGCCGATGGCGGGCTGACGGTGCACCGCAAAGGGGAACGCCAGCTTGCGGTTCTCACGCCAGGCCGCGGGGCCTACCACCCGCACCTCATGACCGAGGGCGTCGAGGGCCCGTGCCAAATGAAACACCACCAGTTCCCGGCCACCGATCCGGGGCAGGAAGCTGTTCACATACAGGACGATGTTCAAACGATGTCCTTCCCTGGTTTTCAATCACCGGTGGTGGCTCGCACGCCGACGCCTTGGCGAGAAACACATGGATGTGGTCGGTAGACCCCGTCGGGAACAAGCCGTTGACAGGAAATTCTTCTCTGCAGCTGCACGTTCTACGGACGCCCTATGATCCGTCGCCAGGAAACGAGGGGCCCAACTGGCGATACAGGGCCCGGAAGGCATCGGCGACGCGCGGCCAAGTGAAGTCCAAGGCGCGTTGACGACTGGCCTTTCCCATGTTCCGACGCAGCGCCGGGTCCGAGGCGAGTGTCATCACGGCCGCCGCCAGTGCACGCGCGTCCTGCCGGGGGACCAGCACGCCGCAGCTTTCGTCGACATAGTCCCCCATGGCGGGAAGGTCGGTGGCGACGATGGGGAGTCCACAGGCCATGCCCTCCAGAAGCGCGTTGTTGGCGGTGCAGTCGAGCAGCGGGAGCAGAAGCATGTCGGCGCCCTGGTAGAGCTTGCGCAAGCCCTGGTCCGACACCCCGGCATGCACTTCCACGTTCGACAGACCGGAAAAGTAGTGGTGTTTGTCCGGTTGGGTGACCACCACCAGGCGGATCGCCGGCGAGCGAGCGCGCCACAGGTCTGCGGCGGCGGCCAGGGTTTCGAAATCGCGCAGGTGTCGCCCAACCACGATGCAACGGACCACCGTATCGTCCGGGTCTCTTGCACCCGGCACATAGAACTCGGTGTCGATACCGTGGGGGATGTAGAACGTACGTTCCGCACCGAGCAGGCGTTCGAAAAACGGCCGCTGGACCGTGGACACGACCACCGCCGCGTCCAGCGACCTTATGTGATCCGGACGGCGCACCAGCTCACGGAGCCGCCACTCCGGCGTGTGGTACGTGGCGACGATGGCGTGACGTCGTGACAGGCGCTTGAGCCCGCCCAGATAACGGAAAGAGTTTTCGCCATACAGGAAGTGGAACACCTGACTGGCCGGTCGCGCCCATGCGCGCGCCGCCTGCAGCTCCGCCAGCAGGTTCTGGCGCTGGTACCACGCGGATCCGGAGCGGCTTACTAGCGGTCGCAGCAGGCGTAGCACGGCCCGTTGCGCCAGCGCCGGTTTGCGGCTGCCGATGAGTGGGTTGGCGATCACGTAGTCGAGCAGCCGATCGTAGCCGGAGCGACCCGCATGGTGCGACATCTTCAGGGCAATGATGTTCACCTGCGGCTCCGCCACACCCGCGCACGTGCTTGCCCGCCAGGTGGGCGCCGGCTGCGCGGCTGCCGCGGCCCGGGCGTCGGCCGACTTCACGGTAACCTCTGGCATGTGCGTGTTGCCCATGGGTTCATGCCGATGCGCCCGCCACCGAGGCGGCGTGTGTAGCGGAGGTGCGCAGGCACGCGGCGAGCTCTTTCAGGCATTCGTGGTTCCAGTCGGCGGCGAAACGCCGTGCGGCCCGCGCCATGCTCGCCGCGGCCACATCATCACTTAGCAGCAAGGCGACGGCGCTGGCAAAATCGGCAGGCGCGTCGGCCATGAGAAGGGCATGAGGGGTGGCCCGTTCGAGCCCATCCGCGCCGCAGCGCGTGGTCACGAGCGGCTTGCCGTAGCCCAGGGCCTCCACGCACTTGACCTTCAAGCCGGTGCCGAACAACACCGGATTCACCACCACACGTGCGCTGCGGTAGGCCGGAGCGAGGTCGTCCAGTTCGCCCAGCAGGGTGACACCCGCTGCCGTCACCGCACGGCAAAGGGTTCCGGCCACGGCGATCTCCGTGTCCGGTACGCGGGCACGAATCAGCGGCACTACGCGCTGCATGAAATGCCGAAACGAATCCACGTTGATGGGATTGTCGGAGCCCAGCAGAAGCACGCGACGGCGCGCCACCGGTGCCGCCGCTACATCGAGCTTCACCACATGGCCGACCGTGATCACCGGTCGGCACACGAGGGTGCGGAAATGCTCCGCTTCGTTGCGTTGGATGGCGATGACCACGTCCGCACGTTCGAGCCCCCTCGCCTCTTCCGCAGGTGACGTGGAAAACCAGATTGCGGTCCTGCCGCGGTTTCGGTAACGCCGATGACGGTTGCCGAAGACATCGTGGGTATCGACAAGCTTGAGCACCGTGGCCGGGACCTGTTGCAGAAGGCGTGACAGGTACACGTATTCGACCAAGACCGCGTCGGGCTGGATGGTGGTAAAGAGCTTACGCACGTGGGCATCGATGGCGGGGTCATACCAGTCATCGATGCCGAACCGGTAACCGTAATCGAGGCCCAGCCGGCGCGCCAGCCGGCGTAGCGTCTGCCGATAGCGGTTGTGTGGCGCAGTGTAACCGACAGGGTAATAGCGCCCATCGAGCGCCGCGTGCATGGCCGGGCTATCGCCGGTTTCCCGCTGCACGTGCACAAAATGCACTTCGTGTCCGAGGCCGGCCAGGCTTTCCACCAGGCTCAGGATACGCGCGCGATTTCCCGAGGTGGGTGGCAGCATGGGCGTCGGCGCGACCATCAGGATTTTCATGTGACGTCCTTGTGCCGGCAGTCAATCCATTGCGCACTCATTCGCGGAGCTACACAGCGGAGGTTTGCGTAACTCGCCGCGCATGCCCGCCACCCGGGCGGGCACGCCGACGGCGATGGCATAGGCAGGAATCTCCCCCACCACCACGGCGCCTGCGCCAATCACGGCGCCGCGTCCGATCCGTGCGCCATCCAGCAGTATCACGCCGAAGCCGATCCAGGCCTCGTCGCCCACGCTGATCCCGCCGGAGCTTACCAGCGGTTGTTCACGGATCGGCGCCATGCCGTCCATGCCATGGTCGTAGGGATAGAACGCGCAGTTGGGCGCAATCTCGACCCGGGCGCCGATGGTGAGTTCGCCAAGGTAGGCCGACAACTGACAGCACGATTGAATGTGCGTGCCGTCGCCAATACTGATCCGCCCTCCCTGGCCGGTCTGGACCACGGTGCCCTGGTGGATGTGCACGCCATCGCCCACGGTAACGTCCGCACCGCCGCGATCACGATAGAAGAGCACGTGGTCCCCGATGAAGCAGTGCCTGCCCAGGGACAGACCGGAATGAAACAGCTGGGCGCGCGGCGAAAGGTAACCGCAAGGATTCATGCCTGCCAGCGGCACCCGGCCATACAGAGGCGGCAGGGGCAGGCCGGCCAGCCAGGCAGCTGCGCGGCCGACACCCTGGCGATGCGCCTGCTGCATCCAAAAACGCGCCCAGCGTCGGCGCCAACGAGGCGATCCTCTCATCATCGCGCGCCGGTTGCTCCCTGGGCCGCGCGCAACCGTGCCGATACGCACCGCACGGTGCACCGGGTGTTGAACTGCACAGGCCAATGTGTCGCCCCACGATTCATACGGCTCAGCCCACTCTGTGTGCCGCCGGTCCACTCCGGACTCGCCCGGTGACCAGACGGCGCACGCGGTTCTGTACGAAGCGCAGGAATTTGCGTGCCCGTTGTCGCGCCAGTTCTGGCGCCATGGCCGTGAAGTGGGCATCGATGGCATAGCGGTCCGCCGCCACGTCGCGCAGCACGCGCGGCGGATGGCGCAGCGGCAGGCCGATGGGGCGGGCGGGAATGGCGTAGTGCTGCCGTAATCGCGTCGATTCCACATCGTGTGTCGCCCCGGCACCGAAGCCGGTATTGGCAATCAGGTTCACGTAGGGACGGATGCCCAGCCCGCTGTTGGCCCAACAGGCGAAATTCCACTGCTGATCCCAATAGCTGATGTGGTTGGCGTAGCCATGGCAACCGTCGAACAATCGACGAAAAAAAGACACCGCACGACGATCACCGAGTACGTCCTGGAGCCAGGGACTGTCGCGCAGTTCCGGCCAGGCGGCGATACCGTAGTCGTAGTTGCGCCAGGCGCGCGCCCAGGTGGCCCAGCCCCAGCACGACAGGGAACGGGTGAAATAATAGCTGTACGGCCCTTCACGCCCATCAGGGAATACGCTGCGCCCGGAGATGTGCATCACCCGTTGGTCGTCCCTGTAGCGCTCCAGTAGTTCTTCGAAGAACGGCAAGGCGGTGGGTTCCGGGACGCAGTCGTCTTCGAAGATGATGGCTCGGTCCGTCTGCTCGAACAGCCGGCTGATGCCGGTGTAGGGCCGCTTGCCGCAGCCGAGATTGACCGGCGAATAGTCCTTGACGAGTTCGCAATCCCAGTCGATACGATCGATGACGGCGCGCGTGGCGGCGCACTTCTCCGCATCCTCCGAGTGGCCGTCCCTCGGCCCGTCGGCAATGACGAACAGGCGACGCGGTTTGAGCCCGGCCAGGGACGACACCAGTCGTGCCGTCGCCTCCGGACGATTGAAAACGATCAGCGCAACCGGCGTCTGCATACCTACCTCGTACCGAGCGTGACCTCGGGCTTGCGATCGTGTCGGGTCCCCTGGCCGGGACGGGAATGCCAGAGCCGTTTCACACTCGCCACCGGACGGTGGGTCAACTCGCGCAGCACGGCGCGCAGCAGACCCATCCGGTTCAGCGAAAGGCCCAGGGCCTGCACCCCCTGGCGGTGGAACGCCCAGAACGCCGCGGGCCGCCCTTCCAGGGCGCCGCGCGCCAGGAAGCACAGATATCGCCGCCAGACCTCGCCGAAGCGCGCCCGGTATTCCCCTGGCGTGAGGAACAGCGGACCGTACGTGGTCAACAGCGCCATGTTCGACAGACGGATGCGCTCCAGGGGCGCGGCTTCCGTCGCGGTCACGGAATCGTCATGACGGCGGATGAAGCTCAGCACCTCAGGCACGAAACCGAAGTCATGAGCACGCAGGGCCTCATAGCAGGCGGCCACGTCCGCGTGCAGCGCCGCCCCCGGATAAAACCCGCCCTCCCCTCGGACGAGATCGGCGCGGATCAGCAGTGCGGAGGGGGAGATGAACGGATACACCTGACCGAGCAAAGCCCGTCGTGCCATCTCCGGCCCCGGCACGCAGGTCTCGTCGGGTGCAAGGCCGTCACCGACCACCCGGTTGCCCCACAGGCTGTAGGCGCCAATCAGACCTGCCGACGGATAGCGTTCCGCCCGTTCCACCATCGCCCGGGTGCAGCGGGGAAACAGGCGATCATCCGCGTGCACCACCTTGCAGTAGCGGCTCGCCGGTGAGATGAGTGCGAGCGCGGCGTTCCAGTTTGTCATGATGGGCAGCACACTGCCGTTGCGATGCACACGGATGCGTGGTTCGCGGCGGGCATAACCCTCGATGATCGCAGCGCTGCCGTCGTCGCTGTGATTGTCCAGAATGACGTACTCCCAGTTGGCGTATTCCTGGGCCAGCACGCTCTCGATGCACTCGCTGATGTAGCGGGCGCCGTTGTAGACCGGCGTAACAAAGCTGACCAGGGGCTCGCCGCCTATCACCCTCGGCGCCTCAGCCAACATTACGCAGTCGCCGCCGTTTGCCGGCCCCCGGCACGTCGTTGGTCCTCCCGGCGGGACGCACCTCCCAATGCAGCACCGGTGTGATCGCCCCGATGCGTGGCGCGTGCATGCGGTAGCCCCGTGCGGTCACGTCGAAGGTGAGCGCGTTTTCGGCGAGGTGCACGATCTTCACCCCATGCACGTAGGCCATGAGCGTCACGTGGTAACGACCAGGCTTCAACAGGTGAGCGGGCATGTCACAGGTGGAAATGTAGGCGCCCGGCTCACGCACCTGCAGCTGGCGCGGACTGTCGTCCACATCGGTGGTTTCGAACACCACGTCGCCCCGCGCATCCACCAGTTTGATAAGAATGGACATGCCGCGCATGGGCTGATGAATGTGATAGCCGATGGCGATTCTGAACGGCTCTTCGAAGGCCGGGCTGCTCACCGGCTGCCCGTTCCTGTCCAGCAGTCGCGCCTCCGTGAGCCAGGTCTCCACTGTGGAATCCGGCGTGGCCGAGTTGCTCCAGCTGCCGTGGCTTTCAGAACCCTCGGACAGATAGGCACTGATCACCTCATCGGTAATGCCGTCCATGTGCAGGCGACCGTCCTTGAGCCACACGGCGCGGGTACAGAGCTGGGTCACGGCGCCCATATTGTGGCTCACGAACAACACCGTACGTCCTTGGCTGGAGACCTCGTCCATCTTGCCGAGACATTTGCGCTGGAAACTTGCATCACCGACCGCCAGCACCTCGTCGACGATCATGATCTCCGGTTCGAGGTGCGCCGCTACCGAGAACGCCAGGCGCATGGTCATGCCGCTGGAATAGTGCTTGATGGGCGTATCTATGAAACGACCGATCTCGGAAAACTCGATGATCTCGTCCAGTTTATGTGTGATCTCCTGGCGACGCATGCCGAGGATCGCACCATTCAAATAGATGTTCTCCCGGCCGCTCAACTCGGGATGAAAACCTGTCCCGACTTCGAGCAGCGAGCCGATTCGCCCGTGAATGTCCGCATAACCTTCGGTAGGCCGGCTGATGCGGGAGAGGATCTTCAGGAGCGTTGTCTTTCCCGCGCCGTTGCGGCCGACGATACCCACCACTTCGCCCCGGCGGATCTCAAAGGAAATGTCACGAAAGGCCCAGAACGTCTCATCCGCATCGGGTGCCGTTCCACCGTGCAATGCACGGCCGATCCGACGGAAAGGCGCCACCAGCCCCTCCGCCAGCAGGGCCCGCACCGGCCTGTTGTTGCGTTGCACCTTGGCGATGTGGAAACGCTTGCCAAGTCCTTCCATGCGGATCGCGGTTTCAGCCATTCAGTCCCCCTCTTATCTCGGTTGGCAATGCTGTGCCCGCAGGAGTCGCGTCCAGTTTTCGATAAAGGTCCGAATAGCTTTGCACCTGTTGCTCCAGTCTGAAGTCCCGGTCCACGATGTGCTTGCACTGCCTGCCCAGGCTCTCCCGCCATGCATCGTCGTCGAGCAGCACGGCCAGACGCTCCGCGAGAACTGCAGTATCGCCCAGCGGGACCCGATGGCCGGTGATCCCCTCGCGTACCAGGTCGGTCACACCCGCCACGTCAAACGCCACCACCGGCGTGCCGCACGCCATGCTCTCGAGCAGGACGAGACCGAAGGCCTCGCCCAGCGATGGCAGCACGAATACATCGGCCGCCGAATAGAGCAACACTTTCATACGCTCGTTGCTCACGTAACCGAAGTCCATGCACTCCATGCCCGCGGCGCGCGCGAAACCGGCCCCGCCGTGCCCCATGGTCAGCAGCAGGCAGCGGCGCCGCAGGCTGTCGGGCAGGCGCTTCAATGCATCCAGCAGCAGGTCACCACCCTTGCGCTTGTCCGCAATATCCACGGAGCTGAACATGATCACCTTGCGGTCAGGTGCGATGTCGAGCAACCGCCGGCAAGCGGCGGGGTCCAGGGGGCGGTACAACTCGGTGTCGACCCCATGCGGAATGTGATGGACGGGAAGATGGGCGAGCATGCCCTGCCTCGCCAGCGATGCCAGCCCGGAACTCGGGCTCACCACCGTGAATGGCGCCTGGCGCCACACCCAGTGCTTGAGCCGCCACTCCAGATGCGTGTTGTCGCGACACACCGCCGGCGCCGTATCGAGGGCCGGGCAGGCCCCGCAACCGCTGCGCCAGCGTTCGCAGGTATAGGAAAAGGCGCAATGGCCGGTCATTGCCCACATGTCGTGGAGCACGAACACCGTCGGCCGCGCATTACCGAGGCGCGGCAGCGCCAGATAGTTGAAGAAACCATGATGCGTGCCGTGCACCGTAACCACGTCCGCGCTGCGGATCTCGGGGTGACGGTGCAGTCGGAACGAATTGATCCGGTGCAGGTCGTTCAAGCCGAGCGCTCGGGTGAATGCTTGCAGCCGCCGTTCCCACTTACGTGGCCCCGGCAGCTTGTGCACGCCCGGCAATTCGCCCGCCGGCAGTTCACAGAGGATGCGTGAATCGACGCCCGCCGCGCGCAGCCCCATGTGCAGGCGCGCCATGGCGACCGCGCCCCCGCCTCCGCCGCGCGCCGCATCGCTCTTCCACAGATGCACCACCTTCATGGCCGTTTCCGTGCGCTCGGATGGCTCATACCACGTCAGCGAAGTCGCGTTCCATGCGACGGAAGTAGGCGACGCCGGTCACCAACATCAGCAGTGCCGCACAGGCGGAGACGGCGATCATCGGCCCGGGCGCGGTATCCATGCCGAGCAACGCCCAGCGAAATCCCTCCACCACGCCCACCATGGGGTTGAGGGCATAGGCGGCGCGGACCAGCGGATTCTCGATGAGGGTGGCCGGATAGACCACCGGTGTCATGAACATCCAGGCCTGCACCAGAAACGGCGTGATGTAACGCACGTCGCGATAGCGCACGTTCATGGCGGACAGCCACAGGGAGATGCCCAGGGCGGTGCAGAAGGCGAGCAGGAACAGCAGCGGCAGCCATAACACGTTTACAGTGGGCATGATGCCGTACCACACCATCATCACCAGCAACACGGAGAACGCCAGCGCGAAATCGACGACGCCCGCGAGGATCGATGCAATGGGCATGGCCAGGCGAGGGAAATACACCTTCCTCAACAGGTTCTGAGAACCCACCAGCACGTTGGAGGCCTTGCCGACGCCGGTAGAGAAAAAGGTCCACGGCACCAGGGCCGCGAAACTGAACAGCGGATACGGCAGGCCGTCGGAGGGCATCTTTGCCAGCCGGCCGAAAAACAGCGAGAAGATCACCATCGCGATGAGCGGCTGGAGAATCGCCCAGCTGAAGCCGAGCAGGGTCTGCTTGTAGCGGACCTTGATGTCGCGCCAGGTGAGGAAATAGAGCAACTCGCGGTAACGCCACAATTCGCGCAGCGCACTGCTCAGGCGGTCCTTTTCCGCCTGGATACGAATCACTTCCATGCCCCGAGCCGTAGTGCCGGCGGGGCTATCGATGGCCTGTTCCATGGAGCGTCCTGTGCGTGGGAAATGGGGTGAGGCCGGCATGGTCAAGCGCCAGCCGCCTTGCGCGGTATATGCGGATTGGCCTGGGCGAAATACTCATCCTGCTCCCGGCGCAGCTGGTCGCACAACCGACCCGGCGGGATCTCCACGTCCGCATAGGTGAGCACCGTGTCCCTGCTCACCGCCCGCTTCAGGCGACAGCCGACTGCCAGCCCGATGGGCAGGAGCTGCTGCTCACGCGCGACATCACTGTTTTCCGCCAGGCCGTAGGTCATGTATTCACCCAGGCCGTCGAGCACGGTGCCCGCGGCGAGATCCACCTTCGCGGCGGCCACCACATCCACCGTGGCTGCACCGAGCGGCGCGATGGCCGCGTCGTGGAACAGCACCGCCCGGGCGACGGTGTTGGGCACCTCGAAGTGGCACAGGTGGTAGGGGGTGTAGAAGCAGTACAGCGGCCCCTCGCCCAGTTTGTAGAGGTTGAGGTAATGCTGTTGGACCGGATGGTCGCAGGTACCGAGCACGAACACCCCGGGCCCCGGTTCGGCACCCACCACGTAATCCACCACGCCGGATCCCTCCAGCAGGTCATCCAGCGGATACCAGTTCACGGCCTCGCGGATGGGCGTGCCCGCGGGCACGGTCGGCCCATGCATGCCGCGCTTGGCAACGCGCATACCCGTTGCGTTGGCGACGATCGCCTGTTCAAAAGAGATCTTCGTGCCGTCCGCGAAGGAGGTCACCATGTTGGGCTTTTGCTTCCAGCGCTTGGCGAAGGCCTCCTGGGTGGTGGGATTGCGGTACGGGTCGTGCAGTCCCTTGATGTTGCCGCACAGCACCGGCTTCACGCCGATGCCCTTGGCAAAGCGGTACAGATTCATGATGACGCCGGGCTGATCGCCGTCGGCATTGGTGAACACCACGCCCGCCCGGTCCGCATAGGTCTTGAGGATGGGACCGAGGGTCCCATCCAGCTCGGCGTTCATGGCAATGACGTGCTTACCGCGGGCGATGGCCCGCATCACTACGGCGGCGGCGAACTCGATGGTTCCGGTCACCTCGATGATCGCATCCACCTGTGCCGCTTCACACAACAGAAACGGGTCGTCGGTAATCGCGCGTTTGCCGCTGGCGATGGCCTGTTCCAGCTGCGCCACGCTGGCCACTTCCGTCACGGTGTTCACGCCCGCCTCGGTGTAGGCCCGCCGCGCGCCGTCTACGGAGCGGTTGGCAATGGCCACCAGGGTCATTCCCGGCACGGCCGTTTCGATCTGCAGGGCGATACCGCGCGCCATGAAGCCGGCTCCCACCATGGCCACACGGATCGGCTTGCCGGCTTGCTGCCGCTGTTCAAGGGCCTTGTCGACCAGGATCATGCTCGCTCTCCCTGAGTATTGGTCTGTCTCCCGCACACTCCCTCTCCTCCGGGAGTTCTGCTGCCTGTTGCGTAGGTCACGTTGCGCAGCTACTGACGTTATTCAGGCCGTGGCTTGTCACGTAGGCGCTGGCGCGCCAACGTGACCTACCGCTCTCATCACCGTCGTCACTCCGCACTTCCACGCGGCGAAAGCCAGGTCATTCCCGGTAGCAAGATGGATCCGGCCCGCGCCCTAATGACGAATTCTGCCGCCGGTTGCGTAGGTCACGTTGCGCAGCTACGTGACATTCTTCAGGCGACGGCTTGTCACGTAGGCGCTGGCGCGCCAACGTGACCTACAGCGCTCACACTGTCGTCACTCCGCACTTCCGCCGCGGCGAAAGCCAGTTCATTCCCGGTAATTCCGGCCGGCGCCGGAATGACAAATTCTGCAGCCGGTTGCGTAGGTCACGTTGCGCAGCTACGTGACATTCTTCAGGCGACGGCTTGTCACGTAGGCGCTGGCGCGCCAACGTGACCTACA
Source organism: Gammaproteobacteria bacterium (assembly GCA_041685115.1). Lineage (GTDB taxonomy): Bacteria > Pseudomonadota > Gammaproteobacteria > Thiohalomonadales > Thiohalomonadaceae > JALOAT01. The sequence continues at coordinate 36,600 of JAWLGK010000010.1, read as the reverse complement.
GCGCTCACACTGTCGTCACTCCGCACTTCCGCCGCGGCGAAAGCCAGTTCATTCCCGGTAATTCCGGCCGGCGCCGGAATGACAAATTCTGCAGCCGGTTGCGTAGGTCACGTTGCGCAGCTACGTGACATTCTTCAGGCGACGGCTTGTCACGTAGGCGCTGGGGCGCCAACGTGACCTACCGCTCTCACACCGTCGTCACTCCGCACTTCCGCCGCGGCGAAAGCCAGGTCATTCCCGGTAGCAAGATGGATTCCGACCTGTGCCGGAATAACGAATTCTGCTGCCGGTTGCGTAGGTCACGTTGCGCAGCTACGTGACATTCTTCAGGCGACGGCTGTCTCCTCATTTGGAGGAGAGACAAAGGAAACCACATCAAGCTGCACCTGAATTGTTCCCCTCTCCCCAGCCCCCTCCCGGAGGGGCTGGCTACAACGGCGAAAGGTGACCAAGGGACAGGCGTATCGGTCAGGTTCACGCACGCGCAACCCGCTGCGGCGCCTGCACGTCCGGCCAGGCGGCGTCCTTGGCGGAGATGGACGTGACGGCCAGGGGCCAGTGGATGCCAATGGCCGGATCGTCATACCGCAGGCCGCGCTCCGCCATAGGCGTGTAGAACTCGGACACCTGGTAGAACGCCTCCGTGTCGTCCTGTAGCGTCTGGAAGCCGTGCGCAAAACCTTGCGGAACGAACAGGGCCCGGTGGTTGTCGGCCGTGAGCTCCACACCCGTCCACTGCAAATACGTGGACGAATCGGGGCGGAGGTCGACGATCACGTCGTACAGCGCCCCGCGGGTGCAACGCACCAGCTTGGTCTCTTCATGGGGCGCGACCTGATAGTGCATGCCGCGCAAGGTGCCCTTGCGCCGGTTGAAGGAGATGTTCGCCTGCACCACGCGCGGTATCAGGCCGTGTTCTGCCAACTCGCGCTCGCAAAAGCCGCGGGCAAAAAAACCCCGTTCGTCTTCCAGTGGCTGAATGTCGATGATGAACGCGCCGGGCAGGTCGGTTTCGGTAAAACGCATGGCAGTCCCTCGCAAGGATGGGCGGCACGGGGTGTCCCTGACGTGCGCCCCGGAGAATGGGCCCGGCGGTGCCGGGCCGTGCGGCCTACACCACGAGCCGGTTTTCCAGGCGCCAGTTGAGCGCTTCGTCCAGGCGCCCTCGGGCGCGCAGGTCGGCGAGCACACGCAGGCGCATGTATTGCGAGTTGCGGAAATTGCCGTTGTTGAAACCCATCTGTTCGAGCCCCGCCTTGAGCTCGCCGATGGATTGTTCGATGGGCACCTGCGGCAGGTGCTCCGCGGCAAGCCGCTGGTACAGGCTGAAGTCCACCCGATAGGAGCGCTTGTCGGGCGGCGCATCCGGATTGATCTCGATGGCGACGCCCGGGATCTGCGCCTGCACCGCCAAAGCCAGGTCGCGGATCTGAAAATTCCATTCGTTGCGGCCCACATTCACCGCCAGGAACGCGCCGCCGTTGGCGGGTTCGCGGTCCACCGCCCACTCCATGGCACGGGCCATGTCCTTGATGTCGATGAGCGGACGCCACGGCGTGCCGTCGCTCAGGATCTTGATGGTGCCCGTGGCGATGGCCGAGGCCACGAAGTCGTTGAGCACCAGGTCGAGGCGCAGCCGCTCGCTCATGCCGCAGGCGGTCGGAAAGCGCAGGCTGGTGATCACGAAGTTCTCGTCCGCGAGCTCACGGATGCTTTGTTCGGTAGCGATCTTGGAGCGGGCATAGGCGGTGAGCGGATTCAGTTCCGACTGCTCCGAGCGCGCCTCCCCTTCCGCGTAACCGTACACGCTGCAACTGGAGGCGAACACGAAGGCGCGCACACCGGCTGCCTTGGCCAGATTCGCGAGGCGCACGCTGGCCTCATAGTTGACCTCGCGCGTCACCTGCTCGAAGGCGTTACCCATGGGGTCGTTGGAGATGGCGGCCAGATGGATCACCGCATCCACGCCTTGCATCACCTCCGCGCCGACATGGCGCACGTCGGCGAAGTACTGCATGTCACAGCCGGTTTCCGGAAGGAAGTCCCCGCCGGTCAGGCAATGGGCAAAATAACCGTTGTCCAGGCCCGCCACCACAGCCTCCGGCCACCGCTCGCGCAGGCGGCGCACCACCGTCGGGCCGATGTAGCCCATGTTTCCCGTGACCAGGATCCGTCGAACATCCCTCACGACAACCTCCTTGTGATCTCGTCGCATATGTAGTTGGAGAAGGGCATGGAGCACGTCCAGCCGGGCGATACCGCGTTCAGGATGTGCATCGAACGGCGGTCGCCCTGCAGCACGAAGTCCATTTCCAGCTTGCGTTTCTTCACATCGAGCAGTTGCGCACGGATCCCGGCCGGCGCCCAGTGCCGGAAGTCGCTCTCGCGGATGCCCTTGGCCAGACTGGTGGCCAGGGCGACCATGTGCCGTCGCGTGCGCTTGCGGATCTCGGTGATGGAGAGCCGTTTGAAATCGAAGTCCGAGTTGATGAACAGGCCGAGGCCACGCAGCGAGATGTCCACGAGCTCGCCGAGACGAAAGTTTTTCAGGCCGCGATATTGCTCGCGCCACAACGCCGGCAAGGCGGTGGGACCGAGCTTGATGCCGCCGTCCGCCACCAGGGTGACGTGAACGCCAAGGAACGGCTGCTTGAGGTCTGGCACCGGGTAGATATGGGTGCGAAATCCCGCCGCGCCGGCGTTGCCTTTCAGGTACAGCCCCTTGAAGGGCAGGATGCGGTAGTGCTCGCTGAAGCCGAAATCGCGGGCGACACTGTCGGCGTACAGCCCGGCCGCATTGACCACGTAGCCGGCGGCCATGGGGCCGCGGTTGGTGATGACCCGATCGCCGTCCCGGCGCACATAGGCCGTGCCGCGCTCGATGGCCACGCCCAGGCGGCGGGCGTCCCCTTCGAGGGCCGCCATGACGGCAGCCGGCGCCACGGAAGCGGTGTTCGGCGAAAACAGCGCCCGCCGCCAGGTGACGGCGCGCGGCTCGATCTCCCGGGCCGTCTTCGCGTCCACCTCCACCAGCTCGATGCCGTTGTGGCGTGCCCGGCGCAGCAGTTCGTCGAGCACGCGGTCCTCGGCCTCGTCGCGCGCCACCACCAGCTTGCCGCAGCGGTTGATGGGCAGGCCCTTCCGCTCACAATATTCCGCCAGCGAACGGTTGCCTTCGCGTGTGAAGCGCGCCTTGAGGCTGTCGGCGGTGTAATAGAAACCGGCGTGCAGTACGCCGCTGTTGCGACCGCTGGCGTGCTCACCGCAGTGCGGCTCTTTTTCCAGCAGTCGCACCGTGCAATCACCATGGCGACGCTTGAGTTCCATCGCGACATTGAGTCCGATGACACCGCCGCCGATGACCAGAAAGTCCGGACTGCCCATGCCTACCAGACCTTCCAGGGGGCCTTGCCGCTGTCCCAGAGCTGTTCCAGGGTGAACTTGTCGCGCAGGGTATCCATGGGATGCCAGAAGCCTTCGTGTTTGAAGGCTGCGAGCATGTTGTCGTTGGCGAGCCGCTCCAGCGGCTCCCTCTCCCAACTGGTGTCGTCGCCATCGATGTACTCCAGGACCTCCGGTTCCAACACGAAGAATCCGCCGTTGATCCAGGCCCCGTCACCGTCGGGTTTTTCCTTGAAGGAGAGGATGCGGCTGCTGTTCGCCTCCAGGGTGAAGGCCCCGAACCGCCCGGGCGGCTGGGTGGCGGTGAGTGTGGCCATGGCGCGCTGGCTGCGATGGAAGGCGATGGCCTCGCTCACGTTCACATCGGCCAGCCCGTCACCATAGGTGCAACAAAAGGTGCCTTTGCCGACGTAATCGGCGACACGTTTCAAACGGCCGCCGGTCAGGGTGGCTTCGCCCGTGTCCACCAACGTCACGCGCCAGGGATCGGCGCCGTTCTGGTGTACCTCCGCCTGGTTCGCCCGCAGGTCGAAGGTGACGTCCGAATGGTGCAGCCGGTAGTTGGCGAAATACTCCTTGATGACGTAGCCCTTGTAGCCGCAACAGATGATGAAGTCGTTGATGCCGTGGGCCGAGTAGATCTTCATGATGTGCCAGAGGATCGGCCGGCCACCGATCTCCACCATCGGTTTCGGTTTGATGGTGGTCTCCTCCGACAACCGGGTGCCCAGTCCGCCTGCGAGTATCACTGCTTTCATGGGGTTACCTGCCAGGATTGTCCGTCCGTGGAAAATCGGCATCAAACGGCCTTGCCGCCGTCGTTCAGGGGGAGCGGGCGTACCGGCTTGTCGCCTGCCATCGCCAGGACGTCGAAGTCCTGCTCCGTTGGCGCGACACCAGCCCACAGTCGCGACAGACCTTGGCGCTTGTCCTGCACCACATCCTCCAGCAGCGCGCGGGTCACGGTCGGGGACTGTTCTGCATAGGCATAAACCAGCGTGGTGTCGCACAACAGGTTCACGAGCCGTGGAATGCCCTTGGTGTAACGCCAGATGGCAACGATGGTTTCGCTCGAGAACAGGTCCGGCGCACCGCCCGCAACCGTGAGACGGTGGCGGATGTAGTTGGCCGTCTCGACCTGATCGAGTGGTTTAAGGTGATAGTCGACCCCGATGCGCTGGACGAACTGCTCCAGTTCGGGGCGCGCCAGGCGTTGCCAGAGTGAGGGCTGGCCCACCAGCACCAGTTGTAGCAACTGATGCTTGTCCGCGTTCACATTGGAAAGCATGCGCAACTGTTCGAGCGCGCGGGTATCGAGGTGCTGGGCCTCGTCGATGCACAACACGGTGCGTCGCCCCGCAGCATGTTCGCGTACCAGGAAGTCCGTAAAGTCCTCGTACAGCGAGACCTTGTCCTTATCCCGGTACGCCAGGCCGAAGGTCAGCAAGGTCCATTGCAACAGCTCCTGGAAGTTCTCGCACTGGGTGTTGGACACCAGGCCGACCGTCACGCGCTTGTCCAGTTCCATCATCAGCCGACGAAGCAGCGTGGTTTTTCCGCAGCCCACTTCGCCGGTCAGCACAGTGAAGCCGACCTGATCGAAAATCCCGTAGCGCAACAGGGACAGGGCGCGCTGGTGTTGGCGACTCAGGTAAAGAAACGCCGGGTCCGGCAGCATTGAAAACGGCTTTTCGCGCAGCTTGAAGAAGTTCCGATACACGCTCTGGCTTCCTTGCCTGGCGGCGGGGCACGCTACCGCCATTCGCCGTCTTGTGACGTCGTCTGGCTGATGGTTTTGCGCAACAAGCTTTAGGCGCGGTTAGGTATAGTTCACCTCTCCGTTCCCGGCAAACCTCGCGCACACGCCGGTGCCGCTTCGGGAACGCTACCGCCATTCGCCGACCCGCAACCGGGTGGACGGTTCTCAGTTCACTCTGCTCCTTTGCGTCGTCGCGCACGCACGCCGACCGACCGTCCGGACGGATGATGTGTTCAGTGCGTGGTTCATCAAAAGGTGCTGGCGCATTCCCGCGCCGGGTCATGCACGGCGTCTTGCACTCACAGGCTCAGCAGCCCCTTCGTGGTCAGGATCGCCATGGCGAGCAACGTGGCCAAGTCCAGCAAGTGGCGATGCTCGCGTCGTTCGGTAATCAACAGTTCGCAACCGTAGAACACCACGCCGGTTGCGAAGATCATGCCGGCGAGCCCCGGCACGCCGAACTCCAGATAGTCCCCCTGCGCGACAATCGCCAACACCAGCATGATGATCACCAGGAAGTCGGTGGCGGTCGGCACGAACTCACGCTTCCGTCGCCGTGGAGAATAGCGCATGGCCACGACGATGCTGAGGGCAAACAAAACCAGCACGAAGGCCTCGGCCATTCCGGCGAGCGACGGCAGCTCCAGGTAATCGTGTGACAGATAGATGACGACCGCAGACGCGGCAAACACCAGCGCGCTGCGCACCGATGCGTGCAAGCGCAGATTGCTGAGCCTCGCCATCAGCAGCAGCGCGAACAGCACGCTTGCGGTGGCCGCCGCATCGGTAGGGATTTCACCGACACGCAGACTGGATGCCACCAGGTAGAGCGGTATCCCGTACTCAAGGAGCCGCCGTGGCGCGCGTACGCGCCAGTAAAAACCCGTCGCATCGCATGCGGACAGCCAGCGCTGGCCACGCCAGAAGGGTTCGAAGCGCCACGCACGTCGCTCTGCCAACGCCATGCCTCCGAACAAGAGCAGACACACCCCCAGGTACACCGCGAGCAGGTAGCCATCGGGCGCGTGTCTCAGCCAGATCGCCGCGGCGAGGAAGAACAACTGCACCACGTAGATGAGGATCACCGCTTCGTGGTGCATGAAGCCGAGGTGGAGCAGCCGATGGTGGACATGATTGCGGGTGGCGCGGAACCAGTTCTTGCCGCTACGCGCACGTTTCCAGAACACCACCAGGATGTCCGCGATGGGCAGACCGACGATGAGCAGCACGACGGCGGGACTCAGCGACGGGTCGGCCTGTTGGGTCAACAGGATCAGCAGGAAGCCGATGGTGAAACCCAGGAACTGGCTTCCGGCATCACCCATGAACACCCCCGCGGGATGGGTGTTGTAGCGGAGAAATCCAAAAACGCCGCCGATGGTCGCCACCACCACGATAAGTGCGGGTAATGCACCGCTGAGGAAAAACAAAAAGCCGAGCACGCCGAGGCTGAGCAAGGCCTCGCCGCCGGCGAGCCCGTCCAGCCCGTCGGAATGATTCATGGCGTTGATCATGCCGACCAGTGCAATGAGTGTGAATGCCCGCGCGACGGCCTCCGGTACAGCACCCTCGCCCACCAGCGGAAAATGGCTCACGTACAGGTCGCCTATGTACACGACCGGCACCACGGCGATGATCTGACCGACGAACTTGACGTAGTGGCCCAGTTCCTTGCGGTCGTCCCACAGGCCGAACACCGTCAGCACGACGGCGCCGAAGATATAGGTCAGCATCAGTGGTTCGTCGCGCAGCGCCACGCCGACCGGGATCAGTGCACCCAACACGATCCCCGCGCCACCGACCCGCGGCACGGGCATGTGATGGACCTTGCGCGGATCGGGTTCGTCGACGAGACCGAAGCGGACCGCATGACGGACCATCAAGGGAATGACGACCAGGCTGATCGCCATGGCCGCCGCCATCACTGGCAAGAACTCCATCGTCCCTGTCACCTCATGTACCGCGTGCCTGAGCCAGGCGAACGAACGGTTCTCTCACGGGCCGGGCATCACAACCCGGCGGTGTAGGCAATTTCGTACCACGGATTCAGTGGGTATGGTCGACGCGGGAGCGGCCGCGCCGTGTCACGAGCACCAGACCAATGAGCGCGACCAACAGCAGTCCGACGGCCGGCGGCAGGGTCCCATCCATCCCGGTGTCCATACCTGATGGGAGGGGCGGCTCGCCGAGTGCTTCGACCACGGCCTTAGCGGCAGGTGGAAACGACGCAGACGACAACGACGTGGTATGCGGAAGTTGAGTTGGCGTCACTTCGATTACCTTTCCCGTTACGATGTTCGCCGGAAACAGAATCGTGCTGCCGTTCAATGCTGCCTAAGGCTAGTCAAACTCGTTCCGTTGTCCATGGGTGAAAACGATCCTTCAAAAGCTCCGGCAGCATCGCTTATGGGCGCGGTAAGACCGCTGGTGGCTATGGGCACGCGCTGCTGGTTATCGACGGGATAAGGAGCAAACCGCACGGTTGGGCGTGCGGCGGAGATTCGCCGGTCGCTTGTCGTGCGGCGACGAGTGACCGGCCGTCGCGCTATAGCGGGTCCACGGGGCCTTTCTCCAGCACGAAGGTCCGGCTGATCCCAATGGGCGAGGTGGTGGTCGTCCCTTTCACTCCGTAGCTGCCCATGGCGTGTTCGGCCTGGGGGCCGACGAACCGCATGTCCATTTGGCCCTCGATCTCCCAGTTGGTGCCGGCATCGGAGTACACGCCCATCAGCTCGATACTGGCGCCCTGTTCGTAAACCTGCGCGAGCGGGACCATGTTGTTGCTCCCCAGATCGAACTCCTTGGTGGCGCCGAACGTGCCGCTCAGCATCGCATGCGTGATGGTCTGAGTGGAGAAATCGACCCAGATCCGGGCGTCGTTCAGATGACCTACGGCACCGGTCTCGCCGACCAAGGAGTAGGTGAACATCCCGGTCATCGACTGCACCGTGAAATAGGGCGTCGTGTTGGGGCTGTAGATGTAGTGCAGGCTGCCCGGGACCTCATCCACCACGCCGTTGTCCGCGGACACCACGAAGCCTTCGGACCAACGCCCCATTTGATGCCGCGGTATCAGGTTCGGGTCCGTGTCGACGTGGACAGGGTATCGAAGCCGGTCGAGCCCGCGGTCGAGGAGCCGCCGTCACCGGTTTGTGTCCCCATGGTTTGGGGGCCCCGTATTGTCGCCTTCGTCGTCGGTCCCGTCGCTGTCCGTTCCGTCGGTCTCTTCGTCGGGCGCATCATCGCCCGAGGAGGTCCCGCCCTCACCTTCTCCGTCACTACCGTCGGCGCCCTCATCCCCGCCCTGACCGTTGCCGCCACCACTTTCACCCTCGCCCCCCTGGCCTTCGCCCACCGGGAGGAGTCGGGGTGGGCTGTTGGACCCGGCCACGTGGAAAAACTGGTCGTTGTCGACCACGCGCTCGCCGCCCCCGTTGCTCACGACGATGCTGCCGTCCACCACGCCGCCATAGAGGCCGCCCGCGCCGGCATAAGGGTCATCGGCGGGCGCGCTGTTGATGTTGGAGTCATAACCCAACGACACCTGCGCATAGGCGTCGCCGCTTGGCAGATAAGTGCTTTCGCGCACGGCGATGGCGTCGAGAAAGCGCTGTACGTTGGAGCGCACCCCGGTGGGCGGTGCCTGCCCGAGCACCGTTTCGAACTCCTGGCGGGCGCGTGCGTTTTCACCGGTCAGGAAGAACCCGCGCGCAAGTTCGAGACGGGCACGACCATTATCCGGCTGCTGCATCACCACGCGCGAAAGGGCGAACACGCCCTCGTCCAGGTGACCGCTGTCGAGGGCGGCCCAGCCGTAATAAAAGTCGAACAGGGCAAACCCTTCGTACGCACTGCGATACGGCACGGCAAGTTGATAGGCCGCTTCCGCCTGGCCCGACTCGATGAGCCTTTGCATCTCGTAGATATCCAGCCTCGCCAGGGCCTGTGACGTGAACAGCATCAGGCCGGTGGCCAGGAGGAAACGGGTCTTGCGCATGCGCTGCTTATCGGCTGGAAATCGAATAAAAGGAGGGGCCGCTTATCGTGGCCGCTAGACGTTCACTGTGGGTGTTTTCTTGTTTTGCGGACACGCCCGTTCCGGCGCGTCACTTGGTTGTTCGTTCGTACACGCCGTCCCAGTCTTCACCGGGTTCGTTGACGCGCAGCGCTGTGATGCGCTGCCGGTACAGGGCATACAGATACACGTCCGGGCGCGTGGTTTCAAGCTGCGCGAACGCCGCATCGGCGGCCTGCCAGTCGCGGGCCCGGAAGCGCGCGAGGGCCGTGGTGAGCTGCGCCAGTTCCGCATGCAGTTCCGCCGTTCCGGCCTCGCGGGGGCACAGGGGTTCGTACACGGTCACCGCCTCCGTCTTGCCCTTCACGCGCACGCGGTCCAGTTCGCGGCACACCACGTGCTCGCGGATGTGCTGATAGGTGCCTTCGCCAATCACCAGGCCGACCCGATAGAAGCGGGTCATGCCCTCCAGGCGCGAGGCGAGATTCACCGTGTCGCCGATGACCGTGTAGGCGCGGCGGTACTCGGAACCCATGTCGCCCACGTTCATCACGCCGGAGTTGATGCCGATACCCACGGCCACCTCGGGCAATCCCTTTGCCGTGAACGCCGCGCTCAGGCGCTCGGCCTCGCGGAGCATGGCCAGGGCCGCCGCCACCGCGTTGCGGGCATGCTCCGGGTCATTCACCGGCGCACCCCAGAAGGCCATGATCATGTCGCCCACGTATTTGTCGATGGTGCCGCGGTGTTCGAACACCAGGCGGGTCATGGGCGTGAAGAACTGATTGAGCAGCTCTTTCAGCTGGGCCGCGCTGAGCCGTTCCGAGAGCGTGGTGAAACCGCGGATGTCGCAGAACAGCACCGACATCTCGCGACTGTCGCCGGCGAAGCCGTAATTGCGCTCGGGATGGCGGTTCATCTCCTCCACCAGTTGCGGCGGCACGTACTGGCCGAACATGGCCTTGAGGCGGCGCCGGCCACGGGATTCGCGCCAGAATCCGAAGGCGATGTTGAAGGTGGGGATGGAGCCGACCAGCAGCACCGCCGGCGCCAGGGCGAGATTGATGCCGCTCTCCGTCCACAGGCTGACGTTGGTGCCCATGGCAGCGGCCGCCGCACTCACGGTCACCAGGACCATCGCCGATGGCGACAGCCGCGGCAACAGGAAGGCGAGCAGCAGGCCGAGCAGGACGGTCAGCGTGAAATTGGCGCCGGCGGCCCACGACGGTTCCACGGGGAAGCGGTTGTCGAGCATGCCGGCGATGAGGTTCGCGTGCACCTCCACCCCGGGGAAGATGCTCTGCACCGGCGTGGCGCGCAGATCGAACAGCCCCTGGGCGGTGGTGCCGATGAGCACGATGTTGCCGGCGAGCGTGGCGTCCTGCACGCGCCCGTGCAGCACGTCCGTGGCGGAGACGTATGGGAAACTCCCGCGCTCGCCATGGAACGGGATCATGGCGCGCGCCAGGGCGTCGGTCGGAACCCGGCGATCGCCGATGCGGATCACTTCCACCACCTGTTCGTCACCGAGCCAGGCGGTCTGCAGATCGATCCGCTCGGCCAGCAGATAGAGCCGCACCGCTTCCAGGGCCAGGGACGGATAGACCTGATCGCCGACGCGCTGCAGCATGGGGGCGCGCCGATAAATGCCGTCGCTGTCGGGCATCAGGCTGAAAAAGCCGCCGTAGGGGCTGGCCCCTTGCAACACCTCGATATTGCCCGTGTAGCCGACGGCGTGCGGCAGGCTGGTCTTCGCGACCTGTTCCGGAGCGGCGAACATCAGGGGCTGGGGCAGCATGCCGGTGGGCGGTTCGTCACGCGAATGGAGGATGAAGCCCAGCACCACATCGCGGCCGGCGATCTTGTCCGCCAGGCGTGCATTGTTGTCGAACTCCCTGACATGCGCGCCCAGCACGCGCGTCAGGGCCTCATCGCGCACACCGCGGTCGTGCAGGCGCGTGAGCACCGCCTGCGCGCTGTTGCGTTCGGCCTCCGCGAACACCACGTCGAAGGCCACCACCGCCGCGCCGTGGGCGAACAGCCTTTCCACCAGTTCGGCGATGCGGTCGCGCGGCCAGGGCCAGTGCCCCTCCGCCTGCAGGCTCTTCTCGTCCACGTCCACGATGACCACCCGCGGGTCCACCCGCGGTTCGCCGAGGGTGGCCTCGAGGCGCAGGTCGTAGGCGAGATAATCCAGGCGCTGCATGGCCTGGCGGGCCAGTGGCAGCGAGGTGAACTGCAACCAGAGAACCAGCAGCGTGAGCGCGATGCCCACACTGACCGGCAACAGGCGGCCCTTCATGGGGCGGCTTACTGTGCGGCGCGCAAGGCGGTCGCCAGTCGTTCCGCTTCGGTGCGCAACGGGTGCTGCGGGTAGTCACGGGCGAACTGCTGGAACTGGCTCGCGGCCGCGGCGCCGTTGCCGGCGCCGGCCGCGGCGAGTGCCTGCCCGAAGCGCGCATGGGGCGTGAGGTCGCTGTTGGGATGCTCGCCGAGGAAGCGGACCATGGCCTGTTGCGCCTCGTCCCAGCGCTGCGCCTGCAACAGGTCGTGGGCGGCCATGTAGGCCTCGAGCTGCGCCTTGAAGGCGGGGTCGTTGCTGCGATCGTCCTTCCAGTAGGGCGTGATCAGCGTGGCGGTGCTTTCGTTGCCGCGAATACCGATGGTGGCGACGGAGCCGCCTTCGTTGCGCGGCGCCTCGGGCTTCGGCAGCAGGCCACTGAGGCTGCGCAGCGCATCGATGAGCAGTGACGATGCGCCCGCCGGCGGCGCCGCGGGTTTGGGCGGTTCGTCGGCGAACACGGGCAGGGCGAGGGTCAGGGAGACCAACAGCGTAATCAGCTTTGTTTTCATGTTCGACGACTCCTCGTCCGTCATCCTTCGTCGTGCGCCCTTGCGCACACCGTTCCTGAATGGTGCCTTCGCCGGTCTGTTGTCACGTAGACGCGGCGCGCCAACGTGACCTACGAGGCGGTGCGACCGTCAGAGCCCCAGCAGCTTGGCGAAGCCGGCATGCTCGGACGCCACACCGGCATCGAGGGCGGCGGCCTCGGCGAACTTCTTGCGCGCCTCTTCCATGCCGGACGCCTTGTAATGGGCGATGGCCACGTTGAGCTTGATGCGTGCGTCCGCCGGATCGAGCTGTTCGGCGCGCAGGTAGCTCTTGAGGGCGCGGTTGGTCTCGCCGCGCGCCAGCTGTACGTTGCCGCGGTTGTTGAACACCGCCGCGTCCTCCGCCTGGGCCGCCAGTTCGTCGAGGATGGCGAAGGCCTTCTCGTCCAGGCCGTTGCGCGCGTAGATGATGGCCATCTGCATGCGTGCGGCGCGATTGTCCGGCGCCACCGCGAGCATGGCGCGGTACGGGGCGACCAGGCGCTCCAGACTGCGTTCCAGCAGCACCGCGCGGTCATGGCGCAGCAGCGGTGCGGCGCTCTCAGCCGAAGGCAGCGGCAGGTCATAGCCCGCCGGCTTCAGGGTCACCGGCTGGTAGGTGCCCCAGGCCTCGTGCACCGGCACCACCGTGAGCTTGCCGGAGGCCGCGTGCTCGCGGTACTTGCGCGCGCCCTCGGTCCAGGCCTCGCCGAAGGAGGTGGCGATCATGGTGGTTTCGAGGGGGATCCACACGCGGCCGTCATGGACGGCGAGCAGTTCCGGATCGGTGCTCACGGTATCGGCCTGATCGGGCGTGAGCCCGGTGTCGAACATCAGCAGCAGATGGCCCGGCACGTCGAGCACCGCCGTCTCGATGCCCAGGTTCTCCAGCGAGGCGCTGAACAGCACGGTGAGATCGTCGCAGTCGCCGCTCTTGAACTTGAGGGTCTCACGGGCGAACTGCACGTAGTCCACCTGGTCCTCCGCCAGCTTGGAGTATGGCGCGTTCGGGTCGGTGACATAACGCACCCCGTGCGCCGACAGCGCACTGAACAGCGTCATGGCGGTGACCACGCGGCCGTTCAGCGGACCGGGTTCCGGTTTCATGGCGTTGACCGCACTGCGCACGAAGTCGCGCAGGGTGTCGTCCTTGGGCGTGATGAAGGCGCCGACCATGGGCGCACGCGACCAGAGGATGGCGTTCTTGCCGTACAGGGTCATGGGCTGCGTCAGGGTGACGGCGTCGGCCTGGCCGTCGCGCGTGTAGCCGAGGGCCACTTCCACCTGCACACCGGTGTCCTCGTCCACCTCCAGCACCTTGTTGTTGAAGGCGGCCTTGAGGGGAATACGCTCGATGCTGTTGGCCTTCAACAGCGGGATGTCCACTTGGGCGGGGAAGTCCATATAGCCCTTGATGGTGAAGGTGAGCTTGAGGTTGCCCAGGTCCACGTTGCCTGCGTTCTCCACGCGCACGGCGCCCACCGGCGCATCGGCGTACTGCTTGTAGGCGGCGGAGAACACCGGGTACAGCTCCAGATCGCGCAGCACCACGGGCGGCGCGTTGGAGCTGAATTCCAGGGAACGCTTGCGCTCGGCATAGGCGGTCTCCAGCAGCAGGCGGTTGCCGTCGCTGGGGGTCAGCGCAAGCGCCTTCTCGAAGCTGGCGATGGCCGCGTCATAGGCGCGACGCTTCATGTGCAAGCGGCCGAGCAGCGCATGCGGCTCCGCGTGGGCGCCGTTCACCAGAACGGCCTGTTCCAGGGAGGCCTGCGCGGCGTCGAACAGGTTGTTGTCCAGATAGAGGGTGCCGAGCTTCAGGTGCAGGGCGTAGTCGGCGCTGTTTTTCTCCAGCGCCTGTTTGAGATAGGCGATGGCCGCGCCGTTCTTGCCCTGGCTGGCGGAGATGTCTGCCAGCAGCACCAGCGGCTCGCTGCGCTGCTCGTCGATGCGGTGGGCGGCGCGGGCCGCCTCCGCCGCCTGGCTCGGTTCGCCGGCGGCGGAGGCCGCGCGTGCGAGTAGGAACTGGGCCTCGTAGCTCTTCGCATCCAGCTCCGCGGCGCGCGCCAGCATGGGCAATGCCGCCGCCGTGTCACCCTGCTCCAGGTCGAAACGGCCGAGACGCAGGGCGGCCTCGAAGGAACGCACGTCCGCGTTCGCCGCTTGGGTCAGCGGTTCGCGCACCCGCTCGGGCTTGCCCATTTTTGCGTAGGCCTCGGCGGTCGCGAGCCAGGCGTCCGCATGCTGCGGTGCGGCACGGGTGGCCTTGGTGAGTGCGATGAGCGCCTCGCCATGGCGCTCCGCCGCCAGCGCGGTGATGCCGAGCAGGTAGTGGCCGTCGCCCGCGGTCGCGTCGTGACGGGTCAGTTCCAGGGCGAGGTTGCGCACGCGCTCCTGGGCGCCGGTGCGCAGCAGGGCGCGCGCCAGGGCGAGGCGGACTGCCTGGTCATCCGGTTTGAGTGCCAGGGCCTCGTCGTACAGGGCGATGGCGCGCGCATCGTCACCAAGACCCTCTTCGAGACGTGCGGTGGCCACGACGATGGACGCATCCCCGGGTGCGGCGGCGCGTGCCTTTTCCAGGGCGGCGCGCCCCTGGTCGAGCACATCCAGGGCGATGTAGGCGCGCCCGAGCAGCAGCAGGGCCTGTGCATCGTCGGGTGCCTGTTCGACGGCCTTTTCCAGGCACTGGATGGCGTCGATGGCATCGTCGAGCCGCAGGGCGAGATTGCCGCAGCGGCGATAGGCGGCCTGCGGCGCCTGCCCCGTGGCGAGCAGCTTGTCCATGACCTTGCGGGCCTCGGCCAGATCGCCAGCGCGCTCCAGGGCGTCGGCCTGCAACGCCAGCCCCGTCACCGCCTGGCCCGGCAGCTCGGCCAGGTATTCGAAATAGCGTCTCGCCGCATCCCACTGTCCCTGGGCCATGAGGCTGAGGCCGAGGAATTGCAGGGCATCGGCGTTGCGCGGGTCGTCCTCGTGCAGGGTCGTGAACACCGTGACGGCCTCGGGGAAACGGCCGGCGCTATAGAGGCGATGGCCCTCGCGGAAGCGGTCGGGTACCGCCGCGGACGGCGGACCGGCCAGGGCGTGGTCGCTCACCGCCAGTGCGCGATAGAAGGCCGCGTCCTCCGGCGGGGTCTCCACCCGCAGTTCGCTGGCCGCCGTCTCGCCCACCGGTTGCCACGGACCTTGCGCGTCGGGGCCGGCGAACACCTGGTAGCTGCGCACGAAGGCGCGGCCCGCCGGGCGCCAGCTCAGGCGCACCGCCGAGGTGCTGCCCGCCACTTCGAGCCCCTCCACCGCGGGCGGCACCTGGTGCCAGGCGTAATCGACCAGGCGCTGGCGCTCGGCGTCGTAGACCGACACCGTAGTCGGACCGCTGCGACTCACGCTCAGGCTGGCGGGTTCGGCGAGCCCCGCCGGGTCCGCCGATTCGGCGGCCAGGGAAAAGCGCAGTTTCTCGTCCTGGAATACGGCGACGCGGGCACCGTTGGTCTTGCTGGCGCCGAGCACGTAAAGCTGGTCGTCCGCGTCCACGTCCAGATCGAAGAGCTCATTGAAGCCGGCGTCCAGGCTGAACAGCAGGCGCTTATCCGCATCGAAGGCCAGCACGCGCTGCTGGTCGTCGTCGGCCACGAAGATGCGCCCGCGACTGTCCACGGCCACGGCCACCGGCTCGTCGAAGCGCCAGGCCTCGTCCTTGGGGGCGGCCAGTTTGTCCAGGTAGAGCCCCTGGGGGTTGAAGATCTGCACGCGGCGGTTGCTGCGATCCACCACGTAGATGCGCTCGTGACGCATGAATACGTCCACGGGCTTGTGGAATTTGCCTTCCGTGGCGCTATCGAACTGGTCGCTGTTGAAGTCCAGGTTGTTGCTCGGGGTGACGCGGTTGCTGCCGGAGTCGAACAACAGGGCGCCGTCGCGCGCGAACAGTTTCAGGCGATCGTCGTCGATGACGGCGATGCGCATGGTATCGAAGGCCCCCGCGACGGGCGCCTTCAGCCCGGCCAGGGTCAGGGTCGGTTTGCCGTCCGCACCCAGCCGTGCACTTTGCTCGCGCCCGAGGCACCACAACGCCCCCCCTTCGCGGTAGGCCACGGTGCAGACGGCCGGGTGCGCGCCGGCGAGGGCCACGGTCGGCAGGTAGGCCCGCTCCAGGGGCGTGACTCCCGGCGCTGGCAGGCTGAACAGCTCCACCTTGCGCGCGCCATTGTCGGCCACGGCAAGCTGGCCGTCCGGCAACAGGGCGAGCGCGGCGATGTCGCTGAACTGCCCCGGCTGGTTGCCCTTGGTCCCAAAGCGCGTCACCACGCGCTGCTTTTCCCAGTCGTATGCGTAGACGCGGCCCTGTTCACTGTCGCCGAGGTACAGCAGGCCGGTGGCCGGGTCGACGGTCATGGCCGTGAGCCGCAGGGCGGGCGTGCCGAAGGTCTTGCGCAGTTCGGTGCCGACCAACTGGCGCACCGGCTTGCGGTCGGCATCGAAAATGGTGATGGTCCCGGAGCGGCCGCGGGCAAAGACGTAGACGCGCTCGCGGCGATCCACCATCAGGTGTTCCGGGGTGTCCAGCGGCATGGCCTTGTTGCCGGCGAACTGCTCAAGGAACACACCGTCAGGCCCGAACACGGCGATGCGGTTGTGATGGCGGTCGGCCACGTACAGCCGGCGGTTGATGGACCAGGCCACGGCCGAGGGTGTACCGATGCGCCCCTCCGCATCCCCGCCGTCGCCGAAACGGGTCTGCTGCGTGCCGTCCGCCCCGAGCAAGCGCACCTCGTTGCCAATGGCGAGGGCCAACCGGCCGGTATCCAGTACCGCAAGGCCCTGCACGCGGCTGCCCGAGAACATCCCCGCCTCGCCCATGGCCAGGCACAACGGCGCATCACCCACGCGCAGCAGGGTGTTGTCGCGGCTGTCCAGGATCAGCAGGGCGCCGTCCGGTTGCACCGCCAGGGCGGCCACGTAATTGAACGTGTGGGCCGCATCCGTCCCGGCGATGGTGCGATTCAGGCGGATTTGCTCGGCAGAAACTGCACCGGTAGCGAGGCAGAGGATGGCGGCGCCGAACAGGCGGACGGCAGAGGTGGTGGTGGGCATGGTCCTTGGCAAACGTCGTTGGCGCTTGCGGAATCCTGGAAAAGAAGTGGCAAGGCATCTTAATGCATGCCCATGGGCGGAGGAAGTGTGCCTCCGGCGAGCGTGATGGGGTGATCACGCCGAAGGTGCGCGGCTGCTAGCCTCACTAAAATACCCAGGGACCTGTGATCGCCCGCACGGCATACCGCCATGGAAGACGAACACCCGCCCACCCACTTGGCGCGAACGTATCGCCACACACTGCCCGTTCGCGCCACCCATTGGCTCAATCTGCTCTTCCTGCTGGCCATGCTTGGCAGCGGCCTGCAGATCTTCAATGCCCATCCGGCGCTTTACTGGGGCGAACGCTCGGACCCGCCACGGGCCTGGCTCGCCATGAGGGCCGTGCCGACCGAGAGCGGCCAACTACGCGGCATGACCCGCCTGTTCGGCCGGGACTTCGACACCACGGGCGTACTGGGCCTGTCCGGCCAGACCCCGCGCGGCTTTCCCGCCTGGGTCACCATCCCGAGTGAACGCTGGCTGGCCATGGGCCGGCGCTGGCATCTGTTTTTCGCCTGGCTGTTCGTGCTCAACGGACTCGCTTACGTGGGTTACGGCCTCGCCACCCGTCACCTGCAACGGCACCTGTGGCTGCGTGGCGAGGAGGCGCGCCAGCTGCCGTCCACCGTCACGCGCCACCTGTCCCTGCGCGCCCTGCGCAGCGACGCAGATGCGGGCTATAACCCATTGCAGAAGATCTCCTATTTGTTGGTGCTGTTCGTGTTCGCGCCGCTGATGGTGCTCTCGGGGCTCGCCATGTCACCCTGGCTCGACGCCGCGTTTCCCGCCCTGGTAACCCTGTTCGACGGACGCCAGTCGGCGCGCAGCATCCACTTCATCGTGGCCTTCGGCTTGGTGGCCTTCACGCTGGTGCATGTGTTCATGGTGATCCTGGTGGGACCGCTGCGGGAACTGCGCGCCATGATCACCGGCTGGTACCGGCCGCGGGGGACCGGCTCATGAAACGCAGAACAGTGATGAGGCTGCTCGGGCTCGGCAGTCTGACGGGGCTGAGCGGCTGCGACCGGCTGTCTCAAGGCACGTGGTTTCCGCGCGTGCTCGGCACAGCAGAAACGGTAAACCGGCATTTGCACCGCGCCCTGGGACGCGACGCCCTGGCAAAGGAATTCACAGAGGCAGACCTGTCGCCCATGTTTCCGTCCAACGGTACCCGCCGGCCCATGGACGCCGATTACCAGGCCCACGCCGCGCGCGGATTTGTGGCTTGGCGGTTGAGCGTGGGCGGACTGGTGGAACGCCCGCGGGATTTCTCCCTGGCGCAACTGCGCGCCCTGCCCTCGCGCACGCAGATCACGCGCCACGATTGCGTCGAGGGCTGGAGCGCCATCGCCAAATGGCGCGGCGTCCGGCTCGCCGCGCTGCTGGACGAGGTGCGCCCGCTGCCGCAGGCGCGTTTCGTGGTGTTCCACTGCTTCGATACCATGGACGCGAGCGGTGCGCGCTATTACGAGAGCATCGATTTCGAAGACGCCCGCCACGCCCAGACCATCCTCGCCTACGACTGGAACGACCGCCCGCTGCCCATGCCCTACGGTGCGCCCCTGCGCCTGCGCGTGGAACGTCAGCTCGGCTACAAGATGGCGAAATACCTGCGCGCCATCGAACTGGTGGAGAGCCTCGAACATATCGACGGCGGCCACGGCGGCTACTGGGAAGACCGCGGTTATGAGTGGTATGCGGGAATCTGAAGAAACGGGGCGCAGAGGACGTGGAGATGACCGGCTCAACCCTGTCGCCGTAGGTCACGTTGACGCGCAGCGTCTACATGACAGCGCGCGGTCATGTCACGTAGCTTCGCAACGTGACCTACGAAACTGCCCCTCGGTTGAGCGCCTCTTCAACCACCGGCGCGGGAAGCCCCCCTCAACCCTGTCGCCGTAGGTCACGTTGACGCGCAGCGTCTACGTGACAGCGCGCGGTCAGGTCACGTAGCTTCGCAACGTGACCTACGAAACTGCCCCTAGGTTGAGCGCCTCTTCAACCAGGCGGCGGGAAGGCCCCCTCAACCCTGTCGCCGTAGGTCACGTTGACGCGCAGCGTCTACGTGACAGCGCGCGGTCAGGTCACGTAGCTTCGCAACGTGACCTACGAAACTGCCCCTAGGTTGAGCGCCTCTTCAACCACCGGCGCGGGAAGGCCCCCTCAACCCTGTAGGTCACGTTGACGCGCAGCGTCTACGTGACAGCGCGCGGTCATGTCACGTAGCTTCGCAACGTGACCTACGAAACTGCCCCTAGGTTGAGCGCCTCTTCAACCACCGGCGCGGGAAGGCCCCCTCAACCCTGTAGGTCACGTTGACGCGCAGCGTCTACGTGACAGTGCGCGGTTATGTCACGTAGCTTCGCAACGTGACCTACGAAACCCGAAACGTGTGTCACGTCGCTTCGCAACATGCCCCGCAGAGGAATACGGAGAACGCGGGAAGGCCGTTCCGTAGAATGCGTCGTTCCTGCACAATCAATTCCTCTGTGGGGTCTGCGATGCAGCTTCATCTAATTCGCCTCGTCGCGCGAGCCCATCACGCTGCGCGCAGGGTAATATGCAGGATCTCGCCCGGATGCCACAGGCGCATGCGCGGGCCCCAGGTGCCGGTGCCGCGCCCGACCAGCAGGTGCATGCCGTCGACCTCATAACGACCCAGAAAATACCCGTAACGCTGCCGTACCAGATAACCGAACGGCCACACCTGGCCACCATGGGTGTGGCCTGCGATCATCACATCGAAACCGGCCCGTGCCGCCACTTCCACTTGCAGCGGCGAATGGGACAGCAGCACCGCCGCACCCTCCCCCGCACCGAGTTGGCCCAGCAGTCCGTCGTCTGCAATGCCGCGGCGCGCCCGGCGTGTCAGGTCGTCCACCCCCGCGAGCCGCAGCCCGGCCGCCAGGGTCACCGCCTCATCGCGCAGCCAGCGAATGCCTGCCGCCTCGAACAGCGCGATGGTGGCAGGTGTATCGCCGTGAAATTCGTGGTTGCCCGTGACGGCCCACACACCGAGCGGCGCATGGAGTCGGGCCAGCACCGTCCCGAGCCCGGGCGTGGCGTAGGGGTCACCCTCGGTCAGGTCGCCGATCAGCGCGATCACATCGGGTTCGAGCAGGCGGATCTGTTCGACGCGGGCGGCGAGCCAGTCGGCGTCGAGCAGACCACCGAGATGCAGGTCCGATACCGCCACCAACGTGGTGCCGTCCAGTGCCGCAGGCAACCCGAGCACGGCGAACTCATGGCGTGTGACTTCCGGCGCACGTAGGCCCTGCACCAGGGCGATGGCCACCAGCGCGCCACCGAACGCCAGCGCACCGCTGCGCCACTGCACGGCTGATCGCAGGCGCGCGCGACCGAGCAGCGCCAGCACATCGACGGTCAGCAGGCATAGGCCGAGCAGGAACACCACCACCAGCCAGTGAAACGCGAATTGGGCCAACGCCAGCGATAGCGGCCCGCGTGCGTCGTCGCCGATCTCGACCCCGCCGATATAGCCGAGCCACACCAGCGCGCTGGAAAGCCACCACTGCCGGGGTGCAAGGCGCTGGCGGATCAGCGGCAGCGTGCCGACGCGCCAGGTGCAGTAACCATGCAGCAGCGTGCCGACGAGATTGAGGATCAGTGAAAACATGATGAGAGGTCTTCGGCCGTGTGCGTACTTTACCGCAGCCGTGCCCCGGAGGCGCTATGGCTTCTTGCGTGCGTTGGCCATTTTGGCTTGCGCGGTTTCACGATCTTTGGCACGGGCGCCAGGCGCTTGCTGCAGTGGCGCTGCATCCGGTTGATGGACCAGGCGCACGAACACCGGAAAGTGGTCGGAGCCGAAGGCCGGCAACCGGCGCAGCTCGCACAACAGGAAATCGCGGGAATGGAACACGTGATCGAGCGGCCAGCGCAGGAACGGGATGCGCGCGTGGAAGGTGTTGAACATGCCGCGCCCCTTGCGCGGGTCGAGCAGCCCACTCATTTTCTGAAACAGTGTGGTCGTGTACGACCAGGCCACGTCGTTGAGGTCACCCGCCACCACGGTGGGTTCGGCACGCTGTGCCGCCGCACGCCCAACCACCAGCAACTCCACGTCGCGCGGCAGCGACGTGTCGGCCTCCGTAGGCGACGGTGGTTCGGGATGCACGGCGTGCAGCCACACCCAGGCGCCGCCGCGCAGTTGCACCTGGGCATGGAAGGACGGGATGCCTTCCCGAAGCAGAAATCGGACTTCCGTTCGTCGCAGCGGCAGGCGCGAATACATCAGCATGCCGTAGCGGTTGTCGAGCGGTCGCTTGATGGCATACCCATACTCGGCCTCCAGCGGCCGCATCTGCTCCTCCCACCAGGCGTCCGGCTCCAGTAGCAGGAGCACGTCGGCAAGATTCCGGCGCAGCAACGCCAACAACCGCTCGGCCTCGCGATTTTCCATGCGCACGTTGGCGACCAGCAGCGCGAGGCATGTGGCTTCCGGACACTGCCGCGCGTCGCGCACTTCCTCACGCGCCAGGGACGTGTAGGGGAAAATGCGCGCGCCCTGGAGTGCGACGACGGCCAGTGTGGCGGTCAGGGCGAGCAGGCCATGCCAGGTGAACAGCTCGACGACGGTGATGAGCAAAGCGGCAGCGACTAGACCGAGCGTCATGAGCTGCACGCGCGGAAAATCGAACACCCGGATCCACCAGGCCTCGCGCCGCCACACGGGCAGCAGGCTGGCCAGGGTCAACAATGTCACGAACAGGTACAGCGCGAGCGTCATGCGCCCCCCCGTACTACCGTGCTCGAACGCGCGCGGCGGCGATCAGCCGGACAAACGCACCGTCCATACGGTCATGGGGAAAGCATAGTGCCGCGCCGTTGCGCGGTTACAGGGTAATGCGGCGGAGGAAAAGGGAGAGACCTGGCAACCCCGCTACCTTAGAACAAAACCCGAAGGAAATGCCCCTTAGGTCGGAGGCTTTGCGCCCTCTCATTTCTGAGAGTTTGCTTTTCACAGGCCTTGCCATATGTCTAGCGCACCTCGGCACGATGTCAAATGCGCCGTGCAGCGATGCGCGTGTCAGAGTATCGCGTCGAGGGCCGCCACCAGCGCCGCGCACTCCGCTTCCGTGCCGATGGTGATGCGCAGAAATTGCTCGATACGCGGCTGGCGGAAGTGGCGCACGATGATCGCCCGCTCGCGCAATTGCTGCTGAAGCTGTGCCGCATCATGGTGCGGGTGCCGGGCAAAGATGAAATTCGCCGTGGACGGCAGCACCTCGAAGCCGAGCCTTTGCAGCTGTACCACCAGGGTGTCGCGACTGCGCATGATGGCGTCGCGCGTCTGCTCGAACCAGGCGCGATCCTCCAGCGCGGCCACCGCACCGGCGATGGCGAAGCGATCCAGCGGATACGAGTTGAAGCTGTTCTTGATGCGTTCGAGGCCTTCGATGAGCGCCGCATCGCCCACCGCGAAGCCGACCCGCAGGCCCGCCAGCGAGCGCGACTTGGAGAAGGTCTGCACCACCAGCAGATTGGGATAGCGCTGCACCAGCGGGATGGCGCTCTCGCCGCCGAAATCCACGTAGGCCTCGTCCACCACCACCACCGAATCGGGATTGGCCTGCACCAGGCG
Source organism: Gammaproteobacteria bacterium (assembly GCA_041685115.1). Classification (GTDB taxonomy): domain Bacteria; phylum Pseudomonadota; class Gammaproteobacteria; order Thiohalomonadales; family Thiohalomonadaceae; genus JALOAT01. The sequence goes on along the minus strand of JAWLGK010000010.1, from coordinate 13,815 downwards.
CTCGACGGCCTCGATGGGCAGCAGACGGCCGGTGGGCGCATTGGGGTTGGGGAAAATGATGCCGCCGTTGGGGCGTGCGTAGTCCTTCACGTCGATGGCGAAATCCGCATCCAGCGGCACCGTTTCATAATCGACGCCGTACAACCCGCAGTAGACGGGATAGAAACTGTAGGTCACGTCCGGGAACAACACCGGCGCCGCATGCCTGAGCAGGCCCTGGAAAACGTGCGCGAGCACCTCGTCGGAACCGTTGCCCACGAACACCTGGCGGGCCCCGACCCCGTAATAGGCGGCCACCGCTTCCTTCAGGCGATCCGCGTTCGGGTCCGGATACAGGCGCAACGTGTCGGCGGCCTCGCCACGCAGGGCCTCGATGGCCCGCGGCGACGGCCCGTAGGGATTCTCGTTGGTGTTGAGCTTGACGAGATTAAGGATCTTGGGCTGCTCGCCCGGGACGTAGGGCGTCAGCGTATGAACGACGGGGCTCCAGAAGCGGCTCATGTCTCACGGGTCGGCTGGTCGGCGGGGCGCCTATTCTGCCGCAACTCGGCGCGCGCGTCGAAGTGGTCCGGCCACTGGCGGGCGCGGCTATGTTTTTCCGAGGAAAGCTCCGGAGGAAACGGCCATGCCCGAGACCCTTGCCGGCAACGGGGAGTTGCGTCAGGTCCTGCAACGCTATGCCGAGGCGGACGCGGAGCGGCTCGATGCAAGGCTGGCCGAGCTGGAGCGGGAATGGGACCTCGATCGTGCCCTGGAGGCCCAAGCGGCCATCGCCGGCATGGCCACCCTGCTCCTTGGCGCAGCGCGCGGCCTCAGCTGGTCGTGGCTGCCCCTGGCAGTGTTCGGCGTGCTGTTGCAACACGGGCTGCAAGGCTGGTCGCCGCCAGTACCGCTGTTGAAAAAACTGGGCTTTCGGCCACGGGCGGACATCGAGCGCGAGGTGCTCGGCCTCCGTCTGCTGCGCGGGGACTTCCACGATGCACCGGGTGCTGGCAGCGCCGAGGCGCGCGTCGCACGGGTGCTCGAGGCCGTGCATGGCCGGCGCCACGCCACCCGGGCGAGCACACGGAGTTGGCGCAGAAAATTCCGCGCCGTGCGCACCGGCACGCCCCACCCGGTGCGCGCCAGCCGCCTGGTGGCCGGCGACATCCGCGCGGAAAACTTCATCGAGCACCTGCGAAGCCGCTGGCAGCCCGCCGACGAGGAACAATTGGACGAGACCCTGCGCGCGGTGCTGTCGCACCTGAAGTGGCGCCTCTCCCCTGGCGAAGCAGAGCCCGTGTTCGCCACCTTGCCACGTACCATCGCCAAGGCCGCCGACGGCGCACCGCCGCGCCGGCGCAACGACGACGCCGCGGCGCGACGGCGCGTAGACGCCGCGGAGTTCTTCGATGAGATCAGCGCCACCACCGGCCTGCCGCGCAGGGAGGCGGAACAGGCCACCTGCGCGGTGTTCTCGTCCATGAAGCGGACCATCCCGGCCGCCCAGAACCGCGCCATGCGCGCCGTGCTGCCGAAGGGCCTCAAACGGGTCTGGCTCCAGGCCTGATGCATGCCGACGGCACGCCGGGAAGCTCGGCACGGCGAATTGGGCGGCTTCCTGCGCTGGCAATGGCACCGCTGGCGTGCGGGTCTGCCCCGTGAGCCGGCGGGCGGCTACCGCTTTCCTGTCGCCCGGCCGGACCTGCAAGTGCTCACCGAAAACCGCACCGCCGCAACCGTCACGTGGATCGGCCATTCCACCCTGTTGTGGCAGCTGGACGGCCTCAACCTGCTCACGGACCCACACTTCAGCCTGCGCGCCTCACCGCTCGGGTTTGCCGGTCCGCGGCGACGCGTGCCGCCGGTACCCGCCCTGGAACAACTGCCGCACGTGGACGCGGTGCTGATATCACACAACCACTACGACCACCTGGACAAACCCAGCGTGCAGCGGCTCGCCGCCCAGGCCGGCGGGCCGCCCCGCTTCTTCGTGCCGCGCGGTCTGCGCCGCTGGTTCGAGCGGCGCGGCATCAGCGATGCGGAGGAACTGGCGTGGTGGGATGAAGACGCCCTCGGCGGACTGCGGATCCATTGCGTGCCCGCACGGCACTGGAGTGCACGCGGCGGCTTCGATCGGGACCGCAGCCTGTGGTGCGGCTGGGTGATCCGCGGCCGGAACCTGCAGGTGCTGTTCGCGGGCGACACAGGCTACTCGGAGGCCTTCCGTGAAATCCGTAAGCGCCTCGGCCCCATGGACGTCGCCGCCATCCCCATCGGCCACTACGAACCGCGCTGGTTCATGCAGGCCGCCCACGTGGATCCGGAAGAGGCCGTGCAGATCGCCGTGGACGTGCAGGCACGTTGTGCCATCGGCATTCACTGGGGCACCTTCCCGCTCACCGACGAACCGCTCGACGAACCGCCCAAGCGCCTGCGCGTGGCGCTGGAGACGGCGGGCCTTTCGCCGCACAGTTTCGTCGTACTGGAGCGCGGCGCGACACGGTCTGTGGAGGCGCTGATGAGGTTGCGGGCAGGGTAAAAACACTTACCCTGGTGTGTCTGAATTCGGACCTCGCTTGAGCCGAACGACACGCCTTTCCAAAAGGCTTCCCACTTGAGCTTTGGACCGTTCGTTCCCGCACGTTGAATGACGTGTTGCCGCGTGCCTCGCAGGAAGCCCCTGGGTAGCCGGACCAGAAATCATCCTTGATCACCGGCCACTCCAGGCGGCAGGCAACGTCAGATACATGCGCGGCCAGGGAACTTCTCAATCTCCAATATTACTACTTGATCACAGCTGTTTGAAGGGGGACAGGTTCGTATCGTTGGTACATTCTATCGGCTGATTCCCTGGGAGAACGACGGAATGGCCGTGATAAATACCGACAGGATAATTGGGAACCGCAAATTGCCCATCTGGATGGATGAGCGCAAACCCCCCATTTCTTCCGTTCACGGTTGAGAGTTGGAGACCAATTACATGACCTTCGAACTGACCCTGATCGATATTGAGGTCAACCTGGTATCTCATGCCCGAAAAATCCGTCGCACCAAAAATCGCTCCCGGAAGAAACTCTTCGGTAAATTTGCCTACGATTGGCACCGTATAGCTACACTCGAAACGATGGGTGGGCGTATAAAGAACGGTGTAACCGGCCGCTTCCCCAGAAGAAATCCCCGCGCGCGATCGCGTTTCCGCCGCGCAACCGCTCACGATCACCCCTATCAACAACCATTGCAGCATTCGTCCAACACGCATTACGAGCTCCTCAAGCCTCTTTTCAAAGTGGAGCCAAAATTTAGTTCTTTGCACCGTTCCGCCTCCGAGGTGCGCGGCATTCTCTGCCTCCTCATCGGTCCCGGTTGTCTACGAACTCCGCGCGCAATTGTTTGCCCAGCGCCTGGCCACGTCTGCGAGTGTGATCCGTGGCAGGCGGATGTCCTTTTCGTCCACGGAGCCGGTTGAGTACGGTGCGGCTGGTGTGTTGCGCGCGGCAAGTTCGGGTGAGATTGTCCTTCTTCATCGCTGCTCGTTCGCCAAATGATGACCCGCTTCACGGTTATGCGGGTGGCTCCTTCGAGCTGATCTTCCTGTTCAAGGAAGTCGCCAAAGCGGCTGCCGATGTGCTGTCTGCCCCTTGCCGGGAATCTCGTGACTGAACCCCAGCCACGGACCCCTAGAGCCCTCGCCCGGGCCGATACTAACGTGCTCTAGGGTTCACCGCCACTCTGCTCCCCCCCCCCGGTCGTGCGGCATGTAATCATCATCGTTTGGCAGCCTCGGCCTTTCCGCCTACAGTTGCCCTTGGTTGTCGGGAAGACCAGCGGGGCGAATATGCTGCACGTGTTGTTTATTTCGGTACTCATGCTCACTGCACCCAACCTCCAGGCGCAGGAACGGGAAAATGCCCGCTGGGGCTTCGCCCGCGAAGTCGAGCGGACCTATACGCCGAGCAAAGTGGTCTATGACCTTTCCTCCGGGAGTGTTGACCAGCTGGCCGACATCCTGGATCGGGCCAGCTTTCTCAGCACCGTTTACGAGGCCGATCCCTTCGAGGCATCCATTGTCATCGTCATCCATGGCAGCGCCATACCGTTTTTCACGACAGGTGCATACCCAACCTATCGCGAACTGATGGAACGCGCCCAGAGCCTCACCGTCGGGAATATCGTCGAGTTCCGAATGTGCCGCGCCTCGGCCAAATCCATGGGCGTCGCGTCCACAGACGTACACGGCTTCGTAACCATGGTACCCATGGCGGATGCTGAAATCGTGGAGCTCAACAGGGACGGGTATGTCTATATGAAGTAGCCGCGCCGGACGCCAGGTTCATTAGGCCACGTCACATGAAATGCGTTTTTTGTGGGGTCCGGTCTTGCCTTTTGCCTTTTCACGCGCCGCACTATCCTGCTGATTCGCGAGTAGTACAGCCCAAAATGCTCCCGATTTCTTTGAGGCCACACATGTGGGCTCAGGCCTTGCCTTTTGCCTTTTCATGCGCCCGCACTATCTTGCTGATTCGCGAGTAGTGCAGCCCAAAATGCTCGCCGATTTCTTTGAGGCTATATCCACCACTCGCGTAGGCCGCCACGATAGCCTCGTCGCGATCACGGTGCTTGCTGGCATAGTGCGCGAGCGGTTTCGCCGCCGGCCGCCGCTGGGTCGACGGAACCTCCGTCAGATCGCGTTCCTCAGCAACCAGGCTCTGCATCTCTTCGACGAACTGGTCGTCGCCGAGAAAGATCTGATTCCTCAGGCTCTCCCACGGTGAGGGCTGGTTCTTCCCTGCCGACACAAAGGCCTTGTACCTATCGATCGCATCGGTCTTCCGACCGGCAAATGCACAGAGCACCCAATCGGTAGTCAACCAGGGTGGAACGGGGGCTTGCCCAACCATCGCCCGGTAACTGCTCCAGCGCCACTCCTTCGCACTCCTCACCATGCCCGCCCGCACCGGATTGAGCACCACATAGCGTGCAAGCTCAAGCAGGTAAGAATCCTTTTGAACGAGAACCGCCTTGTAGCGGCCTTGGAAAACGTGCCCTACCCGCCCGTGCTTCCGATTGAATCGTTGCGTATAGAGCCCGTTGAGCTGACGCATCCCCTTGGCAAGCGTGTCGTCGCGGGTCTCAACGACAAGGTGATAGTGGTTCCCCATCAGGCAGTAGGCGTGCACCGCCCAGTTAAACCGCTGGCACACCTCCGACAACACCTCCAGGAACCGCGTCCGGTCGCCCTCCTCCAAAAAGATGTCCTCCCGCCCGTCACCCCGTGAGGTCACGTGATACAGGGCTCCGGCGAATTCAATTCTGAGGGGACGTGCCATCTAACTCCTCGCATCCAGCGTCCGCACACCATACCTCGGGATGTGTGCATCTGCCGTAACGATCACCAGCCCTTCCGCCTGCGCCTGCGCCACCAGCATGCGGTCGAAGGGATCCTGGTGTAGCGGTGGAAGCTTTCCTGCGGCTTCCGCGTGGAACAGTGAGATGGGGAGGCGGATGAAATTCTCCTCTTCAACGATCCTGTCGAGGTCGTCAGGCGCCTCCAACTTGCCGAGTGCCTGCTTGATGGCGATCTCCCAAACGCTCGCGGCACTCACATAGACGTCATTCCTGCCATCTTCAATGGCACCGCGCGCGCTATCGCTGAGGGCGGCGTCATCCGACAGCCACCATAGAAAGGCGTGGGTATCCAGCAGCAGCCGCTTCACCTCAGTCATCCTCGAAGGAGCGGATCACTTCTGCGGGAGTCTGGTCGAAATCGGCGGAGAGACGCACCCGGCCCTTGAACCGACCAGGCTTGCGGGCGGCAGCCGCACGCCCGACCGGAACTAGCCGTACAAGGGGTGTACCGGCCTTGGCAATCACCACGTCTTTACCTGCAAGTGCCTGATCCACAAGGTTTGAAAGACGAGTCTTCGCCTCGTGCATGTTGATGGTTTCCATCGCTTTCTTCCTCAGAACAATGCTTAGCCAAGCTTAGCTAACCCGCTTGGCCGCTACAAGTCCGCGGCAAGCGGGCTTCTCATGACGCCGGCGGGCTCCGGCCATTCAATTCTGAGGGGGCGTGCCATGGTCAAAAACTAGCACAGGAGGGGAAAAGGCAAAAGGCAAGACCTGACCCTGATGCGCACGGTCGTGCGGCCTGTAATCATCATCGTTTGGCAGCCCCGGCCTTTCCGCCTACAGTTGCCCTTGGTTGTCGGGAAGACCAGCGGGGCGAATATGCTGCACGTGTTGTTTATTTCGGTACTCATGCTCACTGCACCCAACCTCCAGGCGCAGGAACGGGAAAATGCCCGCTGGGGCTTCGCCCGCGAAGTCGAGCGGACCTATACGCCGAGCAAAGTGGTCTATGACCTTTCCTCCGGGAGTGTTGACCAGCTGGCCGACATCCTGGATCGGGCCAGCTTTCTCAGCACCGTTTACGAGGCCGATCCCTTCGAGGCATCCATTGTCATCGTCATCCATGGCAGCGCCATACCGTTTTTCACGACAGGTGCATACCCAACCTATCGCGAACTGATGGAACGCGCCCAGAGCCTCACCGTCGGGAATATCGTCGAGTTCCGAATGTGCCGCGCCTCGGCCAAATCCATGGGCGTCGCGTCCACAGACGTACACGGCTTCGTAACCATGGTACCCATGGCGGATGCTGAAATCGTGGAGCTCAACAGGGACGGGTATGTCTATATGAAGTAGCCGCGCCGGACGCCAGGTTCATTAGGCCACGTCACATGAAATGCGTTTTTTGTGGGGTCCGGTCTTGCCTTTTGCCTTTTCACGCGCCGCACTATCCTGCTGATTCGCGAGTAGTACAGCCCAAAATGCTCCCGATTTCTTTGAGGCCACACATGTGGGCTCAGGCCTTGCCTTTTGCCTTTTCATGCGCCCGCACTATCTTGCTGATTCGCGAGTAGTGCAGCCCAAAATGCTCGCCGATTTCTTTGAGGCTATATCCACCACTCGCGTGGGCCGCCACGATAGCCTCATCGCGATCACGGTGCTTGCTTGCATAGTGCGCGAGCGGTTTCGCAACCGGCCGACGCTGGGTCGACGGAACCTCTGTCAGATCGCGTTCCTCAGCAACCAGGCTCTGCATCTCTTCGACGAACCGGTCATCGCCGAGAAAGATCTGATTCCTCAGGCTCTCCCATGGTGAGGGTTGGTTCTTTCCTGCCGACACAAAGGTCTTGTACCTATCGATCGCATCGGTCTTCCGACGGGCAAATGCAGAGAGCACCCAATCGGTGGTCAACCAGGGGGAACGGGGGCTTGCCCCACCATCGCCCGGTAACTGCTCCAGGGCCACTCCTTCGCGCTCCTCACCATGCCCGCCCGGACCGGGTTGAGCACCACATAGCGTGCAAGCTCAAGCAGGTAAGAATCCTTTTGAACGAGAATCGCCTTGTAGCGTCCCTGGAAGACGTGCCCTACCCGCCCATGCTCCCGATTGAATCGCTGTGTGTAGAGCCCGTTAAGCTGACGCATCCCCTTGGCAAGGCTGTCGTCACGGGTCTCAACGACAAGGTGATAGTGGTTCCCCATCAGGCAGTAGGCGTGCACCGCCCAGTTAAACCGCTGGCATACCTCCGACAACACCTCCACGAACCGCGTCCGATCGCCCTCCTCCAGGAAGATGTCCTCCCGCCCGTCACCACGTGACGTCACGTGATACAGGGCTCCGGCGAATTCAATTCTAAGCGGGCGTGCCATGGGCAAAAACTAGCACAAGAGGGGAGAAAGGCAAAAGGCAAGACCTGACCCCGTTGCCGGCATGCAATTCTAAGCGGGTGTGCCATGGGCAAAAACTAGCACAAGAGGGAAAAGGCAAAAGGCAAGACCTGACCCCGTTGCCCTCGAACCGCGTCCGATCGCCCTCCTCCACGAAGATGTCCTCCCGCCCGTCACCACGTGAGGTCACGTGATACAGGGCTCCGGCAAATTCGATTCTAAGCGGGCGTGCCATGGGCAAAAACTAGCACAAGAGGGGAAAAAGGCAAAAGGCAAGACCTGACCCCGTTGCCGTTAGCGCGAGAACCTCACGAGATACGAACGGCAAGTATTCCTGGTCAATAACTTCCTTGTAATTCGGCATCGCCGGCTTACGGTAGTACAGAGCACTAAGGGTGTCAGACTGACACCTCCAAGTGGGCGCCACGATCTCGAATCCCGCCTTGCATACCCGCACCTGATACTCTGGAAACAAATCCGTATTAAAACGAAAGAATTCCACATCCTGATACTTGTCGATAAAGTAATCAGCAGTAAGGTCGTATGACGATGTAACGAGAAGCACCTTCTTCACTCTAAGTCACCCCACTCCAGGGCTGCCCGCCAGGCTCTCGAACCCGAAGAACGCCCTCTTTCTCCCCTCGTAGTTACACCGATTACGACCTGCCAGATTGTGCCCGAGTACTCGGGTGAGCGCTCTCTCACCCGAGCACGGACGGATCAAAACGCCATATGTGATCGCTAATTCTGCTGCACCTAACGAAGGTGCGCGACTCGTTCGGACCTACCTTTAGGTCCACCAAGCGCAAGGTACCGTCACATTTTGGACACTGGCCGCCTATCTTCGTTAGAAACACTTCCCCTTCTTTGTTCGCCTCCAAATTGAACCAGACCAGCCGTGCAAACCGCGTTCGCAGAAGCACCACCCCGCCAAATAAGGCAAAAAGGCTTAGCCCCAGGATCAAAAGGAAAATGAAATGCCATGGAGTCCCAAGCACACTGTAGATTGACGCCCAGCTGCCTACGAAACCGACCGCACCGGAGAATACCATCCACGATACTTTTACCGGACTACGGCCTAGCCTCAGCGGCTTTATGTATGTTCGTTCGATGTATGCGACGTCACCATTTGCGCCGCCACCATATACCCCACCGACATGGACATGGCTATTTGTGAACGTATTCTGACCAGCAATATTCACGCTACCGTTACCAGATGAAGACACATGCCCTGAGAGCCCGTGACCACAGGCTGAACAGAACTTATCACCAACGGCGACTGTTTTTCCGCAGTTACTGCAATACATTCAGACCCCTTCAGGCACAAACTGTGCCTCAAACAAGCCCCTGATCACTAAAACTAAAGTACTTGCGCTCACCAATGATGACGAAGTCCTGGAGCTTCATCCCGTGGATCTCGCCTAACTGCTTGAGCTTGGCGGCAGATGCCTTGTCGGCATCGGACGGCCTTGGGTCGCCGGAGGGATGATTGTGAACGACTATCAGGACGCTTGCGCGGGCGAGCATTGCGTTGCGGTAGATCTCGACAGCATCGATCAATGCCCGGTGGGCAGTGCCAATGGCGGAGACTTCGTAGGAGAGGATTTCTAACTGGGGATTCAGATGGAGGACGACGACCTTCTCCTTGGTTTCATCTTGAAGGTGGCCGAATAGTTCATAGACCCGTGTAGAGCTTTCGACGGGCGCTTTCAGAAGATCGTCATCTACGCGCTTGCGCTCGAAGGTAACTTTGAGTTCTTTGATGTAGGCCATAGCGCGACCACCTCCCTATCCAAGACCGCCAGTGGAACGATTCTACAGACGAAAATAACTCTGGCACCTCTTCTGTACCTTTGTCCCTTCAAGGATGCCGACCGACGTAGGTGGTGAAAAGACGGAGGTCGCGCGCAGAGGCGCGGACTGCCTCCTCCTCCACCTAACTCAACTACGAAAATTCGAGCAAGTCCTGCTCAAGCTCCTTTGACACTTGTCCGATCTTCATAGAGAAATAACGCTCCACTTTCTCTGGGGGCAAGCTGCCGACTTTGTGAAACCCAAAAAATTTCCCAAGCACATCACGCTTTTCATCCACCGTCATTTCGTCAAAATTGGGAATGTACTTGTGTGCCTCAAGATCTTTTCTGCTTACCTCCCTATAGACCTTGGAGGCGTGCTTGAGGTGGATCTTTCCTTCAAAGCCAAACCGCTTCGCCATGTTACGCACTGTCGCATCTAGCTTGTATGGCAGGCTCTCATCGTTTATTTGTGAGAAGAAGAACATCCAGCCTCGGCGTCTGCCCTCAAAGATACACCCAGTTATTCGCAAGTTAAGTCGCCACTGAAGAATTTCCAAGTTCGGCTTTTCACGATATTTCGCAGTTGTAAATATCTTCGCAATCGAGGTTTCGAATCGAAGTTTTGCTTTTTTGGTTGTTGTGACGAAGCCACCGTGGAAAACGTACCCCAGAAAAGGGAAGGGTTCGGGGATTTCACCGATCACAGACTTCGACGCAGCCGCCCCAGGTTTATGGGCTGTCAGCCCCAATTTCTTCAGATGCTTGATCGCGAAATCCGCAACATCATTCGCTCGGTCTTTGCGGCACAAGATCAGAATATCATCCACGTATCGATAATAACCAACGTCCGACAAGGCTCGCATATCTTTGTCAAACCCCTGCAGGTAGAGCTCGGCAAGGAAATTTGAGATCGAAAGCCCCTGTGGCACTCCTTTTTGCTCTGGCAGAGGTTTTCCTGAAGAACGGGTCGGTGTACTAATCGCTCTTCCGATTAGCGACTTGAGTTCGGGTTTGCGAATCCGTTTGCCGATGCTTCGCATGAGCTTCTTGTGGGGTATTGATGGATAGAAGTTCTCTATGTCCAACTTCACAAAGGCATCGAATACACCAGATCCGAGATCATTCTTGATGCCCTCTATCTTGATCTGCGGAATTTCTGTCCTTATCTCCGGATACACCTCCTGCAGAATAGAGAGGATGGCCCTATGGACAAGACGATCTCTGAGCGTGGGAATTGATATGACGCGCGGCGGCTTCCCCGCTCCCTTTGAAATGAGCTTCTCTCTGTAATCGGAGAAGCGGTATGTCCCCTCCAATACCTTCCTAACGACCAGTTCAACGTTGCTTGGAAGGTGCCGTGCAAAGTGCTCACGGTTGATACCATCGACTCCGACTGCGGCAGAATGGGCGAGGTGCTCCGAATAGATGCCCCGCAGCTTAGCGGGGCAGAAGGTGTTTCGAAATATACGCGCGGCGCTAGCAGCCACTGCGCAAAGCTCCTGCAGCGAGCGCAGCAACCACCATCACGGGAAGAAGATATAGGAAACCCAGCACAATGACACGCCCAATTACATATCCATACACTTCAACGCGCTCAGAGACGCCCGGTTTCCTGGTTATCTCTTTATCTGCCTCCAGGACACGGAAGCACTTATCATCCAGAGGCCGGTGATTTTCGCTTTCTTGGAGCAGCTCCTGATATTTATCAAGAAGGGGTTGAAGTCTATCTGGATCTACTCCCTCGACGAACTGCCCCTCAAGGCGCTGAAGCTTGATGTAATTTTCTTTGAGCGCAAGACCACGCCCTTTGAAGTCGCGATTTGCGAGAAGCAAGGAGAGTACTAGTATGGCAAGTGAAAACCCCGTAAGCAGGAGATCAGCATCTCTGCCGAGCGCTTCCGGGTACTTCAGGAGGGTCACCGATAGAAGAACACTGAATGACGAATAGACAACCAGCAGTGTTTGGGCGTGAAATTCATTCCTCAACAGCCGCTCAGACGCGTGAATCCTTGCCTTCCTCGTATACCAGATACGGTCTTTGTGCGTATCCATCCTTGATATCCTTTACTCAATGCGTGCGGGGCAGTAACTCTCACGCATAGTTCAACGTCCCCGATTCGGGACCCCTTGTGGACTAGCATTGCTGCCAGTTCTGATTAGATTCGCCCGCCTCGCGGCGGACCCAGCAACCATCTTGCGATGATCACTGACTGCCCCGCACGCTCGCGATTATACAGCTCTGGGCACTAGGAGCCTACTCGGGTGCGATCGGAATCACCTTCTTCGCCCCATCCCTGTACTGTTCCATCAAATGGAAGTTCAGATACCGATAGATGTTCTCCGCCTTCGCATTCACCGCCCGCGCCTTCTCCAAATACTCCTCCACCGTCGGCAACCTCCCCAACATCGCCGCAACAGCGGCCAGCTCCGCAGAAGAGAGATACACATTCGCCCCCTTCCCCAACCGATTGGGGAAATTCCGCGTCGAAGTGGAAATCACGGTGGTCCCATCCCCCACCCTTGCCTGGTTCCCCATGCACAGCGAGCACCCGGGCATCTCCATCCGAGCCCCTGCCTTCCCGAAGATGCTGTAATACCCCTCTTCCCTCAACTGCAGTTCATCCATCCGCGTCGGCGGCGCAATCCAGAGGCGCGTCGCGATGTTGGTCGCTTCCTTCAGCATCTCCCCGGCAGCGCGGTAGTGCCCGATATTGGTCATGCAGGAGCCGATGAACGCCTCATCGATCTTCGCCCCGGCCACCTGTGACAACAGCTTCACGTCGTCCGGGTCGTTGGGGCAGGCGAGGATCGGTTCCTTGATGTCGTTCAGGTCGATCTCGATGACGGCGGCGTACTCGGCATCCGCATCGGGTTCCATGAGCTGCGGATTCGCAATCCATGCCTGCATCTGGTCGATGCGGCGTTGCAGGGTGCGCTTGTCTTCGTAGCCGTTCGCGATCATCCACTGCATGAGCGTGACGTTGCTCTGCAGGTATTCGATGATCGGTTCCTTGTTGAGGCGCACGGTGCAGGCGGCGGCGGAGCGCTCGGCGCTGGCGTCGGAGAGTTCGAAGGCCTGTTCGACCTTCAGGTCGGGCAGGCCTTCGATCTCCAGGATGCGTCCGGAGAAGACGTTCTTTTTGCCCTCCTTCGCCACGGTGAGCAGGCCCTGCTGGATGGCCACGTAAGGAATGGCGTTGACCAGGTCGCGCAGGGTGATGCCGGGCTGCATCTGGCCCTTGAAGCGCACCAGCACCGATTCGGGCATGTCGAGGGGCATCACGCCCAGGGCGGCGGCGAAGGCGACGAGACCGGAGCCCGCCGGGAAGGAGATGCCGATGGGGAAACGGGTGTGGGAGTCGCCGCCCGTGCCGACGGTGTCGGGCAGGAGCATGCGGTTGAGCCAGGAGTGGATCACGCCGTCGCCCGGGCGCAGGCTCACGCCGCCGCGGCGGGTGATGAAGGGCGGCAGTTCGTGGTGGAGCTTGATGTCCACGGGCTTGGGATAGGCGGCGGTGTGGCAGAAGCTCTGCATCACCAGATCGGCGGAGAAGCCGAGGCAGGCCAGTTCCTTCAGCTCGTCGCGGGTCATGGCGCCGGTGGTGTCCTGGGAGCCGACGGTGGTCATGCGCGGTTCGCAGTAGGTGCCGGGGCGGATGCCCTGCACGCCGCAGGCGTGGCCGACCATCTTCTGCGCGAGGGTGAAGCCCTTGCCGCTGTCTTTCGGTGCGACTGGGCGGGTGAAGATGTCGCTGGGCTTCAGGCCGAGGGCCTCGCGGGTGCGGTCGGTGAGGGAGCGGCCGATGATGAGCGGGATGCGGCCGCCGGCGCGCACTTCGTCGAAGATGGTGCTGGGCTTCATGTCGAAGCGCGTCAGTTCTTCGCCGGCTTCGTTGGTGATCACGCCTTCGTAGGGCTTGAGGATGATCACGTCGCCGGTGTTGAGCTTCGACACGTCGCACTCGATGGGCAGCGCGCCCGAGTCTTCGGCGGTGTTGAAGAAGATGGGGGCGATCTTGCCGCCCAGGATCACGCCGCCCTGACGCTTGTTGGGCACGAAGGGGATGTCATCGCCCATGTGCCAGAGCACGGAGTTGATGGCCGACTTGCGCGAGGAGCCGGTGCCGACCACGTCGCCCACGAAGGCGAGGGGCAGGCCGCGCTCCTTCAGCTTTTCGATGGTGGCGAGGCCGTCGGGCATCTTGGCCACCAGCATGGCCTTGGCGTGCAGCGGGATGTCGGGGCGGCTCCAGGCCTCGGAGGCGGGCGAGAAGTCGTCGGTGTTGGTCTCGCCGGGGGA
>JAWLGK010000034.1:0-20513 GCA_041685115.1 Gammaproteobacteria bacterium | reverse complement strand
GCGCAACGCCGCAGATGGCCGACCAGCGGCTCGCCCGAAGGGAGCCACCCAAAAGCGCCAATGCGGCGTTGCACTCCTTGGCAAGGGCTCGCCATTCCCCGCGGAGTGCGCCTTGCCTTGGCGCTTTTGGGAGGCTCTGAAAGTACCTCCAAGAGTGACGCAGTACACTAGGGGCCCGAACGGGGCCTGCGGCCCGCAAAGAACGATCCTGGATAACCGAGCCGCCGTCCCAGGCGGCCACTCGCCAAGAGCGACAGTCGTAACCCATGGCCGATACCCTGCAGTTCCATTGGTCGTCCCCGAAACCGCTTGAGGTGCGTGTGTGCACGAGCCATCTGGCCAAGTACATGCGCCTGAAGGTGATGCCCTCGGGGGAGGTGCAGGTGGTGGTGCCCCAGGGGTTCGACCGGCGCCGCATCCCGGCCTTCGTGGAACAGCATCGGGAATGGCTGGAGCAACAGCTGCGCCGGTTGCGGCGCGAACACAGCCTGGACCCCTTGCAGCGCCCCGACGTCATCGAGCTTCCCGCCCTGGACGGGCTATGGGAGGTGAACTACCTGCCGGCCCGGCCCGGCCGCGGCCAGTGCCGTGAGCGCATCGACGGCACCCTGCTGGTGAGCGCCGCGGCCAACGAATGGCAGGAGGCGCTCAACCGCTGGCTTGCGCGCGTGGCGCGGGTACACCTGGTGCCCTGGTTGGAGCGGGTGAGCATCGAGACCGAACTGCCCTACGAGAACGTCACCATCCGCGGCCAGAAGACACGTTGGGGCAGCTGCTCGGCGCGCAAGACCATCAACCTCAATTACCGCCTGCTATTCATGTCCCCGCCGGTGGTGCGCTATCTGTTCGTCCACGAGCTGTGCCACACCGTGCACATGAACCACTCCGCCCGCTTCTGGGCCCTGGTCGCCCGCAAAGAGCCCGACTACAAACGCCTCGACGCCGAACTCCGCCGCGCCGGCACCCTGGTGCCGCGCTGGGCTCGGGCGGAGTGATGGGGCGTAACGCGGAGGGCGCGGAGGCGCGGAGGTCGCGGAGAGAAGATTCTTAGGGGTTCTGGTTCGTTTGCCCGACAAAGCGTCATGGCAGTGGAGCTCAGTAATCGGTTGCGCTCCCTCCCCTCCGCGTCCTCCGCGCCTCCGCGACCTCCGCGTTTAACCCCGAACTAGATCTCCCCCGCAAACGCCGCCGCCACCTGGGCGCGCAGGGCGTCGCCGTTGCCTTCGTAGCGGGAGGAGAAGTGGAAGGGGACCACGCGGCGGACGCCGGCGCGGCGCGCCAGGCGGCCGGCGTCGCGGGCGGTGAGGTGGGCCTTGCGGCGGGCGTTTTCTTCGTCCTCGGCCAGGAAGGGCGCCTCGATGTAGAGCACGTCGGCGCCCGCCGCGAGGGCGGTGATCCGTTCGGCATTGGCCTCGTGGCCGGCACAGTCGGTGACGTAGGCGAGGCGCTGGCCCGGGATCAAGCGCACCACCTCCCGCAGTGAGCCGAGGCTGCACTCGCCGACGCCGTCTTCGCGCAGCACCGCCAATTTCGTCCCGGGCGCAGCCCCGGTGAGCACCAGCCGCTTCAGCTCGTTCAGCCACGGTCCGACCCGCAGGCCCCGCTCCTCCAGCCGTGTTCTCAGGACATTCACGTGGCGGGACTCCTCGAGTACGAAGGCCAGCGTGGGGATCTTGTGGTCCAGCACGGTATAACGCACCCGGAAGGCAGGATTTTCGGCCAGCACGAAGCCTTCGCAGGCGAAGCGCTGTACCTGGCCGCGCGCGAAGGCGCATCGCGCGTGGAACTCCGCGCTCAGCGCGTGACCTTCGTCATCCACCTCCGTGGCGATGACGGTGAAGTCGGCCTCATAGTTATGCACCAGGTTCCAGGTATAACCCGCGAGCCGGTGTTCCACCCGCGCCACGAAATCCGGCGGTCCGTAGAGGCGCAGACAGGCGGGGCGGTTCAGGAACAGGCGGACCAGGCGGTCGAAGCCGGCGAAATGGTCCATGTGGGCATGGCTGACGAACACGTGGGAGATGCGCAGGATCTTGCGAGGGGGCAGGGCTGCCAGATCGCCCAGGTCGAAGAGCAGGGCGCCGCGGCGGTACATCAGGTCCACATACAGCGCCGGATCACCGAAGGCGCCATTGACCAGCGCGGGCTGGAACAGGGTTTTCACGCGCCGGTCCCGACCGGCTGCCCGTATTCGTGCAGGCCGGGCCGCAGGTTCTTCCAGCCGCGGATCATGATGACCGTCTTGAGCACTGTCGGGCCGTCGATGCAGGGCACGTCCAGGCCCACTGCCAGCAGTGTCCCGCGCGGGCTTGACTCGCCCACTTCGATAAAGCACCGCCCCCGGCCGCTGGCTGCCAGGGTGGAGAGGGTGGCGTCCCAGAGCACTGCCCGGCCCAGCAAGCGGCCGCTGAAACGCACCCGGACCCGTGGTCCGCCGAGCGGATCCAGGCACTCGTAGGTGACATCAGGTGTTTCCGTCGGCATCGTGGTTTCCCGGGGCGAACAGTGCGGGTCTGTAACAATCCTGTCACAAACCCTTCTTATGATCGTGTGATGGAAAAAGCGAGCGAATCCCCTCTCTTTGACGCAGCCAACGAGCGCCGCTACCAGTGGCGCCTGATGAAGGATGCCGTGGCGCGACGTGCGGTGGGCGTGGGCGGCGTCGGCGTCATCATCGCCATCCTGTTGATCTTTTTCTACCTCGTGTACGTGGTTTATCCGCTGTTCGTGCCGGCCTCGGCCGGCCCGTTGGCGGACTACCCCGTGCCCGGCGGCAGCAGCACGCTCCACGTGGAGGCCGAAGAGTCCGGTGAACTGGCCGTGCGCTACACCGCCGATGGCCGCACCGTGTTCTTCAGGCTGGCCGACGGCGCGGTGGTGGAGGATCAGCCGCTCATCCCGACGGGCGGCGCCTCCGTCGCGGTGCTGGCGGCGCCCGACGCGGCCGCCAGTGATGTGGTCCTTGGCCTGTCCGACGGTCGGGTCCTGCCGGTACGCCATGGGTTCGAACTCAGCTATCCGAATGATCAGCGCACCATCATACCGGTGCTGGCGTTCCCGTACGGCGACACGGCGCTCACCCTCGACGACCGCCGGCAGCCCCTGCAAGGGCTCGCGGTGCGTGATGGCGAAGAGGCGCTGCTCATGGCGGCGACTACCGCCGACGGGCGTCTCCTGCTGGTGACCTTCGCCAAGCAGACGGACTTCCTATCGGACGAGACCACACTCGAACGCAGCGCGGTGGAGCTGCGGGGTGTGCCCTTCGCCCCGCGCTTCCTGCTCATCACGCCGGACCAGCGCTGGCTCTACGTCGCCTCCGAGACCGGCGAACTCATGAGTTTCGACCTGTCGGATACCGCCGCACCGCGCCACACCGAGACGGTACGGCTGGTCAAGGGCAAGGCACAGCTCACGTCGCTGCGTTTCCTCATCGGCGGTTATTCCCTGCTGGCGGGATCGTCCGACGGCCGCATCGCCCAGTGGTTCCCGGTGCGTGACGATCAGAACATCAACCGCCTGACCTTCATCCGCGGTTTCCAGCAGGGCAGTGCCCCCGTGCAGGCGCTCGCAGTGGAGCAGCGCCGCAAGGGTTTCGTCGCTGCCGATGCCCAGGGGCGCGTGGGGTTTTACAACACCACGGCCAATGCCTCCGTGCTGACGGTGGACGTGGCCAAGGGCGGCGTCAACGCCCTCACCATCTCACCGCGCGCAGACGCGTTGCTTGCGGAAGGCAAGGATGGTCGCGTGCATGTGTGGCAGGTGCACAACGAACACCCCGAGGTCTCCTGGTCGGCGTTGTGGGAGAAGGTGCATTACGAGGGTTATTCCCAACCGGAGTACGTCTGGCAGTCCTCGGCGGCGAACAATGACTTCGAACCGAAGTTCAGCCTTACGCCACTGGCCTTCGGCACCCTCAAGGCGGCGTTCTACGCCATGTTGTTCGCCGCGCCGTTGGCGATCCTTGGCGCCATCTACACCGCCTATTTCATGGCGCCGCGCATGCGCACCGTGGTCAAGCCGACCATCGAAATCATGGAGGCGCTGCCGACGGTCATCCTCGGCTTCCTGGCGGGCCTCTGGCTGGCGCCGTTTTTCGAAAACCACCTGCCGGGTGTTTTCGCGTTGCTCGTCGTCGCCCCCTTCGGCGTGCTGGCCTTCGCCTTCGCATGGTCGCAACTGCCGCTGCGCATGCGCTCGCTGGTGCCCGAAGGCTGGGAGGCGGCATTGCTGGTTCCGGTGCTGCTGTTCATCGGCTGGTTCGCCCTGAGCCTGAGCCTGCCGATGGAGCAGTTCTTCTTCGATGGCGACATGCGTGCCTGGCTCGACAGCACCTTCGGCATCGGCTTCGACCAGCGCAACGCCCTGGTGGTCGGCATCGCCATGGGTTTTGCGGTGATCCCCAACATCTTCTCCATCGCCGAGGACGCCATTTTCAGTGTGCCCAAACACCTGACCTTCGGCTCGCTGGCGCTCGGCGCGACGCCCTGGCAGACCCTGTCGCGGGTGGTGATCCTCACCGCGAGCCCGGGCATTTTCTCGGCGCTGATGATCGGCCTCGGCCGCGCCGTGGGCGAGACCATGATCGTGCTGATGGCCACCGGCAACACGCCGGTGATGGACCTGTCCATCTTTCAGGGCATGCGCACGTTGTCGGCCAACGTGGCCGTGGAAATGCCGGAATCGGAAGTGGCCAGCACGCACTACCGCATCCTGTTCCTGGCGGCGCTGGTACTGTTCATGTTCACCTTCGCGTTCAACACCGTGGCGGAGATCGTGCGCCAACGGCTGCGCAAGAAATACAGCAGCCTGTAACCGGAGACATGATGCAAACCGAACCAATGAACCCCGTTGAAGCGACGGCCGCAGCCCCTCGCCGCCAGGCGCGTATCGCGTCGCAACTGGGTGCGTGGGCAGCGAGCGGCTCACCGTGGGTATGGCTCAATGCCGCCGCCATTGCCACGAGCCTGATCGCCGTGGTCGGCCTGCTGGTCCTCATCGCCGTGCATGGCCTGGGTCACTTCTGGCCCAAGGCGATCATGGAAGCGACCTACGCCCAGCCCGACGGTACGCGCAGCCAAATCATCGGCGAATCCCAGGGCCACGAGGTGGTGCCGGCGGAGCGTTTGCGCGGCACCGGCATCATGCTTCCGCCGGAAGTGACGACTGCGGCACGTTCCCTCATCAAGGTCGGCAACCGCGATGCTCTCGGCTTCGATTTTCGCTGGGTCTTGGACGACTGGCTGCTGGAAATCCGTTATCCCGAGGATCTGGTGGCCATTGAGCGCCGCGAATGGGGAAACTTTTTCGGTTATGTCCGCAGCGTCGAGGAAAACGGCACGACCATCGCGACGGGTCCGGAGGCCTGGGCAGCGTTGCAGGCGCGCGTGCAACGTGCGCAGACGCTCGCTGCACAGATCCGTCGCATCGAGAAGGACGAAATCGGTTCGATCAACTATCGCATGGAGCGCTTGCGTCTGGCGGAGCGCCGCCTTGAGCTGCATGGTGCACCGGGCGTCACAGAACAGGCCGATATTGCCGCCGAACGCGCCGCCCTGGACAGCGAGTACGAGAGCTTGCAGGGCCGTCTGACGGCGCTGCACGAGGCGATATCCCGTGACAGTCTGACGGCCGAGATCATGGGCAACCGTACGGTGACCGTGCCGCTGTCCAGCGTGGTACGTGCCTATCGACCCAACGCTATGTCGCTGCTCGAGAAGGTGGGTATCTATGTCGCCAAGATCTGGGAGTTCGTCAGCGCCGAGCCGCGCGAGGCCAACACGGAGGGCGGTATTTTCCCGGCCATCTTCGGCACCGTGATGATGGTGATGCTGATGTCGGTGTTCGTGACGCCGTTCGGTGTGGTGGCCGCGGTGTATCTGCGCGAGTACGCGCGCCAGGGTCCGCTCACGCGCCTCATCCGCATCGCCGTGAACAACCTCGCGGGCGTGCCGTCCATCGTCTACGGCGTGTTCGGCCTGGGCTTTTTCGTCTATTTCCTGGGCGGCAGCATCGACCGCCTGTTCTTCCCCGAGGCCCTGCCGACACCCACCTTCGGCACCTCGGGCATTCTCTGGGCCTCGCTGACCCTGGCCATCCTCACCGTGCCCGTGGTCATCGTGGCCACCGAGGAAGGGCTGTCGCGCGTGCCGCGCGCGGTGCGCGAAGGCTCACTCGCCCTGGGCGCCACCAAGGCCGAGACCCTGTGGCGCACCGTGCTGCCCATGGCGAGCCCGGCGATGATGACCGGCCTCATCCTCGCCGTGGCGCGCGCCGCCGGTGAGGTGGCGCCGCTCATGTTGGTGGGTGTGGTGAAACTGGCGCCGTCACTGCCGCTCGACGGCGATGCGCCTTTCCTGCACCTGGACCGCAAGTTCATGCATCTGGGTTTTCACATCTACGACGTGGGCTTCCAGAGCCCCAACGTGGAGGCCGCGCGACCGCTGGTGTACGCCACGGCGTTGTTGCTCGTCGTCATCATCATCCTGCTGAACCTGTCGGCCATCGCCATCCGCAACCGTTTGCGTGAAAAGTATCGCGCCCTCGATCATTGACGGGACAACCATGAATCAGACCTCGACACCCACCCACGCCATCGATCTCAGCGCTATCGAGCGCGAGCGCCGGCACCGCGACCTGGCCGCGGAAGACGTCTGCCTCGAGGTGAAGAACCTCGATCTGTACTACGGCAGCAAGCAGGCGTTGAAGTGCATCAACATGATCATTCCGCGCCGCCGCGTGTCCGCGTTCATTGGCCCCTCCGGGTGCGGCAAGTCGACGCTGTTGCGCTGTTTCAACCGCATGAACGACCTGGTCGACGGCGTGCGCATCGACGGCGCCATCGAGCTGGACGGCG
Source organism: Gammaproteobacteria bacterium (assembly GCA_041685115.1). Taxonomy (GTDB): domain Bacteria; phylum Pseudomonadota; class Gammaproteobacteria; order Thiohalomonadales; family Thiohalomonadaceae; genus JALOAT01. Next base: position 13,660 of record JAWLGK010000034.1, on the reverse strand, counting down.
TGAACATCTACGACCGGCAGGTGAACGTGTCATCGTTGCGCCGCCGCGTCGGCATGGTGTTCCAGAAACCCAACCCGTTCCCGAAGAGCATCTACGAGAACGTGGCCTACGGCCTGCGCATCCAGGGCATCAACAGCCGCCGTACCCTCGACGAGGTGGTGGAAAAGGCCTTGCGGGGCGCGGCGCTGTGGGACGAGGTGAAGGACCGCCTGCACGACAATGCGCTAGGCTTGTCGGGCGGTCAGCAGCAGCGCCTGGTGATCGCCCGCGCCATCGCCATCGAACCCGAGGTGCTGCTGCTGGACGAGCCCGCATCGGCGCTCGACCCAATCTCGACGCTGAAGATCGAAGAGCTCATTTACGAGCTGAAAGACCGCTACACCATCGTCATCGTCACGCACAACATGCAGCAGGCGGCGCGCGTGTCCGACTACACCGCCTTCATGTACATGGGCGAACTGGTGGAATACGCGGACACGGATACCATCTTCACCAATCCGCGCCAGAAGCGGACTGAAGACTACATTACCGGCCGTTACGGCTAACCAAGGCGCAGGACGTCTCGAAGGGCAGGAACATGGAAAAGGTACATATCGGGCACCACATCTCCCAGCAGTTCAACGAGGAACTGGAGGATATCCGCACCCGCATGCTGGCCATGGGCGGCCTGGTCGAACAGCAGCTGGCCGATGCGCTGAAGGCGCTCACCGAAGGCGACACGGAACTGGCGGAGCGGGTGATCACGGGTGACTACCGCGTGAATGCCATGGAAGTGAGCATCGACGAGGAGTGCAACCGAGTGCTGGCGCGCCGGCAACCGGCCGCCAGCGACCTGCGCCTCATCGTTGCGGTCATCAAGACCATCACCGATCTGGAACGCATCGGCGACCAGGCCGAGCGCGTGGCGCGCATGTCGCTGCGCCTGACCCGCAGCAACGCCGATCGTCGCCCGTACTCCTCGCTGCGCAACCTGGGCGAGCGCGTGCGCCAGCAGTTGCATGACACGCTGGATGCCTATGCGCGCATGGATACGGAGGCGGCGGTACAGATTGCCCGTGCCGATCTGCAGATCGATCGCGACTACGATGCGCTGTCGCGCGAACTCATCACCTTCATGATGGAAGACCCGCGCACCATCACCTGGGCCCTGGACGTCATGTGGTCCGCGCGCGCCCTCGAACGCATTGGCGATCACGCGCGCAATATCTGCGAGTATCTGATCTATCTGGTGAAGGGCAAGGACGTGCGCCACGTCAGCCTGGAACAGATGGAGGCCGAGGCACGTAAATGATCTGCCGGGGCGGGGCGCCGCGGCCCCGCCCGCCTTAACGCCACTCGGCGGCCTTGGCCGGGTTTCTCCGCACCCCGAACAGACCTTCCTCAAACACCCGCGCCAGGGTGTCGCGCGCCCGGGCGTGACCGCTGCGAGCCGCCGCCTCCCACTGCGTGAGCGCCGCATCGGTATCCTGTGTACAGCCCATGCCGTAGGCGTACATTACGCCCAGGTTGAAGCGTGCATCCGCATGCTCCTGCGCGGCCGCCAGTTGCCACCACAGCAGCGCGTCCCGATCGCTGCGATACGTGCCCCTGCCCTCGGCGTACAGGAGCCCGAGGTTGTACTGCGCATCCCCATGATTCTGGCGCGCCGCCTGCGTAAACCAGTGCAGCGCCGCGCGATCATCGCGCGCCACGCCCAAGCCGCCGGCGTGGAGCAAGCCGAGGTTGTATTGGCCATCGGCATCACCGCTCTCGGCCAGCGGTTGCCACAGCGCCATGGCCCGGGCGTAATCGCCCGCCTTGAACGCAGCGACGCCCTCGTCCAGCGGTCCGGCCGAGGCGAACGGGGCGATCAGGAGGAGAAAGGCAAGGAGACGGAGGCGCATGGCGCTATTTGACCACGCCGCCGCCGAAACGGGAATCGCTGTTGGTCTGGGACGAAGAGAAGAGAGAAGAGAGGAGAGAGAAGAGAAGAGAAAAGCTGAACCACGGGGGACACGGGGAAAGACGATTGGGTTGCGGGAGCGAGCTTCTGCTCGCGACCGCCGCAACTCTCCTTTTCCTGTAGGAGCGGCCTTAGGCCGCAATAATGCTACGCCAAGAAAATCGCAGCCTGAGGCAGGCTCCTACAGGTGCCGTAGCAACGATCCAAGATCCCCCGTGTTCCCCGTGTCCCCCGTGGTTGATGCTTGTTGTTATGTCGCGGTGAAACAGAGCGCAGCAGGCTAGCGGGGACCGATGAGCAGGAATTCGAGCAGGGCCTTCTGGGCGTGCAGGCGGTTCTCGGCCTGGTCCCATACCACGCTCTGTGGGCCGTCCATGACCTCGGCGCTCACTTCCTCGCCGCGATGGGCAGGCAGGCAGTGCAGGAACACGGCGCCCTTCGCGGCCACGCCCATCACCTGCGCATCCACCTGGTAGGCGGCGAAGGCGCGGGCGCGCTCCGTTTGCTCCTCTTCCTGGCCCATGCTCGCCCACACGTCGGTGGTGATCAGGTGCGCGCCACGCGCGGCCTCGACCGGGTCACGCATCAGGCGTACGCAGTCGGCGGCCTCGGCCACCACCGCGGGGCTCGGGTCGTAGCCTTCCGGCGCGGCGATGTTCAAGGTGAAGCCGAACTGGCGCGCCGCGTGGATGTACGAGTGGCACATGTTGTTGCCGTCACCGATCCACGCCACCGTCTTGCCGGCGATTTCCCCGCGATGCTCGATGAAGGTCTGCACGTCTGCGAGCAGCTGGCAGGGATGGTGCAGGTCGGTGAGCGCATTGATGACGGGCACCTGCGAGACGGCCGCGAAGCGCTCCACGATCTCGTGGGCGAAGGTGCGGATCATGACGGCGTCCACCATGCGCGAGAGCACGCGTGCGGTGTCCTCGATGGGCTCGCCGCGACCGAGCTGGGTATCGCGCGGCGACAGGAACAGGGCGTGACCGCCGAACTGGGCCATGGCGACCTCGAAGCTCACACGCGTGCGCGTGGAGGACTTCTCGAAGATCATGCCGAGGGTCCTGTTCTTCAGCGGCTCGTAGATCTCACCGCGGTGCTGCATGGCCTTGAGCGCGATGGCGCGATCCAGCAGTCGGCGCAGCTCCTCCGGAGAGAGATCAAGCAGGGACAGGAAATGCCGTACAGCCATTCTCAAACTGCCTCTTCCTTAAGAAAGTCGCGCACCAGCGCGCTTGCTTTGCTGACGATTTGATCCGCTTCGTCGTCCGTGAGCACGAACGGCGGCAGCAGACGCACGTTGTTGTCGTAGGTGACGCCAAGCAGCAGACCCTGGTCGAGGGCGCGCTTGACCAGGTCGCCGCACGGGCGATCCAGTTCGATGCCGAACATCAGGCCGCGGCCGCGGATCTCGTTGACGCCCTTCAGGTCGGTCAGTTCGCGCTTGAGACCCGCGAGCATACGTTCGCCCAACTGGGCGACGCGCTGCACCATGTTTTCCTGTTCCATCACGTCGAGCACGGCGAGGGCCACGGCACAGGCGAGCGGCGTACCGCCGAAGGTGGTGGCGTGATTGCCGGGCTGGAACAGTTCCGCCGCCGCGCCGTGGGCGAGGCAGGCACCCATGGGGAAGCCGTTGCCGATGCCCTTGGCGAGCATCATCACGTCGGGCTTCACATCTTCGTGCTGGTAACCGAACCACTGGCCGGTGCGGCCCATGCCGGTCTGCACCTCGTCGAACATGAGCAGCCAGCCGTGTTGGTCGCAGATCTCGCGCAGACCCTTGAGGTAGCCCGGCGTGGGCACGCGCACGCCGCCTTCGCCCTGCACCGGCTCCACGAGCACGGCGACGATGCCCTGGGCGTTGCTGGCGACGGTGCGCACCGCTTCCAGGTCGTCATAGGGCACGCGGATGAAGCCGCTGACCAGCGGTTCGAAGCCGGCCTGTGCCTTGCGGTTGCCGGTGGCGGACAGGGTGGCCAGGGTGCGGCCATGGAAGCTGCGCTCCATGACGATGATCTGGGCGTGTTCGATGCCCTTCTGGTGACCATAGAGACGGGCTAATTTGATCGCCGCCTCATTGGCTTCCGCACCGGAGTTGCAGAAGAAGGCGCGGTCCATGCCCGCGACCTGGGTGAGGCGCTCGGCGAGTCGGACCTGATGGGCGATGGTGTAGACGTTCGAGGTGTGCCACAGGCGGCCCGCCTGCTCGCACAGTGCGCGGACCAGCGCAGGATGGGCGTGCCCCAGGTTGCACACGGCCACACCCGAGTAGGCATCGAGGTATTTCTTGCCCGCCTCGTCCCAAAGCCACGCACCTTCACCGCGTTCGAACGCGACCGGCAGCGAGGCGTAGGTGGTCATCAACGCATTCGCCATAGGTACTCCAGATTTTTCCGACACCCAAAAAAGAAAAGGCAGTTCCTGTGCGGAACCGCCAGTAAGCGTTCGATTCTAGGATCAGTCGGGCAACACGTAAAGGCCGGGAGAAGGCGCCGGGCACCCGGCGGCGACAAACCCCTGGTGTCGGGTTATGCCCTTTGGGCTAACCCGAGTCGGCAATGAGGCAAACAAGAAACACCACGGGGAACACGGGGAAACGGGAGATGCTTCTGTAGGTGCGGCCTGAGGCCGCGCCTACAAGAGAAAAGGTTTTCCCCGTGTCCCCCGTGTTAACTGTTTTCTCTTGGGCTTACCCCGCGTAGTTGCCCGCGACGAAGTTCCAGTTGACCACGTTCCAGAAGTTCTCGATGAACTTGGGACGCAGGTTACGGTAATCGATGTAGTAGGCGTGCTCCCACACGTCCAGGGTCAGCAGCGGCTGCTTGCCGTCGCGCAGGGGATTGGCGGCGTTGGAGGTGTTGACGATCTCCACGCTGCCATCGGCGTTCTTCACCAGCCAGGTCCAGCCGGAGCCGAAGTTGGTGGCCGCGGACTGGCTGAACTTCTCCTTGAACTGGGCGAAACCGCCGAAGGCCTTGTTGATGGCATCGGCCACGGCGCCCGTGGGTTCGCCGCCGCCATTGGGCGCCATGCAGTTCCAGAAGAAGGTGTGGTTCCACACCTGGGCACCGTTGTTGAAGATGCCGCCGGCCGGCGCCTTCTTGATGATGTCTTCCAGGGAGGCGTTCTCGAATTCCGTGCCCGGGATCAGGTTGTTCAGGTTGTTCACGTACGCCGCGTGGTGCTTGTCGTGATGGAACTCGAGCGTCTCGGCGGACATGTGGGGCTCGAGGGCGTTCTTGGCGTACGGCAGGTCAGGCAGCACATGCTTCATGGGTTCTGCTCCTTGGTTTTCCGTGTTGGTTAGTCGGTTTGGATCCGGGGCGCCAGGCGGTGCGGGTAAGCATAGAGGCTGCGCCGCACCGCTTCAGGGTCAGCTAATCCCGAGCGCGTTGCTAAACATTAATCCCTTACGTAGTAGGTGTACATAACCACCGGATTACTGCCCATTCGGGCTATCGATCCGGGGTCTGGGCACCTCTACAATTTCGCGAAACAATAATATACAAAACAACTAAACAATTAGAAACAATCCAAAGGAGCAGAGGAATGTCTTTTTCCACCCGGGGCCTTGCCGCCCTTGGGCTGGCGGTTGCCGCCTTCAGCCCGCTTGCACATGCCACCAACGGTTACCAGCTCATCGGCGTCGGTGCATATCAGAAGAGCCTTGGCGGCGCAGTGACCGCCAACCCCGGCAGCGCCATGACGGCCGTGGCCAACCCCGCGGGTATGGCCCGCATCGGCCGCCGCGCCGATTTCTCCATGGAAGCCTTCATGCCGGACCGCGAGGTGGACTTCACACGCCTGGGCGGCGCCAGCCAGGACAGCAGCGTGGACCTGTACGGCGTCCCGGCCATCGGCTGGACCGCGCCGGTGCACGACGACAGCCCCGTTTACTTCGGCGGCGGCATGTACGGCACCTCGGGCATGGGCGTGGACTATCCGTCCACGCGCATCATGGCGGCGAATCCGAGCATTCCGTCGCCTGCCATGTACTGGGACGGCTACAGCAGCATCTCCTTCTGGCAGATGGCGCCGGCGCTGGGCTGGAACGTGAACGACCGGCTTACCCTGGGCGCGGCCGTGCTCATCGACTACCAGTCGGTGGCCTTCAAGCAGCGCATGATGGCGGATACGAATTCCGATGGTTCCGGCGATACGGTCATGTCCAACTTCGACCTGTCGCGCAACGCCAGCGCCTTCGGCCTCGGTTTTTCGCTGGGCGCCCTCTACGACATCAGCCCGTCGGTGACCGTGGGCGCCTACTACAAGAGCGAGCAGGCCTTCGACCCGCTGGAATACAACCTGTCGCGGGGCGACATCGCGGACTTCAATCCGAACACCGGGGTCTCCACGCCGCTGCCCGCTGGCCGCTATGAGCTCGACCTGGACTACCCGCAGCAGCTCTCCCTGGGCGTGGCCGTGCGGCCCACGGATGCCCTCACGGTATCCCTGGACGTGCGCTGGATCGAGTGGTCCGCCACCATGGGCAAGCTGTCGGTGAAGGGGCCGGGCGTTGAAGTGCCCATGGACCCGGGCTGGGACGACCAGACCGTCTACGCCCTGGGCGTGGCGTGGAAGGCCACCGAGCGCCTGAACCTGCGTGCCGGCTACAACTTCGCCGAGGCGCCCTTCGACGAGGACCAGGTCAGCCGCAACCTGATCCTGCCGGCCATCGTGGAAGAGCACTACACCGTGGGCGCCGATTACCGCTTCAACGGCCATTGGGACCTGGGCTTCCATTACATGGTCGTGCCGGAAAAGACCCTGCGCGCTCCCTCGGATGATCCGATGATGCCCGGTGCAGGGATCTCCCTGTCCGAGCGTTCCTTCGGCATCAACATCGGCTACCGCTTCTAAGCCGCTGCGGTTCCGTCGTGCATTGCGGCGGGAAAAAACACCGGGGACACGGGGAACGCGGACAAGAATTCCATCTTCTTCGCGGCTCTCCAATGGCGCACCTTCTTACCCCCTCTCCCTCCGGGAGAGGGCTGGGGAGAGGGGATCGAAATCCGGCGAAACGGCAGGCCCGGCCCCTACGCCGGGTTTGCTCGGTGTTCTCTGTGTCTCTGTGTTTGCTTTTTGGGGCAGGCATTCGCCCACGGTGTGGGCTCCTACGGGCAGGTTTTGCCACGCGTAGGAGCGGGCTCCTAGGCATCGGCACCGCCCTCCGACACCGCGCTCTGCTAACATCCCGCCCATGGATCCCATCGCCCTCAGCCTGTTCGCCAGCCGCATCGAGGCCGTGTGCGACGAAATGGGTGCGGCCCTGAGGCGCGCCGCCTTTTCGCCCAACATCCGCGATCGCCTGGACTTCTCCTGCGCCGTGTTCGACACCCGCGGCGAGCTCTGTGCGCAGGCGGCGCACATCCCCGTGCACCTGGGCAGCATGGCCTTCGCCATGCGCGGCATCGTCGGGCGCATGGACTGGCACCCGGGCGACATGGTGGTGGTCAACGATCCCTTCCTCGGCGGCACCCACCTGCCGGACATCACCATCATCGCGCCGCTGTTCGTGGGCGAGCGCATCGCCGGCTTCGTGGCCAATCGCGCGCATCACGCCAACGTGGGGGGCAACACGCCCGGTTCCATGCCGGTCTCGCGCAGCCTGGACGAGGAGGGCATGGTCATCCCGCCCACCAAGCTGGTGCGCGGCGGCGAGCCGGACGACGCGGTGTTCGAGGCCATCCTGGAGGCCACCGGCGAATCCGGCGAACTGGCCGGCGACTTCGCCGCGCAACTGAGCGCCAACCGCACCGGGCTCACCCGCCTTGGCGAATTGGTGCAAACCATGGGCCTGGCCGCCTACGAGGAGGCGCTCGCGGAATTGAACGACTACGCCGAACGCCTGGCGCGCGCCGCGCTGGCGGACCTGCCCGAGGGCAGCTATCGCTTTGGCGACATGCTCGACGACGACGGCAGCGGTCACCAGGACATCGCCATCGCCGCGCGGGTGGACATGCGCGCCGGCAGCGTGCACGTGGATTTCACCGGCACTTCTCCGCAGATGCCGGGCAACGTGAACTGCCCGCTGTCCGTGGCCGCCGCGGCGGTGTACTACGTGTTCCGTTGTCTCATGCCTGCCCACACCCCCGCCTGTGCCGGCACCTTCCGGCCCATCACCCTGAGTGCGCCGGAGGGCTGCTTGATCAATGCGCGCCGCCCGGCGGCAGTGGCCGCGGGCAACGTGGAAACCAGCACCCGCATCGTGGACGTGATCTGCGGCGCCCTGGCCGAGGCCCTGCCCGGGCGCATCCCGGCGGCCAGCCACGGCTCCATGAACAATGTGGCCATGGGGGCGCGCGGCAAACAGGCCTGGGACTACTACGAAACCATCGGCGGCGGCATGGGCGCCGGCGCCCGCGGCGGCGGGCTCAGCGCCGTGCAGACCCACATGACCAACACCCTGAACACGCCGGTGGAAGTGCTGGAGAGCCGCTTTCCCCTGCGCGTGGTGCGCTATGCCATCCGCCGTGGTTCGGGCGGCAAGGGCATGCGGCCGGGCGGCGATGGGCTGGTGCGAGAATACGAATTCCTGGCGCCCGCGCAGGTCACGCTGCTCACGGAGCGCCGCCGCCACGCCCCGTGGGGGTTGGCCGGTGGTCAGGCCGGTGCACCCGGTAAAAACCGCCTCAACGGCGAGGCGCTGCCCGGCAAGACCTGCCTCACCGTGGCGACCGGCGATTGCCTTGCCATTCACACCCCGGGTGGCGGCGGCTACGGTGAGGAGAACGGTGCTTGAAACGCAGTGCCCTGCTGTTGCTGTGCACATTGGTGCTCGGCGGCTGCGCCACGGGAGTGCTCATCGGTGCCGGTGAAGCGCCGGTCGCCAGCGAACAGCACCAGGCCGATCGCCGCCTCGCCGCCGCGGTCACCCGTGCCCTGGTGGAGGCGTCGGATGTCCCTGCCATGGACATCGTCGTGGAGGCCGCTGCGGGCACAATCACCTTGCGGGGCCAGGTGCCCAGTCGCGCGGTGGCGAGCCGCGCCGTGGCCGTGGCGCGCGGCGTGTCCGGCGTGCGCGCCGTGCAAGACGCCCTCAGCGTAAAGTAGCCCGGATGAAGCGCAGCGGAATGCGGGAATTACGGCCCCGGATTCCGCTGCGCTTCATCCGGGCTGCGTTGAAAAACTTTCGCTTTGAACGGAGCAAGACGTGTGCGGAATCTGTGGTGAACTTCGTTTCGACGGAACGAGCCCCGAACTGGCGACCGTCGGTCGCATGCTCACGCGCCTGGAGCGGCGCGGCCCCGATCATGAGGGCAGTTTTTCCGATGGCCCGCTGGCCTTCGGTCATCGCCGCCTGGCCATCATCGACCTGTCGGCCCGTGCCCACCAGCCCATGGTGGACATGGAACTGGGCCTCGCCCTGGTGTTCAACGGCACCATCTACAACTACCCGGAACTGCGCCAGGAGTTGCGCGGTCTCGGTTTCCGCTTTTTCTCCGACGGTGACACCGAGGTGATCCTCAAGGCCTACGCGGCCTGGGGCGAACAGTGCGTGGAGCGCCTGCTCGGCATGTTCGCCTTCGCCATCTGGGACATGCGCAACCAACGCCTGTTTGCGGCGCGCGATCGCATGGGCATCAAACCGCTGTATTTCGCCGAGACCGCCGACGGCTTCCGCTTCGCCTCCAACGTGCAGTCCCTGCTTGCGGCGGGCGGCGTGGATACATCCATCGATCCGGTCGCCCTGCATCACCAGTTCACCTTGCATGCGGTGGTCCCCGCACCGCGCACCATTCTGAACGGGGTGCGCAAGGTGGAGCCCGGCACCTTCATGACCGTCACGCCGGAGGGCGTGGTGGAACACCATCGCTACTGGCAACTCTACGCCACGCGCCCAGCGGAGCCGCGCAGCGAAGAGGAATGGACCGAGGCCATCCACCTCGCCTTGCAGCGCGCCGTGAAGCGCCGCCTCGACATCGCCGACGTGCCCGTGGGCGTGCTGCTCTCAGGCGGCCTAGATTCCAGCCTGCTGGTGGGCCTGCTGGCCGAACAGGGGGTGAAGAACATCCTCACATTCTCGGTCGGCTTCGAGGATCAGCCGGAAGAGAAGGGCAGCGAGTTCGAGTATTCCGATCTGGTGGTGGAGCGCTATGCCACCCAACACCACAAATACGCCGTCCCCAACCATCAGGTGCTGGAGCGCCTGCCCGAGGCCGTGGCGCACATGGCCGAGCCCATGGTGGCGCAGGACGCGGTGGCGTTTTACCTGCTCGCCGAGCGCGTGTCCCAGGAAGTGAAGGTGGTGCAAAGCGGCCAGGGCGCTGACGAGGTGTTCGCCGGCTATTTCTGGTACCCGCGCATGGATGCAGAAGAGGGCACCGATCTGGAGCGCTTCGCGTGTCACTACTTCGATCGCGATCACCCGGAATTCCTGGAGACCGTCGCGCCCGACTACCGCGGTGAGGACCACACCTCGCGCCTGGTCGCCAGCATGCTCGCGCAACCCGGCGCCGATACCTTCATCGACAAGGTGCTGCGCATGGACGCCACCACGCTCATCGTCGACGACCCGGTCAAGCGCGTGGACAACATGACCATGGCCTGGGGCCTGGAAGCACGCGTGCCCTTCCTCGACGATCACGAACTGGTGGAATTGGCCATGAGCATGCCGCCGGAACTGAAACTGGCCTCGGGCGGCAAACACGTGCTCAAGAAAATTGCCCGCGCGCTGGTGCCGCACGAGGTGATTGATCGACCCAAGGGCTATTTCCCCATGCCGGCGCTGAAATACGTGCGCGGGGACTTCCTCGATTTCATGCACGGCATCCTGGATTCACGGGCCTGCCGCGAGCGTGGCCTGTTCAACCGCGCCTATGTGGAAAAGCTGCTTTCCGAGCCCGACAAACACTTCACGCGCCTGCAGGGCAGCAAGCTCTGGCACCTTGCCCTGCTGGAACTTTGGCTGCAGACCCACGTGGACAAGGTTGCGTCGGCCCATAATAGTTGACTAATATGCTAAGCCAAGCGGCCGACATGACGGCCCGAACGATCTGAACGAGGTGAATGAATGGACGTAATGGAGCGTATCCGCCAGCAGGTGGAGCAGAATCCCATCGTGATTTACATGAAGGGCACGCCCCAGATGCCCATGTGCGGTTTTTCGAGCCGTACCGCTCAGGCGCTGGCCAACTGCGGCGTGGAATTCGCGTACGTGAACGTGCTGACGGATCCCGAAATTTTTGAAAACCTGCCGCGGTTCGCCAACTGGCCGACCTTCCCGCAGGTGTACGTGAACGGCGAACTGATCGGCGGTTGCGACATCACCCTGGAACTGTTCCAGAAGGGCGAACTCAAGCCCATGCTGGAAGCCGCGGTTCAGGGCAAGGCCTGATTGAAGCCATAAGAACGGCGGTCCGCCAGGGCCGCCGTTTTTTTTTCGGAAATATTCCGTGGCATTTGTCACGGCTTACGCGCCGCTTCCGTGCATGATCTCAGGCAGTCATACACCGGAGCTCATCATGCGCAGCCTGTTGCCGCTCACGTGGGTGGGCATTTTGGCGTTCTTGCTGTTGTCTTCCCCGGTCGGGAGTGCGCCGGTGCCGGTGGTTGGCGATCCGGTGATCCTCTATTCGCTCACCGAATGTCCCTATTGCCGGCAAAAACAGGCGGCACTCAAAGCCGCCGGGATCCCCTTCGTGGAATATTTCGTCGACCAGGACGCGCGGCGCATGCGCGAGATGAGCAACAAATTGCGCCGCGCCGGTTACACCGAAGGCGGTTATGGCATGCCAATCGTGGACGTCAACGGCACCATTCTGCCCAACAATCCCCCGTTGGAAGACATTCTTATGTACCGCTAGGAAGGTTCGCAGGAGCGGCCTACGATGCACCCACCGCATCGTTTTCCGGGGCGATGTTGGGAATCCCGCCGGCCACCGAATCCCAGCGATTCACGATGGCGCAGAACAACTCGGCCGTGCGCTCCGCATCGTAAATGGCCGAATGGGCACGTGCGTGATCCCACTCGATGCCGCAGGCGGCCGCCGCCCGCGCGAGCACGGTCTGACCGAAGGCGAGACCGCCGAGGGTGGCGGTGTCGAAGGTGGTGAAGGAATGGAACGGGTTCTTGCGATTGCCGGTGCGTTGCACCGCAGCCCTGAGGAAACCCAGATCGAAAAAGGGATTGTGGCCCACCAGGATCGCGCGGGTGCAGCCATGCTGCTTCACGCGCTCGCGCACCGGTGCGAACACCCGTTCCAGGGCCTCTCGCTCGGTCACGGCCATGCGGAAGGGGTGATAGGGATCGATGCCGGTGAATTCCAGGGAACGCGGGTCCAGGTTCGCACCCGGAAACGGTTCCACATGACAGGCGAAGGTGGCCTCGGGTACCAGCAGTCCCGATGCATCGATGGTGAGCGTGACCGCCGCGATTTCCAGCAGGGCGTCGGTTTCGGGGTTGAAACCGGCGGTTTCAACGTCCACGACCACGGGCAGAAAGCCGCGAAAACGTTGGGAAAGGCTCGGCTTGGTTGATTCCGGGGAAGACATGGCGGTCAAGCTTAACGTATCGCGCCCTGCTTTGCGAAACCGGCGGCCCGGCGGTGCATAATAGCGACACCCAGTCAGCGGATGATGTTCATGCGCATCACACTCACCAAACCCGACGATTTTCACCTCCATCTGCGTGACGGCGGTGCCCTCAAGAGCGTGCTGCCGCACACGGTCCAGCGCTTCGCGCGTGCCATGGTCATGCCCAATCTGCGTCCGCCGGTCACCACGGTGGAACAGGCGCGCGCCTATCAGGGACGCATTCTCGCCGCGCTGCCGGAAGGCGCCGCATTTGCGCCCCTGATGACGCTGTATCTCACCGACAACACGTCGCCCGAGGAAATCGCGCGCGCCAAACAAAGCGGTATTGTCCATGCGGTAAAGCTTTATCCCGCGGGCGCCACCACGAATTCCGATTCCGGTGTCACCGATTTAGCCAAGGTCGAACCTGTCTTGCGCGCCATGGCGGAAGTGCGCATGCCCCTGCTGGTGCACGGCGAAGCGACCGACCCCAAGGTCGATGTGTTCGATCGCGAACATGTGTTCATCGAGCGTGTGCTGCGTCCGCTGCTCGATCGCGTTCCGGACTTGCGCGTGGTGCTGGAACACATCACCACCCGCGAGGCGGCGGCTTTCGTGCAGCACGCGGGCATCAACGTCGCGGCCACCATCACGCCGCAACACCTGCTCATGAACCGCAATGCCCTGTTCCAGGGCGGCATCCGGCCGCACCACTATTGCCTGCCCGTACTCAAACGCGAGCATCATCGCGAGGCGCTCGTGGAAGTGGCCATCTCGGGCAATCCCAAATTCTTCCTGGGCACCGACAGCGCGCCCCACACTCGCCCCACCAAGGAAGCTGCGTGCGGCTGTGCCGGCATTTACTCGGCCCATGCCGCCATTGAGCTTTACGCGGAAGCCTTCGAACAAGCCGGCGCCCTGGACCGCCTGGATGCCTTCGCGAGCCGCTTCGGCGCGGAGTATTACGGCCTGTTCCGCAACCGCAGCACCATCGTCCTGGAAAAAACCGAATGGGAAGTCCCCGCCAGCTATCCCATGGGCGACAGCACCGTGGTGCCGCTGCGCGCCGGCGAACGCATGGGTTGGCGATTGATGGAGTGATGAAACCATCCCTGTAGCTACCGAAAGCAGCGGGCCTCAGGCCGCGATGCGCAGGTGGTTGCAACCACCGCCGGTTATCGCCCAGAGGACTGGGCTCCT
>JAWLGK010000009.1:41496-117193 GCA_041685115.1 Gammaproteobacteria bacterium | reverse complement strand
TTTAGCGTTGGCAGGCGGAACATTTTTCCCTTTAGATATCCGCGGTTAGAGGCAATGCTTGCCGAAGGACATTAAATACCAGAGTCAAATACGGGTCAACACGTAGTTTCGATGCCGGCAAGATAGTGTGATCCGCGTAAACACTTTATACTGGAAGACTTTTCTATACTTGGTGACCCATTTCTCAAAGCTACCAAGATGAGTCCTACCTTCAAGTGGTTGCGCGCCGGCGTCGTGGCGCTTTTCGGAATGTTCGTTGCAGGGCTCGTTGGTACGCTGGGTGTCTATCTCTACCTCGCGCCCCAACTACCCACCCTCGAAGACCTTCGTGACGTACGGCTCCAGGTGCCCCTGCGGGTCTATTCCCGCGACGGCGGCCTGATTGCCGAGTTCGGCGAGATGAAGCGTACCCCGTTGCGCTATGCCGAAGTGCCGCCGCAGGTCATCCAGGCGGTGCTCGCTGCCGAGGACGATCGCTTCTTCGAACACCCGGGCGTCGACTACCAGGGCCTCGCACGCGCGGCCGTGCATCTGCTCCGCACCGGAGAAAAGGCCCAGGGCGGCAGCACCATCACCATGCAGGTGGCGCGCAACTTCTTCCTGTCCAGTGAAAAGACCTACGCGCGCAAGCTCAAGGAGATCTTCGTCGCCCTCACCATGGAACAGGAGCTCAGCAAGGAGGAGATCCTCGAGCTCTACCTGAACAAGATCTACCTGGGCAATCGCGCCTACGGCATTGCGTCCGCCGCGCAGATCTATTACGGCAGAAAGGTCGAGGATCTTGAGCTGGCACAGATCGCGATGATTGCGGGGCTGCCCAAGGCACCTTCCCTCTACAACCCCATCGTCAATCCCACCCGCGCCGTTCAGCGCCGCAATTACGTATTGGGCCGCATGCAGAGCCTTGGCTTCATCGATGCGGAGACAGCCACACAGGCGCGCCTGACCCCTGTGACTGCGGCCCTGCATGCCCAGTCCGCCGAGGTGGATGCTGCCCACCTCGCCGAGATGGTGCGTGCCGATGTGGTGGAGCGGTTCGGCGAGGAGGTCGCCTACACGTCCGGCTACAAGGTGTACACCACCGTGGATTCCCGGCTCCAGCATGCGGCCACCCAGGGCGTGCGCGCGGGTCTGCTCGATTACGACCGGCGTCATGGTTACCGCGGGCCGGAGGCGCGGGTGGAGCTGGAAGCGGATTCCGCCCTGGGCGAAATCCTGGCCCGCTACCCGGTGGTGGGCGGTCTGGTGCCGGGAATCGTCGTCGAACTGGAAGAGCGAGCGATACACGTAGCCATCGGCGCCGAGGAACGCGTGGTGGTGGACTGGTCAGGACTGGAGTGGGCGCGGCGCTACATCAACGACGAGCGGGTCGGCGATCCACCCACCACGGCCGCCGACATCCTCGCCGTCGGCGACGTCATCCGCCTGGAGCCGCTGCCGGCCGGTGGCTGGCGCCTGGCCCAGGTACCGCAGGTGGAGGGCGCGCTGGTGTCCCTGCAACCCAGCGATGGCGCAGTGCTGGCGCTGGTCGGCGGCTTCGACTTCTTCGACAGCAAGTTCAACCGTGTCACCCAGGCGCAGCGCCAACCCGGCTCCGCATTCAAGCCGTTCGTGTATTCGGCGGCCCTGGAAAAGGGTTTCACGGCGGCCACGGTCATCAATGACGCACCCGTGGTGTTCGAGGACGCAGAACTGGAGAGCGCCTGGCGCCCGGAGAACTACAGCGGCAAATTCTACGGTCCCACCCGGCTGCGCGAGGCGTTGGTCGCCTCACGCAATCTGGTGTCCATCCGGCTGCTGCGCGCCATCGGTATCGGTTACGCACGCAATTATCTGAAGAACTTCGGCTTCGATGCCGCACGCCTGCCCCACGACCTCTCGCTGGCGCTCGGCAGTGGTGCCGTCACGCCCATGGAAGTGGTGCGCGGCTATGCCGTGCTGGCAAATGGCGGCTACCTGGTCGAACCTTATTTTATCCAGCGCATCGAAGATGCGGACGGCAACGTGCTGTTCGAGGCCGCACCTCCGACGGCCTGCCCGCAATGCGAGCAGGCCCCTGTTGAGGAACCCGCCGACGATGCACCCGCCGAGGCGGTGGCGGCGCCTGCGCCGCCGGTGGCGGCGCCTGCGCCGCCGCTGGCGGCGCGTACCTTGGACGCCCGCAACGTCTATCTGATGAACAGCATGCTCAATGACGTGGTTGCCCGCGGCACCGGGGCACGCGCTCGCGCGCTGGGTCGCCACGACCTCGCAGGAAAAACTGGCACCACCAACGATCAAAGGGACGCCTGGTTCTGTGGCTTCAACGCCGACGTGGTCGCCACGGCGTGGCTCGGCTTCGACACGCCACGTTCGTTAGGGGGCGGTGAGACCGGCGCCGGCGCGGCCCTGCCCATGTGGGTGGATTACATGCGCGAGGCGCTGGCCGGCCGGCCCGAGCACCCGCTGCCGCAGCCTGCCGGGGTGGTCACCATGCGCATCGATCCGGAGACCGGGCTGTCCGCTGCACCCGGGAACGCCAATGCGATATTCGAAACCTTCTACAGTGAGAACGTCCCGTCCCCGGCGGACACCGGGCCGTCCCCCGCGAACACCGCAAACCAGGGTTCGGTCACCGAACAGTTGTTCTGAGATGGGCGAATACCGCAACGGGACGGGGCCCGGCCGCAGCGAACAGAACCGCATCCGCATCGCCCAGGAAGCGGCGCGGCTGATGACCGAGCATGGTATCCAGGACTTCGCGGCGGCAAAGCGCAAGGCCGCGGAACGCCTGGGCCTGCCCACCCACCGGCACCTGCCCACCAATCTGGAGATCGAACAGGCCCTGATCACGCACCAGCGCCTGTTCCGTGCCGACAGCCAGCCGGCACATCTGCGTCGCCTGCGCAACACAGCCCGGCAGGCCATGCGCCTGATGGCGGACTTCCAGCCACGCCTGGTAGGGCCTGTGCTCACGGGCACGGCCGATGCCCACTCCTCGGTCAATCTCCACCTGTTCGCCGAAACGCCGGAACAGATCAACGTATTCCTCATGGACCGACACATTCCGCACAGCTGGGATGAGCGCTTGGTACGCCTGAATGCTGACCAGCAGGAACGTTATCCGGTCTGCCGGCTGGTGGCGGATGGGGTGACAGTGGAAATGACCGTATTCCCCCCGGTCGGCCTGCGCCAGCCGCCGCTCAGCCCTGTGGACGGCCGCCCCATGCGGCGCGCCGCCATCGATACCGTGGAGCAATTGCTGGAATCCGATACATAACGCGCGGGCTCGGCACAGGCCGATGGATCTTGCGGCCGCCGTCTCACCGACACTTCGGGAGGGATTGCTTTGGCGTGGGCCTGCCCATCCTGAGACAATCCACACCGGATAAGAACCATCGGAGCATCGTCATGGCCGACACCTCGACCGCGTTCACCCCTGAAGAACTCGCCACACGCCGTGCGCGGGCGCGCAGCTTCGAGGGTTCAAGCATTCACGAGGGTTACACCCCCACCGACGCGGACCGCGCCTTCCTTCGCCCGCTCATCGAGGGCGAGATTTCCGAACGGGAGGCCATCGAGCGTTGGCGGCAACGCTATTGCGAGGAATGACCGATGAGCTGGCAGGACCCTTACCTTGTTCCAGGCACCGATTGCCTTGCGAACAAGGCTGGCATCCGCGACCCGGAAAAACTCCATGAAGCGGAATACCTGGCCACCGCCATCCGCGAAACAACGCTGCGCGACATTATCGGGCCGAAGCCTGCTTTCGACTTCGAAACCCTGAAGGCCGTTCACAAGCACCTGTTCCAAGACGTCTACGCATGGGCCGGTCAGGTACGCAGCGTCAATATCGCCAAAGGCGGCACCGCATTTGAACCGGCTCAGCTCGTTGAGCCTGCGGGCCGCTACGAACTGGCCTCGCTTCAGAAAAACAATTACCTGACAGGTCTGACGGCCGAGCCGTTTGCCGAACGCTTGGCGCACTATTTCACGAAGATCAACGAAATTCATCCGTTCCGTGAAGGCAACGGCCGCGCGCAGAAGGCATTTTTTTCACTTCTGGCAGAACACGCAGGTTACCGCCTCGATTGGTCCGCCGTATCCCGCGACCGTTACATCGAGGCATCGCGACAAGGCTGCGCGGGCAACCAGGCACCCTTGATCGCAGTGATCCAGGCTTGTCTCTGATGCAGGCGCGCGGATTACCGCACGCCTGCGCCAGCCATGAGGCGAATCGGCCGCATCAGATGCCGTCGTGGCGTGGATAGTGCTCCGGGTAACCCACCCGCGCCACACCGCTTTCGATCGCCGCCCGCGCCACGGCTGGCGGGACGTACTCGATGAGGCGGCGGTCGAAGGGCTTCGGGATGATGTACTCGGGACCGAAGGCCAGCGCCTCCATGCCATAGGCACGCAGCACATCCGCCGGCACCGGCTCGTGGGCGAGCGTGCGCAGGGCGTTGACGGCGGCAATCTGCATCTCCGTGTTGATGGTGCTTGCGCGCACGTCCAGGGCGCCGCGGAAAATGAACGGAAAGCCGAGGACGTTGTTGACCTGATTCGGATAGTCGCTGCGCCCGGTCGCCATGATGAGGTCGCTGCGCGCCTGGCGGGCCAGCTCCGGACGGATTTCCGGATTGGGGTTCGACAGGGCGAATACCACCGGGCGCGGCGCCATGGCGGCCACCATCTCCGGCGCCACCAGATTCGCGCCGGATACGCCGATGAACACATCGGCCCCATCCATGGCGTCGGCCAGGGTGCGGCGCTCGGTGTTCAGGGCAAATTCCTGCTTGTACTCGTTCAGGTCGTCACGCCCCGCGTGGATCACCCCCTTGCGATCCACCAGCATCATGTTTTCCTTGCGCGCACCCAACGCCACCAGCAGGCGCATGGAGGCGATGCCGGCGGCGCCGGCGCCCAGGCACACGATGCGCGCGGACTCCAGCGTCTTGCCCTGCAACTCCAGCGCATTCAGCAGGCCTGCGGCGATGATGATGGCGGTGCCGTGCTGATCGTCGTGGAACACCGGAATGTCCAGGCGCTCACGCAGGGCCTTCTCGATGACGAAGCAGTGCGGCGCGGCGATGTCCTCGAGGTTGATGCCACCGAAGGTGGGCGCGATGCGCGCCACGGTATCGATGAAGGCCTCGGGGGATTCGGCGGCGACCTCGATGTCGAACACGTCCACATTGGCGAAGCGCTTGAACAGCACCGCCTTGCCTTCCATCACCGGCTTGCCGGCCAGTGGCCCCACGTTACCGAGGCCGAGTACCGCGGTGCCGTCGCTGATCACTGCCACCAGGTTGCCCTTGGCCGTGTACAGATAGGCGTTGTCGGGATTGTCGGCGATGGCGCGCACCGGTGCGGCCACGCCCGGCGTGTAGGCCAGACTCAGTTCGGCCTGAGTCTCACAGGGCTTGGAGATCGCCGTGGCAAGTTTGCCCGGGTGCGAACCGGCATGGTAGTCGAGGGACTGCTGCTGCAGGTCGAGGGAATTACTGCCGTTGCTCATGGGTGACTCTCGGCGAAGACGGGATAAAAAGAGGTCGCCATTATCGGCCTTTGGCGTGAGCGAAACCACTCATGGCGTGATGATCTCGAGCGCGGTGGGATGCTGCACGCGCATATAGCTGCTGCGACGCCCCGGCTTGACCACGCCCTGCACGCGCAGGCGTACACCCATCAGCTGGTCCGGGCCGACCTGGAACAGGTCGCGCGCCGTGCGCGGGATATGGACCCGCAGGCGGGGGCCTACGTGCAGCCACAAATCGCCTTGGCGTTCGCCCACCCGGCTGACCACGCCGTCGATGCGACGAAAGCCCGCCGTTTGCGCCGTCAGCCGCACCGCATCCAGGGGCTGGTGTGACGGCAGGGCCCACACGCCCAGGCGCCCGGCCTGGGCGGCGCGTTCGGCTGCGCGGCGGCATTCGGCGCCGCGCACATTGGGCGGCACCACCAGACTCACGCCCAAACCGCGGACCAGCAGGCGTGCCGCCACGTTGTCGCCGTTGGCAAGATAGGCATGGGCCAGGACGCGCCCATAAGC
The DNA here is from genome assembly GCA_041685115.1 of Gammaproteobacteria bacterium. Taxonomy (GTDB): domain Bacteria; phylum Pseudomonadota; class Gammaproteobacteria; order Thiohalomonadales; family Thiohalomonadaceae; genus JALOAT01. The sequence goes on along the minus strand of JAWLGK010000009.1, from coordinate 111,162 downwards.
ATCGGTTCGCTCGCGCTCGTAACGAAGCCCGAGGTGCGGCGACTCGGCCAGCCAAGCGCTCAGGTCGGCGCGCGCCTGCGCCGCAAAGGGTTCGTCCGGCCCTTTGTCGCGGCCTATTTCCGGGGCATCGACGCCGATCAGGCGGAGTTTGCGGCCGTCCGACAGACGCACCGTGTCACCGTCGTACACATAGCCGACCGTCACCTGCTCATCGAGGCGATCGGCCTCGCACAGTGCGGCGCCCGCCTGGGGCGGCAACAGCAGGCACAAAGCAAAAAGGGCGCCCTTGCGGAGCGCCCCTTTGCGCAGGCCTTGGCCCGGCATCGCTTACTTCTTGATGCCGTACTTCTGGCGGAACTTGTCGACGCGGCCGGCGGTATCGACGATCTTCTGCTGGCCGGTGAAGAAGGGATGGCACTGCGAGCACACGTCCAGGTGCAGGTCGTGACCCGCGGTGGAGCGCGTCTTGAAAGTACTGCCGCAGCTGCACGTGACAGTGACTTCGGTGTAATTCGGATGGATATCCGGCTTCATGGCAACCTCCAGGCACGCCGCCACCGACCCCCGTGGCCGGCACCGCGCGCAGAAAAGACGGCGGATCATACGGAAAAGCCCACCGCGGAACAACCGCCCACCGCCGCAAGCTAATCGCGCCCCCGGAAAGGTAAGACCCTGGCGCGCGGCAGGGGTTTCGAGGGGCGGCAGTGCAGGGCCTCCAAAAGGCCACGTTCGCCGAGCACTGATTCCCACATCATGGCCGAGAGTGACAGGCAGGCCGCCAGCGGTGTCCTGGCCTGCCGGCGGGTCTGATCCACTCGCCATTGCAGGCAGTGCAAGCGCTCCTGGCGGTCGACCGGCGCGCGCGCGATGAGCTGGTGCACCGCAAGACGGCGCATGTGTTCAAAGCGGGCCGCGTCCGTGGCGGCGAGGGCGCGCCACTCGTCAAAACTTTGGGGAATTCTCGCAGCTTCGTCCATGCCATCCTCTGCATGCATCCGCGCACGATGCGGACCGGGCTTCCGTGTATCCTCAACGTTATAGTCAACCGTAACGCTCGCGAGCCCAACGTACCAGCAAACGACCAGGAAAGCCCATGCCGCAACGCGCTCCCCGCCCGTTCGAATACGACCGTCAGGGCCTCGACGTGGCGTCCATCGCCCACTCACTCGCCAACCGTATGATCTATACGGTCGGGAAGGATACCTATTCGGCCACGGACCGTGATTGGATGCACGCCGCCGCGTATGCAGTGTGCGATCGGCTGGTGCAGCGCTGGGTCGAGACGCTGCGCAGTTATTACGAGTCCGACGTCAAACGGGTCTACTACCTGTCCCTTGAATTCCTTATTGGCCGTACGCTCACCAACAGCCTGCTGAACCTCAATATCATCGAAGAATTCAAGGCGGCGCTCACCGAACTCGGCCTGCAGTTCGAATCGCTGCGGGAACTGGAATTTGACGCGGCGCTGGGCAACGGTGGCCTGGGGCGGCTGGCGGCTTGTTTCCTCGATTCCATGGCCAGCCTGCGCTTGCCCGGCTACGGCTACGGCATCCGCTACGAATACGGCATGTTTCGCCAGGCGCTGGAGAACGGCTGGCAGGTGGAACACCCGGATAACTGGCTGCGTTACGGCAATCCATGGGAGTTTCCGCGCCCCGGAGTCCTCTACAAGGTCAGCTTCCGGGGGCGGGTGGTCGAGTATCACGACCCCCGGGGGGTTACGCGTTTCAACTGGGAAGACACCGAGGACGTCATGGCCATGGCCTATGACACCCCCATCCCGGGCTTCGGTGGAGATACGGTCAACAATCTGCGCCTATGGTCCGCAAAGGCCAGCCGTGACTTCAACCTGAACTACTTCAATCAGGGCGACTACATCAAGGCCGTGGAGGACAAGACGGTGTCGGAGAACCTCTCCAAGGTGCTCTATCCCGCCGACACCACCACCATGGGCAAGGAGCTGCGTCTGCGCCAACAGTATTTCTTCGTGAGCGCTTCCTTGCAGGACATTCTGGCGCGCTTCCTCAAGACCCACAGTGATCTGGCGATGCTGCCCGACAAAGTGGCCATCCAGCTCAACGACACGCACCCGTCCATCGCCATTCCTGAGCTGATGCGCCTGCTGGTGGATATTCACGGACTCGAGTGGGAAAAGGCCTGGGACATCACCGTGCGGGTGTTCGCCTATACCAACCACACACTGTTACCTGAGGCACTGGAAAGCTGGTCGGTGTCACTGATGGAATCCCTGCTGCCACGGCACCTGCAGATCATCTACGAGATCAACCATCGCTTCCTCAGCCAGGTGGTCCACCGCTATCCGGGTGACACCGCGCGCCTGCGTCGCATGTCGTTGGTGGAGGAAGAAGGCGAGCGACGTGTTCGTATGGCACACCTCGCCATCATCGGCAGCCATCGCGTCAACGGTGTGGCAAAGCTGCATACCGAATTGCTGCGCCGCAGCATGTTCCATGATTTCGACGAATTCTTCCCCGATCGTTTCATCTCCATCACCAATGGCATTACCCCGAGGCGCTGGTTGAATCAGGCCAATGCGGGGCTTTCGGCGTTGATTTCGTCGCACCTCGGTACAGGCTGGATCACCGACCTCGAGCAGCTGGCGGGACTGATTCCCCTGGCGGAGGATGCGGCGTTCCGTGCGCAGTTCCGCGCCGTCAAGCAGGCCAACAAGCAGCGGCTTGCCGAACACATTCAACGCCGCCTCGGCATGCAATTGGATCCTGACGTACTGTTCGACGTACACATCAAGCGCATCCACGAATACAAGCGCCAATTGCTCAACGTGCTGCATGTCATCACGTTGTACAACCGCATCCGCGAAGGGCGCGCCGACGGCCGCGCGCCGCGCCTGGTGCTGTTCGCTGGCAAGGCGGCACCGGGCTACGCCATGGCCAAGCTCATCATCAAGCTGATCAACGACGTGGCGGACACGGTCAACCACGACCCGGCCATCGGCAATCGCCTCAAGGTCGTATTCATCCCAAACTACGATGTGTCCACCGCGGCGGACATCATCCCCGCCGCCGATCTCTCGGAACAGATCTCGACGGCCGGTACCGAGGCCTCGGGCACCGGCAACATGAAACTGGCATTGAACGGCGCGCTCACCATCGGCACGCTGGATGGGGCGAACATCGAGATTCGCGACGCAGTGGGCGAGGAAAACATCTTCCTGTGCGGCCTGACCGTGGATCAGGTCAACGCAGTACGGGCCTCGGGTTACCGGCCCGCCGACTATTACGCGGGCAATGCGGAGCTGCGCCAGGTCATCGACATGCTCGGGTCGGGCTTCTTCTCGCCGGGTCAACCCGACCGTTTCAAGCCCATCGTGGACACCCTGATGGGGCACGACCGTTACATGCTGATGGCCGACTACGCGTTGTATGTGGAAGCGCAGGAGAACGTGGACACGCTGTACGCGGACGCAGAGGCGTGGAGCCGGCGCGCCCTGTTGAACGTGGCGCGGATGGGGATGTTCAGTTCGGACCGCAGTATCCGCGAGTACGCGGAGCGGGTCTGGGGTGTGAACCCGGTGCGAGCCCCGGCCCGCACCGGCTAGCCTACCGGCATCTCCACAGGAGCAGGCCGGCCCGCGAAGGCTGGCGGGTAAACCCATTGCGGCCTGGGGCCGCTGCTACCGGAAGACGCTTTGTCGTAGTAGCCCGGCAGGCCCGGCTCCTGCCTCGTATCAGCGCTTCATGGAGTCGAAGAACTCGGCATTGGTCTTGGTGCCGCGAAGCTTGTCGTGCAGGAATTCCATGGCGGCGAGCTCGTCCATGGGATGCAGGAGCTTGCGCAGGATCCACATCTTCTGCAGTTCATCCGCCTTGGTCAGCAACTCCTCGCGACGTGTGCCCGATCGGTTGATGTTGATGGACGGGTAGATGCGCTTCTCGGCGATGCGGCGATCCAGGTGGATCTCCATGTTGCCGGTGCCCTTGAACTCTTCGTAGATCACATCGTCCATGCGTGAGCCGGTGTCGATGAGCGCGGTGGCGATGATGGTCAGCGAGCCGCCTTCCTCAATGTTACGCGCAGCACCGAAGAAGCGCTTCGGACGGTGCAAGGCGTTGGCATCAACGCCGCCGGTCAGCACCTTGCCCGAGGACGGGATCACGGTGTTGTAGGCACGCGCCAGGCGGGTGATGGAATCGAGCAGGATCACCACGTCGCGCTTGTGCTCGACCAGGCGCTTGGCCTTTTCGATGACCATCTCGGCCACCTGCACGTGACGGGCCGCCGGCTCGTCGAAGGTGGAGGAGATCACTTCACCGCGCACCGAGCGCTGCATCTCGGTCACCTCTTCCGGGCGCTCGTCGATGAGCAGCACGATGAGATAACACTCGGGATGGTTGTGGGCGATGGAGTGGGCGATGTTCTGGAGCATCATCGTCTTACCGGTCTTCGGCGGGGAGACGATGAGGCCGCGCTGACCTTTGCCGATGGGCGCCACCAAGTCGATGACGCGGGCGGTGATGTCTTCGGTGCTGCCGTTGCCCAGTTCGAGGGTGATGCGGCGGTTGGGGTGCAGCGGCGTCAGGTTTTCGAACACCACCTTGTTCTTGGCGTTCTCGGGCGGCTCGTAGTTGATCTCGTCGACCTTGAGCAGCGCGAAATAGCGTTCACCGTCTTTCGGCGGGCGAATCTTACCCGTGACGGTGTCGCCGGTGCGCAGATTGAAGCGCCGGATCTGACTGGGCGACACGTAGATGTCGTCGGGCCCCGCCTGATAGGAATTGTCCCCCGAGCGCAGGAAACCGAAGCCGTCCTGGAGGATCTCCAGCACGCCATCGCCCGAGATGGCCTCGCCGCTTTTTGCGTGGGCCTTGAGCAGTGCGAAAATGACCGCTTCCTTACGGGCGCGGGCCATGCCTTCGATGCCCATGGACTCGGCCAGCTCGATGAGCGCAGAGGCGGGCTTTTTCTTCAGTTCAGTCAGATTCATGCGAGTAAGAACCGTCGGGCGGTAGTGTTCGGGGGGTTGTAGGCCCGCGAAACGTTGCGCCTGCGGGCAGGGAAAACTTGCGGAGGAGCCGTCGGGCGGCGGAATTCGTTCGGATAGGAAGGTTCGCCGGGAAGATTAGCACCATCATCCGGGCGCGTCCACAGGGGACGTGCCCGGAACCCAGGCTCAGAGATTACTGTCAATAAAGGCGGTCAACTGTGACTTGGACACGGCGCCGACCTTGGTGGCTTCCACATTGCCACCCTTGAACAGCATCAGGGTGGGAATGCCGCGAATACCGTACTTGGGAGGCGTGTTGGGGTTCTCGTCGATGTTCAGCTTGGCGACCTTGAGGCGGCCGGTGTATTCGTCGGCGATTTCGTCCAGGATGGGAGCGATCATCTTGCAGGGACCGCACCAGTCGGCCCAGTAATCCACGAGCACCGGGCCATCGGCCTTGAGGATCTCGTCCTCGAAGCTGTCGTCGGTCACGTAAACGATCTTGTCGCTCAAAGTAGCAGCCTCCGTGTCGTACCGCTGCCGGATGGGAAAGCGGTGGGTTGGGTGTGATTGCATCATTTGAGCCGAATCGCCGGTCCATTTCAAGCCCGTAGGGAGGGATTCTGTTATCCTTCGGTTAGTATGAGTGAACGATATCTTAGCGACGCATCCTTCAACGAATTCGACCTCCCGCCCCTCCTGTTGCAGGGGATCGAGGCCGCCGGTTTTTCACAATGCACGCCCATTCAGGCCGCCACCTTGCCGCTGGCGCTCGCCGGCAAGGACGTCGCCGGACAGGCCCAGACCGGCACCGGCAAGACCGCTGCTTTCCTCATCGCCCTGTTCAACCACCTGCTCGCCCACCCGGCCCCTGACACCCGCAAGCCGCAACAGCTGCGCGCACTGGTGGTGGCGCCCACCCGCGAGCTCGCCATCCAGATCCACAAGGATGCGGAGGTGCTTGGGCAGTTCACCGGTCTGACCCTCGGCCTGGCCTACGGCGGCACCGACTACGAGAAACAGCGCAAGCACCTGGAGGCCGGCGTCGACGTGCTCATCGGCACGCCGGGGCGCATCATCGACTTCTTCAAGCAGCGGGTGTTCGACCTGCGCGCCGTGCAGGTGATGGTGCTCGACGAGGCCGATCGCATGTTCGACCTGGGCTTCATCGCCGACGTGCGCTACCTGTTGCGGCGCATGCCGCCGCCCGACAAGCGTCTTGGCCTGCTGTTCTCCGCAACCCTCGCCCTGCGGGTCACTGAGCTGGCCTACGAGCACATGAACAACCCCGAGCTCATCGAGGTGCAGCCCGAACAGGTCACCGCGGAGCGGGTCACCCAGGTCATGTACCACCCGGGCAGCGACGAGAAGATCCCCCTGCTGCTCGGCCTGCTGCAAACCATGCAACCGCCGCGCGCCATGGTGTTCGTGAACACCAAGCGTGCCGCCGAGGAAGTCTGGGCCTATCTGGAAGGCAACGGCATCCGTGCGGGCATCCTGTCGGGCGACGTACCGCAGAACAAGCGTCAGCGCCTGCTCGCCCAGTTCACCGAGGGCGAGCTGCCCGTGCTGGTGGCCACCGACGTGGCAGCGCGCGGCCTGCACGTACCCGGGGTAACCCACGTGTTCAACTTCGATCTGCCCCAGGATGCCCAGGACTACGTGCATCGCATCGGCCGTACCGCGCGTGCTGGAGAGAGCGGCATGGCGGTAAGTTTCGCCTGCGAGGACTACGCGTTTTCGCTGATGGACATCGAAGACTATATCGGCGCCAAGATCCCGGTAACGGCGATCACCGCCGAGCTGCTGGTAACGCCCAAGCCGCCCGCACCGCGGGATGCGGAAATGCGGCAGCGGCCGCGGCCTCGCAGTGGCCAGCGGGGCGACAACCGGGGCGGTCCGCGCGGCCGTCGTCGCGGCGCCCGGTCTCACGCCTGAAGCCAACGCGCAAGGGTGTTTCAGCGATGTACTGCTTCGCTCTTGGCTTTCAGATGCTCCCAAAAAGCGCCAAGGCAAGGCGCACTCCGCAGGGAATGGCGAGCCCTCGCCAAGGAGTGCAATGCCGCATTGGCGCTTTTGAGAGGCTCCCTTCGGGCGAGCCGCTGTCGGCCATCTCCGGCGTTGCGGGCTCTTGAAAGGGCTCGCCATTCCTGCGAGAACGCGCCTTGCATTAGCCGAGCAGCGGCTCGCTGAAAGTGCCTCCAAGAGCGAAGCAGTACACTAAAATCGAAGTACCTTCCGCCCCGATCCCGATCCGTCATGACCACAACCGCCCTTCCCACCGGGGTCCGTATCACCTCGGCCAACAAGTGCAGCTTCTGCCACGGCTCCAAGTGCTGCACCTATGTCACCCAGCACCTGGACACCCCCCGTTCCATGGCGGATTTCGATGTGCTGCTTTGGCAGGTCTCCCACCGGGGTGTGCGGCTGTACAAGGATACGGACGGTTGGTTCCTGTTGTTCGAATCGCCCTGTACGCACCTTCAGCCCGATGGCGGCTGCGCCATCTATGAACGCCGGCCACAGATCTGCCGCGACCATTCCAACGATTACTGCGAGTTCGATGCGCCGTCCGAGGAGAGTTTCGAACTGTATTTCCCGGATTACGACGCTTTGCTGGCTTATTGCCGGACGCGTTTCAAGGGCTGGGATCGCCGGCGATCGGCATGACCTCCGCAAAGGTCTGAATGGCGGGAAAGTCGTCAACCGTTCGTGCCGGGCGCCGGCTGCTCGGCCGGGACACGGCAAGCAGATGCCGCACGCCGTAGTCACGCGCCGCGCGCAACACCGGCAGGGAGTCGTCCACCAGTAGCGTACGCTCTGGCTCGAACGCCTCCCGCGCGTTCAGTAGTGCCCAGAACCCCTGGGATTCCTTCGGCTGACCGAATTCGTGGGAGCACACGATGCTGTCGAAGTGACCGGCCAGCTGCGTGCGCTCCATCTTCAGGCCCAGGCTCTTCATGTGCGCGTTGGTGACCAGCACCACGCGTCGCCCGCTGCGGCGCAGGGCCTCCAGAAAACCGATCACGTGCGGATGCACGCCAATCAGGTGCTCGACCTCGCGCTTGAGCAGCGCCACATCCAGGCCCAGCACGTCGCTCCAATAGTCCACGCAATACCACTGGATGGTGCCTTCCATGCGTCGGAAGTGGGGCTCCAGTTCCTGGCGCGCCTCCATCAGCGCGATGCCCTTGCGTTCGGCGTAGCGCAGCGGAATGTGTTCACTCCAGAAATAATCGTCGAAGTGCAGGTCGAGCAAGGTCCCGTCCATGTCCAGAAGGACGGTGCGGACCTCGGACCATGACACGGGCGCGGATGACAGGTGCAATTCCATAGGCCACCTATACTCGGAAAAACGGTGGAAGAGAGCGCAGCTTATGCTCCACAGGCCAGTGCCGTGGGCGGTACTCATTGTATCCTTCCTCTTCGCTCCGTCGATGGCCATGACCGACGCGTTTGACGACGAACTGGCCCGCCAGGAGGCGCTCGAACGGCAATTGAACACCGTCAACGAGGGCCGGCTGGAGTTCCTGCCAAGGCGCCCGCCGGGTCCGCCCGTACACCACCAGCACACCCGGGTGGTCTTCGACGATGACAGTCTGCAGAGCGGCTGGGTCGGACTGCAACAGTGCCACACGCACCTGGACGCGGTGGCGAGCACGGAGATCGTGTTCAATCCCGAGCGCGTCACCGAACTGCGCGTGGACAGCCACGCAGACATCGGCGACATCGTCATCGACGGCTCGCGGGTCCAGCTGCGCGATGTGGGCGAGAACGCGCGCCTGTGTATCAGTACCCGCAGCCGCGCCCTGCGTCAGGACGAAACCGGTAAGTACGTGCTCCGAAACGGACCCTTCCTGCGCCGTTTCCTGGACGGTTATTACCCCATGCACGTGAGCATGGAGGTGTCATGGCCCGCACAGGCCCTGCGGTTTATCGCGGCAAGTCCGGCGCCCCAGCCGGGATTCGCTGTGACCACCGCCGGCACGCAGCTGCACGTGGAGGCCTGGTTCGAAGGCCCGCTGGTCACCGAGCTGAAGTTCGAACCTGCCTGACATCCCCCTGACCGGCCGGCGTTCCACGCGCTATCATCAACCGTCCCCACGACGGTGTTGCTGCATGCGCGAGAAACCCCGGATCCTTCATACCGAGACACTGGCACGTACACGCCTGTTCCATGTGCAGCAGGTCGATTTGCGATTCTCCAACGGCGTCGAGACCCGCTATGAGCGGCTGGTAGGCTCCAGCCGGGGCGCGGTGCTGGTGGTCCCGCTACTGGATGACGATACCGTACTGCTCATCCGCGAATACGCAGCAGGCGTCGATCGCTATGAACTGGCCCTGCCGAAGGGACACATTGAGCCTGACGAGGATATGCTGGTGGCCGCGGATCGCGAGCTCAAGGAGGAAGTCGGCTACGGAGCACGCTCGCTGATTCGTCTAAGCTCCATGAGTCTTGCCCCCGGCTACCTGGGACACTACACCCACGTGGTGCTGGCACGCGATCTTTACCCAGACAAACGCTCGGGCGATGAACCCGAGGAAATCGAGGTGGTGCCCTGGCGGCTCTCCGCACTCAATGCGTTGGTCGCCCGACACGACTTCACCGAGGCACGCAGCATTGCTGCACTTTTTTTAACCAGGGAACATTTGAATCATGCCTGAGGACTACACCACCGCCGACCCGTGCGCACTCCAGCGCGTAGCCATCGATGTGGCCATCAGCGCCGGCAAGCGCATTCTCGAGATCTACGAGCGGGGCTACAGCGTCGAGCACAAGGAGGATCAATCGCCTCTCACCGAGGCGGACATGGCCGCCCATGCCATCATCGATGACGGCTTTGCGGAATTCACGCCGGAGATCCCGGTACTGTCCGAGGAATCCGCGAACATCCCCTTCGACGAGCGTGCGAGCTGGCAGCGTTACTGGCTGGTGGACCCCCTCGACGGCACCCGTGAGTTCATCAAGCGCAACGGTGAGTTCACCGTGAACATCGCCCTCATCGACAACCACGAACCGGTGCTGGGCGTGGTCTACGCGCCGGTGCTGGGGGTGTATTACTACGCCTGCCGCGGCCAGGGCGCCTTCAAGCGAGACGGCGTGTCAGCGGCCGAGCGCATCCACACCCGTCCGCACGGCCACATCCCCGTTACGGTGGCGGGCAGCCGTTCCCACCGCGGCGACTCCCTGGAACGCTTCCTGGCGAACCTCGGCGAATACGAGCTCATCAGCATGGGCAGCGCGCTGAAGACCTGCTTGGTGGCCGAGGGCAAGGCCGACGTCTATCCGCGCCTCGGCCCCACTTCCGAATGGGACACCGCGGCGGCGCAATGCGTGCTCGAAGAGGCCGGCGGCCTGCTCACCGACATGGCCATGCGGCCATTTCGCTACAACGAAAAGGAAGAACTGCTGAACCCGCACTTCTTCGCCTTCGGTGATCCGCGCGTGGATTGGTCACGCTATCTCTGACGACGCTCGAAATCACCACGGGGACACAGGAACACGCCTTTCCTCCGGTCCAGGCGTGGGCCTCCCGCCGCGATGCCTCGGTTCGTGGCGTGTGAGGCCGCACCGGGCATGCGGGGAGATACTCCACCGCTTCGAGCTGCTGCATTTGCCAAAGCATCCGCGGGTCGCCCGTCACGACACTCCAGCGCGTAGCCATCGATGTGGCCAGCAGCGCCGCCAAGCGCATTCCCGAGATCTACGCGCGGGGCAACACCATTCGGTCGTTGGCAGGAATTGCCTGTACCTGCGCGAAAGATCAGGGTGCCCCGCCTTCGAACTCGGCGCCAGGCCGGGCCTCGGGCCGTTCGGCGGCGATCAGTTCGGACCTGCTCCGCTCCACTTCGGCGAGAAAGGCATCGCTGAGACAGCGCCGCGTATCTGCGAGCGCCGCGGCAAGCAGCTCACGCGCCAGTTCCGCCGGCTCCCGTTCACTGGTCTTCGCCAAGGCCCGCAAGTCGTCGAACAGGGTACGAGGTACTGGCAGCGACAGTTCGGCCAGCACCGCTTGCAGTTCTTCTTGCGGCAGGGCCTGTCCCGCCCGTAGGCGGGACGCCACGGTCCCGATCTCCCCGCCGGGACAGCCGGCCGCGGCGGGACGCAGGCGAATGCGGTTCACGAAGCGCTTCTCGAAATCCAGTTTGGCGGAATGGACCCAGCGGCCCTGTTTCAGCGTGTTGACATTCGACACGGGCACGTGCGGCTCGGAGAGACGGGCCGCACCGGTTTCGCCACGATCGGCGATCCACTGCACGCGCCGCACTTCGGCATCGACCAGTGGCTCCCCGCGCATCGTGGCCTGGATGTTCCGTGCGACGGCCTCGACCTCGGCTTCGATGGAAAACACCGATTCCGGTGGCGCGACCGGCAAGGGTGTGGCGTCGATCGGCGGGCGGGCCACGCACAGACCTGCTGCGAACACGTTCGGGAAGTTGCGGTTCGCCAGGCTGCTGTCGACCTCGACCAGCCCGTTCCCATCGGCCAATCCGCCCGCGCCATCACGCAGGGCGTCGATGCCGCGGAAGCGCGGCCAGTAGACACAGAAGGACGACGGCACTTCCAGCATGTCCTGCGCATTCCCTTGCTCGTCGTGGCGGGTGAACTGCACCTTGTCGGCGGTGATGCGCGTGGTGCCGGCGTTGCAGAACCATTGGATGTCCGCCGCCGCCAATGCCTGCTCAAGGGCGCGATGGCGCCCCTGGCCCAAGCCCAGGTGTCCCGGATAGGGTTCGGGGGTGATGATCGTGATCGGTACCTGTGCGCGCATGCCGCGCCGACGCAGATCCGAATCGAACAGGAACGCCAGTTCGTAGATGGGCCCCAGCACGGACGCGCCGGGCATGGCGCCGATGACGAGCGGGCCGGGCTGGGCCACGAATGCGCGATAGCGCGCATGGGCCTGCATGGCTTCTTCGACACGCAATACCGAATGGCAATGGCCGCAGCGCGGGTCCAGACCCGGGATCGCGTCGACCGCACCCTGGGGCCCGGTGGCCAGCACTAGGAAGTCGTAGCGCAGCCGCGTGCGATCGCCCAGTTCCACTTCGTTCGCCGCAGGGTGCACAGCTGCCAGCCCGGTAGGCCTGAACGCGATCTGTCGTTCGCCGAGGTAAGGTCCGATGGGAAAGGCCACATCGGGAAGGCGCCGCCATCCGGCCGCCACCCAGGGATTGGCCGGCACGAACTCGAAATACTCCTTGTTGGACACCACCGTGATGGCCGCCTCCTGGCCGAGCCTGTCCCGCAGGGCATAGGCCGCCAGCGTGCCGGCGATGCCGGCGCCCGCAACGACAATCTCCACCATGCTTGCCTCCCTCAGGGCCGCTGCCGGCCTCGATCAGCGTCGCGCCTCACCACGGTGCGCGCCACATTGCCCCTCCGGCGCACCATCTGATAACGGCGCGTGAAGTAGGAAACCACGGCAAACCCGCTCCACACGTGCACCAGCCGGCTGAAAGGAAACAGCAGGAACAGCGTCATGCCGGCGAGCACGTGGAGTTTGTAGATCCATGGCGTGTCCTGGATGAGAACCGCGGCGTCGGGGCGCACGGTCCAGATGCCGCGTGACCATTCCGCCCACCGCACCATCACCTCGCCGTCGAGATGCCGGAGCGAAGCCACGATGCCCAACAGCCCGAGCACCAGGATGGCCGCAAGCAACAGCAGGATGCCCTTGTCCATGCGACCTGTGTTCGCCAGCACGCGCGGCTCGGTCCAGCGCCGGTAGAGCAGCAGCGAAAGACCGGCCAGGCAGGTCAGCCCGGCGACGCCGCCGGTTACCATGGCAAGCAGTTGCTTTCCCGGCGTGGAGAGACCGATGCCGTGGTACACGGCGGGAGGGATCAACAGGCCCAGGAAATGGCCGAAGAACAGGAACAGGATGCCGACGTGAAAGAGATTGCTCCCCCACAGCATCCAGCGCGGCTGCACCATCTGACTGGAATAGCTGCGCCAGGTGTACTGCTCCCGGTCGTAGCGGATCCAGCTGCCGAGAAAGAACACGGCGAGTCCGATGTAGGGATAGATGCCGAACAGCAGGTGATGAAGAAGATCCATTTCAAGGGCTCCTCTGCCACAGACGCCCCATGAGGGCGCCGCCCGTCAGGGCGACCGGCTTGTCCCCGCGCAGGGCAATGGCGTCGAACAATGGAGCATAGGCGCTTCGATGACGGGCGAGGCGTTCGTGCAGCGTGGCAATGACGTTGCTGTACGGCGCCAGTTCGCGCCGCGCCGCGGGAGGTGGCAGCAGTGAAAGGTATTCCAGGAACAGCGGCAGATAATCCGGCAGCTCGTTGCCGTTGATCTCCAGGCCGTGCGCGCGGTAGCGCTCGACCAGCGCGGACATCCGCTTGCCCCGGGAGGACTCCTCCTGCGTGTGTTGCAGGAGATACAGCGCATGCTCGGGGACCCGATCGAAGGTCTCGACGTAGCGCTCCTGCAGCCAGAGGCGATCGGCGCTGCGGAGTTCCGCCAGGAAGGGCGCAAGCAGACGTGCGGCCTGCGGGTCGCAGCGTTCCAGCGCAATCTGCAGCTGTTCCGCTTCATCCAGCCACCAGGGTTCGGGATAGGTCAGCAGGATGGCGATGAGCTTGAATTCTTTCATATCCGTCCTCACGCGCTGTCTTCCTTGTTATCCGCTTCCGCTTTCGCCGCCGCCTGCTGCTTCTTCCAGGTCTCCGGGTCGACGAAGGTCAGGGTCTGTTCCGGCACGGTGCCGAACAGCGTGGGCGCGCTGATGCCCTCGGGGGACTGGTTGCCGAAGTAAAACCCCACCGATCGCTGGTCGTTGTAGCTGTTTTCCACCAACTCCTGGTGATTGGTGGGGATCACATAGCGGTCGTCATAGTCGGCGATGGCGAGATAGCGGTACATCTCTTCGATCTGCGCGGTGCGCAAGCCAGCCAGGTCGGCTGGCGCGGCGTCCGGGGCACCCTGGATGGCCTTGCTGCGCATGTAGGTGCGCATGGCGATGAGACGCTGCAAGGCCGTCATCACCGGCCCCTCGTCGCCGGCCGCGAGCAGGTTGGCGAGGTATTTCACCGGTATGCGCAGCGCGTCCAGTGAAGGGATGATGTCGTCGCCCTGGGTGTCCGCCGCTTCCAGGCCGGGCATGACCGGCGACAGCGGCGGCACGTACCAGACCATGGGCAGGGTGCGGTATTCGGGGTGCAGCGGCAGCGCCACCTTCCACTCCACGATCAGCTTGTAGACCGGCGATCGCTGTGCCGCGTCGAGCCAGCTGTCGGGAATGCCGTCGCGCCGCGCCTGCGCGATCACCGCTGGGTCGGCCGGGTCGAGGAACAGGCCCCGTTGCGCAGGATAGAGGTCCTTGGGGTCGGCGACGCTGGCCGCGTCCTCGATGCGGTCGGCGTCGTACAGCAGCACGCCCAGGTAACGCAGCCTGCCGACGCAGGTCTCCGAGCACACCGTCGGCTGGCCGGCCTCGATGCGCGGATAGCAGAACACACACTTCTCCGCCTTGCCGGTCACCCAATTGAAATACACCTTCTTGTACGGGCAGCCGCTGACGCACATGCGCCAGCCACGGCAGCGGTCCTGATCGACCAGCACGATGCCGTCCTCCTCGCGCTTGTAGAGCGCACCCGACGGGCAGGAGGCCACACAGGTGGGATTGAGGCAGTGTTCGCAAATGCGCGGGAGATACATCATGAAGGTGCGTTCGAACTGCGCCAGCACCTCCTTGTCGAGCCCGTCCATGCAGACATCCTTGGAGCGGCTGGCGAAGTCGCCGCCCAGATCGTCCTCCCAGTTGGCGCTCCAGTGGATCTTCTCCATCTGCTCGCGACTGACGATGGAGACCGGCCGGGCGGTGGGGAGCTGCTCCATCTCCGGTGCGTCGACCAGGTGCGTATAGTCGTAGGTGAAGGGCTCGTAATAGTCGTCGATGGACGGCAGGTGGGGGTTGGCAAAGATCTTGCTGAGCAGGCGCAGACGCCCTCCCTGTTTCGGCACGATGCGGCCGTTGCGCTTGCGCTCCCAGCCTCCTTTCCAGCGTTCCTGGTTCTCGTATTCCTTCGGGTAGCCGACGCCCGGCTTGGTCTCGACGTTGTTGTACCAGGCGTATTCCATCCCCTTGCGCGAGGTCCACACACTCTTGCAGGTGACCGAACAGGTGTGGCAGCCGATGCACTTGTCGAGATTCATGACCATCATCACTTGGGCACGGATTTTCATTGGCGACCCTCGCTATCGTTCACGCGCCGCGACGGCGAGGCATCGAGCGCCTTCTGCGACCAATCCACCCGCCGCATCTTTTGCACGACGACGTAGAAGTCCCGGTTGGAACCCACGGTGCCGTGATAGTTGAAGGCATAGGACAGCTGTGCGTAGCCGCCGATCATGTGTGTGGGTTTCGGGATGATGCGGGTGACGCTGTTGTGGATCCCGCCGCGCCGCCCGGTGGTTTCCGCACCAGGCACGTTGATGGTGCGATCCTGGGCGTGATACATGATGGCCACGCCCGCGGGCACGCGCTGACTGACCACGGCGCGCGCGGTCACGGCCCCATGGGTGTTGAAGATCTCGATCCAGTCGTTGTCGATGATGCCCGCTGCGGCGGCCTGCTGCTCGTTGAGCCACACGTGGGGACCGCCGCGGGACAGGGTGAGCATGGGCTGGGTATCGGTATAGGTGCTGTGGATCCCCCATTTCTGGTGAGGCGTGATCCAGTTGAGGATCAGTTGCGGATTACCGTTGCCACGTTCGCTGGCAATCGAATCGAGCGAATGGGTGTCGATGGGCGGCTTATAGACCGCGAGACCTTCGCCGAAGTCCAGCATCCAGCGGTGATCCAGATAAAACTGCTGACGCCCGGTCAGGGTGCGCCACGGAATGGATTCGTGCACGTTGGTGTAACTGCCGGTGTAATTCACATGCTCCGACTCGATGCCACTCCAGATGGGCGAGGAGATGACCGTGCGGGGTTGGGCCTGCAAGTCCTTGAAGCGAAGTTTTTCTCCCTCGCGGGGTTTCGCGAGATGGGCATGTTCGCGCCCGGTCGAGCGTGAAAGCGCCTGCCACGCCCTCACCGCCACTTCGCCATTGGTCTCGGGCGCAAGCTGCAAAATCATCTCGCAGGCATGCACGGCCGTATCCAGTTGTGGAAGCCCCTGGGCAATCCCCTCCTTCTGCACCCGTCGGTTGAGCCGCGCCAAGGCATCGAGTTCGCGCACCGTCTCCCACACCAGGCCCTTGCCGCCGTTGCCGATCTCCCTCATCAGCGGACCGACGGCCGTGAACATGTCGTGCACCGCGCCATAGTCGCGCGAGACCACGCGCATGTTCGGCATGGTCTTTCCCGGCACGGGCGCACACTCGCCGCGCTTCCAATCGCAAACATCGAGGGCCTGGCCCAGCTCCGCCGGCGTATCGTGTTGAAGCGGGGTGACGACCAGATCGTCGCGTGTGCCCAGGTGCTTGGCCGCCAGTTCCGAAAAACGTTTCGCCAGCCCCTTGAAGATGTCCCAATCCGTACGGCTCTCCCACAGCGGTTGCACCGCGGCCGTGAACGGATGGATGAAGGGATGCATGTCGGTGGTGTTGAGGTCCTCTTTTTCATACCAGGTGGCGGACGGCAGCAGGATATCGGCGTACAAGCCGGTACTGGTCATGCGAAAGTCGGCGGTGACCACGAGATCGAGTTTTCCCCGCGGCGCCGGGTCGCGCCATACCACTTCCTGCGGCCTGGACTCGTTGCGCTCCGCCAGGTCCGGAGCGGATGCACCATCCAGCGCGCCCAGCAGGTAACGCTGAAAATACTCCACCCCCTTGCCCGACGAACCGAGCAGGTTGGAGCGCCAGACGAACAGGTTGCGCGGGAAGTTGTCGGGGTGGTCGGGGTCCTCGCTGGCAAAACGCAGCTCGCCCGACTTCAGCGCCTCCACGGCGTATTCCACCGCGTCCCGCCCGGCCGCCTGCGCCTTGCGCGTCAGTTCCAGCGGGTTGGTGTTGAGTTGCGGCGCCGAGGGCAGCCAGCCCATGCGTTCGGCGCGCACGTTGTAGTCGATGAAATGCGCCTCGTTGGGCTGCGCCAGCGGACCGAGGATGTCCGCCGGGCGCACGGTCTCGTGGCGCCACTGTCCCGTGTGGTTGTAGAAGAACGAGGTGCCGTTCATCTGCCGCGGCGGGCGATACCAGTCCAGCGCGAAGGCCAGCGGCGTCCATCCCGCAAGCGGCCGCAGTTTTTCCTGGCCGACGTAATGGGCCCAGCCGCCCCCGGAGCGGCCGACACAACCGCACATCACCAGCAGGTTGATGATGGCGCGGTAGATCATGTCGTTGTGATACCAGTGGTTGATGCCCGCGCCGACCACCACCATGGAGCGGCCTTCGGTCTGTTCCGCGTTCATCGCAAACTCGCGCGCCACCGCGATGATGGTCTTGCGCGGAACCCCGCAATGGCGCTCTGCCCAGGCGGGGGTGTACGGTGCGTCCAGCGCATAGCCCTGCTCCGCTGTCGTGCCGGCGGTGCCGTGATCGAGGCCGTAGTTCGCCAACATCAGGTCATACACGGTGGTGACGATCAGTTGCTGGTTGCCGCGGTAGATGCGGCGGACGGGCACGGGGCGCCGCAGCACCTTTTCCTCGCCATCGCCGCCGAAGTAGGGGAACGTCACGCTGACCAGGTCATCCCTGCCCTCGAACACAGAGAGCTGCGGCCGCAGCGGCCGCTCCGATACCGGGTCGTGCAGGTCCAGGTTCCAGCGGCCCGCCTCACCCCAGCGATAGCCGATACTGCCGAAGGGCGCGACCAGATAACCGGTCGCCTCGTCGATGACGATGGTCTTCCATTCGGGGTTGTTGTCCTGCTGGGCGTTGTCCTCCAGGTCGGCGGCACGCAGGAAACGGTCGGCCACCAGGTCGTCGCCCTGGCGTCGCAGCGTCACCAGCATCGGCAGGTCGGTGAACCGCCGACAGTAGTCGTCGAAGTAGTCGCAGCGGCGATCGAGATGGAATTCCTTCAGGATCACGTGGCCCATGGCCAGCGCGAGCGCGGCGTCGGTGCCCTGTTTCGGCGCCAGCCAGGTATCGGCAAACTTGGTCGCCTCGCTGTAGTCGGGCGAGACCACCACCGTCTTCGCTCCCTTGTAACGCACCTCGGCAAAGTAATGCGCGTCGGGCGTGCGCGTCTGCGGGATGTTCGAACCCCACACCATCAGGTACATGGCGTTGTACCAGTCGGCGGATTCGGGCACGTCGGTCTGCTCGCCCCATACCTGCGGCGAGGCGGGAGGCAGGTCGCAATACCAGTCGTAAAACGACAGGCACACGCCGCCGATGAGTGAGAGATACCGTGTCCCCGCGGCGTAGCTCACCATGGATTTGGCAGGAATGGGCGAGAAGCCGATGATGCGGTCGGGGCCGTAGGTCTTGATGGTGTAGACGTTCGCGGCGGCGATGATGTCGAGCAGCTCATCCCAGGTCGAACGCACGAAACCGCCTTGCCCGCGTATCCGCTTGTACGATTGCGCCTTCGCCTCGTCTTCGACGATGGAGGCCCACGCCGCCACCGGGTCGAGGGTCGCCCGGGCCTCGCGCCAGAGGCGCAGCAAGCGGCTGCGGATCAGCGGATACTTGAGCCGCACCGGACTGTAGATGTACCAGGATGAACTGGCGCCGCGGGGACAGCCGCGCGGCTCGTGGTCGGGCAGCTCGGGCCGGGTTTTCGGATAATCGACCTGCTGCGTCTCCCAGGTGATGAGCCCGTTCTTCACGTAGATCTTCCAGCTGCACGAACCCGTGCAGTTCACGCCGTGGGTGGAACGCACCACCCGGTCCTGCTGCCAGCGCGTGCGGTAGCCGTCTTCCCAGTTACGGTCCTCGTGGGTCAGCATGCCGTGCTTGCCTGAAAAGGGTTCGATCCTTTTCCGGAAGAACAACAGTCGATCCTGCAGGTGACTCATCGTTACCCTCCCACGGGCTGGTCTGTCGCCTGCCGTTTGAAGCCAACGACCACGGCGATGGAAAACGCGGCGAGCACCACATAAACGAAAAAACCGCCCCGATACCCTTGTGGTCCCATGGCGTCCACGAAGGCGCCGAGCACCGGCGGAATGAAAAATCCGCCGATACCTCCGAGGCCGCCGACCCAGCCCGCTGCACCACCCACCGCCGTCGGTACGTATTTCGGCAGCAACATGAACACCGCGGCGTTGCCCGTTCCCATGCCGATGGCCAACACCACGGCACCCGCCACGGCGACACTCAGGGCCGAGAAAAAGGACAGCAGTACGCCACCGGCCAGCACTGCCGCAAAGGCGGCGAAGGCGATCACTTCCCCCTCGAAGCGGTCCGCAAGCAGCCCGCCAACCACGCGGCTGAGCGCCGCCAGCAGGGAGAACCCGATGCCGCTCAGCAGCCCGGCGCTGATGAGGTCCAGGCCGTGAAACCCGGACCAGTAGCTGGGGAACCATGCGGTGAGGGCCAGGAAGCCGCCGAATGAAGTGAAGTAGAGGAACACCAGACCCCAGGTGCGCAGTTCGGAGGCCGCCGTGCCGAGGGCCCCCCACATGGAGCCGGAGGGAAAAAGCTCCTGTCCGTGCTGCGCCGCAATCGCCCGCGCCTGCTCCGCGCCCACACGCTGCTCACGGAGTTGGAAGGAGTAGGCGTCGCGCGAAAACACCGCATAGATCACTGTCCCGATGAGCAGGAACAAAAACCACACGAGATAGGCATGGGCCAGACCCAGGCTCGCCAGCAACACGGGCAGCAGCAGTGTGAACAGCCCTGGGGCGAGGTTGCCGACGCCGCCGTAGAGACCCAGCGCCGTCCCCTGCCGGGCCTTGGGGAACCAGTAGGAGACCTGTGGCACACCCACCGAGAAGGTGGCGACACCACAGCCCGCCAGAAAACCCAGCACGAGAATCACCGGATAGGCGCGGGCATCCAGCTGGTCGATGCTGAACAGGATGAACGCGATGCCCCACAGGCCCACCAACGACAGCCCGAGCAGCGTCAGCATGGGGGTGCGGCCACCGGAGCGATCGACCCAGGCGCCGAAGGGGATGCGCAGCAGTGTGCCCATGAGTTGCGGGGCGGCGACCAGCAAGCCGACCGCCATCCCCGATATGCCCATGCTGTCCCTGAACTGATGGGCCACCGGGCCATAGAGCGCGACGGCGCCGAAGCCGACGAAAAATCCCCACGTGGCCAGCGCAAGGCCCGCGGCCGGGCTGCCCCTCAGCCGGTAGCCATCCACAGCGACATCGCCGGCGCGGTCCATGACGTGAGGCCAATCCTTTGCTCCTCAAAGCCAAGTGCCGGGAGCGAGTCCGTTGGTGAATAAGCCATCGCGCGTCTTGCCAATATATAGACCACGCTTGCCACAGCAGCCGATCACGGACTCATGGAGACACGGGAGCGAGCCTTGGCGCGCGATTTACCCCCCACGTCGTTCGCGAGCGGAAGCTCGCTCCCACAAGCCCAGGTGCCAGGACCGCCGTATCGCAGGAGCGGACAAGGCAAAAAATCGCTCAGCGGACCGGGTTCCTACGGGAAGGAAAAAGAAAGAAAAACCCAACGCAGAGACGCAGAGGGCGCAAGAACGCAGAGGAAATAAAGGTGCTTTTTTGTGGGAGCGGGCGCAGCCCGCGATTCGCAACGGAAGAACCATCCCGGCCTGTGCAGATGTTCGGGCCTTCATGTGTGGGAGCGAGCTTCGGCTTGTGATTTTCCCGCCGTCATTCGCGAGCGGAAGCTCGCTCCCACAAGCGGGCGGGCATGTGTCACATCACTGCTGCATCACCATGCGCTGGAACTCTTCGGGTGAAAGTGGTCGGCTGAAATAAAAACCCTGCACCTCGTCGCAGTCGAACCTGCGCAGGATGGACAACTCGCCGTCGGTCTCCACCCCTTCGGCGATCACACGCAGGCCCAGATTCTTGCCGAGACCTATCACAGACTCGGTAACCACGCGGTTGGCGGGCTCCGAGGGCATGCTGGTGATGAATGAGCGATCGATCTTCAGGCGATCGAGTGGAAAACGCTGCAGGTAACTGAGGCTGGAGTATCCCGTGCCAAAGTCGTCGATGGCGATGGAGATCCCCATGGTCTTGAGCCGTTTCAACGTGCGTGCCGTCTCCTCAGGACTGCGCATGATGACGGTCTCGGTGACCTCCAGCTCCAGCAGTCGCGGCGAGAGCATGGAGTCCTGAAGTACGGCGGTGACCAGCGCCTCGAAATCCTCTTGGGCAAACTGCACAGATGAGATGTTCACCGCCATGGGGATATCGGGCAGGCCCGCCAGTTCCCATTGCCGCCGCTGGCGGCACGCCTCCTTTAACACCCATTCGCCGATGCGGACGATGAGACCGCTCTCCTCCGCCAACGGCATGAACCTGCCCGGCGGAATGATGCCTCTTTGCGGATGACGCCAGCGCACCAGCGCCTCCACGCCAACCAGCGCATCGGCACGCAGATCGTATTGCGGCTGGTAGGCGAGGAACAGCTCGCCGCGCTCCACGGCCCAGCGCAGGTCGTTTTCCAGCGCCAACCATTCGGAGGCCTGCGTATTCAGTTGCGGCGCGAAGAACTGGTAGTTGCCGCGGCCCAGTTCCTTGACGTAGTGCAGCGCGGCTTCCGCGTTCCTCTTCAGGCTCTCGTATTCGGTACCGTCTTCCGGAAAGACACTGATACCGATGCTACAGCTCAGCAGCAGGTCCTGATCGCCGATGCGAATGGGCTGGGAGACGACCGTCAGCAATGCCCCCGCCACATGGGCGGGATCGGCCGGCGTGGCGACGGTGGGTAGCAACACCGCAAACTGATCACCGCCTTGGCGGCCGACGGTGGCGTCGATGTCCAGCACCGCCGTGATCCGGCGCGCAATGGTGCGCAGCACTTCGTCCGCCATGCTGCCGCCGAAGCGATCGTTGACGCTCTTGAAACGATCGAGGTCCAGCAGCAGCAACGCCAGCTTGGCGTCGGTCTCGGCGGCCCGCGCCAGCGCCCGCACCGTGCGTTCGTGGAACAACGCGCGATTGGGTAGCCCCGTGAGAATGTCGTGATGGGAGAGATAACGTATCCGCTCCTCCGCCTGCTTGCGTTCGGTGAGGTCGGAAAAGCTGAGGATGTAATTCACCACCGCACCTGCGGCCCCCTTGACCACAGTGATGACCATCCAGAGTGGGACATTGGACCCGTCCTTGCGCCGCCCCGTGGCCTCGCCCTCCCAGGTGCCGCGCTGGGCCACGACGTGCCAGAACGTCGCGGCATCGAATGAGACCGTCGGGGAATCCAGGAAGGCCGGCGGCCTGCCCGCGATGTCTTGCAAGGTGTAGCCGGCGGTCGCTGTGAACGCCGGATTAACGGCAATCACGGAACGGTTATGGTCGGTGATGATGATGGCATCCTGGCTATTCTCGAATACCTTCGACCATAAGCGGCGTTGTTCCTCGGCGGCGCGCCGCTGGGTGATGTCGCTGATGGCACCGGCCAATCTGATGGGGTTTCCCTCGGCATCACGTTCCACGACCTTGCCGCGCGCGAGTACCCAACGCCACTCGCCCCGCTTGGTAAGCATGCGATGTTCTATCTCGAAGCGGGGCGTCTGGTTGTTCTGGTGGGCGGCGATGGCCGCCAGGGTCTCCGGATAATCGTCCGGGTGGATCAACTGCGCCCAGGCGTGCGGGCTCGGCTCCAGTTCCTCGCGTTGGAAGCCGAGGATGCCGGCGTACCGATCACTGAAATAGACGTGCTCATTGGGAATCGACCAGTCCCAGAAGCCGTCACTGCTGCCCTCGATGGCAAGCGCCAACCGTCGCTCGCTCTCGCGCAGGGCGCGATCGGCTTCCACCTTTTCCGTCACGTCGTCGTACACGGATACGACCTCGCCCGAGGGCAGGCGGTAGACCTCGTTGTCGCGCCATCCCCTGCGCGTCGCGTCCTCGTAATAGGAGGGTGGGTGATGTTCGCCCTGGCCGGTGCGGGAGACCCGTTGCAACACCTCGAACAGGCCGAATGCGCGCACCCCCGGAAAGACCTCCACGATGCTCTTGCCGATGATGTCTTCCTTGCGTACGTGCTCCACCCGCTCGACGGTACGGTTGATGTCCTTGATGATGAAATCCTCGCCGCCGTTGCGGGGTTCGTACACCGCCACGCCGCTGCTGGTCTGGTCGAACAACTGGCGGTAACGCTGTTCCGTATCGCGCAAAGACGCCTCCGCTGCGCGACGCTTGGACTCACCTTCCATGTGGGTAATGGCAAAGGAGATGTCCTGGGCCAGTTCTTCGAGCAGACTGCGCAGTTGCGCATCGAGAAAGCCGGGTTCTCCCGCGCATACCGCCAGCAGGCCGATGATCTGGGCCTCACAGCGCAGAGGCAGCACCGCCAGTGAACGGATGCCGCTCCAGCGTGCCGCAACCGCGTCGGGCACGGCGTCGGCGATGCTGACCGTGTCCTCGTACAGCGCGTGATCGAGCGCCGCATTGATCGGGTCGGTGGTATCGAGGGGAAGATGCAGCTCGGCAGGCCCGGCACGCTCGCCGCAACTGATGACGCGGCGAAGCAGTTGGCGTTCCCTGTCGACCTCGGCGATCCAGGCGGCGCCGAAGGGACCCTCCGCAACCGCGATGTGGCAGATCTCGAACAGCAAACGTTCGCGGTTGCCGGTGCGTATGATGGCCGCGTTGGTGTGGCTCATCACCGTATAGAGCTGCGTGAGCCGGGTTATCTTGGCCTCGGCGCGCTTACGCTCGCTGATGTCGCGCACAATGGCCTGGTAGAAACTCCTGTGGTCCACCTCGATGATGCGCGCGCTGACCTCGGCAGGGAAGATACGGCCATCCGCGCGGCGCTGGCGGATTTCGAAAATCATCGCGTCCTGTTCGGCCACCTGATCCCAGTGCGCGGTGAAGAGTGGCAGGGTGCCCGGCTCGGTCAGGTCGCCCCAGCGCATACCCAGCAGGCGTGCGCGGGGATAACCGTAGGCCTCCACCGCGCGATCATTGGCCTCCATGAGGCGGCCCTCGGGATCGGCGAGCAGGATGATGTCGTTGGCGTACTTGGCCAGGTAGTCGTAGTGCCGCTCCAGCGCCAGGCGCTCGCGCGCCAGTTCGGTCACCTGCAGGCGATGAGCCAGTCTGTGATGGCGCCACCACAACGCCGTGATCAGGGCCGTGAGAAGGATCAGCAGCAGGCTCGCCAGTGCGCTGCGCAGCGCGAGATCACGCACCGGGGCCAGTTCTTCGTCGTGGTCGATCTTCGCCACGATGACCCAACGGCTGCCCGCGATGGGGTACAGCGAGGCGGTGACCGCCATGTTGCGATAATCCACTGCGCTCACACGCCCCCGGGTGCCCGTGGCCGCGAGGGCGGCGGCCAGCTCGCGCGAAGACAGGGGGGCGGCGGTGCCTTCGCCGGTGGCGCGGAACCGCAAGGGGCTGAGGAATCTCACCTCGGTCTTGCGCCGCTCGACCAGCACCACCTCGGCCGTGTCGCTGACCAGCGGCCGGCTCAGCAGTGCCGGGTACAGCTCCAGGCGCGGATCGATGCGCAGCACCACGGCACCGAGCAGCCGTCCCGATGCCGTGACCAGCGGCGCAGCCACGTCGAACCAAATCGTGTCGGCCCGGCCGAAGGCAATGGTCGGCTCGCGAGTTGCGAGCACGTCCTGCACCAGCGGCAGGCGTGGTGCAGGAGTGGCCCCGGCCATGGCGCGGATGACGCCGTCTGCATCGGTCACGTAGGCGCCGATGAAGCGTGGACCAGTCACTGTGTCCTCTAGCAGGCCGGTGATGGTCGCCGGCAGGTCGCGCACACTCGCCGGAAGTCCGGTGAGCAGCGCCTCGATGGCCGTGGCCATGCGTGTGGCGTCATTGAGGCGCGCCGAACGCCAGTTTGATACTTCGCGCGCCTTGTCAGCGGCGATGGCCTCCAACTGGAAAAGCTGCCGCTCCTCGATGGACGCCTTGCTGAAGGCGAACCAGTAGTAGCCGGCGACGGGCACCAGAGTGATGAGCACGATGATCAGCGCAAGACGCAGGCGGGAGCCGGCGGCGGGCGGCGCCGCGATCGTGTTCTGCGCCCTGCGGAACCGCCTCGGCATTCCTGCCGCCCTCCCGCCGAAGGATTGCATCAGTCAATCCTAAGGAAAGACCAGCGGCAATAATACGTCCAAGAAAATGGCGACGGATACTCGGTCCCTTTTCGTGACGCGGTGATTTCGCTACCACGAAGAGAAGAAAGGCGCATGAGTGTGGGCCGGCGTGCGTCGTACACCACCACGACAGACTGAATCCGTCGCCTTTGCTACCCGCTTTCTGTAAACCGGGTCACGACACGCCCGGCCTCGCCGCGGCCACGCGCGCCGGCGCTGTGCCCTGGCAGTCGGCAAATATGTCGAGGCGCGCGTCGTAGACATTTGTCCTGACATCGAGCAGCCCGAGCAGCGAATGGAACAGGTGGTCGTGGCTGTAGGGGCGGTCCGCCTGCCGCGCCAGGCAGGCGGTATCCACGGCGAAGCTCTGCTGAAAGTCCCGGGAAAGCCACACGGTGAGGGGGATGTGTTTTTGCACGTCCGGGGCGATCAGGTAGGGCAGGCCATGCAGGTAGATGTTGTGCTCACCCAGGGACTCACCATGGTCCGAGATGTAGATCATGGCCGTGTCGTAGCGATCACCCTGTGACTTCAACAGGTCGATCACTTCACCGAGCACGTGGTCGGTGTAGAGGATCGTGTTGTCGTAGGCGTTGACGATCGCCTGGCGGTCACAGCTCTGCAACTGGCCGGTGGTGCATACCGGTGCGAAGCGTTCCTGCGCCTTGGGATAGCGCCGGTAATAAGCCGGACCGTGACTGCCCATCTGATGGAGCACGATGACGCGGTCTTCACGCCGCGCCCCGAGCAGTCCGTCGAGCCCGTTCAGCAGGGCCTGGTCGAAACACTGGGAGCCGTCACAGTACTCAGGGGTTGCGAAGGCCTGGCGGCGCTCGACCGTGACGCGGTCACAGACGCCCTTGCAACCGGAACTGTTCTCGCGCCAGAGCACGGGGATCCCCGCGTGGGCGATCACGTCCAGCAGGCCTTCCTGCGAGCGCGCCTCGGCGTCGTCGTAAGCGCTGCGGCTCAGTAGCGAGAACATGCACGGCAGGGAGGTGGCCGTGGCGGTCCCGCAGGCGCGCACGTTGGAGAAGTTGACCACGTCTTCCTGTTGCAGCCGTGGATTGGTGGGCCGGGCATAGCCGTTCAGGGCGAAATTCTCGGCCCGCGCCGTCTCCCCAACCACCAGCACCAACAGCACCGGCTTGCGACGCCCCTGCCATAGCGGCCCGCGGGCGGCATCGGTGCCGACGGGCGTCATCGGCGAGGCATCGCTCTCCATGCGTTCCGCCGCGTATTTCCAGGTGGCATACAGGTAATTGCTCGGCGTCACCAGATAGCGCAGATGGCGTTCGTTGCGGAACAGGGAGGCATAGTCCTGGTAATAGCCGAGTACCACCGCAGCCCCGGCCAGAGCGCTCACTGTCACGCCCGCCATGGCATGCAACATCTGCCCGGGCGCCCGGCGATATCGGACCCGCGCCACGACGACCCATGCGCATGGCAGCAGACCGAAAACGGCCATGTGGACGACCAGGCGCAGCGTGATCAGATCGGCCACCTCGGCAGCATCGGTTTCGGCCACGTTCTGGATCATGGTGTGGTCAACGAGCACGCCGTAGGCCCCCATGAAGTAGTCCACCGATGCCCCGGCCAGCAGCAGGACGATGGCCATCGCCTTGACGAGAAACCGGAACGCCACCAGCGACAGCAGCAGGTTGACCAAAGCCCACAGCAGCAGGAACGAGGCGACCATGAAGGCCAGATCGGACGCCGTGTCCGCCCGCAGCCGCAGCATCTCGCCCCAGAAGGCATCGTTGTAGAACAGCACCAGCACCGCGGAAACCAGCGCGGTGAACTGCCAGCTCTGGAATTCGAACCCGTGGAGCTTCGTGACCCGGCCACGGCAGCCCTGCAGCAAATGAACGAACACGCGTTAATCCCCGATCGTCGGCGTGCGCAAGAGATACGCCAACGCGGCTTAACGGGTGCTTAATGCCCGGTCGAGCCCACGCAAACTTCGGTCGAGTGGCCAAGGCCACGCAACCGGCGGATGGGAGGAGGAAAAAAGGGAAGCGGCCTACTGCAAGGGGGATCAGCGCGCGTCGTAGACGGCCATGATGGTCTTGAGTTCCTCGAGGACCACGCGGCGCTCCTCGTCGGCAAGGCCGCTCACCTGGGCGACGTCCTGGCCTTTTTCGAGGGCGAGGATGGTGGCGCGGACGGCGGCACAGCCGCTACGGCACAAGGCTTCGATGCATTCGTTGATCATGGCAGACACATGAAATACGACTCTGCGGTGAGCATAAGCACGCCCGGGTGACAGTCAACCTACCCTAACGGGCTATCCGGGCGTCGCTCAGCTACCGGCCAGTTCTCCCGGATCCAGGTAGGGCGATGCGTCGAGGTGTTGTGCATCCATCATCTGGGCCACCCGCTGTAGCGACGCGATGATCAAGTGCTGCTCCCAGTCGGGCATGGCGCCGAAGCGTTCCAGGAAATGCTCCTGCAACAGCGTGGGCGAGCCGGCCAGCGCCGCCTGGCCGGCATCCGTCAGCGCCACCAGGGTGCGGCGGCGATCCTCCTTGCTGCGTTCCCGCAGCGCCAGCCCACGATCTTCCAGGCGATCGAGAATGGCGGTCACGGTCGCCTGGCTCAGGCTCGCCCGACGCGCCAGTTCGCCCGCGGACAGCGGGCCGCCGCGGCCGATCACCTGCATGACCACCAGTTGCGGGCCGCTGAGGCCGGTGCGTTGCATCAGCCGCTTCGAGTGCAGATCCACCGCGCGGATGATGCGCCGCAAGGCCACCAGGACTTCTTCGTGACGCTCCATTATTTCGTGCCCGTAAGATATTGATGCCATTGACATGACAAAACACGCACTGCCATTAGGGTGGATCGTTTCGTGCACGAACGAATATAATCCTGACGCTCATGGACAGCAATATCCGACAACGGCTCATCCTGAGAGCACCGAGGCGGGCCGACGGCCTGGCCGCCCACCGGCTGGTGGGGGCTTGTCCGCCCCTCGACCTCAACTCCGTCTACAGCTACTTCCTGCTGTGCGACCACTTCGCAGAAACCTGTGTGGTCGCAGAGCAGGAAGGCACCATGGCGGGCTTCCTCTCGGCTTATCGCCTGCCACACGACAACTCTCGGCTGTTCGTCTGGCAGATGGCGGTGGCCGTGCACGCCCGCGGTCAGGGCTTGGCCGCCCGCATGTTGGAGGCACTGCTGGCGCGTCCGGCCTGCGCGGGCGTGCGCCACGTGGAAGCCACCGTCAACCCGAGCAACCAGGCGTCGCGCCGCGTGTTCACGCGGCTGGCAGCGGTGCACGGCACCGCGCTGGTCGAGGAGATGTTTCTCGATGTGGCGGATTTCGGGGGCGCGGCGCATGAGGCGGAGGTGCTGCTCAGGGTCGGCCCACTAGGAGGGGAAACCCCAGATGCGCATTTTTGAACAATTGGAATCCGAGGTGCGAGGCTACGTCCGCGCCTTTCCTGCCATTTTCGACACCGCCAAGGGATCGCTGCTGTTTGATGAAAACGGCAACCGCTACATCGATTTCTTTGCCGGTGCCGGCACGCTCAATTACGGTCACAACCACCCGGCCATCAGCCAGGCCCTGATCAAATACCTGCAACGCGACGGCATCGTGCACGGCCTCGACAAGGCTACCGTGGCCAAGAAGGCCTTCCTGCAGAAGTTCCACGGCACCATCCTGGCGGCGCGCAAGCTCGAATACAAAGTGCAGTTCACCGGGCCCACCGGCACCAACGCGGTGGAAACGGCGCTCAAACTGGCGCGCATGGTGAAACGGCGCTCCAACATCATCGCCTTCACCAACGGCTATCACGGCCTCACCATGGGCTCGCTGGCGATCACCGGCAACAACTTCTATCGCGACGAGTTCTTCGGCATGCGCTCCAATGCAGTGAGCATGCCCTTCGATGGCTATTTCGGCCCGGACGTCGACACCATCGCCTACCTGCGCCGCTACCTGCAAGACGCCTCCAGTGGCGTGGACCTGCCCGCGGCCGTGGTGGTGGAGACGGTACAGGGCGAGGGCGGCGTGAACGTCGCCAGTGTGAAATGGCTGCAAGACCTCGCGCAGCTGTGTCGCGAATTCGACATCCTGCTGGTTATCGACGACATCCAGGTGGGCAACGGCCGCACCGGGTCGTTCTTCAGCTTCGAGCGCGCAGGCATCGTGCCGGACATGGTCACCCTGTCCAAGTCCATCGGCGGCGGCATGCCGCTCGCCATGCTGCTCATGCGTCCCGAGCTGGACCAGTGGAAGCCGGGTGAGCACACCGGCACCTTCCGCGGCAACAACCTGGCCTTCATAGCCGCCACCGAGGCGCTGAACTTCTGGGATGACGAGGGCCTCACCCAGGCGGTGCAGCACAAGGGTGCGCTCATCGAACAGTCGCTCACCGCGTTGGCCGCACGCTACCCGCAGCTGGACGCGCGCGTGCGCGGGCTCGGCATGATCTGGGGCCTGGACATTCCCTCGCGCGGCCTGGCCCGCGAGGTATCCCGCGAGGCCTTCGAGCGCGGCCTGGTCATCGAGTTGGCCGGTGCGGAGGACAACGTGGTGAAGTTCCTGCCCGCCCTCACCATCGAGGAAGAACTGTTGCAGGAGGGCCTGGCGATCATCGATGCCGCGCTGGCGGCGGTGGTCGAGCGGCGTGGCGAGCGGATCCGGGGGGCGGCGTAATGATCATCAGGCAACTGCAAGACATTCTCGGCACTGACCGTGACGTCCAGGACCCCCACGGCAAATGGGCGAGCCGGCGCCTGCTGCTGCGTCAGGACGGCATGGGCTTTTCCATGCACGACACCATCATCCACGCCGGCACCGAAAGCCTGTTCTGGTACAAGAACCACCTGGAAGGGGTGTATTGCGTGAGCGGTGAGGGTGAGATCGAGAACCTCGCCACCGGCGAGATCCATCCCATCAGCGACGGCACGTTCTACGGGCTGAACCTGCACGACAAGCACCTGCTGCGCGCCCGTACGCAGCTGCGCCTCATCTGCACCTTCAACCCGCCGTTGCACGGCGCCGAGGTGCACGATGCGGACGGGAGCTATCCGGCCGGATGACGGCTGGGGCGGGCCTCCGCAGAGGCCCGCCCGTTCCCCTCACCCCCGCTTGCGCCATGCGGGAACCAGCAGCAGCGCCGCCAGCAACCACCCTACGTCCGTGCTCCCGCCGCCGCCCCCGCCGTTGCTGCCCGCGCCGCGCGCAGCGGTCACCTGGACGGTCACGTTACCCACGTCCTCGCCACCCATTCCCGCGCTGTCGGTACCGGCCACGGTGTAGCGGAAACTGTCCGTGCCCGTGAACCCCGGCGGCGGGCTGTAGCGCAGGCGGTTGCCTTCCAGCGTCACCGCGCCGCCGTGACCGGAACGGGCATCGAACCCGTCGGTGAGCACCAGGTTGCCGCCGCGGTCATTGGCCAGCACGTCGATGACGATGGGCGTGTCGGGACCCGTGGTGACGAAGTCATCGACGGCACACGGGCAATCCAGCTTCAGCAGTGCGCCCGCCTCGCCAGCCGCGATCACCACGTCCCCCGCGCTTGCCACGGCCCTAAGCGTGGTTCCGGTTACTTGCAACGGCGTCCAGGCCGTGCCGTCGGCACTGGCCAGCACGGTGCCGTCCTCACCGACGGTGATGAATCGCCCCGCGCTGAATGCGATGGCAAGCAGATCGCTGGTGGTGCCCGCTTGATGCGCCACCCAGCCTCGCCCCGTCGATCTCGCCACGGTGCCGCGTCGACCCACGGCGATGGTGATGCCGTTGCCGTGCGCAACGCCGCGCAGGTCGTCGGCGACCGGCGCGGCCTGAGTTGCCCATGTGATGCCGTCCGGACTCTCCAGGATGGCGCCACCCTGACCAACGGCAGCAAAACCGGGCGCGGTGTAGGTCACGGCGTTGAGTTGTACCGCATTGCCATTGACGCCCGTTGCCCAGCCCGCACCATCGTCGCTGTAGAGCACGGTGCCGTTGCTGCCCACCGCGACGAAACGCCCGCCGCCCGCTGCGACGCCATGCAGCGTCGCGGTTGTGCCGACCCCGCGGCGCGTCCACGCGGTGCCGTCCGTGCCGGAATACACGCTGCCGCCGTTGCCCACGGCCACGAAAACGCCATCGCCGGCGGCCACCGCGTTCAAGCTGGGGTTGCCGGAGCCCACCTGCCGCGGGGCGGGCGCCGCCGAGGTGTGGACCCAACCGCCGTCACCCACCACCACGTGAAGGCCGTCGCTCAGCGCCGCACCATTCAACGGCTCTCGCCGGCCGGTGGTGCGGTCGCTCCAGTCACGCATGATGGTGCCGTGGTCGCCCACGGCGATGACCGTGCCGCCCCGCAGCAGCAGCGCCTCGAGCCCTTCCGTGGTATTGGCAGTGAGATCGGTCCAGGAACCTTCCGCCGTAACGCGCCGCAGCGCGCCGTTCTGGCCCACGGCGAGGAAGCTGCTGCCATCCGACGCCACATCATTGAACGCGGGCAGGCCCGACGGACTCCGATAATCCTCGGTCCAGGTGACGCCGTCCGGGCTCGACAGGATGATGCCAAAACCGACCACTTTGTAGGTGCCGCTACCGTAGGCGACGCCCTCCAGGGAGGGCCGCCACGGCAGGTCGTTGGCGCCGATGCCGAAGTCATGCGGGCGAGGGGTCCATACCGCGCCGTCCGGGCTGGTCAGAATGGTGCCCCCCGATCCGACCACCACGAATTGGCCGTTCGCAAACACCACATCGTTCAGCCAGTCGCGCACTGGATCGAGCGGGATGCGCTGCCAGGTGGCGCCGCCGTCGATGCTGCGCAGAATGGTCGCGCCGTCGCCCACCGCGACGATGGCCCCGTTGCCTTCGGCGATCCCGTAGAGGAAGCGCGCACCTTCCCATCGCAGCGGGCTCCAGGCCGTGCCGTCCACACTGGTGGTGATCTCGCCGTCATTACCGACGGCGATGAACCGCCCGTGGGTGTCGCTCCACAGTAGCGCCTGCAACCATGCGCTGGTGCCGGTATCCACCGACGCCCAGGCGACACCATCGGCACTGGTGAGCACGGTGCCCGTATGGCCCACCGCCACATAGCGTCCGTTGCCGAAGGCGACGTCCGCCAGGATGTTGCCCTGTGGGCGCGGGTTCAGCCATTCCCAGCTGGCGTATCCCGGCAGGGAGACGAGAACCGAGAGGAACAACAGCATACGAAAGACAGCACCACGAATGTCCCTATTCATGTGCGTATCCTCGATGGTTGCGATCGACGGCCACGCACAATCGCATGGCTGCGCACCAACGGCCTACGAACACGTGCCGCGGCCACGTGACCGACGGTCAGGAGACGTTACAAGTCAGGAATCAGCAGCAGGCCTGCCCGGGTGGGCGGGCCTGAACCGTGCGGGTGGTTGCTGGTAAGTGGATTGGCTTTGAGCGAACAGACTGCGAAAGACAGCACCACGAACATCGCTATTCATCGTGCACATCCTCGACGACTGTTGGTGATGCGTTCACGAAGATCCGCATCGAAGGCCACAAGTATAGCCGCCGGCGCTCATGGTCACGGTGAACGCCTGCGCGAGAACTTTGGAGGAGAAAACCAGAAGGCCGGTGTACGCGTTGCCAGCGTGTTACCGCTGAATGAGGCCGTGCTCGAAGGCGAACGCCGTGACGGCGGTGGCATTATGCAAGGACAACTTCTTCATCAGATTTGCGCGGTGCTTCTCGACGGTCTTCGCACTGAGACACATCACCTGCGCGATCTCGCGGTTGCGATAGCCCTCCGCGACCAGCTTGATCACTTCGCGCTCGCGATGGGTCAGGCGTTCGAGCGGACTGCGCGCCAGGGGCTTGCCGCCGTGCAGGTAGCCGCGCACCACACTGCCGCAAATACTGGGGCTCAGGAACACATGGCCACTCTGGACGCTGCGGATCGCCACCAGCAATTCGCGGTGGCCGTCTTCTTTCAAGACGTAGGCGCCAGCACCGGCGTCCAGTGCCGCATGCACGTATTCGTCGACTTTGTGCGCCGTGAGTACGATGACATGGATCTCGGGGAAGCGCCGCTTGATATTCCGAATGGCCTCGGTGCCATTCGAACCCGGCATGGAGAGATCCATGAGCACGACATCGGGACGCTGCTCCACGCAGGCGTGGAGCGCGTCGATGCCGTTAGCTACCTCGGCCACCACATCGAGATTCGCGTCAGAGGCCAGCAGGAGCCGCAAGCCTTCGCGCAGGATCTTGTGATCCTCGGCGATAAGGACCCTGCACTTATGAATCATTAAATGACCATCCTTGGTCAATGCCTCGTCCGTGAATCGTTCATTCTCACCGTCGCCGGGTCGTTTGAACGATGGCTTGAGTGTAGCAAACTGATTTTTTCGCGCAGCATGCGCAAAAAACATTCTTTGCGCACGCACTCGGCAATCCGTGCAAATCAGCGCCATGCTTTTTCACAGCGCAAGAATCGAAATGATGGCCGGCATGCAGGTACTGCTGATCTCCGACACACATGGTGTCATCGACCCGCGTATTGCCGCGCTGTCATCAAGCTGTGACTACGTGGCGCACGCAGGCGACATCGGTGCGGCAGCGGTACTCGAGGCCTTGCGGCCACGCCGTGCGATCGTTGCGGTACGCGGCAACAACGACACGCCCGGGCAATGGCCTACGCACGACCTCGCCAGGCTGGATGCGTTGCCGGGATCCGCAGTGCTCGACCTGCCCGGCGGTGCGCTGGCGATCGTCCATGGCCACCGCAGCGGGCCTGTGGCACAGCGCCACCAGCGACTGCGCACAGCATTTTCCACGTGCAGGGGCGTGCTCTACGGTCACAGTCATCGGCTCGTGCTCGATACGGATGCACTGCCCTGGTTGATCAATCCCGGCGCTGCGGGTCGGACACGGACCTACGGCGGACCGTCGTGTGTGTTACTGGTGGCGCGGGCAAAGGCATGGAAGGTGGAAGCACTACGCTTCCCGCTGCTCGCTTCAGATTAATGCGCGGCCTCGCTACGCTCGCCCCCTTCGCGCCGCACGATGTCATAGACGAATTTCGCCAGCGCCCCGGCCACGAACTGTGGTTCGAGCCGCGTCTCGGTGGGCGTGCCGCTCCACTCGGGCGGCGTGTGCCCATCGAACTCTGCGCCAGGGTCTTCTCCATAGCGCAGGCGTGCCAACAGCTTCTCAGTGGGTGCGGCCAGGACACTCTCCACCGCTCCGGGACTGATGCCGAGAAACTGTGCGATCTCGCCTACCTCGCGGTGTTCCTCATTGCGCAACACGAGCACGTAGGCGGATTCCACCAGCGCGGGCAGGATAGCCTGTTCGCCATGGCGCACCATTGCGGCTGCACCACCCAGTTGTTCCACGGCGTGCATGACCACATGCCTGGCACGGGCATCCACCTCGGCAGACACGGTGAAGCTGCTCACGTCGTTCATCGCACCTCCTCCCCGACGAGGCTGTGCCGCCGCCGTCACTGGTCGGGACGACGTCACAGCTGCACTTTCGCGAGGTTCTGATGACAGGACTAGTTGCATAAGATGCGATGGTCAATCCCACGTGACATTACCCGGTGTTCGATCAGGCGACGTCCCTGCGGCTTGCCCGTGCGGGCGACGCGCATCTTTACTTGCTCACAACAATCTCGCGCGAGCGGATCCGTTCCATCGTGGAGGTGCCACATGCACAACGGGCGTTGGCAGGACTGGGCGAATCTCGTGCTGGGCGCCTGGTTATTCGTGGCGCCCTTCTTCGGCATCGGCCTGCTCCATCAGGCGGCGGTATGGAACGCGTATGCCGCAGGCATCGCCGTCGTGGTGTTTGCCTGGGCGGCGCTCGTCAGGCCGCAACGCTGGCAGGAGTGGGTCAATCTGTGCATCGGCGTCTGGCTCATCATCGCGCCCTTTGCCCTGGGCTATGCCGAACAGTCGGGCGCCATGTGGAACCACATCATCGTCGGCCTGCTGGTCGGCGCAGACGCCGTGTGGGCCATGACCACGCCGGTGCTCGCGCACAGGCGCTCTTGAACCAGACGTAGCGCCTGTGCGGTGAAACCTTGCGGCGGCGCGTGGGGACGAACCCGCCGTGCTGATCAGGAGTGAATGTCGCGACGGATCAGCATGCGCTCTTGGGAAAAGGCGGGCTGGCGTGCATCGCCCAAGTCGACAGCCACGTACCCGCCCGCGAGCCGGTATCCGTGGCTGTCGGCGTAGGCCTGCAGGCGTTCGAGGGCCCGATCCGCCTGGTACAGAGGCCGCGTATGCAGGGTCTGCACGGCGAGCGACTCGGGGAACACACGTAATGCCACGTAGGCAAGGAGGGGTCGGGGAGCGAGTGTCGGTAACTCGGCCATGATCAAATCTGCATCCACCACGGGTGGTTGCAGGATCATCACCGTCCAACCGCCGTCACGGAATTCGACTTCCGGCGGCATCACGCGGAAATCCAGCGCCATGGGTCCCGCCTTCACGCGCCGGCGCAGGGCCCGCGCGAGGGTACGCACCGCGCTGACCGCCTGGATGAAGGCCGGCGCATCGAGCGGCCCTTCGCCATCGACCACCAGGCAACGCCGTGGCGGCACACTCACGCGCACCACGGCCTCACGTTCCGGCGGCTGGTAGATCTCGCTGAAGACCGCGCGATAATCGATGCGTTGCATGGGAGGCAAGGCACCCCGGCAGGGCCGGGGTGCGCACCGTCACTGCGCCTGGGCCTTGAGCATCATGGCCTTGCCGGCCGCCTTCGCAGCGACGAACTGGGTGAACTCGATGGGATTGTCATAACCCATCTTCAGGGCGTATTGCGCGAGCGCATCGATGAGCTGGCGGGTCTCGCCGATTTCCTGATGGCTGCGACCGCAACCCTGGCAATGGGTACCATCCTGGGTGCAGTTATCACCACCGCGGCAAGGGGAAAACTTCATAGCGAACTCCTCGTGAACGTCTGCCCGTCATGGGCGATGGGGCGCGCATCTTACGCGTTTTCACCCGGGCATAAAACGGACGCAGCGTACGGGATTGCACGGGAAACAGCCACATCGCACGGCAAGAAAGCACCCGCAAAGGCCGCCGCGCCGGGCGATCATTATTAGAATAAGGCCGGCCGTTCTCCATTCCCGGTCCGCGGTTCCCAGCCACAGGAGGCCTGCTGCATGGCCGAGTTCCTTGATCCCGATACCCGCCGCCAAGTAAGCGAAATCTTCGCGGGCCTGGCCGCGCCCCTGCGCCTGGTGTTTTTCACCCAGGCCCAGGCGTGTCGTACCTGCCGCGAGCAGCGCGCCCTGCTGGAGGAATTGGCGGCACTGTCCGATCACGTCACGTTGGAGGTCCATGACCTGCTCGCCGACGCGGAGCTCGCACATACCCTCGGCATCGACAAGGTACCGGCCACGGCCGTGCTCGGCCCCGGCGGCGACGCGGGGATCCGTTTCTACGGCATCACCTCGGGCTACGAGTTCGGCTCACTGGTGCAGGCCATGGTGCGGGTGGCGGAGAACGATGCCGGCCTCTCGCCGGAACTGGAGGCGCTGGTGCAGCTCATCGACGAGCCCGTGCACCTGGAGGTGATGGTCACGCCCACCTGCCCCTATTGCCCACGCGCGGTACAGCTTGCCCATCAGCTCGCCCTGGCCAATCCCCTGGTGCGCGCGGACATGATCGAATCCTCGGAGTTTCCGCAGCTCGTGCAGCGCTACCGTGTGCATGGCGTGCCGCGCACGGTCATCAATGGAGCACAGGGATTCGAAGGGGCATTGCCGCCCGCCCAGGCGCTGATGGAGATCCTGCGCGCGGTCAAGCCCGAAACCTACGAGCGTCTGGAGGCCGGCATACGCGAGCAGCGCGGCGAACGGCGCGTCGCCGCCATCTCGTCCGACCACCTGTATCAGCTGGCCATCGTCGGCGCGGGTCCGGCTGCGCTCACCGCGGCATTGTACGCGGCGCGCAAGGGTCTCGACACCGCACTGGTCGGCGACCGCGTAGGCGGCCAGGTGGCCGACACCGCGACGGTGGAAAACTGGCCCGGCATCAGCTCCATCGGTGGGCGTGAACTGGGCGAGGCGCTGCGCGACCATGCCGAGGTATACCCCCTGGCCGAACGCCTGCACACCCGCGTGACACGGGTGGAACGCAACGAGGACCGCTTCCTGCTGCACCTGGCGGGCGGTGACCGGCTACAGGCCCGCGCCGTGGTCTATGGCGCCGGCAAGCAGTACCGACGCCTCGGCGTGCCCGGCGAGGCGCGTTTCCTCGGCCGCGGCGTCGCCTTCTGTGCCACCTGCGACGCACCGCTGTACACGGACAAGCGCGTCGCCGTGGTCGGCGGCGGCAACTCCGCCTTCACGGCGGTTCGTGATCTGCTCGGCTTCGCCCGCGAGATCCACCTCATCCACATCAGCGACCAGTTCACCGCAGACCCGTTGTTGCAGGAGGAGATCATGGCCGCGCCGCGCGTGACCTGTCATCGCAGCCTGCGCGTCACCGCCTTCCTCGGCGACGAGGCGCTCACAGGCGTGCGCGTGGAGGCGGTGGACGGCAGCGAACGCTTCGATGTCGCCGTGGACGGCGTGTTCCTGGAGATCGGCCTGATACCCAATGCCGAGCCGCTGCGCGGGCTGCTGGCGCTGAATGAAACGGGTGAGGTGCCGGTCGAGCGCGACCAATCCACCGCCGTGCCCGGGTTGTTCGCCGCAGGGGACGTGACCGACGAGCCCGAGAAGCAGATCGTCGTGGCCGCGGGCGCGGGCGCCAAGGCCGCACTGGCGGCCTATCGCTATCTGTCCGGCGGGCCGGCATGACCGCACGGCCCCGGCATCGCCAGATCCAGCTCATCACCGGTGAGCGGGGCGCCTGTGTCGCCGCCGCCCGGGGGCAGGTCGCCGGCCTGACGGCGTTGTGGATCACCGACCAGACGATGGAGGGCGCGGAAACGCTCCCGGCCGCCCGCGCCCACGCACTGCTCGGCGGCGAGCGCGACGCCCTGGTGTTCGATGCGCACGCCGGGTTCGACGTGGAGGCCTTTGGCGCCTGTGCCGGCGTGGTGCGCGGCGGCGGGCTGTTCGTGCTGCTCGCGCCCCCCTGCGAACGCTGGCCGGCGCTGGACCTGGAAGAAAAGGCCCGCATCGCCGATTACCCCCATCCGCCCGAGGCGGTGGGCGGACGCTTCCTGGCGCGCCTGGTGCGCGTGCTCGCGGACACGCGCGTCCCGGCGGCGCGCGCCGCTACGCCCCTGCCGGCCTGGACCGTGTCGCCGGCCGCGCCCAGCGCCGGCACCCCGGATCAGGACGCTGCCGTCGCGGCCATCCTGGACCTGGCCCGCAGCCCAGCGCCGCGCCCGCTGGTGCTGCTGGCCGATCGCGGGCGCGGCAAGTCGGCGGCGCTCGGCCTCGCCGCGGCGCAGCTGATCGCGGAAGACTATGGCCACGTGGTCATGACGGCCCCGCGCCCGGCGTCGGCCGAGACCGCCCTTGCCCACGCCCGCGGCGCACTGCCCGATGCAGCACCGCACAGGCGCGGCCTGGCCCGTGGTGCCGCCCGGCTGGATTTCGCTGCGCCGGACGCCCTGGCGGCCGGCGAGGTCGCGGCCGACCTGGTGTTGGTGGACGAGGCCGCTGCCATTCCCGCGCCACTTCTCGAACGGCTGTTGCGCCGGTTTCCCCGCGTGGTGTTCAGCACCACGGTGCACGGCTACGAGGGCACCGGCCGCGGCTTCGCCGTGCGTTTCGCGCGCGTGCTCCATCGCCTGACACCGGGTTGGCGGCAGCTGACCTTGCAGACGCCGGTGCGCTGGGATGCGGGCGACCCACTGGAGGCCCTGGTGTTCCGTGCCCTGCTGCTCGACGCCGAGCCCGCGCCGGACGCCGCTGTCAGCGGGCCAACGGACACCTTCGACGTGGCGCGCCTGCATCGCGATGAACTCGCCCGCAACGAGGCCCTGCTGAGGGAGGTCTTTGGCCTGCTGGTGCTCGCCCACTACCGCACCAGCCCCATGGATCTGCGTCAGCTGCTGGATGGGCCGAACCTCGCGGTGTTCGTGATGCGCACGCAGGGGCACGTGGCCGGGGTGGCGTTGGTGGCGGAGGAAGGCGGGTTTCCGCCCGAGCTGGCCCGGCAGGTATGGGCCGGGCGGCGGCGTGTGCGCGGCCATCTGCTCGCCCAATCCCTCGCCCAGCATGCCGGGTTGGTCGATGCACCCGTACTGCACGGCCGGCGCGTGCTGCGCATCGCAGTGCACCCGGCCGCCCAGGGCCGCGGCCTGGGCCGTCGGCTGGTGCAGGCGGTGGTGGAGGATGCCGCGCACCGCGCCGCCGACTACGTGGGCAGCAGCTTCGGTGTGACCCCGGGCCTGTTGCACTTCTGGCAGCGCTGCGGGTTTCGCGGCGTGCGCCTCGGCCTGGCCCGCGATGCGGCGAGCGGCGCGCCGTCGGCCATGGTGCTGCGACCGCTCAGCGCGGCGGGCAAGACGCTGTTCGCCGAGGCGCGGCGCCGTCATGCCGAGGCATTGCCCTGCCTGCTCGCCGATCCGTTGCGCGGACTGGAACCGTCCATCGCCGATGCACTGCTGGCAGAGGCCGGACCGGCACCCGCGCCCCGCGCGCTGGATGCAACGGACTGGGCCGAACTGAGCGCCTTTGCCGCCGGCGCACGCGACCTGGCCTACGTACTCGCCCCCCTGCACCGGCTTATCGCACAGGCCTTCGCCGACCGCGACGCGCACAGACTGCTCACGGCGGTGCAGCGTGACGCCCTGGTGCTCAAGGTGGTCGAGGCGCGCGGATTTCCAGAGACCGCCGCACGGCTCGGGCTCGCCGGGCGTCGGCGGGTGCTCACCGAGCTGCGCCGTGCGGTGCGCACGTTGGTGGATGCCCTGGGTGACGCCGGGGCATGCACCGCGCTCGCCTGCTGAAAGATCGTCGTTTTCACGATCCATTCGAAACAGCCTGCGCACAGCGCACCTCCCATCAGGCGGACTACGGTTGCTTATAGGCCGACAGAGGAGGAAAGCCACATGCGTATGCTTGCCACGCTGAGCGCGGGCGCGTTGCTCGGCACACTCATGGCCGCCACCCAGGCGCACGCGGTCGACGAGGGATTCTACGTGGGCGGTTCCATCGGCGAGACCACGGTGGAGGAAAACGTCGACGGCATCGACATCGACGAGACGGACACCAGCTGGAAGGCCTTCGCCGGCGCCCGCTTCGGACTGTTCGGGGTCGAGGGCGGCTACGTGAACCTGGCGGACGTCAGCGACAACGGCGCCGACGCGGAGGTGACCGGCTGGGATCTGTTCGGCACCGTCAACGTGGGCGCGGGGCCGGTGACGGTGTTCGGCAAGGCCGGCGCCATCACCTGGGATGCCGATGTGGACGTGCTCGGTGTGAGTGCCGACGACGACGGCACCGATCTCGCCTACGGCATCGGCGCCTCCATCGGCATCATGCCGCTCACCGCCATCCGCGCCGAATGGGAACGCTTCGACATCGGCGACCTGGACAAGGTGGACATGATGTCGCTGGGCCTGGAGGTGGGGTTCTGAGTCGTCCTGGCAGCCTGCCGAACCTTTCTCGTCACCCCGGCGAAAGCCGGGGTCCATTCCCGCTACGAAAATGGATTCCGACTTTCGCCGGAATGACGAATTGTGTTGGCGGTGGCGCAGGCACGTTGCGAGGCTAGTGACATTTATTTCCGCGACGCCGTCACGTAACCAACGCATCTACGGGTGACGGCTGACAGGAGCGGCCAGCGCTGCGATTCTTTATAGGTGACGCCATTCGCGGCCGGGGCCGCGCCGACAGGCGGCCCGATTGCGTTTTTCGAGGCTGTCGCGCGGATGCTATCGGCGACTCCGACGGGCAATCGCCTTCACGGCGCCGGCCGATCACCCGCGCCGGCCGGTGCACGGTGCGCCGGTGCACCGTACAATACGGGCCTCTTTTGCCGGAGCACCTTCGTGAAACTGAGCGTCGACGCCTTTCGCGCCTGGGAAAACAAGCGCATCACGCTGCTGGGCATGTCCGGGGTGGGCAAGACCCGCCTGTCCAACATCCTGCGCCGCGGGAACTGGTTTCATTATTCCGGTGACTATCGCATCGGCACCCGCTACCTGGACGAGGCGATCCTGGACAACATCAAGCGGCAGGCCATGACCATCCCCTTCCTGCGGGACCTGCTGCAGTCGGATTCCATCTACATCCGCAACAACATCACCGTGGATCACCTCAAGCCCGTATCCACCTTCATGGGCAAGCTCGGCAACCCGGAACGGGGCGGGCTGTCGCTCACCGAGTTCAAACGCCGCCAGATCCTGCATCGCGAGGCCGAGATCGCGGCCTTCAAGGATGTGCCGCAGTTCATCCGCAAGGCCCAGGACATCTACGGCTATCAGCACTTCGTCAACGACGCGGGCGGTTCGCTGTGCGAGCTGGACGACCAGGGCGTGCTCGACGTGCTCGATGCGCACACGCTCATCCTTTACATCAAGGCCAGCGAGGACGACGAGCGCGAGCTGATCCGCCGCGCCGAGGCCGACCCCAAGCCGCTCTACTATCGCGAGGCCTTTCTGGATGAGCAGCTTGCCGAGTACATGCGCGAACGCGCCCTCGACTACGTGGCGCTCATCGATCCGGACGATTTCGTACGCTGGGTCTTTCCGCGCCTGTTCTACGCCCGCATTCCGCGCTACGAGGCCATCGCCGCACGCTACGGCTATACCGTCACCACCGAAGAAGTGGCCGAGGTACAGAGCGAAACCGATTTCCTGGCATTGATCGAACGCGCCGTGGCGCGCGGCTGAACTCACGAGGGCACAGCATGCCATTGGTCGCAAACACCCCGTTGCCCGCCTTCGAGCGCCTGAGGCAGGAAGGGCAGACCGTCATCCCCAGCGACGCCGCGGTGCGCCAGGACATCCGCGAGCTGCACGTGGGCCTGCTCAACATGATGCCGGATGCTGCACTGGAGGCCACCGAGCGCCAGT
The DNA here is from genome assembly GCA_041685115.1 of Gammaproteobacteria bacterium. Taxonomy (GTDB): domain Bacteria; phylum Pseudomonadota; class Gammaproteobacteria; order Thiohalomonadales; family Thiohalomonadaceae; genus JALOAT01. The sequence goes on along the minus strand of JAWLGK010000009.1, from coordinate 69,137 downwards.
TCTTCCGTCTCATCGGCGAGGCCAACCAGATCGCCCAGTTCTACATGCATCCGTTCACCCTGAAGGAGCTGGCGCGCGGCCCCGAGGGACAGGCGCACGTGGAGCGCTATTACCAGCCCTTCGAGCAGGTGAAGGAGCAGGGCTTGGATGCGCTGATCATCACCGGGGCCAATGTGTCCGGAACGTCACTGTCCGATCAGCCGTTCTGGAAACCGCTCATGGAGGTCATCGACTGGGCCTACGAGAACGTCGCGTCCACGCTGTGCTCCTGCCTCACCACCCATGCGGTGATGGAGTTCCGCTACGCCCAACCGCGCCGACCGCTCGGCAAGAAGCGCTGGGGCGTGTACTCCCATCGGGTGATGGACCCGCGTCATCCGTTGGTGCAGGGCGTGAATACCCGTTTCGACGTGCCGCACTCCCGGTTCAACCAGATCGATCGCGAGCAGTTTCTCAGCGCCGGTTGCCGCGTGCTGGTCGAGAGCGCCGAGGCCGGTGTGCACCTGGCCACCAGCGAGGACGGTTTCCGCCTGGTGTTCTTCCAGGGCCACCCGGAATACGACACGGTGAGCCTGCTCAAGGAATACAAGCGCGAGGTGAACCTGTTCGCCGCGGGATGCCGCGCCGATTATCCGCCGTTCGTGGAGAATTACTTCACGCGCCAGAACGAGGCCGTGCTCGACGAGCACCGCGAACGCCTCACCGCCGCACTCACGATGAACGCCCCCGTCCCTGCCCTGCCCGAGGCGCTGGTGGCGGCGCAGCTCGACAACACCTGGCACGACTCCGCCGAGGCGGTCATCAACAACTGGATGGGCACGGTCTACCAGCTCACGCATCTGGATCGGAAAAAGCCGTTCAAGGACGACGTCGATCCCGCCGATCCGCTCGGTCTTCGGCGTAGCCCCGCGGCCTGAGCGACACCGGACATGGGCCGCGCCCGCGGGCGATGGAAAAAACTCCGCTGGCTGCGCCGCGGCATGGTGGTGGCGCTGTTCACAATCACCATCGACCTGCTCTATCTGGCCGTCATCTGGCCCGACTGGGAAGCGCTGGCCCGCGGGCCGGCGCCCAAATCCAACTTCATTCGCGACCACGAGGCGTCAGGTGCAGAGAACGCCCGCCTGCCGCCACTGCGTTGGCAACCGGTGCCGCTTTCACGCATCGCACCGATCATGCACCGCGTGGTGGTGATATCCGAGGACAGCCGCTTTTGGCACCACCCGGGCATCGACACCGTGGCGATTGCCGACGCGATGGAGTCCAATCTGGAACGCGGCAGGTTCGTGTATGGCGGCAGCACCATTTCGCAGCAGACCACCAAGAACCTGTTCCTGCACGGCACCCGCGACCCGCTGCGCAAATGGCACGAGCTGGTGCTCACGCTGGCCATGGAACGGTATCTGCGCAAGGCCCGCATCCTGGAGATCTACCTGAATGTCGCGGAATTCGGCGCCGGCGTGTTTGGTGTCGAGGCAGCGGCGCGCCACTACTTCGGTGTATCGGCGGCGGAGCTCACCGCCGAGCAGGCCATCGCCCTGGCCGCAAGCCTGCCGAGCCCCAAGCTGCACAATCCGCACACCGCCACCCGCGCGTACCAGGACCGCAAGCAGCGCATCAGCCGCCACCTCGCCGCGTTTTCCCGGACACCGTGACGCCGTCGTGCAGGTTGCGTCAAAGCAGAACCTCAGGACCGTTTTGATTCCCTCTCCCTGTCCCTCTCCCGGAGGGAGAGGGGACGTCAGTTGGGAGCGCCGTGTTAGCGGCCGTCCATGTTCCGCCACCGCGCGCACAGCCGGTCTTACCCCCTCTCCCTTCGGCTGTCTCTTAGTCACATTTTTCGTTGCGGACAGCCTTCTTGCCCCCGCTCCCTCCGGGAGAGGGCGGGGGAGAGGGGATCAATTCGGATGCGGCTGTTGGATTATTGATCCCCTCATCCTGTCCTTCTCCCGGAGGGAGAAGGAACGAATCTTTTTGCAGCCGGCGGTTAATGCGCTAATTGCCAAGCCTCTGTCCCTCCTACGAATGATGTGACCAAGAGACAGCCCTCCGGGAGGCGAGCGCATGGATGCGCGAGGTACGACTCCATGGATGGAGGAGTTAGACCGCGCCGGGAGCAGGCGGTCGAGAGCAACGCAGGGAGCGGTTGCCGAGGGTTGGGGAGAGGGGATCATGATCAGCGAAAGGGTATGCGACTGAGCGCAGGCGGAGCACATCGACTCCGCCCATGGCTGATATTCGATTGCAGCGATGTCAGCGCCCGCGGCGGCGGGTGTGTTCGAGGGTACGCAGCTGGGCGAGGGCCTTGAGCAGTTCCGCCTGGGCCAGGTCGCGATCGCTGTAGAGGGTGGCGGTGCGCATGGCTTCCTCGGCCGCGCGGCGCGCCTTGAGCGCCGCCTCCTCGTCGATGTCGCCACCACGCACGGCGGTGTCGGCGAGAATGGTCACCACGTCGGGCTGCACCTCCAGGAAACCGCCGTCCACGTAGATGAATTCCTCGTCACCCGAGGCAGTGCGGATACGTACTTCACCGGGCACCAGGAATGTCATGAGCGGGGCATGGCGCGGCAGGATACCGAGTTCGCCGCTCACCGCCTGCACAGATACCATGCGTGCCTGGCCTGAATATACCTGGGCCTGGGCGCTGACGATCTCCAGCCTGAGCGTCTTGTCGGACAGTGGCACCTCAGCCATGGATTTCCTTCACGTTCAGGTTAAAACCCATGGCGCGCATGGCGTTCAGGGTGAATTCGCAGGCCACGTCCCAGTCGTCGAGCTTGTCGGTATTGAGCACCAGATCGAAGGTCTGGGCCTCACTGAGGTGATGGTGCACCAGCTTGAAGGTGGACTCGTCGCGCTCCGTGTTGATGTGGCGCACACGCTCCAGCGCGGCCTCACGGGCCAAGCCCTCGCGTGCCGCGACGCGATCGACGCAACGATCTTCGCTGCCCACCACGCGCAGGCGAAAGGCCTCGCGGTTGGCCAGCACGATGTGGGCGCCGCGCCCCACGATCACGCCGCCTTGCTGGGCGATGCACAGCAGCACATCAAACAGGTGATGGCGATAGGAAGAAAGAAACGAGCTCTGCCCCGACAGCAGGCCAAACAGCCAGGAATCGCGGATGTCCTTGGTCTTCTCGTCCAGGCGCGCCATGAGTTCGCGATCCACCTTCGCACGCTCGGCGATGGCGTCGAGGATCTCCTTGTCATACAGCGGCACGCCGAGACGCTTGGCGAGGCGTGAGGCGATCTCGCTGCCGCCCGAACCGACGTCGCGGGAGAGGGTCACCACCGGCCGGTAATCGGCCTCCGAACGCTTCTTGCCACGCGGGTAATATTCGGACGCGATGAGCGTCTGGATGACTTTCTGGATATCCATGCTTGAACCTCGGCACCGTTAGCGGAACCATACTGCGTTCCACAGGCCGGTCAAGCCCAGCCATGAAGAATTCTTCAAGCTACAACCTTTCCGCCATCGGCGTCGTTCACTCGCCCTACAAAGAAAAATTCGGCATCCCGCGCCAACCCGGCCTGGTACCCGAGGCGCGCGCGACCCTGGAACTGTTCCCGCCTTATGATCGCGAAGAGGCCCTGCGCGGACTCGAGGCGTTCTCGCACCTGTGGTTAATCTTCGCCTTTCACGCCATCCCGCCCGGCGCCTGGAAGCCCACGGTGCGACCGCCGCGGCTCGGTGGCAATGCCCGCATCGGCGTATTCGCCACCCGCTCCATGTTCCGGCCCAACCCCGTTGGCCTGTCCGTGGTGGCCCTGGAAGGCTACGGCCGCGAACAGGACAAGCTGGTGCTGCACCTGCGCGGCGTCGACCTGCTCGACGGCACGCCCGTGCTCGACATTAAACCCTATCTGCCTTACGTGGACGCCATCCCGGAGGCACGCGGGGCCTACGCCCACAACCCGCCCGAGCCGCTCGCGGCCATCCACTTCTCCGACGCCGCCGCCGCGGCCTGCGCCGCCCTCGAACCGCGTCATCCCGGCCTTGCCCGCTTCATCACCGCCGTCATCGCCCAAGACCCGCGGCCTGGTTACCGCGGCGATGCCGAGGGCCGCTACGGCATGCGCCTGCTGGACCTGAACGTCCGCTGGCACGCGCAGGCTGAATGCATCACGGTGGTCGCGGTGGAACCTGCCGAAACGTGAGCGAACGCACAATTCACCGTGCCCGCGCCGGTTCTTCATCGCAATGGGGAAGTCCCCGAATCCCACGCGCCGGCGTATCATTGGCCTGCGTCTGTCGAGGGAAGCGCAACACAAGCCCGCCTCGGCACCTAACGATACTCAGGGAGAGAAACATGCGTAGTAAGCACACCCTTCGGGTCGCCGCCAGCCTGGGCGCGACCCTCCTGCTCACGGCTTGTGGTGGCGGCGGCGGATCGGCCGGCCCTGCTTACGAGGGACCAACGTCAGGCGTTGTCATTACCACGGACAATGCGCAAGCCCTCGCCAGTGATGCCGCAATGCTGGCGCTCGGCCCGGTAGGGTCGCTGTTCGACCCTGGTTATTCGCCCGATGATTTCTATGCCAGGGATCACGGTTCCCGTACCTTTCCGAAAGGGATCGAGACCTTCCTGAAAGACACGTTTGAGGCGGAGAGAAACCGCCTTGCTTCCATGGGGCTCCGCGCGAGCGAATCTGAGCCTATTGAGTGTGACGCTGGAACGGGTCGGGTTACTCTCAACTACTCGAGTTCGGCGGGGCTGACAGCGGGTGATTCGCTCGTCGTAAGTTTCAACAATTGCGAATTCATGTACGGGAGTGACAGCGAGGTCTTGAATGGCTCGTTGAGTATGACGTTTGCGGAATTGACGAGCACCTCCACCTCCATCGCATTCGCGGCGAACAACTTCCGGATCGACGAGAAGTACCTCGGGGCGCTTACCGGGGATTATGACCTCATGCACGGCGGTTACACCCTGACTACGACGAACAACGCGCCTGTAACCTCGTTGCGCCTTGTCAGCACATCGATGTTGATCGAGCAAAAATACAACGGGAAGAAGCACCAGACGCTGTTGACGGGTGTGGATCACTACTACTCCTATGATGCGTCGGCTCCCACGTATACCTACCGCGTCAATTACACCGTCGCTAGCACCAGCTATGGTGGTGTAGTCAGCCTGAAGACGACTGCTGATTTCGTAGCGACAACATTTGGCCAACCGACGCAAGGCCGAATGATCATCACGGGTGCGAATGGCGCGACAGTCCAGTTGACAGCCGAACCCGGGCCTCAGTTGCTGATTGAATACGATCTCGATGGCAACGGAATTTATGGTGATAACGACGATCCGCCGCAGGACATCCTCTCCTGACTAGCGGGCCAACTTGATGTAAAACGGGAAGGGGCGCGAAAGCGCCCCTTCTTTTTTGCTTCCACCCCGGCGGTTGCACCGGACCGGTCGCTACTGAATAACAAAATCCGTGAAATACAGCCCTTCGACGGCCGGGAGCAGGCTGGTGCTCACGGTCACCTCGCTCACCACTGTCTGCACAGCAAGCAGGGCCTCCTGGCGCAGGGCCTCGCGGCCTTCGGGGCTGCGCAGGGTGGTGGCGTCCTGGTGGGCGAACAGCATGATGAGGCGGTCACGCACGGCAGGCATGTGCAGTTCGATGGCCTCCTGCACCTTCGGGTCCTTGGCCATGAGCTGCATCTTCACCTGCATGAAGCGCATGCGGCGGCCCTCGGCGAGGTTCACCACGAAGGGCTCGAGGGCCATGTAGCCCGGGTTGCTGCCGTTGGAGTCGCTGGCGGCGTGGCCGCTGGCCGGCGCCAGGCCGGTGGCCAGCAACAGGGGAAGCAGGGTGATGAGGCGCATGGTGTCGATTCCGGGTCGTCGGACGGACATGATGCCATAACACCGCGCGAGGGGCCGCGCATGGGTGCGGAACTTGGCCCGGGAATCCGGCAGCATTTCGGGAAATACCCGGTCAGCGGCGGCGCTTGGCCCGCGGGTGGGCCTGGTCGTAGACCTTGGCCAGGTGCTGAAAGTCCAGATGGGTGTAGATCTGGGTGGTGGCGATATCGGCGTGGCCGAGCAGTTCCTGCACGGCGCGCAGATCGCCGCTGGATTCCAGCAGGTGGGTGGCGAAGGAGTGGCGCAGCCGGTGGGGGTGCAGGTGGCTCGGCAGGTCACGCCGGCGCGCCAGGGCGGCGAGGCGCGTCTGTACCGCACGCGGGCCGATGCGCGCCCCGCGCGCACCGACGAACAGCGCATTCTCGTCGGGCCGGGCGAGCTGCGCGCGCACGGCGCACCAACGCGCCAGGGCCTCCAACGCCATGCGCCCGACCGGCACCACGCGGGACTTGGCGCCCTTGCCCAGCACACGCACGGTGCCGTCGTTCCCGTCCACGTCGCCGAGGTCCAGGCCCACCAGCTCCGCAAGACGCAGGCCCGAGGAATACATCAGCTCGGCCATGGCCTGATCGCAGATCGCCTCGGGCGTTTCCGCCGTACCGTTCAGCAGCGCGGCGGCCTCATCGACGCTCAAGGCATTGGGCAGCTTGCGCGGCGAGCGTGGCGCGGGGATGTCGTTGGCGGGGTTGTACTGAACCAGGCCCTCTCGCAACAGGAAATTGAAAAAGGTGCGCAGCGTGGACAAGCCGCGTTGCAGGCTGGCGCCGGACAGCCCGGTGCGGTGGCGCTTGGCCACGAAGGCGCGCACCACGGCGGAATCCACCCGGGTCAGCGTGACCTGCTGCTCCTCGCAGAAGGCGACGAACACGGCCAGGTCGCGGCGGTAAGCGGCGAGGGTGTGGGGTGACAGGCGCCGTTCCAGGCGCAGGTGGGTGAGGAAGTGTTCGACGCGTTCCGTCGCGTCGCTCACGGCACCGCCCTGGCGCGCAGCAGGCGCGCGGTCACCGCGGCCAGGTGGCGCAGGAAAACCGTGCCCATTTCCGCGTGAAAACGCTTGGGGTCGGCGCTGCCGACGGCGAGCAGGCCCAGGCACGGGGCCTCGTCGCCGTCGCACAGGGGCACGAAGGCGCCGGACGCAGTGGCCGGGGCGGTGTCACCGAACAGCACGGCCGCCTGATCGGCGCGCAGTTGTCCGCACACGGGCAGGCGGTTGTCGACGATGCTGCGCAGCCCGTCCAGTTCGGGATGATCGGCGGGCACGGCGCGCGGCAGGCCCGGCTGGAAGGTCCAGATCGTCACCGCATCGGCCTGGAAATCACGGCGCATGGCGGCCTCAACCGCCTCCAGCACCGCCTCGGCGGAGGGTGCATCGATGAGTGCGAGCACCAGCGCCTGCATGCGCTCGAGCAGGTCTTCGTTGCTGCGCGCCACCTGGGTGAGGTGCTGGAGCTTGTGCTTGAGTTCGAGCTTCTGTTCCCGCAGCAGGCCCACCTGGCGCTCCAGCAGCGACACGGCCTGGCCGGTGTCCGGATGGGGAACGGTCAGGAAGGGCAGCAGGTGTTCGTGACGCACGAAGAAGTCCTGGTGTGCGGCCAGATAGGCCACCAGTTGCTGCTCCAGGTCGTCGTTCCTGAGGGCAGGCGACACATCGCTCATAGGGTGATCTTTCCTTCGAAGACGGTGGCGGCAGGGCCGATCATCCACACGGGTTCATCGGCGCCGGCCCAGCGGATGGTGAGCACGCCGCCCGGCAGCTCGACCTGGACCTGTTCGTCGAGCAAGTCCCAACGCCGGCCGACCACGACCGCCGCACAGGCGCCAGTGCCACAGGCCAGGGTCTCGCCGGCGCCGCGCTCGTGGACGCGCAGGCGAATGCGGGTGCGATCCATGACCTGCATGAAGCCCACGTTCACGCGTTCGGGGAAACGCGGGTGGTTTTCGATGGCGGGACCGAGTTCGCCCACCGGCACGGTGGCGACGTCCTGCACTTGCAGGACCGCATGGGGATTGCCCATGGATACCACGCCGAGGGTGTAGGCCTGGCCGGCCTCTGCGCCCGGCAGCTCCAGGCCGTAGCGGTCCTCTTCCTGTTCCGCCCGGAAGGGGATCTGCGCCGGGGCAAAGCACGGCGCCCCCATGTTCACGCGGATCTGCCCGTCCGGCTCCACGTACAGGGTGATGACGCCCGAGGCGGTCTCCACCACGATGGTGTCCTTGTCGGTGAGCCCCTGCTCGCGCACGAAACGCGCAAAGCAGCGCGCACCGTTGCCGCATTGACCCACTTCGCTGCCGTCGGCGTTGAAGATGCGGTAACGGAAATCCACATCGGGGCGGCCGGCGGGTTCCACCAGCAACAGCTGGTCGCAGCCGATGCCGAAACGGCGATGGGCCAGGAAGCGCACCTGCTCGGTGCTGAGAGCGACGTCCTGGCGCACGGCATCGATGACCACGAAGTCGTTGCCGAGGCCGTGCATCTTGGTGAAGGCGAGTGGCATGGCGGCAGGTTACTGACTCGCCCCGGCGATGGAAAGACTGTCGATGCCGAAGGCCACGCAATCGCGATAGATGCAGCGGTCCATCACCACGGTGATGCCCGCGGCGCGGGCGCGCTCGGCGGCGGCCTCGTTGACCACCCCGTCCTGCAGCCACAGGGCCGGGACCTTCAGGGCGATGCAGGCGTCGACGATGGGGTCCACGTGCTCGGGGGCACGGAACACGTCGACCAGGTCGATGGCGCCGGGGATGTCTGCGAGATTCGCATAGGCCGGCACGCCCAGCACGCTGGCGGTGGCCGGGCGTACCGGGATCATCTCGTAGCCGAAGCGCTGGAGTTCGGCGGCAACGAAATGGCTCGGGCGATCGGCCTTGGGCGAGACGCCCACCACGGCGATGCGCCGCACGCGGCGCAGCAGCTCGGCGATGGCCTCGGGGGCGGGATTTTCGAAGTGCATCGACGCGCATTCCTCGCAGGGCGGCCCGTGGCCGCCGTTCGGCTTGGGCGGAGTGGCGGGCACGGCCGTCCGATGAGCCGGGTTCTCAGGGCAACAACTGCTCGCCGGCGACCAGGTCGGCGAAGGACTCGCGCGCGCGCACCAGGTGCATGCGCGGGCCGTCCACCATCACCTCGGCAGCACGCGGGCGGGCGTTGTAGTTCGAGCTCATGGAAAAGCCGTAGGCGCCCGCCGAGCGCACCGCGAGCAGGTCGCCTTCTTCGAGCGCGAGGGCGCGCTCCTTGCCGATGAAGTCGCCGGTCTCGCAGATGGGTCCGACGATGTCGTACTTACGCGCCTCGCCGCGGCGCTCCACCACCGGCACGATGTCCATCCAGGCGCCGTACAGGGTCGGGCGCATGAGGTCGTTCATGGCCGCGTCCACCACGGCGAAATCCTTGTGGGCGGTGTGCTTGAGGTATTCGACGCGGGTGAGCAGCACACCGGCATTGCCGACGATGGCGCGGCCCGGCTCGATGATCACCTGGAGGTCGCGGCCGGCGAGGCGGTCGAGCAGCGGCGCGGCGTAGTCGCCGGGCAGCGGCGGGGTCTCGTCGCGGTAGCTGATGCCCAGGCCGCCGCCCAGGTCCAGGTGACGCAGGGCGATGCCGCGCTCGCAGAGGGTGTCGATCAGGCCCAGCACCCGTTCCAGGGCATCCACGAAGGGCCCGACCTGGGTGATCTGTGAGCCGATGTGGCAGTCCACACCCAGGATCTCCAGGTTCGCCAGCTCCGCCGCGCGGGCATACACCTCGGGGGCGCGGGCGATGTCGATGCCGAACTTGTTTTCCTTCAGGCCCGTGGAGATGTATGGGTGGGTCTTGGCATCCACGTCCGGGTTCACGCGCAGCGACACCGGCGCGCGCAGGCCCAGCTCACCGGCCATCTGGTCCAGACGCTCCAGCTCCGGTTCGGACTCCACATTGAAGCAGTGAATGCCCACTTCGAGGGCACGGCGCATCTCGTCGGCGCGCTTGCCCACGCCTGAAAACACCACCTTGGCCGGGTCGCCGCCGGCCGCCAGCACGCGTTCCAGCTCACCCACGGAGACGATGTCGAAGCCGGCGCCGAGGCGCGCGAGCACGTTCAGCAGCGCCAGGTTGGAATTCGCCTTCACTGCATAGCAGACCAGGTGCTCCTGACCGGCGAAGGCAGCATCGAAGGCGCGGAAGTGACGTTCGAGGGTGGCGCGGGAATAGACGTAGCAGGGCGTGCCGAACTCCTCGGCGACCCGTACCAGGTCCACGTCCTCGCCGTACAGGCGGCCATCACGATACTGGAAATGGTCCATGTCAGTGTTGTTCCTGAGCGGTCTGCTTGGGGAGATAGAGATCGCCCTTGGCCCCGCAGCCGGCGAGCATGGCCAGGACACCGAACATGGCGATGACGGCCCACAGCAGATACTGGGCACGGCAGTGACAGAACATGGAACAATCTCCGGAAAAGTGTCGCCGATTATACCTGTGTGGTGGGGCGGGCGTCTTGCGGCGCGCATGTGCAGGATTGGACGCGGAGGGCGCGGAGGGCGCGGAGGCGCGGAGGGCGCGGAGGGCGCGGAGAAAAAAGCGTTTCAAGGGGTTTTCTCTGCGTCCTCCGCGCCTCCGCGCCCTCCGCGTTTCGACGCAAGACTTTGCGCCGGTCTCGCCTTTGAGTTAGATCTCTCCTCTTCCACCAAAGGTCCCGCCCATGATGAGTGAATCGGAATTCAACCAACGTGTCGACGCCATGCTGCTGCACATCGAGGAGGCCATCGATGCGAGTGGCGCAGACATCGATTATGAGAATGCCGGCGGCATCCTCACCCTGCGCTTCGAGGACGGCTCGCAGATCGTGGTGAACCGCCAGACGCCGGTGCGGCAGATCTGGGTGGCCGCGCGCAGCGGCGGCTTTCACTTCGATCACGTCGCCGAGGCGGACCAGTGGCAGCGGGACAGGGATGGCCGCGAATTGCTGACAGTGCTCAGCGAACTGGCCAGCGCGCAGGCCGGCGAGCCGGTGGCGCTCGGCTGATCACGATCAACGCCCGGCATAAAACGGGGCGCATATACTTCCGCCCACACAGAGGGGAGGACGGAATGTTCAAGGAAATTCTGCTTGCGGTCATGCTCGCCGTGGCGCTGCCTGCCGCCGTGGCGGCACCCGATGGCGCGCAGCTCTACGGCCACCACTGTGCGGCCTGCCACGGTCTGCACGGCGAGGGCGGGGTCGGTGTGCCGCTCGCGCTGCCGGATTTTCTGTCCACGGCGGATGACGATTTCCTGCGCAAGACCCTGCGCAACGGCCGCCCCGGCCGTGTCATGCCCGCCTTCCGTTCCCTGGCCGATGCCGAGGTGGATGCCATCGTCGGCCACTTGCGCAGCTTCGCCAAACCGGATGCGCCGGCGGCGCGGGCGCCCTCATCGGCACGCGTGCATGGCGACGTGGAGAAGGGGCGCGCCCTGTTCGCACAGCACTGCGCCGCCTGCCACGGCGCCAACGGTGAAGGTGGGCGCGGCACGGGCGTGACCTTCTCCCGTCCGCGCGACCTGCCCATCATGCCCCCGGCCCTCAACAACGCCGGCTTCCTGGCTGCCGCCTCGGATGCCATGATCAAAGCCACCCTCATGCGCGGGCGCGAGGGTACGCCCATGATCTCCTACCTGGATCAGGGCCTCTCCGAACAGGACATCGACAACATCGTGGCCTTCGTGCGCAGCTTCGCGGCGAGCGCACCCGCCCAGCCCCCGCCGCTCGACGAGCCGATGATCCTGGAGGCCGAATCGTCCTACTCACTGGAGGAGACGGTGGAGAACGTGAAGCGTGCGGCCATCGGCAAGAATTTTCGCCTGATTCGCGAGCAACGCCTCGAACACGGCTTCTTCCCGGAAGGCGAAGAAAACGCCAAACAGGTCATCGTCTACTTCTGCAATTTCAACTTCATCAACCAGGCCCTCAGCCTGGACCCGCGCGTGGGCCTGTTCCTGCCGTGCCGCGTGACCGTGGTGGAGCAGGATGGGGTGGTGAAGGTGCTCAGCATCAATCCCAAGCACCTGTCGGCGCTCTACAACAACCGTGAGCTCGACGCCGCCTGCGACGAGATGACCGAGCTGTACGAAGGAATTTTGGAGGAAGCCACGCTATGAAATTGCGGCAGCTGGTCGCCACCGCCTTGCTGTGTCTCGCCTCCATCGCCGGCGCCGAGGAACTGTTCATGGCGCGTTCGGCCCAATCGTTCCCGGAGACCATGCTGGCGTTGCAGGACGCCATCACCCACCAGGGCTACGTGCTCTCGCGCGTGCAACACGTGGATGTGGGGCTCACGGAGATGGGTTTCACCACCGACAAATACCGCGTGGTGTTCTTCGGCAAGCCCGAGGAGATCCGCTCCCTGTCGGCGCGCTATCCGCAGCTCATCCCCTACCTGCCGTTGCAGGTGACCATCTTCGCGGAGAGCGAGGAGACCCTGGTGGTCGGCGCCGACCCACTCATGCTGCAACGCCTGGTGCCCGATCCGGCGCTCACGCCCGTGTTCACGCGCTGGCGCGACGATCTCGCGGTGGTCATGGAGAGCCTGCGCGCGCTGAGGTGAACGTCGGGGGCGGCCTCAGGCCGCGGTGCAGGTAATCGCGGGCTGAGCCCGCCCTACGTAGGAGCCCACACCGTGGACGAATGGTTTTTCCCAACCGCCGGGCGGTGAACCGAAACCGCGTTCGCCGACGGCGTCGGCTCCTACAAGGTTCCGATAAGCCACCGTAGAAGCGGCCACCGTCTGTTGTCCGTAAACAGAGCCACGAACTCTGCTGGAAAGCTAGAAACTCAAGCTTCGTCGACCCAGTTCTCCACCTTCAGACCACTGATGCGCGTGAACTCCCGCATGTTGTTCGTGACCAGGACGGCGTTTTCGGCAAGCGCGTGACAGGCGATCCACAAATCGTTCGCGCCAATTGGCGTGCCCGCCAACTTCAAACGGGTGAATTGCGCGGCGTAGTGTTCGCACAAGGCGCGACCCGTGGAATAGACCACCGGCACCTGGCGGGTCAGTTGCTCAAGGCGGCGCAGCACCTCGGGCTTTCGCGTACTTCGCTCGGCCCCCTTGAGCAACTCGGCATACGTAAAAAACGACATGCCAAGTAACGCATCGTCACCCAAGGCATCGACCCTTGCGGCAATCGTGGGCGGCTTGTTCTTGATCAGGTAGATCAGAATGTTCGTATCGAGCAAGTACTTCACAAGGACTCCCTGTCCTGCATCTCCGGCTGTTCTCGCCGGTCTTCCTCAAGTATCGCCACGAATTCGGCATCAAACCCATCCAAGGCATCCAGCAACGCCTTGCCACGATCGGCCGCGATGGGGTGAATGATCAGGTCGCCTTCCTCGTTACGGGTGATTTCCACCCGTGTGGTATCCAAGCGAAACTCCTGCGGGATACGCACGGCCTGACTGTTGCCGTTCATGAACACACGACTGATTGAACCGGACATGCTCGCCTCACGGTGTGTACGCGTATGTGTGTATTATTGGCGCCCTGCGATCCTCGTCAAGTAGCGGTCCGCATTTCGACGGGGGCTTGTGATTCATGTTCCCGGCGCAAGCCAGGATCTGACGCTTGAGTGCCTGGTGCGCTGAGTGACGAAACCGGCGGAAGCCGGGGTCCGTGTTCGGAACAGTTACATGATGAAACCGGATAGATCAGCGGCTCCCTAGAGACTGATTGAGCTTTTCCTCGATGCGGTGTTTGTAGTTGAGGAAGTGGATGGTCTGGATGCGCCCGACGCCTTGTTCGCCGAGCACGGCGGGGGACATGGAGATGTCGGTGATGTAGATGGGATAGGCCTGGCGGCCGCGGCGCAGTTCCAGCATGTAGCGCGCCACCTCGTCCAGCACCCGGCCGCCGCTTTCCGGCGAGCAGAACTCGCGCCCGTTGCAGTAGAGCGAGAACGTGGTGCGGCCCTGATCGTCCACGTCGACGATGACCTGTAGGCTGATGAACTGCTCACCGGGGCTGCTGAAACGCGGTCGCCGGCTCACCACGCGCAGGCGCCCGCCGTCCTGTTCCACCTGGAAAAACTCCAGGCCCTCCGCACCACGCACCGGCCGGCCGTCCTGCATCTGGAACTTCACGCGGTTGAGCACGGCCTCGAAGAAATGGCTGTATTGGCTGAGCAGGGCATCGGCATCGTGAAACGGCGCGCGGCGGTGGAACAGCGAACCGCGTTCATCGAGCACGTACACATCCACCTGCGCGCCCTGCACGCGATAGAACAGCTGCACGATGCCGGGACGGTTGTAGCTGAACACCAGCGCCATGACCCGGTCCGCCTGCATGTGGCTGTCGAACACCACCGGGCTGAAGTCTTTCTGCGGCGCACCGAGATAGCGCAACAGCGCCGCCTGATTGTCCAGGATCTGATAATTGGGCAGGTCGCCGTCGAAACTGAGCACGAAGAAGCTGTGCTCCACTTGCAGCACGTAGCGCGTGGCGGAGGGATTGCGTCCGGAGTAATAGCAGTCGATCACCTCGCGGAACAGCGCCTCGACACGCCGCGCGATGGCGTTGCCCTTGGTCGGGCTGTAGCTGGCGACGCTCGGCAGCACCGGCGTCCGGCCGCTCGACAGGGGCACCCACTTCAGGTATTCGCACAGGCAATCCAGCAGGCCCCTCGCACCGCTGAAGTGATAGGTGAGCACCTCCTGCCAGCTGGTCACCACCACCTGGTCCACGGTGTGCACCAGATTCTCGCCGAGGCCGCCATAGCTGAGCGCATCCGAGCGACCGCTGGCAATGCGACCCTCGGCGTGTTCGACGCGCGCCAGCGGGTCGAGACCGGCATTGATGAACAGCGTGGTGCGCACCACCTGGGCCGGATCGGCAAAGTCGGCAACACTGCCGTGGTCGCTGGCGCGCTCGGGAAAGACCGCATTCATGCGGCCGAACATGGCCTTCAGTTCGCTGTTGGTAAGCCGGCTCTGGCGGGTGAACACCACCACGTGCGTGGCCTTGCCAATGAGCCGATTGAAGTAGCACCACGCGACCATCTCGGTGGCGAAACGGAAGCGTTTGACGGGGTTGTGTTCGGCGGTCTCCTCGGGCTTCACCACGCCGCGATACAACACCCAGCTGCTGGCGCCAAGGTTTTCGTCGATCACCTCGTGCACGGTGAGTTGCTGTTCGTTCAGGTTGGTGACGAAAGCGGGACCAAGCAGGTCGACCTTGCCGGCTTTGCGTTCGAACGCAGAATAGAGCTTGCGACCGAGGATATTGAGATCCCGCTGGCTGATCAGCGCCGATCCGGCGAAGCGCCGGGCGAAATCCGACAGGAACCGGTAGCTTTCCGAGAGGGCCTCGAAGAGGATGCGCCGTTCCTCGGCGATCTTGTCCACCTTCCAGGTGTGCCGGCTGTCGAGCACAAACAGGTCGGCACGTGACCAACCCCACTGGCGCGCACGGGTACCGAGCAGGTTGCGACGCCAGCGCGCCACCGCCGGCGCGTCTTCCGAAAGATTCTCATCGAGCTTGAAATAGAAACAGCGCCGCGCCAGGTTCAGGCGCTCACTCTCTCCGCGCCCCTTCAGATAATCCTCCACCTTGTCCAGCATCATCAAATAGGGATCGAGAAAATCCGGGTCCATCTCGCCGCTATAGATCGCCTTCTTGAAGCGCGTGCTGAGCAGGTCGAGATAAGGATAGTCACGCGCGTAGCATTCGAGCAGCAGCAGCTTGAGCACCGACTTGTACGGCGAATCGATGCCCTTGTAGAGCTGCCACACGGCGGCGCCCAGGAACTCCTCGGCCGGCACGTGGCCGAGGCCGCCGAAATCGATCAGGTCGCGGGCGTGCAGGTAACGTTGATGGCGGATCTCCTGTACGTAGTGGTCATAGGCGACTTCCTGGTCGGGCGGCACCAGCCACCAGAGCGGATACATACCGGCCACCCGCAGGCTGGTGCGATAGAACTCATCGAGCAGCAAGCGCTGTTGGGCAGTTCCGCAACTCTCGGCCGACAGCGCCTCGCTCTCGCCGTGCCTGAACTGGTCGGGCCGCACTAGAAAGATGTGCACCTCGAGACCGAGGGCCGCCGCCCAGGACTCCACCGCGTCTGCCTTGTCGCGCAGGGCGGCGACCTGTCCGGCGGAAAGGCCGGGCTCGTGACAGAGCCAGACGTCGAAGTCGCTGTCGCCGGTGTAGGCCACACTGCCGGGGCTGCCCATCAGGTAAATGGCCTGAACCGCGATGCTGCGATGCGGGTGGCGGTGAAAGTGGATGCGCCCGAGACGTGTCACGGCCTCCATGGCGGCGGCGTCGGGGTTGTAGCCGAACACGCCGGCGGGACACTCGGCGCTGTAACCGGGCAACAGCGGGTGATTGAAGTGAAAAAACAGCGGCAGCAGATCGAGGAAATCGCGCTGGCGCGCCCGCAGGGCGTCCCGGGTGCGCGCCAGCCGCGCGTCGTTGAGTGCAATAAAGCGCTTCAGAACGACCGCGAAATCATGTTCGTCGGCCAACTCGGTGATGGGAGGATTCAGCGTCATGGGGCCTGTTGGTCTCCGCCCCTGGGCGAGACTTGTTACACGGGACAATACACGTAAAGGGGGCGCATCAGGGATTCACGGGATCACAGGATCCGATACGCACCCAGACACCGCCCTCGCAGCGCAACAACTCATCGCCGCTGCACACATAGGACTTCTCGGTAAACTCGACGTCGTTGAAGTAACACAGGGCGACCTCCGGGACCTCCTGGCCGCGCACGTCGTAGTCGTAGTCGGAGTCTTCCACCACCAGGGAGTTGCGCTTCTCGGGGTCCGGGGCACCGACGTGGACGGCATTCACGCGTTCGCTCATGTCACTCTTCTCCCTGGCAGTGACGCCGGTCCTTTTTCGACGGCGCCGAAAGGTCCTTACGCGAATCAGTACACTAGCACACTGCCCCGCCCCGCCGATCGTTTTCCGGCCGGCCGCCTTTACTCCCGCCGCGCGCCCGGCGGAAAATTCCGCCCCAGAGCGAAACCGACCGGAGGCGCACGATGAACGACCGCTGGCTGCAGATCAAGGGCGATCCCTCGGTGCGGCGATTCCTGTTCGAGCAGACCCGCCAGCCCAGCCTGTTCGACCAGCGTATCGACGAGCTGATGGACACGGTTGAGGCCCTGCTTGAGCTGCGCGGTGTGTTCCACGCGAAGATCCACTTCTCCAGCAACCAGCTCACCTGCTGGCTGTTCAACGACCCGTACCGCTATCGCGTGTTCCTTGGCGAGGAATTGTTCGCGGCGGATTTCCTGGCGCAATTCGAGGCCGCCGTGGCCCTCGAACGGCCGGCCATCCCTGCCGGAACGGTGCGGACCATCCTCAGGGAATTCAAGCGCCTGCGCCTCAAAGACGACACCGTCTACCTGCGCAATGCCTCCATCAACCGCATGAACGGACTGGTCGGCATGACCTTCTCCTGCGATGGCAGTCACTACGTCCCTTACGGGGAGTTTCTCGACACCGCCGCCCAGCTCTGAAGCACCGCGAGGGCCTGCTAGTATCGTTCTGTGAGCAGTCCATCACGGATGAAGGGCACCCTGTCAGGGTGCAGGAGCACGGATGGCACGGCCGCGAACCACTGCACGGGACAGCCTCGGCATCCTCTTCTTCGGCGAGGATTGGGGACGCCACAACAGCACCGGGCAATACCTCGCCCGTGAACTCGCCCGTCATCACCCCGTGCTGTGGGTGGACTCCCTCGGCCTGCGCACGCCGCGCCTCAACCTCACCGACCTGACGCGCATCGCCGGCAAGCTGGCGCGGGTCCTGCGCCGAGACACCCATCCCAGCACCGGCGAGGCGCCGGTGCGGGTGCTGACGCCGCTCGCCATTCCCTATTACCGCTCGCGGCTGGCCAGATACTTCAACCGGCTCCTACTCGCGCACCAACTGGCGCGGGCGCGCCGCCAGGCGGGCCTGCGGCGCTGGGTGGTGATCACCGCCTGCCCGGCCACGGCGGACATCGTCGGCCGTCTCGATGCCGAGGTGGTGGCCTACTACTGCGCCGATGAATATGCCGAACAGCCCGGCGTCGATGCCGCGCTGGTGCGACGACTGGAACGTGAGCTGCTGGAGCACGTGGACGTGGTGGTCGCCAGCGCGCAGCGCCTGGCCGAGCGCAAGGCGCGGCTGCACGGCAACGTGCGCTATCTGCCCCACGGGGTGCACCACAGCCATTTCCGGCGCGCCGTGGATGGAACGCTGCCCTGCCCGGCCGACCTCGCGGCAGTGCCGCGCCCGCGCCTGGGCTACGTGGGGCTGCTCGGTGAACACGTGGACTTCGCGGTGCTGGACCGGCTCGCCCGGGAGCTTCCGCAGGCGCAGCTGGTGCTGGTCGGCCCGGCGGAGGAGGCCTGCGTCGCACGGCTGCCCCGCGGCGCCAACGTGCACCACCTGGGACCGCGTCCCCACCAGGCCCTGCCCGCGTATCTGGCGCAGTTCGACGTGTGCCTGCTGCCCTGGCTGAACAACGAACGCAACCGCAACGCCAATCCCACCAAGCTGCGCGAGTACCTGGCGGCGGGCCGCCCGGTGGTCGCCACACCCGTGGAAGAGGCCGCGCCCCTGGCCCATCTTTTCCGCACCGCCGCGGACGCCACGGCCTTCGTGGCCGAAGTGCGCGCGACCCTCGCCGAGGACGACCCGGCCCGCCGCCGCGCCCGCTCGGACGCCGTGGCGGAGGCGGATTGGTCGCGGCGGGCCGCGGAGCTATGGGATGTCATCGAAACCGCGCGCCGCCGGCGCGCGGCGCCCCATACCGCCCACGCTGTCCTGGACCAGGGAGGCTGATATGCCGGCCCAGCCCTCAGGCAGGCAAAGGACCGTCGACACGACAGAGGCGGGGGCCTGGACCGCACCGGCCCGACACGGCCGCCGCCCCCTCGGGCTGCACGCCCGTGTCGGTCCGCGCGACCTCTTGCACCCCACCGCCTACGGCACCGTGCTGCTCATCCTGGTGGCGATCGGCCGTCTGCCTGAACTGGTGCCGCCGCTGGCCGCGTTGCAGTTGGGTAACGTGGCGGTGGCGCTTGCGGTCATCGGACTGGCCTTCGGCAGGCGCCTGCCGGTGGCGGTGTTTGGCGCGCCCCTCGGCAAGCTGATGGTCGCCTTCACCGCCCTGGCGGCCCTGAGCGTGGGCTTCTCGGTGTGGGGCAGCCACAGCCTCCAGGCGCTGCTGAGCAGCTTCGCCGTCGGCGTGATGCTGTTCTACCTGGCGGCCAAGACCGCCGCCTCGCCGGCCACCTACCGTGCCTATGTCAAGGCGCTCCTCGTCGCCGCCGCTGTGCTGGCCGTCAGCGCCGTGATCATCGGTGCCGAACGGCGCGCCGAGGTGACCACCATGTACGACCCCAACGACCTCGCCCTGGTGCTGGTCACCTGCCTGCCCTTCGCCGCGGTGCAGGTGTTCGCCAGCCAGGGCAGGCGTCGCTGGGGATTCCTGTCCCTCACCGGCGCCTTCGTGATCGGCGTGCTGGCGACCGGTTCCCGCGGCGGTTTCCTCGGCCTCATGGCCGTGACGGGGTTTCTGCTGTTCAAGGAGATGCCCGTGCGCGGGCGCTTCGGCTTCGCCGCCAAGATCGCCGTGCTGCTGTTAGTGGGCAGCGTGGCGCTCGCCCTCACCCACGACACGGTCTGGCAGCGCATCGCCTCCCTGGCCAACCTGGAGCAGGACTACAACGTCTCCTCGGACCGCGGCCGCCTGGCCATCTGGGGGCGGGCCCTGCACACCATGTCGGAGCGGCCCTGGGGCGTGGGGCTGATGGCCTTCGCCGCGGCCGAGGGCGTCGGCGGTGGCAACTATCAGGAGGCGCACAACGCCCTCATCCAGGTGGGCGCGGAACTGGGCCTGCTCGGCCTGCTGATTTATGTGGGCTTCTACATCAACGCCTTCCGTTCCCTCACCCGCCGCTACGAGACCCCGGCGGGCAGCGCCGGGCCGCCCGACCCGCAGCACCACGCGCTGATGGTGCAGGCGGTGGCGCTGCGCGCGGCGCTGGTCGGGTTCTTCGTCACCAGCTTCTTCTTGTCCAAGGCCTATTCGCCCCTGTTCTTCCTGCTTTTGGGGCTGACCCTGGCGACCACGCTGCGGCTCCAGGCCGCCACGGGCACGGTGACGTCACGCACGCGACAAAGGAAGTGAGCATGGCCGCTTCGCGACCCGTCACGCCCGCGCGGCGTGTGCTGATGCTTTGCTATTACTACCCGCCCATCAACACCTCGGGCACGGCGCGGGCGGTGCGCTTCGCCAGCCACCTGCGGGAGACCGGCTGGCAGCCCACGGTGCTCACGGTCGCGCGCCCGAAGGACACCTGGGGCATCACCGACATGCACAGCCCGGTGCCCGATGGCGTTCCCGTAGTGCGGGTCCGCGAGCTGGACCTGAACCGCCCGGTGGACCTGCTGGATGCGGCCATCCACCGGCTCACCCGCCGCCGCAGCGTGCTGGCGCGCGAGTCGCTGTGCATCCCCGACCCGCAGATCGGCTGGACCGCCTGGGCGCGCGGCATCGCCCTGGCCCGTGAGCACGACTGCCTCTATGCCAGCTGTTCGCCATTCAGCAGCGCCGTGACTGCCGCCTGGCTCAAGCAGGTCACCGGCACGCCGCTGGTGCTGGACTTCCGCGACGCCTGGACCCTGAACCCCTATAACCGCCACAACCGCTGGCACCGCGCGGCCATCGGTCGGCTGGAGCGCTGGGCCGTCGGCGCCTGTGATCGGCTGATCCTCAACACCGAAGGTGCGCTGCGCCGCTACCAGGCGGCCTACCCGCAGCATGCCGCCAAGATGACCTGGATCCCCAACGGCTTCGAGCGCCCCAACCCGGCGACGCTGGCGCCGCCCACGGGGCCCTTCGTGGTCATGCACACCGGCGCCCTGTACGGCAACCGCAGCCCGCAGCTGCTGCTCCAGGCCCTCGAACGCATGCCCGACTGCCAAGCGGAGTTCGTGCAGGTGGGCCAGTGCCCCCGGCCGCTCGCCGAGTATCGCGGTACCGTGCGGGTGCGCGCCCCCGGTTCGTTGCCGCGCGCCGAGGCGCTGGCCTGCCTGCGCGGTGCCTCGCTGCTCTACCTCAAGCAGGGCTGGACCGCCCGCCCCGAAGACAACATCGCCGTCGCCGCCAAGACCTTCGACTACCTGGCCACGGGCCTGCCGGTGCTGGCCGAATGCCCGCCCGGCGACAACGCCGAGCTGGTGCGCCGCTATGCCTCGCGCGCCTACCTGGTGACGGAGGATTCCGCGGCGGCCATGGAGGCGGCGCTGCGCGACGCCTATGCGCGACGCGCCGAACCACCGGCCATCAAGGAGGCCTTCCTGCGCGACTTCAGCCCCCAGGCCCTCACCGCGCGGCTGGCCACGGTACTCGGCGAGGCCCTGGCCGAGCCGGGGGTGCGGAGGACCGCATGCTGAGCGAATGGCTGCTGTGGCTGAGTCTCGGGGTGGTGTTCTACACCTACCTGGGCTATCCGCTGCTGCTTGCCCTGGCGGCACCGCGTGCGCGAGAGCCGGCGGGCGCACCGCAGCACCGCCCGCAGGTAACGGTGATCGTCGCCGCCTACAACGAGGAGCGCTTCATCGGCGACAAGATCGCGACCACGCTCGCCAGCGACTATCCCACCGATCGCCTCCAGTTGATCGTCGTCTCCGACGGCTCGGACGACCGCACCGAGGCCATCGTCGCGGGCGTCGACGACCCGCGCCTACAGTTGCTGCGCACCGGCCGGCGCGGCGGCAAGGCGGCGGCGCTCAACCTGGCGCGGCCCCACGCCCGCGGCGAGGTGCTGGTCTATTCGGACGCCAACGTGATGTTCCGGCCCGATGCCCTGGCGCGGCTGGTGGAGCACTTCGCCGATCCGCGCTGCGGCCTGGTGAGCGGGCGCGTGGAACTACAGTCCATGGACGACGAGGAACCCCTCGGCGAGGGCGCCTACATGCGCTACGAGCGTTTCGTGTGTGCGAAGGAGAGCGCACTGCACTCCATGGTGGGCACCGACGGCGGTATGTTCGCGGTGCGTGCCGAACTGGTGGGGCAGGTGCCCGAACACCTGATCCTCGACGACTTCTACATCGCCATGGGCGCGGCGGCGCACGGCTACCGGCTGCGTTATGCGCCGCGCGCGCAGGCGGCGGAGAAGGTGCCGGCGCGGGTGAGCCAGGAATTTCGCCGCAAGGTGCGTATCGCCGCGGGCGGCTTCCAGGTGCTCGGGCACATGGCGCTGCTGCGCCGCCCGTGGCGCGCACCGCTGTTCGTGGCCATGTTCGTGTCCCACAAATTGCTGCGCTGGCTGAGCGGCTTCGTGCTGCTCACGGCGCTCGCAGCCAATGTGGCCCTGGCGGACCGCAGCGGCTATGCACTGCTGCTCGCCCTGCAAGCGGGCGGCTATGGGGCGGCGCTCGGCGCGCAACTGGCGCGGCCGCTGCGCCGCCATCCGCTGTTCTATCCGTTCTATTACTTCGGCGCCATCAACCTGGCCTGCATGGTGGGTTTCTTCCGTTACTTGCGCCAGCGCCAGCCGGCCGCGTGGCAACGGGTTGATCGCTGATGGCGGTGCGCGCGCAGGTGCTCGCCATCATCGCCACGCCCATCCTGGGCGGTCCCGGCAAGGGCCTGTTGCAGTTCGCGCACCACGCCAGCGCCGATACGCGCGTGCTGCTCGGCAGTTTCTCCTGTCGCGGCCAGATGAGCGAGCTGTGCCACCGCGCCCGCGAACAGGGCGTGGCCGTCGAGCTGCTCCACCAGCGCGGGCCGTTCGACCCACAGCCCCTCATGCAGGCGCTGCGACTGGTGCGCGAACGCGGCATCAACCTCGTGCAGAGCCACGGCTACAAGAGCCATCTGGTGGCGCGTTATGTGGCGGCGCGCACCGGACTGCCCTGGCTCGCCTTCGCCCACGGCTGGACCGACGAGAGCCGCCGCGCGCGGCTCTACAACCGGCTCGAAAAGTGGCTGTTGCGCCAGGCGCCGGTGGCCGTCGCGGTGTCACGGCCCTTGCACGACACCCTGGTGCAACTGCGCGGGCGCCGACCCACCGAGCTGGTGCTCAACGCGGTGGACCCGCAGGAACTCCGCCGCACCCACGGCGGCGCGGCACTGCGCGCGCGGCTGAAGGTCCGTCGCGGACAGATCGTCATCGGGGTGTTCGGCCGCCTCAGTCGCGAGAAGGGCCACACCCATCTGCTTGCGGCGCTCGCCGGCCTGGGGACGGAGGCGGCGCGCTTTCGGCTCGTGGTGGTGGGCCAGGGACCGGAACGGGCGGCATTACAGGCGCGTGCGGAGCAGCTCGGCGTCGCGCCACAGGTCAGCTTCGAGGGCTATCGCGACAACATGGGCGATTACTTCGAGGCCGTGGACCTGCTTGCGCTGCCCTCGTTGTCGGAAGGCACGCCCAACGTGGTGCTGGAGGCGCTGGCGCTGGGGCGTCCCGTGCTGGCGACGCGCACCGGCGGGGTGGGCGATCTGGTCCACCCTGGGGTGAACGGCTGGCTGGTGGCGCCGGGCGACAGCACGGCGTTGACGGCCGTGTTGCGCCACATCCTTCAGACGCCCGGCGAGCTCGCCGCCCTCGGCGCGAGCGCGCCCGGATCCCTGGCGCGGTGCTTCATGGCAGATGCGCGCGCCGCGCGCATCGAGGCCCTGTATGACCGGTTGTTGCGCGGACCGGTGCAGGGACGGAGGCACCGCGCCGACGGGGGGATGGCCTGATGCGCCTGATGGAGGTGGTGTGCACGTTCACGATGGGCGGCTCGGAACGGCTCGCGGTGCTGCTCGCCGATCGCCTGCGCGAGCAAGGCGTGCACACCAGCGTGTGCACCACCTGGGGCGGTACCGGCCCCATCTGTGACGTGATGGATGAAAAAGGCATCCCCTGGTTTGCACCGGTCGAAAGTGCGGCCAATCCCCTGAGCCGGCGCCTGCGGCTGACACGCCTGTTTCGCCGCGAACGTATCGATGTGCTGCACCTGCATCACGTCTCCAATCTCGCCCTGTGCTACTGGCCGGCGCGCCTCGCCGGCGTGCAGCGCATCGTAGTGACCGAACACACGGATTACGAACTGCGCCGCAAGCCGCTGGTATGGCGCCGCACCGCGCGCTTCGGCCCCAGGGCGGAGGCGATCACGGTGATCCATGGCGGCCTGGAGCAGGTGTTCCGGCAGGTGGGGATCCCGGACGAGCGCCTGCACCGCATCGATAACGGCGTCGATACCCGTGCCTTCCGACCACGGCGCCAGTCGCGTAAACCGCGTCCGCTGGTGGTCGGCTGGGTGGGCCGTCTGCATCCGGACAAGGACGTGGAGACCTGGCTGCGTGCGGCCGCCCACATCACCAGACACAGCCCGCGGCCGGTGCGCTTCAGCGTGGTGGGCGACGGGGAGCAGGGCGCGCATGCCAAGGCGCTCGCCCGCGCCCTGGGCATCGCCGAACGCGTGGACTTCCACGGCGCGCAGAAGGACGTCGCCGCGTTCCTGCGTGACATGGATGTGCTCGCACTGTCCTCGCGCACCGAAGGCGTTCCCCTGGTGCTGCTCGAGGCCATGGCCTCGGGGTTGCCCTGTGTGGCCACGGCGGTGGGCGGCATCCCGGAAATGATCCAGCCGGCATGGGGCCGCCTGGTACCACCACGGGAGCCACAGACCCTCGCCGAGGCCGTGCTGGCGCTGCTGTCGTCCGATAGCGAACGGCTCGCCATGGGCAAGGCGGCACGCACCGCCGCCGTGGAGCGCTTCGAACTGGAGCGCATGCTCGAGCGCTATGTCCAGGTGCTGGCGCCGGACGGCGTGGATGCGGCCGGAGCAGCACGTATCCGGCCTCCTAAACTCCTCGGGTTGGGGAGGTGAACACCATTCGCTCTGAATGCAGGTCAACCGGGAGAATCAAGGATGAAAATTCTCGTGACGGGTGCAGCAGGGTTCATCGGCGCCGCGCTGTCGCTGCGTCTGCTGGAACGTGGTGACACGGTCGTCGGCCTGGACAACTTCAATGATTATTACGACGTAAACCTGAAAAAGGCGCGTTTCGAGCGCCTCTGCCGCCATGAGCAATTCATCCCGGCGGTGCTCGACCTGGCCGACCGTGAGGCCATGGCGGAGCTGTTCGCGCAGCAGCGGCCGGCACGCGTGGTGAACCTCGCGGCACAGGCCGGCGTGCGTTATTCGATTGCCAATCCCCACGCCTACGTGGACAGCAACGTGGTGGGCTTCCTGAACGTGCTGGAGGGTTGTCGCCACAACGGCGTCGAGCACCTGGTCTACGCCTCCAGCAGTTCGGTGTACGGCGGCAACACGCGCCTGCCGTTTTCGGTGCGTGACAATGTCGATCACCCGCTCAGCCTGTACGCCGCCACCAAGAAGGCGAACGAGCTGATGGCGCACACCTACAGCAATCTCTACGACCTGGCGACCACCGGGCTGCGCTTCTTCACGGTCTACGGTCCGTGGGGGCGCCCGGACATGGCGCTGTTCCTGTTCACGAAGAAGATCCTCGCCGGCGAGCCCATCGACGTGTTCAACCACGGCCACCACCGGCGCGACTTCACTTACATCGACGACATCGTCGAGGGCGTGGTGCGCGTACTCGATCACATCCCCGAGGCGGACCCGGCCTGGTCGGGCGAGCAGCCCAACCCCGCTTCGAGCCGCGCGCGCTACCGCCTCTACAACATCGGCAACCAGCGTCCGGTGGATCTGCTGCATTACGTCGAAGTGCTGGAAAACAGGCTCGGCCGCAAGGCCGAGATGCGCCTGCTGCCGCTACAGCCGGGCGATGTCCCGGACACCGAGGCCGACACGGCCGAGCTGTTCCGCGACGTGGGCTACTGCCCGGGCACCAGCGTCGAGGAGGGCGTCAACCGGTTCGTGGACTGGTACCAGGCGTACTACGGCCAACCAGCGCAGGCCGCCGGCATCGGTTGAGGTCTTGGTCTGCGCCCGCGGGGCGTCCCGCGGGCGCATCGATCAAAAGCCGTAGGCGGTGGAGAGGAACGAGGCGTCGGCGAATTCCCAGTGGACGCCGCGGCGCCTCACGTCCCAGCGATCGATACGGCCGGCATTGGTACCGCCGTAGGCCGACACACAGCCCGCGTAGCCTGCCTGTTTCACCCATTCGAGCCGTTCCGGCGTCATATGCCGGCGTCCGCCGTAGGGGTAGGAGAAGATGATCTCATCGAGACCCAGCTCGCGCGCGAGGGTCGCGCGGGACTCGTCCAGCTCGGTCCGCACGCGTGCCTCCGGTTCGGCGGCACAGTCGATGTGATTCACCGTATGTGAGCCGATGGTGAAGCCTTCCGCGTGCATTTCGCGCAGCTGATCCCAGGTCATCAGCGGAATGAAGGCATTGCCGCGGCGGATGTCGTGGGGGAATTGGCGCGTGCTGCCGATGAATCCGGTGGCGACGAAGAAGGCGGCCGGGATGCGGTGCCGCGTCAGGATGGGCACCGCGTGGATGTAGTTGTCCAGGTAGCCGTCGTCGAAGGTCACGCAGGCCAGCGGCCGGTCGCTCGGCGGCACCTGTTCGAGGCGCAGCAGCTCCGGCAGGGACAGCATGCGGAAGTGGCGGCGCAGCAGCGCCATCTGGCGATCGAACTGCTCGATGCCGGTGCTGAGGTTGTCGCGCGCAGCGTCGGTGACGCGGTGATACAGCAGCACCGTCACCTTCGGCACGGCGGCGTGACGCCGCGCCACCAGCGCCGCGGTGAAGGCCCCTTGGCGGATCCAGTGCTTGGCGAGGGCCTTGGGCCATGACGTCCGCACCGGCAACCGCGCCGTCAGGCGGCGCTCCAGTTGCGCCACCTGGGCCAAGGTCGGGCGCCGGAAGGTATGCCCTCCCGCGCGCTGCGGCCGCCGCGGCATGCGGCCGGCGGCAATGTCCACCACCGCATCGCGCACCAAGGCGATGCCGAGCTCGTCGAGCCGCAGCAGCAGCCCCTTCACGGTGGCGTACCGGTCCACCTCGAGCGTGGTTTCTACAGCGATAGGGCCTGCGTCGAGCGCCTCCTCCATCCAATGCACGGTGCAGCCGACCGTCGCCTCACCGTTCCAGAGCTCCCAGAAGGCCGGTGGCATGCCGCGGTAATCCGGCAGCTTCCCCTTGTGCAGGTTGAGGGTGCCAAGTCGTGGAATACCGAACAGCGTCTTGCGCAGGATGGGTGGGCCCAGCGACAGCCCGAGATCGGGCGCGAAGCGGCGCACCGCTTCGAGCGCATCAGGGGCATGCAGATCCGACGTTGTTTGGATTACCACGCGCGCCGAGACCTGCAGCGCCTGCGCCGTGAACTCGCCGCCGGGGGCCCCCTCACCGGCCGGCGGGCAGGGCGCTTGCCAGCGGCTGCGCAGCGCGGCGCAGACATGCGGCACGTGACGCCAGCCGTGGCGACGCAGCAGCGCCCAGTGCTGACGCAGTCTTTTTCCCGGCGTGCGGCGCGGCGTATGCACGAGGACGAGCCAACGCAGGTCGGGAAGCGCGCGCTCGATGGCGACGATGTTCTTGCAGTTGGGGTAGGAAAGATCGCCTGCGAACACCACGATGCGAGCGAGCTGTTTCATGGGTCGTCCTCGCGTGAGCGCAAACCGGCGCGTGTTTTCTCACCTTCTCCCTGTCCCTCTCCCGGGGGGGAGAGGGGACGTTCGACTCCGCTGCGGCGCGTTGCCGACACTGCGCGTTTCTTGCCCTCTCTCCCTGTCCCTCTCCCGGGGGGAGAGGGGACGTTCGACTCCGCTGCGGCGCGTTGCCGACACTGCGCGTTTCTTGCCCCCTCTCCCTGTCCCTCTCCCGGGGGG
>JAWLGK010000009.1:0-41396 GCA_041685115.1 Gammaproteobacteria bacterium | reverse complement strand
TCCGCTGCGGCGCGTTGCCGACACTGCGCGTTTCTTGCCCCCTCTCCCTGTCCCTCTCCCGGGGGGGAGAGGGGACGTTCGAATCCGCTGCGGCGCGTTAGCGATACTGCTCATCTCTTGCTCCCCTCTCCCTGTCCCTCTCCCGGGGGGAGAGGGGACGCTCGAGTCCGCGGTGGTGCGTTGCCGACACTGCGCGTTTCTTGTCCCCTCTCCCTGTCCCTCTCCCGGGGGGGAGGGGACGTTCGACTCCGCTGCGGCGCGTTGCCGACACTGCGCGTTTCTTGTCCCCTCTCCCTGTCCCTCTCCCGGGGGGAGAGGGGACGTTCGACTCCGCTGCGGCGCGTTGCCGACACTGCGCGTTTCTTGTCCCCTCTCCCTGTCCCTCTCCCGGGGGGGAGGGGACGTTCGACTCCGCTGCGGCGCGTTAGCGATACTGCTCATCTCTTGCTCCCCTCTCCCTGTCCCTCTCCCGGGGGGAGAGGGGACGTTCGAATCCGCGGTGGTGCGTTGCCGACACTGCTCATCTCTTGCCCCCCTCTCCCTGTCCCTCTCCCGGGGGGAGAGGGGACGTTCGAATCCGCTGCGGCGCGTTGCCGACACTGCGCGTTTCTTGCCCTCTCTCCCTGTCCCTCTCCCGGGGGGAGAGGGACGCTCGAATCTGCTGCGGCGCGTTAGCGATATCTCGCATTTCTTGCCCCCTCTCCCTCAGGGAGAGGGCTGGGGAGAGGGGATCTCAACTGGTGGGCGAAGTACTCGACGGACCCTGCCCTTCCGCAACCATGAGGCGGCTGCACCGAACGTCCGCAATGCCACGGGTTTACGCAGCACCTGCCTCGTCCATTGCTCGGCGATCTTGGCGTCTTTGCCAGCCGCCATCTGCGCCTTTTTCAACGCTTCACGGGCGTGGACGGCGTCCGCCAGCGCACGTCGCCCTCGCGTCGCCACTGCACGTAGTCGAAACTCCATCGGTAGTTTTGATTGAAGATCTTCGCGCTGCACTTCAGGCAGGCGGTGCGCACCCCGCCGGCGAATATGGCGTCGGCGCGTTCGCGGTGGCGCAGATCGCCGGAATGCCGGTAAAGCCAGGCGTAGACCGGCGCAATGAGCAGGTTGAGATCGGGCGCCGCCCGCCGCCGCCCGACACCTTCCATGTCACGGTCCACGTAGACGAAGGCGTCGCCCACCCAGGTGTTGTCCCAGAACCAGTCCGCGCTCGCGGCCAGCGCGGCAGGTATGCGCGCGTCCGGCCTACCGGCGGCCGCAGTGCTTTCGTAATAGGCGATGAGCGCCTCACCGGTCAGACCGAACATGAACGGCTGACGGAAATGCCAGCGCGGGTCCGGATTCTCGAAGGCGCCGGTGCGCCAGATGTCGAGGTGCGCGAGGGCGGTGTCCACCAGCGCTGCGAGCCGGGTGTGCTGCGCCGGTGCCCCGCTACGCGTGGCGAGCAGCTGCGCGTGGATGGCGTAGGCGATCTCGCGGCTATAGCGCGCATAACGCCACTTCTGCGCGTGGTTACCCGCCTCGATGTTGGAGAAGGGCGGCTCATCACGCAACCGGCTCACCGACTCCCGCGACGACGGGTCGCGCGTGCGCTGCCAGTCTTCGAACAGGCCGTGCGGAAAGCGCTGCCAGCCAGCGGTGCGATAACCGTTCGGCACGCAATAGCCGTCCTCGTAGAGCGCCTCCGCTGCCTGGGCGTAGCTGTACCAGGGCTCCGTATCACCGGTGTAATCCGCAATCTGAAAATGGATGCGCTGAGCGTCGTAATAGGTCGCCTTGAAGCGTTTTTTTTCGCTATTGCGCGTGTCGAGCAGGTAATCGCCCCAGTGCCCGCCCCAGCGCACCATGTTGCGCTCCCACTCGGCCAGATACGGCACCTCGTCGGTGTCCGCCGCGGGTGTGGCGGCGCAGCCATGCAAGGGCAGCCACGCCAGCAGCAGGAGCGCCACGTACCGCACCGGTTCACGCGGCCAGCACATGGCGCTGGAAGGCATCGAACAACAGGATGGACCAGAGCATGTGGCCGTTGTCACGCACCCCGGCGTGATGCTCGGTCACCATGCGACGGACGAAATCCGCATCGAGGAGCCGCTGCTCGAACAGCGGCGACTCCTTCACCAGACGCTCCGCGTGCTGCCTGAGGGGCCCGCGGAACCAGCGCGCGACGGGCACGTCGAAGCCCTGCTTCTTGCGGTAAAGCACTTCGCGCGGCAGGCGGGTCTCCAGGCTTTTCTTGAAGACATACTTGCCCTCACCCCCGCGCAGTTTCAGCCCGGGCGGCAGTCGCGAAATCCATTCCACCAGTTCGTGATCCAGTAACGGCACACGCACCTCCAGGGAATTGGCCATGCTGGCGCGATCGACCTTGGTCAGGATGTCGCCTGGCAGATAGATCTTCATGTCCAGGTATTGGCTCAGCGACAGCGCGTCGCGCGCCGGCGCGCGCTGCGCGAAATCACGGAAGATCTGCGCAGCATCGAAGCCATCCAGCGTACGCAGGAAATCCGCGTGATACATGCGCTCTCGCCAGGACCGAGGCGCGACTTGGGCGCCGTAGGCGATGGCATCCACCTGATCCAGGCCAAGGGTCTCGAAGGTGGCCTTGGCACGCAGGAATTTCGGCGCCCAGTCCGCCTTCGGATAAATGCGTCCGAGGACGCCGAACAATGGCCGCCGCAGGGCATCGGGCAACAGGGCGCGTAACCGCGCCTTCACGGCCTGTGCCGCATAGCGCCCATAGCCGGCAAGGTTCTCGTCGCCACCATCCCCCGACAGGGCGACAGTGACGTGGCGCCGCGTCAGTTCGCACAAACGGTAGGTGGCCAGTGAGGAATTGTCCGCATAGGGTTCGTCATAGATGGCGGCGAGACGATCGACGAGGGCGATATCGTCGTGGTCCACCTGCTCCACCGCGTGGCGTGTACCGAAGTGATCGGCGACCATGCGCGCATAAGGCGATTCATCGTACGCGGGTTCTGCAAAGGCGATGGAGCAGGTATGCACCGGCGCTTTGGAAAGCTCCGCCATGCCGGCGACCACGGCGCTCGAGTCGACGCCTCCTGACAGAAACGCACCGAGCGGTACGTCGGACACCAAATGACTGGCGACCGCTTCCCTGGTGCGGCGATACAGCTCCTCACGGGCCTCTGCCTCGTCGATGCGCAGCAGCGGACCAAACGGCACGTCCCAGTACTCACGCAATTGCGGTTCGCGCCTGTCACGCCGGACAAGCAACGTATGCGCAGCCGGCAGTTTGGCCACACTGGCGAGGATGGCGTGCGGGTCGGGGATATAGCCGTAGGCAAAATAGAACTCGACGGCTCGCGGATCGAGTTCGCGCGCCAGCTGTGGATGGCAGAGCAACGCCTTCAGCTCGGAGGCGAAGGCCAGGGATCCGTCGGCGAGCCAGGCATAATGCAGGGGTTTGATGCCCAGGCGATCGCGGGCGAGAAACAGTGTCTCGCGGTTACGGTCCCACAGCGCGAAGGCGAACATGCCGCGAAAGCGCTCCACACAGCGCTCGCCCCAACTCTCCCAGGCGTGCACGATCACCTCGGTGTCGCTGTGGGTGGCAAAACGATGGCCTTCTTCTTCCAACTCTCGGCGCAGGCTGGCGAAGTTGTAAATCTCGCCATTGAACACGACCACCACACTGCGGTCTTCGTTGTAGAGGGGCTGCTTGCCGGCGGCAAGGTCGATGATCGCCAGGCGGCGATGCCCGAGCCCGATCCCCGGCTCGACGTGCAGGCCGGTCCCGTCCGGACCGCGATGGGCCTGCACGTCGTTCATGCGCTGCAATAGCGCACGATCGATCCGCTTCCGCTCCCTGGAATAGATCCCGACAATGCCGCACATGGTTTCCCGTCCCGCATCCGTCGAGGGGTGTCGAACGAGGCAAGGATAGTCCAGAGAGGCTTGCCTCTGCCGAATCCGGCACCGCGTGCCTCTCGCGAAAATGATCATTTCGCGTTCAAGGTTTTATTTCCTTCCATGAGGATTCATGCACCGTGCAACATCGTCGCGCCGGTGGTTATCCCCTGGTTGTGAAGGACATCACCAGCGTTCCGTGCCCGGATATCAGACCTGCCGAGCGCGCGTCCTTAAGGTAGCCCCGCCGCATCGATTTCAACGTACAGCGGGGTAACAGCATGAGTCTTCTCGGCACAACGGCGCGCCCGTGGGGCGCGTCACTTCTCAAGTCCGTCGTGATCGTGTTCGCGATCACGCTTGCGGCCGGTTGCGGGGGTGGTGGCGGCTCTTCCGACGGCCCGGTGACACCGGCGGATCCCATCGACAAGCCCGTGCAACCGGACCCGGGCACCGGTGGCAAACCTGGCGTACCCGACGACGATCCGGCGACGCCGGGCGACGACGACACAGGCAATGACGATCCCAAGCCCGGCGACGATCCCGGGACGGTCACGCCGCTCGGTGTAAGCAGCGTGGCACCGGCGACCGATGCCAGTGCAGTCATGGTTGACACAGTCGTCCGCTTCACGGCCGACGTGGCCATCGATCCGGCCAGCGTATCCACCGAGAGTTTCCGCGTGCTCGATGAAAGTGGCCGGCCCATTGCCGGAACGGTCAGTGTGGAAGGCAAGGTGGCGAGCTTCACGCCCGCACAATCCCTTGCCAGCATGAGCATCTATACCGCGTTGATCACCACGGCGGTACGAGGCATCGACGGTGAAGCGCTCGCAGAGAATTTCACCTGGTCATTCGAGACTGCGCCCACCGCCCTCGAAAAGGCGGCGCTGCCCGACGAGTTGGCCGAGTGGGAAGCCAACATGATCACCTACGGCAAGAAGTGGGGCAATTTCATCGGCGACAGTAGCAACAAGACCTCACAGCGGCGCGATGCGATCTATTACGACGCGCAATGGATATTCCAACAGATCGCCGAGTACACCGGGCAGTCAGAGCCGTGGCTCACCTACGCACGCCGTGCCGAACAGGTGTATCGCGATGGCTATCTCGCACCGAACGACTTCAACGTGCCGGGGTACTGGCGGTTCCCCCACGGACTGCTCGGTGACTACAAGGCCAAGGGTGACACCACGCTGGCGCAGATCCGCAAGATCCGCGACAACCCGGCCTTCAGCAACCCGGACACCAGCTCCTATTCGTGGAAGTGGTATCACGCCATGTATGCGCGCGAGGTGGCCTATGGCCTGATGGCGCACGTCACCGCGGAAAAGGCGGGTGAGCCGCGCCGGGAAACCCGTGTGCAGATGTTCACGGGCATGATGGACAACCACCTGAAACAGTGGCGCAGCGGCAAGTACGGCGACGTGAGCTTCAGCGGCAGCAACGACTACCTGCAACCGTTCATGTTCGCGCTGGTGTCCCAGTCGCTCATCGAGTTTTACGAATGGGAGAAGGCGAACGGCCGTAACCCGGACGCGTACATTGCCGATATTCCGGGCAAGCTGGCCTCGTTCGCGCGCTGGATGTTCAACGAGGCGAAGGTGCGCACCGGCACGGCCGCGGGCAAGCGCCTGTGGATCGCGGATATCGGCGGGCGTAGCGGCTCCTGGAACTCCAACGGCGGCACCGGTTACGGCGCCTTCCTCTACAACGACGTCAACAACCCGAACCTGACGCCCGACCTCAACCTGATCATCGCGCCGGTCTACGCCTGGACCTACATGATGACCGGTGACGCGCAACTGCGCAGCGCGGCGGACGATATCTTCGCTGCGGGCGCGGCCCTCGCGGCCGTTGATTGGGGCGGCAAGATCTTCAACCAGAACTATCGCTGGAGCATGCACTACGTGAAGTGGCGCGTGGAAGGCGACCAGCGCTGGGCGAAGTAGCGAAGCCGCTGACGGCCCCGCATGCGCAGGCATGCGGGGCCTTTTTTTTGCGGCGTGATCCATCGGGTGGGCGGCACATCGCAATGTTTGCCGCGCAGGCGCGGCGGGCATCACATAGCGGATGCGAACCACTCGACATAACACCACATCGCAAGGATTCTGCACGTCGTTCCGTGAACCGCTGACGTCCGTACTGCTGCCTCGGTACCTAGAGTGCGCCGGTCTCAAGACGAACCTAAGCGGGGTTTAGTTGCATGATGTCGAACGCTTCGAACAGACCATACCGAGGGCGGCTTGCAGCCGTGCTGATTTCTTTTTCCATTGCGCTGGCCGGTTGCGGCGGAGGAGGCGGTGGCGGAGGCAGTGATGCTGGGGATGCCTCAGCGGGCGGCGACAGTTTCGCACCAGGTCTTGGTGTGTATGAACCCGGTCTTGATATCCCTGCACCCAGCACCGTCGAGAAAGCCGCCTTGCCTGTGGAACTCGGCGAATGGGAAGACAACATGATCACCTACGGCAAGAAGTGGGGTGAGTTCATCGGTAACAGCAGCAACAAGACGTCCCAGCGGCGCGATGCCATCTACTACGACGGCCAATGGGTATTCCAGCAGATCGCCGAGTACACCGGCCAGTCCGAGCCCTGGCTCACCTATGCACGGCGCGCCGAACAGGTCTACCGCGACGGCTATCTCGCACCGAACAATTTCAAGGTCCCGGGCTACTGGCGCTTTCCCCACGGCCTGCTCGGCGATTACCTGGCGAACGGTGACACCACCATCGAACAGATCCGCAAGATACGCGACAATCCGGCGTTCAGCGATCCCGACACCAGTTCATTTTCCTGGAAGTGGTATCACGCCATGTATGCGCGCGAGGTCGCCTACGGTCTCATGGCGCAGGTGACGGCGGAAAAGGCGGGCGAGCCGCGCGACGAAACGCGGGTGCAGATGTTCACCGCCATGGCCGCCAACCACCTCGAACAGTGGCGGCGCGGTAATTACAGCGACGTGAGCTTCAGTGGTGGCAACAACTATCTACAGCCCTTCATGTTCGCGCTCATCTCCCAGTCGCTCATCGAGTTCTATGAATGGGAGAAGGCGAACGGCCGCGATCCCGACGGCTATTTCGCCGACATCCCCGGCAAGCTGGCCTCGTTTGCACACTGGATGTTCAATGAGGCGAAGGTGCGCACCGGCACGGCCACGGGCAAGCGCCTGTGGATTGCGGACATCGGCGGTCGCAGCGGTTCCTGGAACTCCAACGGCGGCACCGGCTACGGCGCCTTCCTGTACAACGACATCAACAACCCGAGCCTGACGCCCGACCTGAACCTGATCATCGCGCCGGTCTATGCCTGGACCTACATGATGACCGGCGACCCGGGTCTGCGCGATGCGGCCGACGATATCTTCGCCTCGGGCGCGGCCCTCGCGGCGGTGGACTGGGGCGGCAAGATCTTCAACCAGAACTATCGCTGGAGCATGCACTACGTGAAGTGGCGCGTGGAAGGCGATCGGCGCTGGGCATCGGCGGGCTGAGGCACCGCACTTGGACTCGACACCGGCCCCGCGCCAAGGCGCGGGACCGGTGTCGACGGACCAGCTGGTTTGCCGTTCCCCCGGCACGGACTACGCTGATGGCACGACCCGTGGCGAAGACGCCGCGCGGTTCACCGCATGCGACACAGGGAGTGGAGCATGACCACCAGGCGTCTGCGGGCATTACCCAAGGCGGCGCGTGATCGCTTGCTCATGCAGCCATGGATGCTGCGGCTGCTGGCGCCGTTCGGTCACGACCTGACACCGGAACGCTGGATCTTCGTGCTCGGTTGCTACAACTCGGGCACCACGCTCCTCGCCAGCATCCTGCGCCGCCACCCGGATCTGGCAGGCCTGCCGAACGAAGGCAGCTTCCTGACCGACGCCCTGCCCTATCCCGAACGCTTCGGCTGGCCACGCATGTGGTGCCGCTGCCTGGAACAGGTTCGCCTCGAACCGGGCGCGGGCAGCGCCGAGCGGGCGCGACGCATCAAGCGCCACTGGTCGCTGTGGTACCCGCGCGGCGCCCGCAACCTCATCGAGAAATCCATCGCCAATGCGGCGCGCATGGCGTTTTTCGAGGCGCATTTCTCCCCGGCCTGGTTCATCTACATCGTGCGCAATGGTTACGCAGTGGCCGCGGGGATCCGCGACAAGGCGAACCTGCAACGGTGGCACAGCCCCTACGCCGAGAACGGCTATCCCATTGAGCTGTGTGCGGAGCAGTGGCGCGTCACCGACGAGGTGGTGCAACGCGACCGCACCCGGGTCCGCCGCTTCCTGCAAATCCGTTATGAGGATCTGACCGCCCGGCCGGTCGACACGCTGCGCAGCATCACCGACTTCCTCGGTGTCGCGCCGCTGCCGGACGCACTGGTCACGCGCCGTTGGGCGGTGCATGAAACAAGCGATCCGATCCGCAACATGAATGCCTCACGGCTCGCCCGGCTGTCACCCGAGGACTGCGCACGCATCGAGGCCGTCGCCGGTGCGCGGTTGCAGGCGCACGGTTATGGACGTGCGCCTGCCGACGCCCGCACCGCACATGGTGCGGGCTGATTCGGCCCGTCAACGCCCAGCGAGCGCACGCACCGCCGCGTCGTGGTTCGGCACCAGGGCGGCGGGTACGTCCCCGAGCGTGTGCAGGTAGCAATAGCGCTCGCGCAGATAGCGCACGTTGAGGCGATAACGATGGATCATCCCGTAGGGATGCAGGCCGAAACGCTGCGCCCAGCGATGCGCCGCGGTGTTGTCCACGTGGATGTGGGTATGGATCTCCGTGACCCCCGCCTTGCGCGCCTCGTGCAGCACGGCGAGGGCCAGCGGCGTGGCCGCGCCGCCACGCCGGCGCAGCGCGCGCCGGAAGGTGTACAGGCCCTCCGTAACGCCGAGCCCATCACGCAGGGTGGGATACATGCCGGCCCACACGCCAAGGCGCCGGCGCCGCGCGCGGTCCAGTGACGCCATGAGCCACATGATGCCGAGCGGCTCGGCGTCTTCGAGCCAGACGTAGCCGTGTGCGACACCCGCCTCCCAGAAGTGCTGCGCCGAGCGCAATTGCGGTTCATCGGCCTCCGGGTGTCGGCGCAGGCGCCGCATGAAGGCCTCGTCGATGGTGTGCAGGACCACGTCGCGCGGCGCCCGCGGCAGCACGGCCAGCGGCAGGCTGTAGCGCACCCAGCGCTCGCAGCCGAGGCGCTTCAATCCTGCATCATTGAGCTGCGCCGTCAGTCGCGCCAGGCGGCGACCCGCTTCGGCGGGGACGGTCCGGCAACGGCGGTTGGTGCAGAACCACGAAGCGTGCATGGCAGGGCGCTGGATGCTCGCGGATTGCCCGCAAGCATAGCCGAGCGCCCGCCGTGCCCGCAGGCGGGATCAGCCGAGGCGCGTACGGGCGCGAGCAACCGCCGCGCGCACCTGCGCCGGCGCCGTGCCACCCAGGTGATTGCGGGCGGCCACGGAGCCTTCCAGGGTGAGCACCTGGAACACGTCCTCGCCGATGACGTTGGAGAAGGCGTGCAATTCCGGCAGGGTCATGTCCGACAGGTCCTTGCCGCTCTCCACACCGTAGCGCACGGCCTTGCCGACGATCTCGTGGGCATCGCGGAAGGCCACGCCCTTGCGCACCAGGTAGTCGGCGAGGTCCGTCGCCGTGGAGAAGCCGCGGCGCGCCGCCTCGACCATGTTCTCGCGCAGCGGGCGCATGTTGGGGATCATGTCGGCGTAGACCTTGAGCGAGCCCTTCACCGTGTCGATGGTGTCGAACAGCGGTTCCTTGTCTTCCTGATTGTCCTTGTTGTACGCCAGCGGCTGCGCCTTCATGAGGGTGAGCAGGGCGATGAGATGACCGTTCACGCGGCCGGTCTTGCCGCGCACCAGTTCAGGCACGTCCGGGTTTTTCTTCTGCGGCATGATGGACGAGCCGGTGCAGAAGCTGTCGGACAGTTCCACGAAGCGGAACTGCGCCGAGCTCCACAGGATGATCTCCTCGGAGAAGCGCGACAGGTGGGTCATGAGCAGCGCCGCGGCGGCGGTGAACTCGATGGCGAAGTCGCGATCGGACACCGCGTCCAGGGAGTTCTCGCAGATGCGTGCGAAGCCCAGTTCGCGGGCGGTGAATTCACGATCGATGGGATAGCTGGTGCCGGCCAGCGCGGCGGCGCCGAGCGGCAGGGAATCCACGCGCTTGCGACAATCGAGGAAACGCTCGCGGTCGCGCTGCAACATCTCGAACCAGGCCAGCAGGTGGTGACCCAGGGTCACGGGCTGCGCGGTCTGCAGATGGGTGAAGCCCGGCATGATGGTGTCGGCCTCGCGCTCGGCGGTGTCCACGATGGCGGTCTGCAAACGCGTGAGCTCGCTCACGATGGCGTCGATCTCGTCGCGCAGGTACAGGCGCACGTCGGTGGCCACCTGGTCGTTGCGCGAGCGGCCGGTATGCAGCTTCTTGCCGGCGATGCCGATGCGGTCGGTGAGCCGCGACTCGATGTTCATGTGCACGTCTTCGAGGCGGATGGACCAGGGCAGTTCGCCGCGGTCGGCCTCCTCGCGGATGGCGCTAAGGCCCTGCTCGATGGCCTCACGCTCGGCCTCGGTGAGCACGCCCACGTGGGCCAGCATGCGCGCATGGGCGATGGAGCCGGCGATGTCGTGGCGGTACAGGCGCTGGTCGAATTCCACAGAGGCGGTGAAGGCCTCGACGAAGGCATCGGTGGGCTCGGTGAACCGTCCGGTCCAGGGCTTTTCGGGCGCGGAATGCTTGTCGCTCATGGCAGTGCGGGGGCAAGGAAGGAAAGGCGCGCAGTATAGACCATCGGCCCCGCGAGGGGGGTATCATGGCCGCGCCATGGACGCCCCCAAGGACAGTTTCTTTCTCCCGGATTTTTGCGCCCTGCCGGTCGCCGCGGCGGTGGTGCTGCTGTCGGAGCTGTTTGCATTCATCATCGCCCTGGCGCCACTCGGACGCGGCGAGGATTTCTGGAGCGACCTCGCGCTGGTCTCGCTGTTCGTGCAATGGGTGACCCTGGTGGGCGCAACACTGCTGTGCCTGCTGCGCCCGCTGCTGGCGCGGCTCGACAGCCGTGTCGCGGCGGTCATCGCCTGGCTGCTGCTGGTGGCGCTGGTAGGCACGTTCAGTCACATCGCAACGCGTTTCACCGTGGAATTCGCGCTGCCACTGGCCACCGCACCCGCTGAATTCGTGCTGCGCAACATGGGTATCGGCGCCATCGTGAGCCTCATCACACTGCGGTATTTCTTTTTGCAGCATCAATGGCAGCAGCGCCTCAAGGCCGAGAGCGAGGCGCGCCTTCAGGCCTTGCAGGCGCGTATCCGCCCCCATTTTCTGTTCAACAGCATGAACACCATCGCCAGCCTGACCCGCAGCGACCCCGACGCCGCCGAGGCGGCCCTGGAGGATTTGTCGGACCTGTTCCGCGCCAGCCTGGCGGATGCCCGCCGGCTCATCACCCTGGACGAGGAACTCGCCCTGTGTGCGCGTTACCTGCACATGGAGGGCCTGCGCCTGGGCGAGCGGCTACGGGTGCAGTGGGACACCGATGACCTGCCGGGCGACGCGCAACTGCCTGCCCTCACCTTGCAGCCCTTGGTGGAGAACGCCGTCTATCACGGCATCGAACCGCTGGCCGAGGGAGGCGCCATCACCATTCAGGGACGGCGCAACGACACGCGACTGATGATCGAGGTGCGCAACCCGGTGGGCCCCGCCGGCACAGTGCAGGCGCGCGGGCATCGCATGGCGGTGGAGAACGTACGCGCACGGCTGGAGGCCCATTTCGGCGCCGCCGCCTGCCTGGAGAGCCAACAGGAGGCAGGGCACTACATCGTGAAGCTCACCCTGCCGTACCGGAAGGAGGCCTCATGAAGGTCCTGGTGGTCGACGACGAGGCGCCCGCGCGCGATCGCCTGTGCCGCCTGCTGGGGGCCCTCGACGGCGTTACCGTAGTCGGCCAGGCGGGCAACGGCCGGGAGGCCCTGGAGCGCGCCACCGCGCTCACCCCCGACGTGGTGTTGCTGGACATCCGCATGCCGGGTATGGACGGGCTGGAGGCGGCGCGTCATCTGGCGCGATTGCCGCAGCCGCCGGCGGTGGTGTTCACCACCGCGTACGGCGATTTCGCCCTGCAGGCCTTCGAGGCGCAGGCGGTGGATTACCTGCTCAAGCCCATCCGCGCCGAGCGCCTTGGGAAAGCCCTCGACAAGGCCCGGCGGCTGAGCGGCGCCGAGGCCGCGGCCCTCGCGCCCGCCGACCGCCGCGCCCGAACCCACCTCTCCGCCACGGTGCAAGGGGCGCTGCGCCTGGTGCCGGTGGCGGACGTGGTCTATTTCCAGGCCGACCAGAAGTACGTGACCGCACGCCATCGCGGCGGCGAGTTGCTCATCGAGGATTCCTTGAAGGCGCTGGAAGAGGAATTCGGCGAGGCATTCGTACGCATCCACCGCAACGCCCTGGTGGCGCGCCGGGCGCTCCGCGGCATCGAAGGTGCGGAAGGCCAGTGCCGCGTACGGCTCGCGGAGGTGGAGGAAACCCTGGAGGTCAGCCGCCGCCACGCCCCCGAGCTGCGGCGGCTGTTGCGCGGCGGGGTGCTTTGAACGGAAGAAGAAATGACCAGCGCAGGGCCACAGAGGCCTGCGCATCTGAAGGGGCAAGCGTAACGCGGAGGGCGCGGAGGCGCGGAGGACGCAGAGGGAACGGAATACCCCAAAAACTTCAACGTGGCGCTGAGGGCATGGGCAAGGAGCCCTGTTTTCCTCCGCGTCCTCCGCGCCTCCGCGCCCTCCGCGTTTAACCCCCTCAGTTCAGCAGGCGGCCGAGGGGGCGCAGGCGCCCGGGCGGGCGGCGAGGGCGCCGCTGCGGCGCAGGCGCGACAGGGAGGTATCGATGGAGGCGTCCAGGTAGCCGCCGAAGAAATCGGGTGTGGTCAGGCCCACCATCTTTTCAGTGAGCTGGTGGCCGACCGGGTCGAGAAACACCAGCGTGGGCGTGACGAAGACCTTGTAGCGTTCGGCCAGGGCATCAACGGTGATGGTCTTGCCGTCGAAGTCGCGCAAGGTGCTGCCGCCGAGCTCCAGCTTGCGGATGAGCACCTTGTCCTCGTAGTCGCCGCTGATGATCATGGGCTCGAGGAACTCGTCTTCCATGCGCATGCAGAAGGTGCAGTGCTCGGCGGAGAACATGAGCAGCAGCGGCACCTGGCGCGCGCTCGCACGCTCGGCCTCGGCGCGCAGATCGGTCGCCTGCGGCACGGTCACCTCCCCGGCCGTCACGGCGCCTATCCAGCAGGCCACGCAGGCCGTCATCAATCGCAGCAGGTGCACTCGGCTTCTCCAGATGGGAATTACGTCACTTCCGGCTAGCTTA
Organism: Gammaproteobacteria bacterium; assembly: GCA_041685115.1. Lineage (GTDB taxonomy): Bacteria > Pseudomonadota > Gammaproteobacteria > Thiohalomonadales > Thiohalomonadaceae > JALOAT01. The sequence goes on along the minus strand of JAWLGK010000009.1, from coordinate 28,158 downwards.
GGTACCCCTCCCCGGTGCGGCAATATGCCCTAAGGGGGTATGATTCGCCCTTTCGTTGCAGAGCCTTAGCCATCGCCATGTCCCGCCTCGTCCGCATCGCCACCCGTCAGAGCCTGCTTGCGCTCTGGCAAGCCGATTATGTCGCCGACGCCCTGCGCCGCGCCCATCCCGGGTTGCAGGTCGAACTGGTCAAGATGGTCTCCCGCGGCGACAAGATCCTGGACGCGCCGCTGGCGAAGATCGGCGGCAAGGGCCTGTTCGTGAAAGAGCTCGAAGAAGGCCTGTTGAACGGCGACGCCGACATCGCCGTGCACTCCATGAAGGACGTGCCCATGGAATTCCCGGAAGGGCTGTGCCTGGCCGTGGTGTGCGAACGCGAGGACCCGCGCGACGCCTTCGTCTCAGGCCGCTTCGCGGGCCTGGATGCGCTGCCCCAGGGGGCGCGGGTGGGCACCTCCAGCCTGCGCCGCCAGTGTCAGGTGCTGGCCCATCGCCCGGACCTGGACATCACCTTCCTGCGCGGCAACGTGCAGACCCGCCTGGCCAAGCTCGACGCCGGCGACTACGACGCCATCATCCTCGCCAGCGCCGGCCTGAAGCGCCTGGGCCTGGCGGACCGCATCACCCAACTGCTCGAACCGGAGCTCAGCCTGCCCGCCGTGGGCCAGGGCGCCGTGGGCGTGGAGTGCCGCTGCGACGACGCGGAGATGCGCGCCCTGTTGGCGCCGCTCAACCACCCGGACACCTGGACCCGCGTCGCCGCGGAACGGGCCATGAATCACCGCCTGCAAGGCGGCTGCCAGGCACCCATCGCCGGCTATGCCACCCTGGAGGGCGAGACACTGCGCCTGCGCGGTCTGGTGGGCTGGCCGGACGGCACGCGTCGCGTGTTCGTGGAGAAGTCCGCCCCGCGCGGTGAGGCCGAGGCCGTGGGCACGGCGGTGGCGGACGCCCTACTGGCCGACGGCGCCGCCGAGATCCTGAAGGCCCTCTATGCCGACGCATGAGCTGGCCGGTATCGGGGTACTGATCACCCGGCCGGCCCATCAGGCCCAAGGCCTGGCGGAACGCGTCGAGGCCCTGGGCGGCACCGCCCTGTGCTGGCCCACGCTGGACATCGTCCCGCCCCACGACCCGACCGCCGCCGCGCGCACGCTGGCGCACCTGGCGGAGTTCGACCTGCTGGTGTTCGTCAGCGCCAATGCGGTGACCCACGGCTTGGCGCTCGCGGGACCGCTGCCGGACGGCATCCAGGTGGCGGTGGTCGGCGACGGCACCGCCCGCGCCGTGGCCGAGCAGACCGGACGCACGCCGGACCTGCGGCCAGCCGACCGCTTCGATAGCGAGGGCCTGCTCGCGCTGCCGCAATTGCAGGACATGCATGGGCGGCGCGTACTCATCGTGCGTGGTGACGGCGGTCGCGAGTTGCTGGCCGAAACCTTGCGGGCGCGGGGCGCCACGGTGGAATATGCCGAGGTCTATCGCCGCGCCGTGCCCGAAGCGGCGCCCGCCGAGGCACTCCAGGCGCTGGTGGATGGCCGCGTGCAGGTGGTGACTGCCACCAGCGGCGAGGGCCTGCGCAACCTGGTGGCCATGGCCGGGGAGCATGCACCGGCGTTGCTCGCGCTGCCGTTGGTGCTCGGGGCGGAGCGCCAGCGCCGCACCGCTGCCGAGCTCGGATTTCACGGCCCGATCATCGTGGCCGAAAACGCGGATGACGCGTCCGTCGCAGCCGCCGTGGTGCGCTGCGTGACGCCTGAGGGAAGAGAGGGGATGAGCGAAGACAACGACACACCGCAGAGCGCGGCCACCGAACCGACGGCGCCCGGCGCGCTGGTCGGCGCACCCGACAAACCAGCGGACGGCAAGCGCCGCAGCGGACGCCTGCTGGGCGTCACCGCCCTGGTGCTCGCCCTGGCGGCCGGCGGCACCGCCGCCTGGCTGTGGAACGAACTCGAACGCACTCGCGCCGAGGCCGACACGGTACAGGCCACCCTGGCCGGACAGATCGAAGCCCTGCAAACGGCCACCACGCGCCAGGCCACGGAACTGGACAGCGCCCTCAGGGGCACCCAGGAGGCGCTGACCCAGCGCCAGGCACTCAAGGCCGCGGTGGACGACCTGCGCATGCGTCTGGCCCGCGACCGCAGCGACTGGCAGCTCGCCGAGGTGGACTACCTGCTCACCATCGCCAACCGTCGCCTGCGCTTCGAGCGCGACATCCCCGCGGCGGTCGCCGCCCTCGAAGAGGCCGACGGCCGCCTGCGCGCCTTGCAGGACCCGGCCATGGTGCCGGTGCGCGAGGCCATCGCCGGCGAACTGGAGAGCCTGCGTGCCGTGCCGGGCGTCGACCGCAGCGGTCTGGCCCTGAAGGTCACCGCGCTCATGCACGGCATTGCGGCCCTGCCCCTGTCCGCGGAGCTGGACCAGCGGCCCGCAGGCGAGGCCGAAGCGACCCCACCCAGCCGCGCGGCCGACTGGCGCGAACTGTTCACCGCCATGTGGCAGGACATCAAGGGACTGGTCACGGTGCGCCGCCGCGACGCCGCTGTGCAGCCGCTGCTGCCCCCGGAGCAGCGCTTCTATCTGCAGCAGAACCTGGCGCTCAAGCTCGAGACCGCGCGCTTGGCGCTGCTGCAACGTGAGACGACGGTATATCGCGCGGCCCTGGCCGAGGCGGAGCGCTGGACCCACGAATACTTCAATACGGATACCGCGCCGGGCGAGGCCTTCCTGCAAGGGCTCGCACGCCTCCAGCAGGAACAGATCGCGCCCGACCTGCCGGACATCGGCGGTTCGCTGCGTGTACTCCGCCGCACCGTACGCGAGTTGACGCCGCCGCGCGTGGAGGGCGAAACATGAAGCTGCTGCTCTCCACCCTGGTGGTCCTGATCGCCTCGGTCGGTGTGGCGCTGCTGGCCGCGCGCGACCCGGGCTACGTGCTCGTGACCCGCGGCCCCTGGGTCCTTGAGACCTCGCTCGGCTTCGCGCTCGCCGCCCTGGTGGTGGGCTTCGCCGTCACCTATGCCGCCCTGCGCCTGGGGGTGAACACCTGGGGCATGCCGCGTCGTCTCGCAGCCTGGCGCCAGCACCGCCGCACCGCACGGGCACGCCGCCTCACCCAGCGGGGTCTGGTCCAGCTCGCCGAGGGCAGCTGGAAACGGGCCGAGCGCGACCTCGTCCGCGCCGCGGACGACAGCGAGTCGCCGGTCATCAACTATTTATCGGCGGCGCGGGCGGCCCAACAGCAGGACGCCAGCGAGCGCCGCGACCACTACCTCACGCTCGCCCACCGGGCCATGCCGGACGCAGCGATGGCCGTCGGCCTGACCCAGGCCGAGGTGCGCATGGCGCAGGGCCAGTGGGAACAGGCGCTCGCGACGCTGGAACACCTGCGTGCCCTCGCCCCCAAGCACAACCACGTGCTGTGCCTGCTGCGCCGCGTCTATGAACAGCTCGGCAGCTGGCGCGAGCTGGCCGCGCTGATCCCGGACATGCGCCGCCATTCGGGGCTGCCGGCCGAGGAACTGCTCGCCACCGAACGGCTCGCCCATGCGCGTCTGCTCGATATGGCCGGCCGCAGCGGCGAAATCAGCAAGCTGCGCGAGGCCTGGGAGGCGGTGCCACGCCCCCTGCATGAGGATGGCTACGTGACTGCCGCCTTCGCCCGCAACCTGGCCTGCCTCGGCCAGGGCCCGGCCTCCGAGGAGCTGCTGCGCGATGCCCTGAAGCGTCAGTGGGACCCGGAACTGGTGCGCCTCTACGGCCTGGTGCGCGGCAAGGACCTCAACCAACAGCTCGCCACGGCGGAGGGCTGGCTGAAACGCCACGAGCGCAGCGCCCTGCTGCTGCTCACCCTCGGCCGCATCAGCCTGCAGAACCGCCTGTGGGGCAAGGCGCGCACCTACATGGAGGCCAGCCTCGGCATGGAACCGCGCGCCGAGACCTACCGCGAACTGGGCGTGCTGCTGTTCCAGTTCGATGAACACGAGAAGGCCACGGACTACTTCCGCAAGGGCCTGGAACTGGCCGTGGGCACCGACGCCTGCACCAGCTTCAAGGTGGAAGACCCGCTCCCCGCCCGCGCAAAGGCCTGAGAAAACCATCGCGGCGGGTGAAAACCTCGCGGCCTGAGCCGCTCCTACACGTGACAGTAACCGCCCGGCTGTTGTGTGGGGGCCGGCTCAGCCCCTGAGGGATCCACACGAAAATTCAAGACCTCGCACCTTGGTTACATTCCCCGGAAATAGCCAAAAAACGTAGGTCACGTTGGCGCGATAGCGGCTACGTGACAGGGCGTGGCACGGGACTCAAGGCATGTCACGTAGCTATCGCAACGTGACCTACGACAGGCAGACTGCGAATTTTTGCAATCAGTCAGTTAGCTCGTGCATTCGTGGGGATTCCTCAGGCTCAGCCCGGCTGTGAGACTTGGCAGCGAAGGGCGCGAGAGAGATCTCGCGCCTCATTGAGCAGAAGTCCCTTTGCGTTCTCTGCATCTCTGCGTTGAATCCCTTTTTCGCGGTCGGCTCAATACGACCAACGCCAATCGCGGATCTCCGGCATGTCCTCGCCGTGTTTGCGCGTGTATTCCTGGTGCTCCACCAGCTTGTCGCGCATCTTCTGCTTGGTGTACGCCGCCGAGGCGCCCAGTTGCGGGAGGCGGTCGATCACGTCCATGACCAGGTGATAGCGGTCCAGGTCGTTCATCACCACCATGTCGAACGGCGTCGAGGTGGTGCCCTCTTCCTTGTAGCCGCGTACGTGCAGGTTGTCGTGGTTGGTGCGGCGATAGGTCAGGCGGTGGATGAGCCACGGATAGCCGTGGTAGGCCATGATGATGGGCTTGTCGGTGGTGAAGATGTTATCGAAATCGCTGTCGCTGAGGCCGTGCGGGTGTTCGCTGGGCGGTTGCAGGCGCATCAGGTTGACGATGTTCACCACGCGCACCTTCAGGGTGGGCAATTCCTTGCGCAGGATGTCCACGGCGGCGAGGGTCTCCAGGGTCGGTACGTCACCGGCGCAGGCCATCACCACGTCCGGATCGCCGCCGCGATCGTTGCTCGCCCACTCCCAGATGCCGATGCCGGCCGTGGCGTGCTTCACCGCAGCATCCATGTCCAGGTACTGCAGGCCCGGCTGCTTGCCGGCCACGATCACGTTCACGTAGTGGCGCGAGCGCAGGCAGTGGTCGGCCACGGACAGCAGCGTATTGGCATCGGGCGGCAGGTAGACGCGGATGATCTCGGCCTTCTTGTTCACCACGTGATCGATGAAGCCCGGGTCCTGGTGCGAAAAGCCGTTGTGGTCCTGGCGCCAGACGTGTGAGGTGAGCAGATAGGTGAGCGAGGCGATGGGCCGGCGCCAGGGGATGTGGCGCGTCACCTTCAGCCACTTGGCGTGCTGGTTGAACATGGAATCCACGATGTGGATGAAGGCCTCGTAGCACGAGAAGATGCCGTGGCGGCCGGTGAGCAGATAACCCTCCAGCCAGCCCTGGCAGGTGTGCTCGGAGAGGATCTCCATGACGCGGCCGTCGGGCGCGAGGTGCTCGTCATAGGGCTTGGTCTCGTCCAGCCAGGTGCGTTGGGTCTCGTCGAACACCGCGTCGAGCCGATTGGACGCGGTTTCATCGGGCCCGAACAGGCGGAAATTGCGTTGCTCGCGGTTACGCTGCATCACATCGCGCAGAAACCCGCCGAGCACGCGGGTGGCCTCGGCGAAACGGGTGCCCGGGCGTTCCACCGCCACCGCGTAGTCGCGAAAATCGGGCAGGCGCAGGGCCTTCAGCACCGCGCCGCCGTTGGCGTGCGGATTGGCCGACATGCGGCGTTCGCCTTGCGGCACGATGTCGAGGATGTCCTGCACCGGCCGGCCCTCGTCGTCGAACAGCCGATCCGGCTCGTAGCTCTCCATCCAGTACTTGAGCAGGTCTATGTAACGCGGGTTGGTTTGCAGGCCCGCGAACGGGACTTGGTGCGAGCGCCAGAAATCTTCCGTCTTCTTGCCGTCCACCTCGCGCGGGCCGGTCCAGCCCTTGGGGCTGCGCAGCACGATCATGGGCCAGCGTGGGCGCATCGCGGTCGCCGCGCTGCCCTGGCGCGCCGCCTGCTGGATGGCATGAATACGGTCCAAGGCCCGATCGAGCGTGGCGGCGAAGGCCTGGTGCATGACCGCCGGGTCGCTGCCCTCCACGTAGTAGGGCTCGTAGCCGTAGCCCCACAACAGGGCGTTCAGCTCGTCGTGAGGCATGCGTGCCAGGATGGTCGGGTTGGCGATCTTGTAGCCGTTCAGGTGCAGGATGGGCAGCACGGCGCCATCGCTGACCGGGTTCAGGAACTTGTTGGAGTGCCACGAGGCAGCAAGCGGCCCGGTCTCCGCTTCGCCGTCGCCGACGATACAGGCGACGACGAGGTCCGGGTTGTCGAAGGCCGCACCGAAGGCGTGCGACAGCGCGTAACCCAGTTCACCGCCTTCGTGGATGGAGCCCGGGGTTTCCGGCGCGACGTGGCTCGGTATGCCGCCGGGGAAGGAAAACTGCTTGAACAGCCGCTGCATGCCGCGCTCATCACGGGTCACGTCCGGATAGACCTCACTGTATGTGCCTTCCAGCCAGGCATTGGCGACCATCGCCGGGCCGCCATGGCCGGGGCCGCACACGTAGATCATGTTGAGGTCGCGCTGGCGGATGGCGCGGTTCAGGTGCACGTAGATGAAGTTGAGTCCCGGCGTGGTGCCCCAGTGGCCGAGCAGACGTGGCTTGATGTGATCGAGGCTTAGCGGCTTCTTGAGCAGCGGATTGTCGAGCAGGTAGATCTGGCCGACGGAGAGGTAGTTGGCCGCACGCCACCAGGCATCGAGCTGCGTCAGTTCCTTGTCGCCGAGCGGGGTGGTCTCCTGCACCATCTCACGGTTCACGTCGTTCATGGTGAAGCTCCTTGCAGCTGTTCGTTGGCGAGGCAATCGAGGGCGCAACGGGCGATCTCGTATTCCTCGTCTGTAGGGATCACCCAGATCTGGGTGCGACTGTCTTCGCGGTGCAGCGCACGCGCGGCTGCATCAGACGCGCGGTTGCGCACGGGATCCAGCGCAATGCCGAAGCCCTCCAGGCCGGCCACGCTGCGCGCGCGAACCTGCGCCGCGTTCTCGCCAATGCCCGCGGTGAATATGAGGGCGTCCACGCGGCCGAGCACGGCCGCGTAGGCGCCGATGTATTTCTTGAGCCGATGGCAGAACATGTCGAGCGCCAGTGCGGCGTTCGGGTTGCCGACGCCGGCCAGGGCCTCCACCTCGCGCATGTCGCCGTGGCCACAGACACCCTTCAGGCCGCTGCCGTGGTAGAGCAGGTCTTCGAGCTGGCGCGGGGTGCGCCGCGCATAGCGCAGCAGATGAAAATGCACGGCGGGATCGAGGTCACCGCAGCGCGTACCCATCATCAGGCCTTCGAGCGGCGTCATGCCCATGGAGGTCTCCATACTGCGCCCCCCGGCCACCGCCGTGATGCTCGCGCCGTTACCCAGGTGCATGACGATGAGGTTCAGTTCCGCGAGTGGCCGCCCCATGTGCGTGGCGGCCTCACGGGTGACGTATTGCAGCGAAATGCCGTGGAAGCCGTAACGGCGCACGTGAAATTCCTCATAGAGTTCGACGGGCACGGCGTAATGGCTCACGTGTGCGGGGAGCGTGTGATGGAACGCAGTGTCGAACACCGCCACCTGGGGCACGCGCGGAAACAGGCGGCGCGTCAGATCGATGCCGCGCAGGTTGGCGGGGTTGTGCAAGGGTGCAAGGTGTTCCGCGGCGCGGATCTGCGCGAGGCTGGACGGGCTGACGAGGGCCGGCGCCGTGAAGTGCTCGCCGCCATGCACCACGCGGTGGCCGATCACCGCGAGCTCGTCCGGTTCACGCAGCACGCCAGCGGCGGACAGGTCGGCGAAGATGTGCGCGATGGCGTCCGCATGGCTGTCGGTCGCGCCCTCACGGACACGCTCCTGCCAGCGTCCCCGGCCATCGCGCCAGCGGTGCGCCAGCCGGTTGGCGGCCGTGCCCAGCCGCTCGGCGACACCGCCGGCGAGGGGCGCGAGGCCGTTGGCCTCAAACAGCTTGAACTTGAGTGAGGAGCTGCCCGAGTTGAGGGTGAGAACCTTCATTCGGGTAAGGGTAGTGGGCGGTCGAAGCGCCGTTCAATGGCGCCCGGGCCGGCACGTGGCAAATACGAAAACAACCGAGCCAGCTGCGGCAGCGCTCCCTCTCACCAACCCTCGGCAACCAGCGGCGTAGCTATCTGGACGAACTCCGAAGGAACGTTCCCTCTCCCTCGGGACCGTGTCTCTCAATCGCATCAGTGCAGGAGAGACAGAACGCATTAACCGCCGGCCGCAAAAAGAGTCGTCCCTTCTCCCTCCGGGAGAAGGACAGGATGAGGGGATCAAGAAGCCAACAGCCGCATCTGAATTGATCCCCCCTCCCCAGCCCACGGCAACCGCTCCTGCGTTGCTCTACCTCGCGCATCCATGCGCTCGTCTCCCGGAGGGAGAGGGGGTAAGAAGGGCTGGCTACAACGGCGAAATGTGACTAAGAGACAGTCCGGTGGGAGAAGGACAGGGAGAGGGGCTCAGAACGTAGCGCAAACTGCTGGTTTGAACGTCCCTCTCCTAAAGGATGCACCTGCCGCTGTCGGCTAATCCTTCGCCCAGGAGAACGCATCGGAGTAGCAGTGCTCCGCGTCGAGGCCCTTGGTCATGAGCGCGGTCTTGGCGGCGAACACCATCTGCGGGTGGCCGCAGGCATACACGTCGAAGCCGGACAGGTCGTCGAAATCCGCCGCCGCCGCGTCCTGCACATAGCCGGTGCGGCCGCTCCAGTCGTCCTCGGGTGCAGGGCGTGAGAGCACGGGGATGTAGTGGATGTTCTCGTACTCGGCGGCCCACTGCTGCACCAGCTCATGCAAATACAGGTCCTGGCGGTGGCGAGCGCCCCAATAGACATACATGGGCACGATGTGGCCTTCGGCGATGGCGTGCTCGATGATCGCCTTCACCGGACCGAAGCCGGTGCCGGTGGCGAGGAAGATGATCGGCCGGTCGGTCTCGCGCAGGTAGAAGCTGCCCTTGGGCCCCTCGATACGCAGCACGTCCTTTTCGTGCATGTCGGAGAACAACCGATCGGTGAAGTGGCCGCCACGGATGCGGCGAATGTGGAACTTCAGATATTCATCGTCATGGGGCGCATTGGCGATGGAAAAGGCGCGATGGCGACCGTCCCTGATGACGAATTCCACGTACTGCCCGGCGAGGAACTGCATCCGCTCGCCCTCGGGGAGCTTCAGCCACAATTCCATCACCTCGTCGTTGAGGAGCACCATGCGGTGGATCTTGGCGGGCAGCGAACGCACCGGGATGTCCTTGTCGGCGCCCACCTCGTTCACTTCAATAATCAGATCACCCGCGGGGCGGGCGATGCAGAATAGGGCCTTGCCCTGGCGCTGTTCGTCTTCGGTGAGGGCCATGGGCTCGTCGTCCTGGTAGTCGACCTGGCCGGAAACCACCTGGCCGGCGCAGGCGCCGCAGCAACCATTGCGGCAGCCGTAGGGAAAGGCGAAGCCCTGGCGCAGTGCGGCATCCAGCACCGTTTCACCGGACTCGACCTGGAACTCGTGGCCGCTGGGTTTGATACGGACCTTTGAGGACATTGGGCTATTCCTTGTTGACTCGCGCAAAAATTGCTGACAAAACGACTCTGGATTATCCGTCAACTACACGGAGACTTGAACCCTTGGAAAGCGTCTTCATTGCCGGTTGCGGCGACATCGGCCTGCGGGTGGCGCAGCGCTGGCGTACCCGCGGCGCCCGGGTGGCGGGACTGGCCCGCTCCGGCGCCGCGGTGATGCGCCTGCGCAATGCCGGCATCGACGCGGTGGCCGGCAATCTGGATCTGCCGGTTTCCCTGCGCGGCTTACCGCTGGAGGGCCGCTTGCTGTATTACTTTGCGCCGCCTCCCAGCCAAGGGGAAGGTGACGCCCGCGTGGATGCCCTGGTGGATGCATTGACCCTGACCGGCCGCCCGTCCCGCATTGTTTACATCAGCACCAGCGGTGTCTATGGCGACTGTTCCGGTGCCCTCGTGACCGAATCCACGTCCCCGGCGCCGCGCACCGGACGGGGCCGTCGCCGACTCGCCGCCGAGCAGCGTCTGCGCGCCTATGGCCACACCCACGGCGTGCCCGTGGTCGTGCTGCGGGTGGGCGGGATCTATGGCCCGGAGCGCTTGCCCGTCGAGCGCCTGCGCCAGGCCCTGCCGGTGCTCCGCCCCGAGGAGTCGCTGCCCAGCAACCGCATCCATGCCGACGACCTGGCGGCGGTGTGCGTGGCCGCCGGCGAGCGCGGCCGGGCCGACGCCATCTACAACGTGAGCGACGGCCAGGACAGCACCATGACCGAATACTTCTTTGCCGTGGCCGATGCCCTCGGCCTGCCGCGCCCGCCCACCGTGTCCCTGGCCGAGGCCCGGGGACAGCTCAGCCAGACCATGCTGTCCTACCTGACCGAATCGCGACGGCTCGACAACCGGCGCATGCGGGAGGAGCTGGGGGTGGTCTTGCAGTACCCGGATCTGGCCAGCGGGCTGCGCTCCTGCCTTCCTTGACACGCCAATACCCGACAAATACCATTGGTCTAAATCTTGAGCGGGTCGCTCAGGAACTGTGATTAATGGGGGCGTCCATGGAATTTGAAGTCAATGGCAAGATCATCAAGACCGATGCCGAAGGCTACCTGGCCGAGCTGGGTGACTGGTCGGAGCAATTGGCCGCGGCGATAGCGCAAAAAGAGGGGCTCAACCTCACCGACTCGCACTGGGAGGTCATCAACTTCCTGCGCGAGGGTTATCAAAGCACCGGCACGGTGCCGAACATGCGCCAGCTCACCAAATCCTTCGCCAAGGTCTATGGCCCGGACAAGGGCGACAGCAAGTACCTCTACGGCCTGTTCCCGTACGGCCCGGCCAAGCAGGCCTGCCGCATCGGCGGATTGCCCAAACCAACCGGCTGCGTCTGACCGGTCAACCGGGTCCCGGCCACCCGTTCCAATTCTCCTCAGTGACCTTGCGGCAACCCGACCCGGGTTGCCGCGTTTTTTTATTGGTTGTCCCTTGTGGTCAGCCTGCGGTGACGGCGCCAGCGCGTCAGCTCACCCGCGATGAGTACAACAATCAGCACCAACCACGGCACCATGGGCACGGCCTCGCGTGGGGCATATGGGTAACGATTAGCCTGTTGGCGGCGGCAAAGCACCGTCCATGCGATATGGTTCTAAGCAGGCAATCGCGCGCAATCCGTCCGCCATGAAGCTTCAGCAGCTGCGCTACGTGTGGGAGGTGGCCCGGCACGGCCTCAACATCTCGGCCACCGCCGAAAGCCTGTACACCTCCCAACCCGGTGTCAGCAAGCAGATCCGCCTGCTGGAAGACGAGCTGGGCGTACAGATCTTCGCGCGTAGCGGCAAACACCTCACGCACATCACCCCCGCGGGCAAGACCATCGTTGAGATGGCAGGCCACATCCTCGTGGAGGCCGGCAACATCAAGCGTGCAGCGCAGGAATACCGTGACGAGAAACGCGGCGGCCTGGCCATCGCCACGACCCATACCCAGGCGCGCTATTGGCTCCCCATGCGCATCGCCGCATTCATGCAGCGTTACCCCGAGGTGCACCTGCAAATGCATCAGGGCAGCCCCAAGCAGATCGCCGAAATGGCGGTACAGGGCGAGGCCGACGTGGTGATCGCCACCGAGGCGCTGGAGCTCTACGAGGAGCTGGTAATGCTGCCGATATATCACTGGAACCGCAGCATCGTGGTGCCGCGCGGACACCCGCTCGCCACCGGGCCCCTCACCCTGGAGCGCCTCGCCGACTATCCCCTGGTGACCTATGTGGCGGGTTTCACCGGCCGCTCTCAGCTCGACCGAGCCTTCGAGGCGCGCCACCTCCGCCCCAACGTGGTTTTCACCGCCAGCGATGCGGACGTGATCAAGTGCTACGTGAAGTTGGGGCTTGGGGTGGGCGTGGTGGCGAACATGGCCGTCGACGCGGAGGAGAGCGCTCTGCAAGCACTGGATGCGAGCCACCTGTTTCCCACCAGCACCACGCGCATTGCCCTGCGGCGCCGCACCTTCGTGCGGCGCTTCGTCTACGACTTCTTCCAGCTGCTCGGCCCGCACCTCTCCCATGAGCGCGTGGAGGCGGCGCTGAATGCGCGCTCCCGGGAAGAGGCGGAGGCGCTGTTTGCAGACGTGAAGCTGCCCGTACTGTGACAGTGGAAGCAAGCGCGGGGGCGCAGAGGAATGTGAAGCAGAAAACTCTATTTCCGGCTACGCTCTGGCCGCTGTAGCGCTGTTGTTTTCAAGCTAGCGGGTGTCGTCAAGCGTTCGAGTGTGCCGAGAAAGGCGAGGGCGTGGGCGCGGTCGTCACCGCACATCTCCACGCTCGGTTGCAGGCTCGCGCACACCGTGGGGCGCGACGGTGCACCGAACACCGTGCAGCGCAGATCCGCATCCAGATTGATGCAGGGCACGCCGGCGGGCTTGCCCCCGGGCATGCCGGGCAGCGGGGAGGTTATGGAAGGTGCGATACAGCAGGCCGCGCAGCCCGGTCGACAGTTCATGGGCACCACACCTGTGAGGGAGGCGCCGCAGTGTAAGCGAAACGGGCTGCCGAGGCAGCCCGTTTCCGTGACAAGCCCTTACGGCTGGACGTACAGATAGCCGCGGCTCTGGAAGTCGGGGATGGCCGTCACGCCCGAGGTGACAAACCCCACGCCCTCGATCAGCTCACTGGTGGCATAGCCCGGCGTGAGCGCACCTTCCTTGATGAGCGAGCGCGCACTGTTCTGGCACAGGTAGATGTCGACGCCCTGCGCGATCAGGCCGCGAATGGTGTCTTCAAACGGGTTCGCCCCGACGCCCTTCGAGCGCAGCACCACGTCCTGTACGGCCATTTTGGCGGCACTGCTGTGGATCACCACGGCGATCTCCACGTCCTTGCCCATCTCCATACCGTAGTTATCGCGGTAATCATTGATGGCGTTCTGGATGTTGCCAAGGCCATAGGGTTTGCCGCTGTTGGCCGGGTCGGTGAACAGATTGAGCTGGTACACCAGTTTCACGTTGCTGCGCTTCTGGAGGCAGCGGGTCATGTCACTTGCGCCTGCGCCGAAGGTGGCCTCGACGGCGGAGCTCACATGGGCGGGGCAGTCCTTGGCGAGGCCGGCGGCAAACACGCCGGTGGAGAAGGTCGCCGCCAGGTGGCGGCGGCGAGAGCGACGCTCGTTCTCATTTTCGTAAGCCCTGTTTTTCTGTGGAAAAAGAAGGGCAGGAGTCTAACCAAAGGTACCCGGCGCGGGCGGCGGACCTCTGGTTCTGTGACACGCGTCGCGCCCTGCGGCAGTGATGTCCACGCGCACGCGTGGCAATGGGCACGACCCGAAAACGAAAACGGCTCGCGTGATTTACGCAAGCCGTTGACGAAGAAAAGATTTGATGGTGGCCAGGGGCGGAATCGAACCGTCGACACGGGGATTTTCAGTCCCCTGCTCTACCAACTGAGCTACCTGGCCGGAAAGAGGCGCTATTTAAGCGGCGAAGAAGGGACAAGTCAAGTTTGACGCATCGCTATCGGTTGGTTGGACGCGTCATAACGCACACAGGGCAGGCATGGACCGCCTTGGAGCACCTGGCCTGAGAGAGATCACCGGGACGTGCGACCGTGGCGAACCGCGAAAGGCAAAGCCGCGGCCAGCCCGAAAAAGATGGCCACGACAGGCGGCGGAGCCGTGCAGGCGTTGACAGGCGCCGCAGGGAGCACGAAAACCAACGTATCGCACGACACACGAGGTAAGACCCCGGCTGCCCGGGCCGAAGGCCTGAACTCCCCGATGAAGCACCTGCGAGCTGCCAGCAGGGCGCAGTCACGCAAGCGCAGTGGCGAGAGTGCGCGAACGGCTGAAGGCACCCCACGCCAGCGACCCGCGGAACGGGGGCGCGCGCCGCCGCTCCGATTGCGGCAGGCCTGCGCTACGCCGGTTCAGCGCGTGCGACGCACCACGTAGGCATTGTCGGCGAGCGTGAGCCCGATCGTGGGGTAGTACGACATGGCGCCCGGCGCGGACAAAAGCACGAGCGTCACCTCGTCACCCACGCTCGCCTTCGCACGATTCAACAACTCCCGGCCGATGCCGCGTTTCTGGTAATCACGATCGACGGCCAGGTCCGACAGGTAGCAGCAATAGCTGTAATCCGTGAGCGCACGACACACGCCCACCAAACGTTCACCGTCCCACGCAGAGAGCACCAGGTTCGCGTTCGCGAACATGCGCCCGATGCGCTCGATATCATGGGTCGGGCGTGTGATACCCGAGGCATCGAAGACACGCACGACGGCCGTGGGGTCCAACGGTGTGTTCTCACGATATTCGATCATTTCGTTTCCGCTATGTCACCAATCAGCTTGCTTGCGGTCGAGATGGCGACCGAACTCCGTCTGATGCGGAAATCGGACGGCGATGATACCGGGATTCGAGCCATCTGCCCGGCACCCAACGACCCCGGAATGCCACTCACACCCCGGGACTGGTCCGCATCAATCGTTCAGCGCTGCACGGTCGCAAGTCGCGCCGCCAAGCCCACGAACACCATCCCTGCCAGCCTGTTGAGCGCCACCTGCGCACGTTCCGACCTCGTGAGCCACCTGCGGAGGCTGCCGGCCGCAATGGCCACCGTGCCGAACACGAGAACGGTTGCGACAATGAATAATCCCCCCAGCAGCATGAGCTGGATGGTCATCGAACCGCGCGTCGGATCGGCGAATTGAGGCAGGAAGGCAAGGAAGAAGATGGAAACCTTCGGGTTCGTGATGTTCATGATGATGCCGCGCCGATACAGCGCACCACGCCTCGGCGCGGAGTGTAATCCTGCCGACAAGTTGGCAGGCTTCGCCCGAAACGTCTGCCATGCGAGATAGAGGAGATATGCCGCCCCACTGAACTTCAGCAGCGAAAACGCGAGCGCGGACGATTGGAAGACCGCGGCCGCCCCGAAGGCGACGACCATACTGTGTGCGACGAGCCCGGTGCACAGTCCAAGCATCACCACCAGACCGGCAGTGCGGCCGTGCAGCGTGGATTGCGTCAGGACGAAAATGTTATCCGGCCCCGGCGCCAGACCGAGCAGTAGCGATGCGGTAAAAAACGTGAATACCGTTTCAGCAGCTAACATCGTTCATCCGGGATGCGAGAAAACGCTGTGACGTCACCACAAGTTGCCACCCGCGGCCGACGCCATTGTACGTCTTTCGGAATGTCGCCGGCCGTTTACGCGCGCACAGCACAGGCCTCATGCAAACACAGGATGGCAGCCTGAACGACATGCGTGCACAGCGCCCTTTCGCTATCCGTGAGGATTACCTCGTCCTCTTCCAGGAGCGCTTCCTCCAGATACTGCGCCGCGTGTGGCTCTGCCCCACGCACTCGCGCCCGCCGGTGGGCAGGCTCGTGAACTCACCGGTGACCATCTGGAAGCCGGCCGTGGCGAGCAGTTTGAGGACCACCTCCGGCGGGTGGGAATCGTAGAAGAATTCCTCGCCGAACATGGTATCGGTAAAGGCGGGATGCGCCGAGCCGCCGACCGTGAGCACGCCTACGCCGTAGGTCGCGTTGGCGCGCAGCCCCTACGTGACGCCCTGGCACCGAGAGCGATCGCGTTATCGCGCTAATACTCCCGCGGCGCAATCACGAAACCGTCCATCAACACCGCCGCCCAGTTCCCGACGGCCCAGAGCTCATTGTCGTCGATGATCGGATTCAATTCGAAGACGTAATACCAACGATCCTGGACAAGCGAGCAGCCGTAGCGCTTGAGTGAGATATCCCTCACGCTGACGTCGTCGTACCGGGAGTAACGCTGCTGTCCCCACGTTTTGATGGTGCGGTACGCGGCGGAAACACTGAGCGGCGGCTCGCCGTGTTCCGGTTTCCACGGCTGCGTGCGCTCGATCTCGGCCTGCGTGATGAACAGCCCGATTTGCGTTCCGTCCTGCTTGACGGTACTCATCACCGGATGATTCGTGCTCCCGCACATGGCACCCGCCGCGCCCGGGAACAACACCATCGCCAACACCACGACACCGGCTTTCCGCACCATTTCACTCCCTTTCCCTGCAACTCACGACCACATGGGCGGCCGTATGGCCTCGCCGCCGGTACGCCCACTCCCAGAAACCGACCGTAACCACGAGATACGGCAAAACGGCGTCCCAAAGCCCGTACATGTAACGATTTGTCACACTGCCAAGGGCTCCCACGAAAGTGGCAGCAACCGCCGCAAGCAGGAACACCCCGGCGGCCGCCCCGACGCGGGCCGCGACGGACCCCGCCCCGAAACGCCAAGCGAAGCCGCACTGCCCCGCGAAGAGCCCCACGGCCAGCCCAAGCATCATGCCTCCCTCCCGGCTACCCGACAGCAGGATGCCGGCCGCCATGGATACGAAAACGGCCGCCACCAGGCCCACGATCAGCAGGAGGTACCACAGGATCCTTTTCCATAGCGGCATGTCTCTCCTCCCGTAGGTCGCCGGCATTCGGTGCACTCACATGCGCTTCACACCTTTACTGCGCTCCGCAACTCACAGAGCTCTTTTCGCATTCGTCCGAAAGGCCTTTATCTCGGGTGCAAGCTTCTCAGCCAATGCCCCGCGCAAAGCGTCCTCGCCAATTAGACCGAGCGCCACCGCACGCGCGACGGCAATCGACTCGTCCAGGATCGTATATCGTTTGTACAGCTCCCTCGCGATCCCGTCATGGAATACGTGGATTCGGTCGGACAACTCAAACGCATTCATTCCGCCGTCCGCCCACTGACCGAATGCTTCGTACAGGCACTTCAGGGCGTCATTGAGCTCCGCATCCCATGCTGCTGTGGCAAGTTCACGTAGAATTGCGCGCTCGGATTTTGTGTACTTGGACTTCATAGCCTTGCTCCGTGCCCGTTCGCGCGACATCAACGCTGCGCCACTCGTCAGCGTCGTCGGCTGGAAGCACCTGAATCTCCGGGGTCATGATGAATCTCCGGGGTCAGAATCTCGAATCTCCGGCGTCAAGTCTCACATTCCCAATTAGCTTGAAATTTCGACGCGGCATGACTTCGTGGGCTTTCGGTGACGAATTCAAAAGATAGTTAATAGCAGAACACCGCATATGAGGATTCGCCGAGGCCATGCCAGCCTCATCATCCGCCATAACCCCGCCCGCTATCAGCAGAGTCAGCAACAACGATATTGCTCGCATAGCCACCTCCTGTGCTTTGCAGCCGAACGCTTGCGCCTAACCGGTCGCCGAAGGAGCGTAGCGACTGAGGCGGTCCGGATTGAGCGCATTGTTCGGCGTCAGTTTCGATGTACCCAATAGTACGGTTCTCTATGGAGATGCATTACCGCGAGGATTACCAACTCGTCATTGCCTTCGTCATGGTGGTACACAACGCCCTAAGGGAATCGGCGGACAAGACACCGACGAATACCTTTTTCTAAGAATGGCCACATTCCTGGATGCGCTGCAGTTCGCTCGATAGCCGCATACACTTCCACCGCAAATTGATGCCCGAGCGTCTTTTCTCGCTCCTCGTAATCATCGATTGCGAGCCGGAATTCGGCATGGGCCTCCGGATGAAAGGAGTACGACATTAAGAGAACCGCTTCCAGATTTCGTCAAAGACATCGTGCCCCGAAACCGGCCTCACTGCGCCCGTCTTGATCTCGTCAAGTCTTCGCTTTGCTACCTCAGCCCATTTCTTGTCAATTTCTGATTCTGTTGGGTTTAGAGTCTTGAGCACCGAGTCAGCTACCCGTGCGCGTTCCTCCACGGGGAGGGATTCGATTTCTCGCAACAAGTCTTCTGTCTTCATGGTGATCTCCTGGAAGACTGAATTCGTGACTGTCTCAGTCTACTGCTGAGCAGACCTTTTCGCCTGCCGATGAATCCTTGCGGCCGCACGTTCGACGTAACCGGCCGGCGGAGGCCGAAGGCCGGAGCGAACCTGCAAGCGCAGCTTGCAGGCGGTCCGGTTGACGGAGGGGTTGGGCATCAGTTGATGGTCGCGGGAGAGGGGACACCACCAGTTGCTACAAGGGCTGCCCGAACCTGAGCTATGCGTTGCTCGGCCTCCACGGTCGTTAGAGCTTGCTGTTCCGCCAACCATTTGAACTTGCCAACTTCTTTGTCTAGCCCGTTCTCTAGATTGATCTCGCCGTACCAGGCCAGGAGTTGGTTCTTTCTGCGGGAACGAATCTCGTCGATGATTCGATCATGGTTGTTCGCGTCTTGGATTACCCAGACGCTGCCGCGGTCAGCGGAGAAGACGGAGTACGTGACCTTAGTAAAGTGGGCCCAAAGAAGACAACCTAAGCCCAGCAGAAGCCAGAATC
This sequence comes from Gammaproteobacteria bacterium, assembly GCA_041685115.1. Lineage (GTDB taxonomy): Bacteria > Pseudomonadota > Gammaproteobacteria > Thiohalomonadales > Thiohalomonadaceae > JALOAT01. The sequence continues at coordinate 9,689 of JAWLGK010000009.1, read as the reverse complement.
CAGTTCCGGTCAATGGCCTGTCGGTGGAAAGAGCGAAGGCGATTTGTATGACACCCAAGGCACACCAAAGATAGCCAACGTTTCGTAGCCAGAGATTCTGATCGATCCGCGTAGAAGACTTGAGTGGAAACTCTGCGTAGGGAATGTCGACATCACCCGATCCAGATTTGTCACGATAGGCAAAATTGAGGCTATCGGTTTCGAAGGTGAACGTATGATGATTTGAGAGCTTCCGTTGTTCGATATTCATAGGCGATGACTCCTAGTGGCGCGAATGCGAAAGTGATGCCCAACGACTAAGCTCAAGCGCGGCCTGGACGGAGCGGAGCGGAGTCCAGGGCGTCGCTTGAAGCGCCTTGTTGGGCGCTCCATTGCCAGAATTAACGGCGGTTGAATTCATTCAGGATATACCAACCGCCGAATGGGCTTGCGCCCCGCAAGACAGAGGCGGATATAGATGCGCCGCCCCTTCAATGCCTTGTGCCCCCATGAAAAGTACTCGTCCTGAGCAAAGCGCAGCTCAAGAGTAGAATGGGGTTCGATCTTTTGATCTCCCGCGTCATGCTCCGCGTACGCGATGTCTTCGCATTCCCATCGGAGGAAATGACGTGTGCAATAGCTGAGCGCCCAATAGGAGAGGATCAGGGGCCTCCCCGCGAGGTTTCGAATAAGAATGGCATTTCCTTCGTCTGGGTTACCGGAAAAACTGTAAGACACGTCAAGCCGGAACCTATCTCTCCACAACTCCCATAGCTTTACGAAGGCGAGGAGTGTCGACAGGCCCGCGCCCCACCATGCCAATATCGTTTGTACCTCAACCGCCGCCATCTTTTACGCCCAACGCTTAGCTCACGCGCGCCGCACGCGAACGCGTGGCAAGGCGCCTGCGCTTACCGGCGTCGCGTGCAGCTAATTGTTCGATTCACATCTCGTCTTGCTTGACCGTCTCTAGGCTGCGGCGCAAATCGTTCTCAAGACGAGGGATCACCAACAGTTCGCCCTTTAGCTTTTCAGCGGAGTTTTTGGCATCAATCAGCTTTGGCTCTATTGATTCGTTGAGCCAGTTGCTCACCTTTCTACTTGTGTTGGGCAAGCCTCTTGCAGCGACCCTAACCCTTTCGATCAGTTCCATCTGGTTCTGAATGGATTGGCCAAACGAGTCTATCTCGCTCAGGAGCAATGAGCGGGTGTTCTCAAATGCCTCGTAGGCAGAAAGGATCGAAATGGAGCCAGGGCGCATGTCAATATCAAGTCCTTCCAGCTTCCTGACCTTGTCTGTGAACCCCGTGACATTGATGAGGTGGTTGACAGTCCCCATAAGGGCCTTGATGGCCACTCTCTGCCGGTTCACGTCATCCAAAAGACCCGATGTGTTTTGAATTGTATGTAGATGAATTTGGAGATTGGACGCATGAAGGTTAATGTTGTTCGTAAACCTCTCGAACGTGGAAGCCGAGACAATTAGCTCCATTATGTCGATCTGAAGCTGAATTCGCCTGTGCTCTATCTCATTATTCTCCTTCACCGCGACCAGGTTCTTTCTGCTCTCCTCAATCGTCGATTGCAGTTCGGCAATTTCGCTGGCCGTCGCGCTTGAATGGCCCATGATGTCAGGGCGTCCAGCGCTACGATTCTGGTTGCCCGATGGTGAAGTGGGTTCTTCCGAATCGAGAATAGACTTTCCTCCAAGTAGCGCATCAACCACTTTTTCCGCTTTCGAAACGAATGTCGCAGCAGCACTCACAACGGCTTTCGCAACGGCGATTGCACCGGTTACCCAACTCTTAATACTCGACAAAAACCCCATGACTTCCTCCGTGTTAAATCGAACGCTTTTGCTAAGCGGCGCGAGCGCGTTAGCGCGAAGCGTCCGACTTGAGCAAATTGTTATGTTCGAGTGCGAGCATGCACCGCTGCACATCTTCCCCAGCCCCGACAGGGATGATGCGCAGATACTTTTCGCGTCCACCCCGCTCCTCCATTTTCGCGTCAATGACTCAGTTCACGGACATAATTGATTTCGCCGGACTGCTCCAGCGCGGAAAGGAGTAAGTAGTGGTTTGGCGAGGCATCCACGAGGTACCGCACTGCATTGATCGATACGCCAAGCAGCTTCATCGACTGGACATTTAGCTCCTCTACTCTTTGCTGTATCTCAGCGGATTCTCCTGCTGATGCTACCGAGCACATACAAATGAGGATGACTGGAACTAGCCTCTTTATGTCCATGACGATGCCTCCCTAGAGAACATAACGTAAAGTTGAGGGGCGCGCCGCTTTTGGCGCGTCCCTCTCGAACGCAATGTTAGGTTGCGTTTCGCGGCAACCGCATGTGAATAAGCGCAACTCGATTTCCTTTCTTGTCTTGACGTTCCTCGATGGCGTACGGCTGAAACCCCAGCTTCGGATAAAGCAACAGGCCTACAACATTTTGATTGAAACACGACACTGTTACCTCGGCAGCCTGATGCTTTGAGAAAGCAAGGGCAATCATTTGTTCGATGAGATAGCGGCCCACGCCGCGTCCACGGGCTGCCGGGGAAACGATGACGTTGCCAATAGAGCAACAGCCACCAGATTCCCAGCGGTAGAAGTTGGCGAAAGCGACAACTTCACCGCCAAGTTCGACTACCATTGAGTCTGAACGCTGCGCGATTGCGCCCTGTAACTGCGACGGAGCCAACGGGAATGCTGCCTTCGGGAACAAGAAAAACAACTCGTCTTCGCTTTGCGGAAAACCGCAAATGACTTGAATGTCTTTTTCTTCAACGGGGCGATGAGTCAGTGGCATGTTTCATGCGACCTAACGTTACCGATAAGCCGCGCCGCCGCGGCGGCCGAAAAGGACAGCAAAGCTTACCGGCGTCGGCTTCATTGGTTGGTTAAGCTCTTGCCTTTTTCACTCACAATGCGCCGAACAGCGACAAACTGCAGCCATAGGAGACTCCCCATAAATACGATCATCAACCATTCGAGGCCACTGATCATTCCGACATCGAGCGAACCAATGACGATGGTGGCAAAGAGCCCGAGCGCCGAGAACTTTGAGATTTTCGTTACGGTCGGGTTGCCACGCCACCAGGCGAGGCCAAGCAAGACCAGAGTCCACAAACCATAAAGGAGCAACAGTGCTCCAAACAGCACTGCGGATTGGGGTGGCTTTGTAGAAACTAACATTCCAAGACCATGAAAGGCGAATAGAAGCGAGATGGCAACGCTTCCTAGCGCCAAAATGCCACTCAAGAGCCTATTTCCTATCACGCCGCTGCATCCTTTAAGAGAGCTTAACGCCAAGTTAACCGGCAGAACGGAGCCGGCTTGCCGGCGGAGTGGTTTGCAGTGGGGCGTAAAATTTTGCGTAGCAAAATGCCCCGCTGCAAACTGTCCGCGTTGAACGCCTGGTTAGGCTTTTGCGCCTATGCATCGTCATTTGAAACCACAGTCAAATCTAAAGTCGTATTCAGGTTGCCGTTAATAAAAACCTCGATTTTATAATTGCCAACTGGGTCGCCAGGGCTAAAATCAAAGCAAAATGGACGGATGCCATCAACAACTGAAGTTTCTGTCTGTATGCCAGATACGGCGGCCTGAGGTGGCGACTTCGCGAAATCTCCAGTAAGCGCCGCAGGGACCTTAGGTAAATGATGCACCGAATAGACTTGATACCGATTTGGGCTCGGGGGATCGACGATAAAACAAAAGCCGGGCTTTCTCGACGGGTTCATTGAAACTGTGTTGGTTTCGCGAAGGCGATCTACCCCATCTCCCGAAGGCTCCATGATGCCCGCTTTCACGATAAAGAAATCACGTTTGCCTTCTGCTGAGGTCACGGCACTCACGGAACAGAGCAACAAGAAAATGTGACGTGGCAACAATCCTAGTTTCATTCTTTGCTCCTAGAAGCCTAACGATTAGCTAGCCCGCGCCGCTGCCGCGGCATGAAGAAGCACAAACCTTTCCGGCGTCGGGCTCAGCGCCTGGTTAGGCCATCTTTGCGGTAACGAAGAACACAGGTTCCGAATCATACAGAGCCTTTCCAATTCTGTGCCTTTGTGAATCAACGACCGCATCCAGGACCGGGTGATCCGAAGCGCCCCATTCGACGCCTTCAAAAGGATAAGGGAAAGGCGTTCCATTGGGATTCTCGGAATGAAGGTACACTCCATCATCCAGGGAGTTGGGGCAGACGGCCAACCAGCTTTGGATGGACCTCGGAGCAACCCGGGCGAGTTCTTCTGCTTTCTTTAACAAGGAATAGCCAAGCTGGATTGATGCCATCCGGTTTTCCGGGCATCGATTGCCTTTTCCTTTCCAGTCAGGGTGCGTATGCCACAGATCGAACCAACTAGTCATGTCCAACGACGAGAGAGAGCGAAGTGCTTTTTGCTCCATTTCGGCCCAGTACCGCGCCATGCGTTTCTCGTACCGCTTATCCATCACTTTTTGGCCTAACGATGAAGCTGAAGCGCGCCGCCGCTGCAGCATGAAGAAGCCGGAAAGCTTCCCGGCGTCGCTTCAAGCGCCTGGTTGGGCCTGTCTTTTGTCGACGGCACGTTCAAAGCTCCTGGATCGCTCTTTCCGCCGCTTGTTCTATAAGTGAACATAAGTCCCTGTTTTCTGGCGCACACCGCTGCTTGGCATTCGCCCGGATTTGCTTTAAGTCATTCCCGTCCGCGGACGCGTCAATGTGTTTCAGCACAAATGCAAAGAACTTCGGATCATTTTTCTTAAATGCCCGAAGCTCTGGCAAGGACTGCCACCGAACGGCAAGCATTTTAACCACCGCTTCGGTATACCCCTCTGCGAAGAATCCATCATCGCACTCCGGTACGTTTCGAAGGAATGAGGCATGGATGCGAGGCCAAGAAGTGAGGAGAGGAAGCTCTTTATCAAGCCACCGCTGCTCCTCAATGGAGCATTCCCGCACTTCCGCAGATGCGTAGGTGCTAATGAGCATTAGGGCGATGAGGGTCCGTTTCATTTGAAGGCCCAACGCTTTTCTTCAGCCGCGCCCGCGCACCGAAGCCTGAAAGAACGCCGCAACGTCACGGGCGTCGGATGAAAGAAATTGTTAGCTGGCATTTTTCCTGGCTCGCGCAGCAAGCTTCCAGTGGATGGCGAATAGCGCAATATTCAACAGCAAGATGATGGCATTCCGCGCCAAGCCTTGAAATCCGATCCTGCGCTCAGCGCGCAGCGCCTGGTCATAACTCTGAATTCGCGCATCCGTTAGCGCGGCGCCTTCGGGTGGCTTGTAGCTGTCCTTGTCCTCTCGATAACGGTTTTCATTGCTGAGAGACTTTCTGAATGCCTCATCCGTTTGATGGCGTTCCCAGTTGTGGTTGGAGAGCGTGAACTCTGGCGCGAGAACAGAGACACCATCCCAGACGGCAATCCCAAGAACGATTACGAAACACGCAACGGTGAAAAAGCAGACTGCCAAAGCGTAGATTTCCAAAAGGTTCCGTTTCACTACGACCTCCCGATGTTGAAGCAGCTAACGCACGGCTCAGGCGCCCGCAAAAGCGGCGCACCGAACCCCTGAGAAAACCACGAAACCCGCGCCGCTTTTTCGGGTCGCCTGGAGCCGATGGTTATGCACTGCTAGCGAAAATACGCCGGCAAGAACAACGAAAGATCCTGCGGCGCCATGAACGGCTGGAGCACAAGACTGAGCAATGAGACCAGGCCGATCCAATATGGGATCGTCGCTGGTGCAAATGCCAGCAACTTGAACTGTTCTTTCATCAATTCTTTCTCGAACTCCTTGTCTCTTCCGTCGTTCGATTTGCGTAATTTTTCGATATAGGCAGGGAAGTTACTTTTCCCTACAAACAACAACCAACCCACAAGCAGGGACGAGATTAACGCACAAAAGTGCTCGCTCTCCGTCGCGCCGAGCGAGCCGAGAAAAAGGCCGAAGGCGAAAATGCCGACGCTGTCTAGATAAAGGAACCACTTCCTGAATTGCACTGCAATCAGGTGGTGTTTCGCTTTTACGGGAAGCTCTCCAGAAATGTCCATTACTCCTCCTTTGCATAACGCCCCGCATCACCGGCAGCAAGGAGAGACGCGACGAAGGAGCGGCGCTTCTTGCTGTCCGAGTGCATGCGGTTGTTAGCCACTCTTGGTGACACGAAACACCGACTTCCGAATTTCCTGCGTAGCATTCTTAATTCGGATTCTCTCGTTAAACTCCTTGATCCCGATCCTCTTACAGAGCACACCGAGAAAGGAGTCTAGAAAACTCATTGAGCAGATCGAGATGCCAGCGAAGTCAATCATCACTCCAACAACAGTAGGAAACTCAAGAAGCCGACCAACAATTTCTTGCGCCTTTTGGCCGGCATGCCTTGTGCAATATCCTGCCTCCAACTCTGACACCACCAGCGTGTTAAATCCATTAGCATCGGCTGTTATGACCATGCTCTCGAACCCTTCGGATGGGGACTCGTCGTAGTCCGCAGAAACGTCGGCGCTGAGCGGTATTTGAAAATCCAAGTGGGTGCAGCGATCCAAAAAACGGATGCTAGGCAGGTATTCTAATACGCGGTCATTGTCCGTTTTTCCATCAACGACAATCGAGCTCGCACCAGACCACAGACAGAAATGACCTCTATTTATTTTGGCTAATCGAGAGAGGCAGTACAGCCCATTACCTCCGCGATTTTCAAAGTGCTTGCTTGTCGTACCCTTCTTAATCGCGGACGCGAGGGATTCCGGCTCCTTCGAAAACACCAGACCGCCATCGGCAAGACTTTTTTGAATACCGATCCCCGAGTCGGACATGCACAAGGTGAAGTAATTCTGCTTTCTATGAAGTTGCCCCATAAAGAAGCACCTTCCCGTATTCGAGTGTATAAGTGAATTCTCAATACCCTCAATAATGGCAAGCTCAAGTACGTTCACGGCATCTTCATTTAGCCCGAGCCTACCGCGAAAAAATATTCTCAAAAACTCGACTGTGTTATTAAGGTGAAATTCATTCTCTATCCGCCACACCTTGTCTAGAATCCTTTTTGATTCCGAGAAGTTCTTACTGGAGGCAACAGGCGGATTGAGAACGCAGAACTCGTTCAGATGGTCACTTTCTGTGTGAAGCACTATTTCTTTGCCGCTTTCCTTAAGACCAACAAGCATGACAGAGAGGGGAACAACTAAGTTCCCATACATAGGTGTGTCGGCCGACAATCTCAGGGATAGGCGCTTTGTTTGAGGGTTATTGAAGAAGCGATTGACGTGGGAGACGATTACGCCGAGCTCTCCATGGCTTTCTAGCCGGTTCACAAAGACGTATCGACCTTTTAGGCCGATGTTATTTTGGCTGAAATCCACAAACGTCATGCAAACACCTTCGCTGCTGCTTCCCATGCAAAACTTTTGATAACGCCCTCCTTCTCTGGATACACAGATCTTGGCGAAATCCCCATTTTGCTCATCAAAATGTGAATGTCACGCCTCAATTTGCCAGGAATAACGTACCGAACAATCCTGGTACTTGTCTTTCCAAGCAGGGACTCAAAAGGAAGCACGCAGGTGGAAGGAATTACAAAAGCGCCACACTGCAATTCTATCCGCTCATTTCGATACTGAGGTCTGTAGAAATAGATACTGGGAGAATTTGCACCGTCTTCTCCCCATAACTTATCGACCAGGGGCTTGCTACACCTCTCGACAACATCGACACCGTCAAGAGAAAGACAGTAAAAAGCGAGATCCCCTGTGCCTTCGTAGAGAGCGAAAAACAATGCAATATAGGGCTTTAGGGTGAAATCCAACAAACGTGTTGGGGCACCATAATGCTGGAGTTCCACCAGCACATCCAAGAGATCCTCTTCTTCGGATAGCTCTTTTTCTGGATTGCTGCTTTGAGCGTACTCCCTGAACATTCGCAGTTCAAACGCTCGCATGCTTTCTCGCCACTCAAGTTTTTCGCGCCCCACCAGCGGGCGATGGCCCGAACGAATAACGGACAGGCGTGACGTAAATCGATTGATGGAAGGCTCAAGGCTCCAGTCTGCACTCGACTGCCCGCGAAACGCCCATTCACCATAGGTGAGCCGATCAATCACGCCCCTTAGCTCTTCGATGCTCGAAACTTGGTATTCGTCCATATCAGGCATTGTGGGCTAACGCTGCGCGTGAGCGGCGAGCGGAGGCGGCGCGAAGCGCCGACGTAGAGAGTCCGACTCCACGCGCTTGTTATGTGCGACTTCGTTTCCAAATTTCATGTCCGATAGCCTTGAACTTACTAACCGCCAAAGCGCCACGTTCGTTTCTTGCCTTTGAGCCGGGAGCCAACAGAGCCTTTTCGATTTCTGGCCTTTCAGCTTCATACATGCTCAATACTTCAAGGTCTTCGTTCAGCAGCACCAAGAGCACGGTATCCCACTCTTTGTTGAGTTGAATGCGGCCAAGGCGCTGCCCGGGATTTGAATTATCGGCTATACACCGCCCTTTAATTTGGATTCTTGTTACTTTTCCGTTTTCATTTCGTATTGCGTCATATCCGGACTGTCGGGCTTCTGCAAGCTCAAGGCCAAGTATTTGCGCAGCCGAGAACTCTGCAACCTCGCCGGTTATACCGAGAGGCTTACCAGTGAGCTTTCGGTATTTTTTTGCCAATGACTTTGCATCGGCCAAAACCTCGGCAATTTCGTTCATGCTTTAGAGCACATAACGCTTAGCTAGCCCGCGCCGCAGACGCTGCATGAAAAGGCGATACGGTGTCCGGCGTCGGGCTGAGCGACTTGTTCGGCCAACGGCCGGATTCCTGCGCCAAAGCGACTGGCGGCAACGCGACAGACAAGGACCGCCTCAAAGAGGCTGACATACCGCGCTGCCGAGAAGAACTCCATTTTCATTTTCGCCTCCATCCTGCGCTGCTCTTTCCGCTGGCGCTGCATTTTGAATTGGACCGCCGATGATTCTCTTCTATGCGCCCTTGGCGGAGCGCTGCGCCTTGACGAGCCCACAGAAACTCAATTGTTCATTCTTCTTTCTTTAGTTGCCGAACGCTCCCAATAAGCCGCGCCGCTGCCGCCGGTCAGGTAACCGCACAGCTTTCTGGCGTCGGCTTCATTGGATGGTTAGCTCTTCTTAACTTTCTTGATCTGTTCATTATGGAAACGACGCAGACCCACGAACATGTCGTACTGCTTCTTACCATCTTTGTAGGCAGTCCAGCAAAATCCGAGTTCTGCGCGTTTTCGGCCCTTTTTCTCGTAGCTCTCATCGGGCGCCACACCTTGCGATTGCATCACGGAAAGTGCCTTTCTGACGGATAGCTTGACCACATCCCACGAAAGCCCCTGAACGATCCCCTCCCACATGACCATTCCCAAGGCGACCAGCCATGGATCCGGAGGCACAAGCGAGTATGCTACGCCCGTTCTTCCCTCTCTTCTGTCCTTCGCCTCCACGGCAGGGTACAGAACCTCCCAGTAGATGAACGAAGCAATGGGGTTTCGCTCCAAATCGACCTTAGACGGTTCAACGACTGGAACGATTCGTTTGCCGCCGGGGTCCCCGTCGCCGACGGTTACGGTGTTGGTCCTTGGGTTGTGGCGAATGTGTTTCATAGCTAGAGCTAACGGCTCGGCTCAGGCGCCCGGGGAAGCGGTAGCGCCGCTTCCCCGGGTCGCTTGGAGCCGATTGTTAGGCTACAGGTCCTGCGTGAATACTCTAAC
>JAWLGK010000044.1:0-3987 GCA_041685115.1 Gammaproteobacteria bacterium | reverse complement strand
TCCGAGCCCGACAAACACTTCACGCGCCTGCAGGGCAGCAAGCTCTGGCACCTTGCCCTGCTGGAACTTTGGCTGCAGACCCACGTGGACAAGGTTGCGCAGCCCCATAATAGTTGACTAATATGCTCAAGTCTTGCGCCGGTCGCTGTGACCGGTTCGGCCCCATTCGATAGACGAGGTGAAGCAATGGACGTCATGGAGCGCATCCGCCAGCAGGTGGAGCAGAACCCCATCGTGATCTACATGAAGGGCACGCCGCAAATGCCCATGTGCGGCTTCTCCAGCCGTACCGCCCAGGTATTGGCCAACTGCGGCGTGGAGTTCGCGTATGTGAACGTGCTGACGGACCCGGAGATCTTCGAAAACCTGCCGCGGTTCGCCAACTGGCCCACCTTCCCGCAGGTGTACGTCAACGGCGAACTCATCGGCGGTTGCGACATCACCGTCGAGATGTTCCAAAAGGGTGAACTCAAGCCCATGCTGGAAGCCGCCGTCGCCAAGGCCGCCAGCTAACAATCCGCAGGTCACGTAGTTTCGCAACGTGACCTACGGGATGCCGGGGCGCCGTCCGTGGTAGGTCACGTTGGCGCGCAGCGCCTACGTGACGTGCGGTTCGGAAGAAGTCACGTAGCTTCGCAACGTGACCTACGGCGGAGCTTACGACTGGCCTGCCGCATCCTGGGGCGGTTCCGCCTCGGCGAGGCTGGCGATGCCGCCCGACAGCGCATCCCAACGATTTACGATGGCGCAGAACAATTCCGCCGTGCGCTCGGCATCGTAGACCGCGGAATGGGCGCGGGCGTGGTCCCACTCGATGCCGCAGGCCGCGGCCGCCCGGGCGAGGACGGTCTGGCCGAAGGCCAGGCCGGCGAGGGTGGCGGTGTCGAAGGTGGTGAAGGAGTGGAAGGGATTCTTGCGGTTGCCCGTGCGCTCCACGGCGGCCTTGATGAACCCCAGGTCGAAGAAGGGGTTGTGCCCCACCAGGATGGCGCGGGTGCAGCCGTGTTGCTTCACCCGTTCGCGCACCGGTGCGAACACGCGTTCCAGCGCCTCGCGTTCGGTCACCGCCATGCGGAAGGGGTGATAGGGATCGATGCCCGTGAACTCCAGCGAACGCGGGTCCAGGTTGGCGCCCGGGAACGGCTCCACGTGGCAGGAGAAGGTGGCCTCCGGGACGAGCTGTCCTGAGGCGTCGAACGTCACCGTCACCGCGGCGATTTCCAGCAGGGCATCGGTATAGGCGTTGAAACCGGCGGTTTCCACGTCCACGACCACCGGCAGGAAGCCACGGAAACGCTGCGAAAGACTGAGATTGGGGGATTCCGGGGAAGGCATGGCCGGCAAGCTTAACGTATCGGGCCGCGTTTTGCGAAACCCGCGGCGGCGCAGTGCATAATAGCCGGACCCTTTCCGCGGATGATGTCCATGCGCATCACACTCACAAAACCCGACGATTTTCACCTCCATCTGCGTGATGGCGACGCCCTCAAAAGCGTGCTTCCGCACACCACCGAGCGCTTTGCGCGCGCCATGGTGATGCCCAATCTGCGTCCGCCGGCGACCACCGTCGAGCAGGCACGTGCGTATCACGGGCGCATCCTCGCGGCGCTGCCGGAAGGCGCGTCGTTCACGCCGCTCATGGCGCTGTACCTCACGGACAATACGTCGCCCGAGGAAATCGCCCATGCGAAGCAAAGCGGCATCGTGCATGCGGTGAAACTCTATCCGGCGGGTGCCACCACCAACTCCGATTCCGGGGTCACCGACCTGCGCAAGGTGGAGCCCACGCTGCGCGCCATGGCGGAGCTGCGCATGCCCCTGCTGGTGCATGGCGAAGTCACCGATCCGCAGGTGGACGTGTTCGATCGCGAACTGATGTTCATCGAGCATGTGCTGCGCCCGCTGCTCGATCGTATCCCCGACCTGCGCGTGGTGCTCGAACACATCACCACCCGCGAGGCCGCGGCCTTCGTGCAGCATGCGGGCATCAACGTGGCGGCCACCATTACGCCGCAGCACCTGCTCATGAACCGCAACGCCCTGTTCCAGGGCGGCATCCGGCCGCACCATTACTGCCTGCCGGTGCTCAAGCGCGAGCACCACCGCGAGGCGCTGGTCGAAGTGGCCATCTCGGGCAACCCCAAGTTCTTCCTGGGCACCGACAGCGCGCCGCACACGCGCCCCACCAAGGAAGCCGCCTGTGGCTGCGCCGGCATCTATTCGGCGCACGCGGCCATTGAACTGTATGCGGAGGCCTTCGAGGAGGCCGGCGCGCTGGACCGCCTGGATGCCTTCGCCAGCCGTTTCGGCGCCGAGTATTACGGGCTGTTCCGCAACCGCAGCACCATCGTGCTGGAAAAAACCGAGTGGGAAGTCCCCGCCAGTTACCCCATGGGCGACAGCACTGTGGTGCCGCTGCGCGCTGGCGAGCGTGTGGGCTGGCGGCTGGCGGGGTGATGAATCCATCACCCCTGTGGGCTGTCTCTTGCCCCCTCTCCCTCCGGGAGAGGGCTGGGGAGAGGGGATCAATTCAGGTGTGGCTGTTGGTTTATTGATCCCATCATCCTGTCCTTTGGTAAGTCGCTCCGTGCATTGCCCTCGACCGCTTGCTCCCGGCGCGGTCTACCTCCCCCATCTATGGGGTCGTACCTCGCGCATCCATGCGCTCGTCTCCCGAAGGGAGAAAGGACGCAAGCTTCTGTCGCTCCTGGAAATGATGTGACCAAGAGACAGCCCTGTGGGAGCGACCTGCCGGTCGCGATTGGGCAGCCGGAAGAATCACGACCGGGAGGTCGCCCCCACAAGGGAAAGCTCAGTGAATCAGCCGACTTCTGCGCCGAAGAGTTTGCACACGTAGGCGCGCATGGCTGCCTCCAGGGCGGTGGCGCCGCGCAGGAGGATATCGGGCTCCACGGAGGCGGACCATTCACCGGTGCCTTCCACGTCCCAGTTGATGTCGATGCGGGCCTCTTCGATGAGCGGGCCGCCCTGGGACCAGTAGCGGGTTGGTTTCCATTTCCGCGGCGGCACGTTGGGACCGGCCACGTACACCAGTTCGTTGGCGCCTTCCGGATACCAGGCATTGATGCGACGCGCCTTGGCGACCCAGTAGTCGAGCTGATCGAGGGTGAGGTCCGAGACTTTCATGGCGCCGAGTTTATCGTCTCCGGTTTTGATAACCTAGTGTACTGTTTCACTCTTGGAGGCACTTTCAGCGATCCGCTGGTCGGGCAGATGCAAGGCGCGCTCTCGCAGGAATGGCGGCCCCATTTCAAGAGAGCGCAACGCCGCAGATGGCCGACCAGCGGCTCGCCCGAAGGGAGCCACCCAAAAGCGCCAATGCGGCGTTGCACTCCTTGGCAAGGGCTCGCCATTCCCTGCGGAGTGCGCCTTGCCTTGGCGCTTTTGGGTGGCTCTGAAAGTGCCTCCAAGAGTGAAACAGTACACTAGCCCGCCTCTATGACCATCCAGGAAGCCCTGCTCGTCGTCCTGTTCATCGGCGCCATCATCGCCTGGTGGCTGGACGCATTGCGCGCCCGCGACATCGCCCTGCGCGCGGCCCGTGCCGCCTGTCAGCGCCACGACCTGCAATTGCTCGACGAGACCGTCGCGGTGGTGCGCCTGCGCCCCGCCCGTGACCCCAGCGGCCGCATGGGCCTGCGGCGCTGGTACCGCTTCGAATTCAGCGACGATAACGACAACCGGCGCGAAGGCAGCGTGGAAGTCCTCGGCCGCCGCGCCTACGCCACCCACCTGGACCTCGCCCCGTTCACCCTGCACGAGTTCGACAAGACGGATTCGCCTGACGTGTAGCGGGTTGAGGAAAAAAGCATCAGACACGGGGGGGAGCGAGCTTCTGCTCGCGACCACCTTACTGCCACGTAGTCGTAGGTCACGTTGCGAAGCTACGTGACATCTTCATACCGCGCCTGTCACGTAGGCGCTGCGCGCCAACGTGACCTACGGCACTCACACCCGTTGTCACCC
>JAWLGK010000008.1:83101-127676 GCA_041685115.1 Gammaproteobacteria bacterium | reverse complement strand
TGTGGGCGCCGCGGTCGGAAATTTCCTTGGAGCAGGGGCACAGGCTGGTGACCGGCACCACCACGCGCACCTTCAGGCTGGGTTGGCCGTCGATGATTTCGCCGATGAAGCACACGTCGTAGTCCATGAGGCTTTCCACGCCGGAGACGGGCGCCTTTTTCTGGACGAAATAGGGGAAGGACATCTCGATGTGGCCGGCCTCGGCTTCGAGCACCTGGACCATTTCCGCCAGCATGTCCTTGAAGGACTTCACCGACAGCTCGCGTTCGCGGCGATTGAGGATCTCCACAAACCTCGACATGTGCGTGCCCTTGAAGTTGTGGGGCAGGTTCACGTACATGTTGAAATTCGCGATGGTGTGCTGCTCGCCGCCGCTGCGATCAAGAATCCGCACCGGGTGGCGGATGTCCTTGATACCCACCTTGTTGATGGGAATGCGGCGGGTGTCATGGCTGCTCTGCACGTCAGCCATCGTGTTTTCACAGCACTTTGTCATTCTCAGCCTTCCTTCGCGTAGCGGACACAGGCACGTTCCGTCTCCCAGACGGTAACGGCACTGACCTGCACGCGCTCGTTGTCGAGGGTTGCAGCGATGCGTTCGAACAGGTGGGCGGCGATGTTTTCGGCCGTGGGGTTCACCTGATCGAAGGGCGGGATGTCGTTGAGAAACTGGTGGTCCAATTCCCCCGCCGCGGCGCGAGCCGCTGCCTTCACGTCTTTGAAATCGATGGCCATGCCGAGCCGATCCAGCTCGGACGCCACCACCTCCACTTCCACCTTCCAGTTGTGGCCGTGAAGCCGGCGGCATTCACCCGGATAATCCCGCAAGGAGTGGGCAGCGGCAAAATCGGTCACGACCTTGAGGGTATACCTGGGTTTCATCGGCGAATTGTTGAGAGAAGCGCTAAGAATTTACGTGAGGCCGGGCGCGTTAGCAAGCCCGGCGGACATGGCGCGAACGGCGGCGATTATACCATCCGCATCCAGACCGCATTCGGTCAGGAGTTCCTCGCGGCTTCCCTGTTCGATGACGGCATCGGGCAGGCCCAGGTGGCGTACCAGGCAGTCGAGGCCGATGCCCGACAGGTATTCGGCCACCGCGCTGCCTGCGCCACCGGCGATCACATTGTCTTCGAGTGTCACCAGCAGGCGATGGTTTCCGGCCAACTCGCGCAGCAGCGCCTCATCCAGCGGTTTCACGAAACGCATGTTGACCACCGTGGCATCCAGCGCCTCGCCGGCGGCCAGCGCCGGGGTCAGCAGGTTGCCGAAGGACAGCAGGGCGATGCCGTGTCCTGAGCGGCGGACCTCTCCTTTGCCGACGGGCAACGGCTCCAGTTGCGGCGTGATGGCCACGCCCGGACCGGTACCTCGCGGATAACGCACGGCGACGGGTCCATCGTGCAGAAAACCCGTAGTCAGCATGCGTCGGCACTCGTCTTCGTCGGCGGGGGCCATGATCATCAGGTTGGGTACGCAACGCAGGAAGGAGAGGTCCAGGGTGCCGGCGTGAGTGGGGCCGTCGGGCCCGACGATGCCGGCGCGATCGATGGCGAACAGCACCGGCAGGTTCTGCAGGGCCACGTCATGGATGAGCTGGTCGTAACCTCGCTGCAGGAAACTGGAATAGATGGCCACCACCGGCTTCATACCTTCGCAGGCCAGGCCGGCGGCGAGGGTGACGGCGTGCTGCTCGGCAATACCCACATCCAGATAGCGATCCGGGAAGCGCTCGGAAAAGGCTACCAGGCCCGAGCCTTCGCGCATGGCGGGGGTGATGCCCCACAGGCGCGGGTCGTGTTCGGCCATGTCGCACAGCCATTCACCAAACACCTGGGTATAGGTCGGGCCCGAGGACTTAAACACCATGCTGCCCGTGTCCGGGTCGAAGGGTGTGACGCCGTGGTAAAAGCACGGATTCTGCTCGGCAGGCGCGTAGCCCTTGCCCTTCCTGGTGACGATGTGCAGGAACTGTGGGCCTGACAGGGAACGCAGGTTTTGCAGCGTCTTGATCAGGGTTTCCATGTCGTGCCCGTTTACGGGGCCGATGTAGTTGAAACCCAGTTCCTCGAACATGGTGCCCGGCACCACCATGCCCTTTACGTGTTCCTCGGCGCGGCTCGCCAGCTCCCACAGGGGCGGCACGTTCTTGAGTACCTTCTTGCTGCCTTCGCGTACCGTGGAATAGAAGCGGCCCGAAAGCAGGCGCGCCAGATAATTGGACATGCCGCCAACGTTGGGCGAAATGGACATCTCGTTGTCGTTGAGGATCACCAGCAGGTCCGCATCCAGGTCACCCGCATGGTTCAACGCCTCGAAGGCCATGCCCGCGGTCATGGCGCCGTCACCGATGACGGCAATCACCTTGCGCCGCGAACCGCTGCGCCTAGCGGCCAGGGCCATGCCCAGGGCCGCGCTGATGGAAGTGCTGGAATGACCCGTGCCAAAGGTGTCATAGGGGCTTTCATCGCGCTTCGGAAAACCCGCCAGACCGTGGCGCTTGCGCAGCGTAGGCATGCGGTCACGCCGCCCGGTGAGGATCTTGTGGGGATAGCTCTGGTGGCCCACGTCCCACACGATGCGGTCCTCGGGCGTGTTGAACACGTAATGCAGCGCGATGGTGAGTTCCACCGTACCCAGCCCGGCCGCCAGGTGCCCGCCGGTGCGGCTCACGGATGCAATCATGAACTCCCGCAGTTCCTGTGCCAGGGACTTGAGTTGCGGGAGCGACAGCGCGCGCAACTGCTCCGGATCGTCAATTCGGTGGAGGAGGGGCTGAGAGGAATCAGGCATTCAATCGCGGCCGGGGCAAGCAGAGAAAGCGTTCAATAATGGCGGCGCGGGGCCGCGCATGCAAGGGTGGCATACCAAAAGCCCAACACAGAGGCACAGAGAACGGATGGAAGCCCTGCGTTCGCTGTGTTGAGTTCCGGATCTGCCGGGTTAGTTCCCGCGCTCGACGATGTAGTCGGCAATCCAGCGCAGGGGATCGGCCGCGGCGTCGAAATCCTGCAGGCTTGCCAGGGCCGCGGCGTGTACCTCGCGCAGCTTGTGCTTGGCACCGCCCAGGCCCAACAGTGAGGTATAGGTCGGTTTGCTGCGCGCCTCGTCGGCACCCTGGGTCTTGCCGAGGGTCGCGGTGTCCGCTTCCACGTCCAGGATGTCGTCGCGGATCTGGAAGGCCAATCCAATGTGGGCGGCATACTCATCCAGCCGCTCGCCGAGGGCGTCCGTGTAAGCCGGCGCGCTCAGGGCGCCCAGGCGCACGCTGGCGCGGATCAGGGCGCCGGTCTTCAGGCGGTGCATCTGGGCCAGTTCATCGAGGCTCAGACGGCGGCCTTCCGCGGCGATGTCGATGGCCTGTCCGCCCACCATGCCGCGCGAACCACTGGCGCGGGCCAGTGCCGCCACCATGCGCAGGCGGCGGGCCGGGTCCGCGTGCATGGCCGGATCGGTGGCGAGCACCTCGAAACCCAGGGTCTGCAACGCATCCCCGGCGAGGATGGCGGTAGCCTCATCAAAGGCTTTATGGCAGGTGGGTTTGCCACGCCGCAGATCGTCGTTGTCCATGGCGGGCAAATCGTCATGGACCAGGGAATAGGCGTGGATGAATTCCACGGCACAGGCCGGGCCGTCGAGACACTCGGGTTCGGCGCCGAGGGCGCGGCCTGCGGCATAGACCAGCACCGGCCGGACCCGCTTGCCGCCGTCGAGGGAGGCATAACGCATGGCCGCATGCAGGCGTGCCGGATCTTCATGGGCCGGAGGCAACCAGCGGGCCAGCGCCGATTCCACCCGGGCCTGACACTCGCCCAGCAAGACCTTAAGCGTCATCGTCATCCCCGTCGGCGGCGCCTTCCTGTTTCAGCGCGAAGGGAACCAGCTCGTCAAGGCCGTTCTTTTCCAGCAACAGACGCACTTTCTGCTCGGCCTCACCAAGGGCCTGATGACAGGCGCGGCTCAGCTGCACACCGTGCTCGAAGTCCTTGAGGGCCTGTTCCAGGGAGAGCTCGCCGTGTTCCATGCGTTCCACGATGGTTTCCAACTCGGCCATCGCGTGCTCAAGATCAAAGGCGTTTTCAGTTTTGCGGCTACCGGCTCGTGCCATGGGAGACCCTCCGGGCGGGGGCGGTACGGTAACACACCCGGGCGATCCGGGAAAACCGGGCCGCCTGCGGCTCATGACTGTTGTTGCATGGGGTGTGCGGGTTCCGCGATACTCGGGTCACGAAAAAAAGAAGAGGCGAAGGAGCCGCGCCGTGATCCACTCCCCTTTTGATAGAACCCCGTCCTGTCTGCGCACGCGTCGTGCGCGCGTCCTGCTCGGCAGCGCACTGTTGTTGGTCGCGGGCAGCGCCAGCGCGGCCGATGTGCGTTTCAGTGCGGGCGGGGGCATCGAATACTTCTACTGGCGTGAGTACGACGACTTCGCGCACCGGGAACTGCTCAATGAAAGCGGACCCCGGGCGGTTGCGGTGGGTGACCTGGCGGTGAAGATTGGCAACCGTACCGACGTCATTGCGCGCGGCAAGCTGTACGGCGGCGAAGTGGACTACGATGGCGAATACCAGGACGGCACGCCCGCCACCACGACCACCGAGTATGTGGGCGTTTCCGCCGAGGGTGGCTTCGCGTTCCGGCCCCGCATCCAGGATGAGGACAAGGCTGCCGTGATCCTCGCGCTGGGCGTCGACAGTTGGAACCGGGAGATTACCGGGGCCGGCGGTTACGAGGAAGAATACACCCTCAGTTTCCTGCGCTTCGGCGTTGAGACCGATGGCGAGCGCTGGACGGCGCGCGGCGGATTGCTGCTACCTCTGGCCGTCGAAGAGCACGTCAACCTCTATGACGGTATCGATTTGGAACCCGATCCCAAGCCGTGGTTCTATATCGGTATCGGCTACCGCTTCAACCGGATGCTGGAACTGTCCATTGATTACCAGGGCTACCGTTTCCAGGCCTCGGACATCGACGGCCCGATAACGGACAACGGTGCACTGGTGGATCTCGATGGGGATGGCGTCGTTCCCGATTACGCCTATCAACCGCGCAGCACGCAGGACACCCTCGCGGCGACGGTACGGGTGCGTTTCTAGGGAAACGGGAGGGAAGGAAGAAGTGGCGCTCCCACGGGGACTCGAACCCCGGTTTTCGCCGTGAGAGGGCGACGTCCTGGACCGCTAGACGATGGGAGCATTGCGTAGCCGGGCGGCTCAGCGCGGTGGTATTATACGCAGATGTTTTCCTGGCTCAAGCAATCCGCGAAAAAATTCGGACTCTTTTCCGACGACGATCCGCCGCCCGCGAAATCCGGACCCCGCATCATTCCGCGCGATCAGCACACCATCTCCCGCGCCCACATCAGCGAAAACGCCCTGAAGGTTTTGTACCGCCTCAAGCAGGCGGGCTTTCAGGCCTATCTGGTGGGCGGCGGTGTGCGCGATCTGCTGCTTGGCCGCGAGCCGAAGGATTTCGACGTGGCCACCGATGCGCGCCCGGAAGAGATCAGGCGCGTGTTCCGCAACTGCCGCATCATCGGCCGGCGCTTCCGCCTCGCCCACGTGCATTTCGGCAGCGAGATCATCGAAGTCGCCACCTTCCGTGCCCAACATGACGAGCACAGCGAAGAGGACGTACTCGACGAAAACGGCCGGATTTTGAGCGACAACGTCTATGGCACCATCGAAGACGACGCATGGCGCCGCGACTTCACGGTCAATGCACTCTATTACGACATTCGCGATTTCTCGGTCGTGGATTACACCGGCGGTGTCGAGGATCTGGATCAGGGACGCCTGCGCATCATCGGCGACCCGCAACAGCGTTTTCGTGAAGATCCGGTGCGCATGCTGCGCGCCGTGCGTTTCGCGGCCAAGCTCGGTTTCCGAATCGATTCGGCGTGCGAACAAGCCATTTTTGATCTCGGCCACCTGCTCGAGGACATCTCGCCCGCGCGCCTGTTCGATGAAACCCTGAAGATGTTCCAGGCCGGTTATGCGGCAGAAACCTACGAATTGCTGCGTCACTACGGCCTGTTTGGTTACCTGTTCCCGGAGACCGACGCTCAGCTGCAGCAGGAGCGCAACAAGTTCCCGCGCGTATTCGTGGCCAAGGCGCTGGAAAACACCGACAGGCGCGTGGACGAGGGCAAGTCCATTACGCCGTCCTTTCTGGTGGCGGCATTGCTGTGGGAGTCTGTGGCGCGCGAGGCTGCACGCAACCGCGAACGCGGCATGAGCGAACTGGAAGCCATGCAGGTGGCCGGTGATGCCGTGGTGGCGCGCCAGGTGAAGCATGTGGCCTTTCCCAAGCGTTTCACCCTGCAGGCACGCGAGATCTGGACCTTGCAGGAGCGCCTCAAGCGCCGCGGCGGCAAGCGTGCCGAAACCCTCATGGGGCACCCGCGTTTCCGCGCCGGTTACGACCTGTTGCTGCTGCGTTCCGAGTGCGGCGAGGATGTCGCGGAACTGGCAAACTGGTGGACCTGTTTCCAGAGCGAGGATGAAAGCGGCCGCCACAGCATGGCCGCAAGCACCGGGCAACCGGCCAAGAAGCGTCGCAGGCCGCGCCGGCGCAAACGCAAACCGGCGGATCAGGGCACCGCATGAGCGCGGTCCGGGCCTATGTGGGGCTCGGGAGCAACCTGAACGGTCCGGAACGCCAGGTGCGTTCCGCTCTCGAGGCGCTTACTGGACTGCCGCACACGCAACGGTTGGCGGCGTCGTCGCTTTATGTCACCGCCCCCATGGGGCCCGCCGGGCAGCCGGATTATGTGAATGCGGTGGCGGTGCTCGAGACCACGCTTGAACCGCTCGCTTTGCTGGATGCACTCATGCACATCGAGGCGGTGCACGGGCGTACCCGGGACGGCGAGCGCTGGGGGCCGCGGACCCTGGATCTGGATCTGCTGCTTTATGGCGACCGGGTCATCGACCACCCGCGCCTCACCGTACCTCATCCCGGACTGGCGCTGCGCGCCTTCGTGCTGCTCCCGCTGGCGGAGGTCGCTCCCGATCGGGTGCTCCCCGACGGCCGTGCTGTGGCCGCGCTTGCCGACGCCTGCGATCGCCGCGGAGTTCGGCGGCTCAGCGGGACGGCATGATATCCTTGCGCCGTTTCCGAGCAACGGCAGACTCCTTTGGCACACAACACGCTGCGTCACATCGTCGTTGAAGGTCCCATCGGTGCGGGCAAGACCACGCTCGCGCGCCGTCTGGCGGACACCTTCAATGCGGAGCTGGTGCTTGAGGCGGCCGAAGAAAATCCCTTTTTGGAGCGGTTCTACCAGGAACCGCGCCACGCGGCACTGCCCACCCAGTTGTTCTTTCTGTTTCAACGTGCGCGCCAGCTGCAGGCCATGCGCCAGGCCGATTTGTTTTCGCCGGTGCGGGTGTCCGATTTCCTCATGGACAAGGATCAGCTGTTTGCTGAACTCACGCTCGAAGCCGATGAATTGCGGCTCTACGAGCAGGCGTATGAGCACCTTACCCTGGAACTGCCCGCGCCCGATCTGGTGATTTACCTGCAGGCCCCGGTGGATGTGCTGCTGGCGCGCATTGCCAAGCGCGGGCGCCCGGAAGAGCGCAGCATCAGTACGGATTACCTGGGACGCGTGGTGGAGGCCTATGCGCGCTTCTTCTACCATTTTGACAAGTCGCCTCTGCTCATCGTGAATGCCGCGGAAATCGATCTGGCTTCCGGCGAGCGCGACTACCAGCAACTGCTCGCCCAGGTGAAGTCGATCCGTAGCGGGCGGCACTTCTTCAATCCCCTGCCCATCGGTTTGTGATTCCCATGAGCATCACCGTCACACAGCTTCGAAAATTCAAGGAACAGGGGCAGAAATTTGCCTCGCTCACCGCCTATGACGCCAGTTTCGCGCGGCTCATGGATGACGCCGGTATCGAAGTCCTGCTGGTGGGGGATTCGCTCGGCATGGTGGTGCAGGGGCAAGAATCCACTGTGCCGGTGAGCATGGACGACATGGTCTATCACACGCGCCTGGTGCGGCGTGGCACCTCGAATGCGCTCATCATGGCCGACATGCCCTTCCTGAGTTACACCAGCACCGAGCAGGCCCTGCGCAATGCCGGACGGCTGATGCAGGAGGGCGGAGCGCATATGGTGAAGCTGGAATGCACGGTCGAAGACGTGGACCTCGTCGCGCATCTTGCGCGTCACGGCGTACCGGTGTGCGCACACCTGGGGCTGTTGCCCCAGACCGTGCACAAGCTCGGCGGCTACAAGGTGCAGGGACGTGGACAGCAGGAAGCGGAGGCCATGCTTCAGAACGCCATCGCCTTCGAGCAGGCCGGCGCCGACGTGGTGCTGCTGGAGAGTGTGCCGCGCAGTCTGGCGGCGGGTATCACCCGCACCTTGCATATTCCCGTGATCGGTATCGGCGCCGGCCCTGAGTGTGATGGGCAGGTGCTGGTGTCCTACGACATGCTTGGTATCACCCCGGGCAGGCGACCGAAGTTTTCCAAGGATTTCCTCGCGGAAGCGGGCAGCGTCCCGGCGGCGCTGGCGGCGTATTCCACTGCCGTCAAAGACGGCAGTTTTCCTGCCGCCGAACACAGTTTCGAATGAGAGGATTCACCCACTGGGGCACGGCGCATCCCGCGCATTTCCGGGCGGCAGATGCCGGTACTTCCGTGATCGGGTGATTACTCTCTGCGCCTGATGTTCCCTTGCTCCCTGTGACCCATGCGCTTTGGACAACCCTGCCATGCATAACGTAACTACCATTGCTGCCGTGCGCGAACAGGTCCGCGCCTGGCGTGCCGCCGGCGACCGGATCGGCTTCGTTCCCACCATGGGCAATCTGCACGCCGGCCATCTGGCACTGGTCACCCGTGCCCGTGAACTGGCTGAGCGCGTGGTGGTGAGCGTGTTCGTCAACCCGTTGCAGTTCGGCCCCAACGAGGATTTGGCCGCCTACCCGCGGACACCCGACGAGGATGCGGCGAAACTGCGTGAAGGCGGCGCCGATCTCCTGTTTATGCCGACCGTGGCGGAGATGTATCCGCGTGGCCAGGCCGATGTGGCTCAGGTCGAGGTGCCGACGATTTCCGACCTCCTGTGTGGCGCATTCCGCCCGGGGCATTTTCGCGGTGTTGCGACGGTGGTCAGCAAGCTGTTCAACATCGTGCAGCCGGATGTGGCCGTGTTCGGCGAGAAGGATTTCCAGCAACTGGTGGTGATACGTCGGATGGTGGAGGATCTGTGTTTCCCCATCGCCATCGAGGGGCTGCCCACGGCGCGCGAGCCGGATGGCCTGGCGTTGAGCTCACGCAACCGCTATTTGTCCCCGGAGGAACGCGCCCGTGCCCCCGCGCTCTACCGGATCCTGTCCGAGACCGGGGCGTTGCTGCGGCAAGGGCGGCGCGACTATGCCGCCCTGGAACAGCAGGCAGTCGCCGAACTGGAGCGGAGCGGGTTCCGGCCGGACTACGTGAGCATCCGGCGTGCGGCGGATTTGGCGGCGCCCACGGCCACGGACAATCACCTGGTGGCGTTGGCGGCCGCTCGACTGGGCACTACCCGTTTGATAGACAACTTATTGATTGGTATGGGTTAACGAGGGAAACACCCTGATTGTTGTGCAGGTGTTTCATTGAAATAGTGGGCAGGTAGGCCCCATAATATCGCGTTCAATGCGACGGTTTACCGTTACCTAAGAGGCCCTTCTCCATGCAGTCCATGATGCTCAAAGCCAAGTTGCACCGCGCCCGGGTGACCCACTCGGAGCTCGAGTACGAGGGCTCGTGCGCCATTGACGGCAAATTGCTCGATCTTTCAGGGATTCGCGAGTACGAACAGATCCACATCTACAACGTCACCAACGGTGAGCGTTTCGTCACCTATGCCATCCGTGCGGAAGACGGCTCGGGGGTGATCTCGGTGAACGGTGCGGCCGCACACAAGGCGGCGCCGGGCGATATCGTCATCATCGCGGCCTTCGTCGGCCTCAGCCAGCAGGAACTGGCGACCTACAAGCCGACCTTGGTCTATCTGGACGCTGGCAACAACGTGATTCGCAGCGCCAACGCCATCCCCGTGCAGGCGGCCTGAGTCACGCTTCCTTGCGTGCTGCCGGCAGGCAGTCCGTGCGCCACAGGCAGGTTTCCTGATCGCAGTAATTGCTGTCCGCCCTGCCAAAGCAATCGAAGTTGCCCTCGTCGCGCTGAATGGCGCGAATGAGGGCGGCTTTGCCTGCAACCCCCGGCTTCAGACCGCGATCGCGGGCAATGGCACGTATTTCAGGCATCTTCATGCTGTCCTCCCATTAGGCGGTGCGGACCCGGGGTCCGACCCGGCCTAACTATAGCCGGACATGCGGCGGCTGCTACCGAGGAATCCCCGATTTGCGAGCCATGTCGCGCAGGTTAAAGCGGGGGATTATGGAGGCCACGGATCTCGCTGGGTGACGCGCAGTGGTCGTCGTCTTCCTGGTGCAGCGTGCGTTTACCTTCCCGATCATGCAGGCGCTCGGCAACTGCCCGGGCGGGCGCTGCCGAAGCGAAGCCGTACGCTAACGCCCGTGACTGTTCCGAACCACGAGACGCCTGGATTGACTCACGCCACGACGCGAAGAACGCCAAGGGCTGGAATAATTTTCCACTACGTTCCTGCGGTCTTTCCCTTGCGATCTCGGCGTGGTTGCGAGCTGGCATGGGTTTCAGGTTTGGAACAGCTATTTAGCCCGTATTGCGCATGCCGGCCGCGATGGCATTGATGGAACGGAGCAGCGGCGCCAGCCAGCGTTGGCGTTCCTCGGGGGTGAGCCGCTCGTCGCGGTAGCGCTTCAGCAAGGTGATCTGGATGTAGTTGAGCGGGTCCAGATAAGGATTTCGCCGGCCCAGTGCTACGGCCAGTGACGGGTTTTCGTCGAGCAGGGCCTGTTGGCGGGCCACCAGCAACACCTGATCGACGGTGCTGCGATATTCATCCCGGATGCGGTGATACACCACCTGTGCCGTGCCCTGGTCGACACACAGGCCAGCATATTCCGCGGCAATATCCATGTCGGCCTTGAACAGCGACATCTGCGAATTGCTGAGCAGGGCGCGGAAGAATGCCCAGTCCGCGTACATGGCCTGCAATTGCGCGACCCGTTCGGCGTCGCCCCGGCTCCAGCGCCCGAGTGCACCGCCGATGCCGTACCAGGCGGGGAGGGTCTGGCGCGACTGGCCCCAGCCGAACACCCAGGCAATGGCGCGCACCGAGGCCTTGGAACGGTCGCCTTTGGTGCGGTGGGATGGCCGCGAACCGATGTTGAGCAGGCCGATCTCGGTGACCGGCGTCGATTCGTAGAAATAATCGAGGAAGCCCTCGGTGCGATCCGTGAGGTCGCGGTACACCTGCTCGCCGGTGTGCGCCAACGCCTCCATGATGTCGCTGTAGTCCGGTTTATCGCTGCGCGGCGGGCTCACCAGGAAGCGGCTGGCCTTGAGCAGGCCGCTGAGCGCCATGGTGAGCTCGTAGGTGGCGGTTTCGCTGTTGCTGTACTTGTTGGACAACACCTCGCCCTGCTCGGTGAATTTGATCTCACCGTGCACGGTGCCCTCGGGCTGCGACAGGATGGCCTCGTGGGTCGGGCCGCCGCCACGGCCGATGGTGCCGCCGCGGCCGTGGAACAGGCGATAGTCGATACCGAATTCATCAGCGAGCTTGGCGATCTCAAGCTGGGCCTTGTAGAGATTCCACGATGACGCAAGGATGCCGCCATCCTTGCAGGAATCCGAGTAGCCGAGCATGACCTCCTGCTGGTTTCCGGAGGCCTTGAGGAGGGTGGCGTAGCACGGGTTACTGAGCAGCGTGCGCATCACCAGTTCGATGTGCTCCAGGTCCTCGATGGTCTCGAACAGCGGCGAGATCTGGATGTCGCAGAACCAGGTGTCGCCGCGCCGGCCCGCCAGGCCCGCGAGGCGCGCCAGGAACATCACCTCCATGACGTGGCTGGCCGCGTGGGTCATGGAAATGACGTAGTTGCCGAACGCTTCCGTGCTCACTTCCCGACGCATGCGCTCCATCACATCCAGTACCTCGATGGTCTGGCGCGTGGGCTCGGTGAGGGCCATGCGATCGACGTTGACGGCACTGCTCTGGCTGATGAGTTCCGCCAGTACCGCCACGCGGCGGTTCTCCTCCAGGCCCAGGTAGTCGGTACCCAGGTGGTTCAGCACCTCGGCCACGGCCTGGGTGTGGCGGGCGGATTCCTGGCGCACGTCCAGGTGCACCAGATAGAAACCGAAGGTCTCCGCCAGACGGATCAGATCCTTCAGGCGGCCGTCGGCGAGATTGGCGTCGCCGTGGCTCACCAGTGAGTCGCGGATGGTATAGAGGTCGTTGAGGAATTCCTTTTCCGAGTGATAGCCGGCCGTGCTGTCCGGTTTGCGGCCGTCCATACGCGCTTCGACCGCACGCAGGTTGGCGTGCAACCGATAGCGCATGAAATAGAGCTTGCGGCGGTAGGGCTCGAAGCCGAAGCGATTTTCCTTGTGACCGACGAAGGCGTCCGGATGGGCCGCCTCGTCACGGGCCAGGCCCGCATCGAATGCCGCCGACGGCGTGAACAGCACGCGCGAGTGGGTGAGGATGTGCCCCAGTTCGGTCACTGAGCGCAGGTACACGCGCAGCACCTCGCGATGGTGCAGGCGCACGGCCATGGCCGTGGTCTCGGGCGTCACGAACGGGTTGCCGTCGCGGTCGCCGCCAATCCAGGAGCCGAAGCGCAAACAGCTCGGGACCTCGATGCCGCAATCCGCGCCATAGATACGATGCAGGGCCTTGTCGAAATTCCGGTAGGTTTCCGGCACCGAGGTAAACAGGCTCTCGCGGAAGTAGAACATGCCGTTCTTGATCTCGTCGCGCACCTGTGGGCGCTCCGTGCGCACCTCATCGGTCTTCCACAGGATCTGAATCTCACCTTCGATCTGCTGGAAGATTTCGGCGCGCTGCTCGGCGCCGATGCGTGGGTCATCCAGGTTCTCGCCTGCCACGAAGATGCGGCGCACGCACTCCATGAGGGTGCGGCGCTTGGCCTCGGTGGGATGGGCGGTGAACACCGGCATCAGGCGCAAGCGGTTCAGCAGCGATTGCAACTGCTCGGCCGTGATGCCCTCGCGCTTGAATTCACGCAGCGCGTCATCGAAAGAGCCGCGCCACAGCGGGCCGCCAACGCGCACCTGGCGGCGGCGCTCGCGGTGGTGGAACGCCTCCTCGGCGATGTTGGCGAGGCTGAAATACGCACTGAAGGCACGCAGGACATGGGTCAGCGTGGCGACGTCCAGGGACTCGATGAAACCCATGAGGCGCGCTCGTTCGCGGGGATCGGGGCGCTTGCGCAGGCGGATGAAACCCTTGCGGAGTCGCTCGACGGCGGCGAGGACCTCAGGACCGGCGTGAGTAGTCAGCACGTTCCCGAGCAGGTTGCCGAAGAGCTTGACCCGTGCTCGTAACTTCTTGTCGCTCACTGTTTTTGATTCGCGGTAAGGAGGGGGCGCTTGGGTGCGGGCGTCGGCCCGCAACGAAGCGCGCCATTATAGCGCGCCTTTGCAGGAGAATTCTTACATCGCGGTGGCATGGGGCCCATGGCCGCCATTTCGCAGGGCAACCCGTTGGCGGGCACGGCCCGCCCTAGGCGCGCGCCTTGGCGTAGATCTGCAAGTACTGGCGGGCGCTGGCATCCCAGCTGAAGTCCTGGGCCATGGCCGTGGTGACCAGTTGCTGCCAGAGCTTGGGTTGACGGTACAGCGCCAGCGCGCGTCGCACCGCGCCCAGCATGGCTTCAGGCGTGGCTTCATCGAACACGAAGCCGGTCGCTTTGCCGGCGGCGAGGGTCTCGGAGGTCGCGTCCACGACGGTGTCGGCCAGACCGCCGGTGCGGCGCACGATAGGCGGCGTGCCGTAGCGCAGGCTATAGATCTGGTTCAAACCACAGGGTTCGAAGCGCGACGGCATCAGGAACATGTCGGCCCCCGCTTCCACCAGATGGGCGCGCTCCTCGTCATAGCCGATGTGATAGCCGATGCTGTCCGGGTAGCGCTTGGCCTGGGCGCACAGCTCCGCCTCGAAGCCCTTGTCGCCGGTACCCACCACGGCGACTTGCACCTTTTCCTTCATTAGGGCCGGTATCGCCGCCAGCAGCAGGTCGATGCCTTTTTGTTCCACCATGCGGCCGACCAGACCGATGAGTGGCCGGTCCGCCGGAGGCAGGTTGAAGCGCTCCTGCAACGCCGCCTTGTTGAGGCGCTTGCCACGCAGATCGGCAGCCGAGTACTTGTGCGCGATGAGCGGATCGTGCTGCGGGTTCCAGACGTCATAGTCGGCGCCGTTGAGGATGCCCGACAATCGGTCGGCGCGGTGCCGGAGCAGGCCGTCGAGGCCGCAGCCGAGATCCGGCGCGGTGATCTCGCGTGCATAGGTGGGGCTGACCGTGGTGATCTGGTCCGCAAACACCAGCCCGCCCTTGATGAAGGAAAACCGGTTGTAGAACTCCATGCGTTCCATGTGCCAGAGGTCGGCCGGCAGGCCCAGGGCAGCGAACTGATGCCACGGGAACAGCCCCTGGTAGGCGAGATTGTGCACGGTGAAGACCGTGGCAGGCCGCCCTTGCTCGCGGGCGAGGAGGGCCGGCACCAGGCCGGTCTGCCAGTCGTTGCAGTGCACCACGTCGGGGCGCCAATTCAGTCCTGCACGGTCCATGGCCAGTTCCACGGTCACCCGGCAGAAGGCCGCGAAGCGCTCGGCATTGTCGGGCCAGTCGCGGCCGCCGGCGTCCAGATAGGGATTGCCTGGGCGATCGAAATAGCCCGGTGCATCCACCAGCCACAACTTCACCCGCGAGTCCGGCATCACCCCTTCAAGAATCCGTACCGGCTCAGTAGCGGAAAGCTTCAGGGTCGCGATGGTCTTCAGCTTGCCTGCCCGGTCGGTTATCTGTTGATAGGCCGGAAGCACAAGGCGTACCGTGTGGCGCAGGCGCTTGAGTGCGGCGGGCAGGCTGCCGCTGACATCGCCAAGGCCGCCCGTCTTCATGAGCGGGTGGGCCTCGCTGCTGACAAACAGGATCTTCGACATAGATTTACTCGTAACCGGTGGCGGCCCCAGGAAACATAGACGTTCCTATGTTCCGGGCTCGCAGAATAAGGGCTGCATACTACATTAACGCTTTGGACTTTTTCCTGGAGTGAACGGCATGCGCATTGCAATCATCGGCCTGGGCAGGATGGGCGGCAACATGGCGCGGCGGCTGTGCCGCAAGGGCGTCGAGGTGGTCGGCTACAACCGCACCTTCGAGGTCGCACGCAAGATCGCCGATGAAGACGGCATGATCGCCGCCCCCAGTGTAGCCGAGGCGCTCGACCAGCTGCCCAGCCCCAAGGTGGTGTGGCTGATGCTTCCCGCCGGTGCGCCCACGGAGGAACAGCTCCTCGACCTGCGCCAACGCCTCGCGCCGGATGACGTGGTGATCGACGGCGGCAACGCCAATTACCGCGATTCGCAGCGCCGCGGCGCCCTGCTCGCGAGCGCCGGCATCCGCTTCGTGGACGCCGGCACCTCGGGGGGCGTGTGGGGCCTGGAGAATGGCTATTGCCTGATGGTAGGCGGTGAACCCGCGACCATCGCGGTCATCGAGCCGGTGTTGCGTGCGCTGGCGCCGGCGCCCGACCGTGGCTGGGCCCATGTGGGTCCGGTGGGCGCGGGGCACTTCACCAAGATGGTCCACAACGGCATCGAATACGGCATGATGCAGGCGTTGTCCGAGGGTTTCGACCTCATGAAGTCGAAGCAGGAATTCGGCCTGGACCTCGCGCAAATCGCCGAACTCTGGCGGCACGGCTCGGTGGTGCGCAGCTGGCTGCTGGACCTCACCGCCGAGGGGCTGTCCCGCGATCAGGAACTCGCCGGTATGAGCCGTGTGGTGGGGGACTCGGGCGAGGGCCGGTGGACCGCCATCGAAGCGGTGGAGCAGGGCGTGGCCCTGCCGGTGATTACCCTTGCCCTGCAAATGCGCTTTGCCAGCCAGGACCCGCAAGGCTATCAGGGCAGGCTGTTGTCCATGATGCGCTACGGCTTCGGAGGGCATAAGGCCTGAACCTGCGTCGTGAAACGCTTTTTCCACACTGGCGGACGGCGGCCTCGGCGGTCCGGAGAAATCCATGATTGAACCCTGCACCTTCGTCATCTTCGGGGCCACCGGCAACCTGGCGGTGAACAAGTTGTTGCCCGCGCTCTATCACCTGGAGGAAGCGGGCAGGTTGCCGGACGGGATCGCCATCGTGGGTTTCGGTCGCCGCGAATGGGACGACAACACCTGGCGCGAAGCGGTACAGAAGTCGCTCATCCCCAAGGCCCGGCGCGGCCTGCAAGAGGAGACGTTTGCTCGCTTTCGTGCACGCTTGCGCTTCTTTCAGGGGGACCTCAATGAATACGAGGCCTATGGCCGGCTTCGCCATTTCATCGAGAACACGCCGGACCTGCCGCAGAACGTGATCTTCTACATGGCCATCCGGCCATCCGAGTTCGCCACGGTGAGTGACTATCTGGCGGCGGCGGCGCTCAACTATGAGAATGGCGGCTGGCGCCGGCTGGTCATCGAAAAGCCCTTCGGCTACGACCTCGAGAGCGCGCAGATGCTCGAAGAGCGCCTGCATCGCAATTTCACCGAGGAACAGCTGTTCCGCATCGACCATTACCTGGGCAAGGGCACGGTGCAGAACGTGCTGGTATTCCGCTTTGCCAACCTGCTCATGGAGCCGCTGTGGAGCCGCAACTACATCGACCACGTGCAGATCACCCATTCGGAAGTGCAGGGTATCGAACGGCGCGCCGACTATTACGACGGTGCAGGCGCGCTACGCGACATGCTGCAGAGTCATCTGCTGCAGCTGCTCACCCTGGTGGCCATGGAACCGCCGGCCATGCTCGATGCCGAATCCCTGCGTGACGAGAAGGTGAAGGTGCTGCGCTCCATCCGTCCGATTCCGCCAAGCGCCGTCCACGCCCATGCCTTCCGTGCCCAGTACCGGCGCGGCCTCGTCAATGGCGAGAAGGTCTCGGCCTATGTGGAAGAGCCCGGGGTGGCGCCCAACAGCACCACCGAGACCTACGCGGCCATCAAGCTCTACATCGACAATTGGCGCTGGCGCGGTGTGCCGTTTTACATCCGCACCGGCAAGCGGTTGGCGGAGGACACCTCCATGATCGCCATCCGCTTCAAGCATCCGCCCCAGCAGTTGTTCCGCAAGACACCCATCGAGGCCCTTGCGCCCAACTGGCTGATCCTCGGCATCCAGCCCAAGGAGTGTCTGCGCGCGGAGATCCAGATCAAGGTGCCGGGGCTCGAGATGCGTACACGCACTACGGTACTGGATGCCACCATCGACGTGCCGGCCGCGGAGAAGCTGGATGCCTACGAGGCCTTGCTGCTCGACGTAGTCGAGGGCGACCACTCGCTGTTCCTGCGCTACGACGAGGTGCGCTGGGCCTGGCGCGTGGTGGACCCCATCCTCAAGGTCTGGTCCATGGAGCGCGATTTCATCCAGACCTATCCGGCCGGAAGCTGGGGGCCCGCCGAGGCACTGCGCCTGTTCGACAAGGAAGACCAGACCTGGCGTCATTCCATCGATCCGAACTACGAGGAAGAACATTAGCAAGCCGTCGGACGGACTCATGGGTCAAACGGCCGGTCCGCTGCGTGAAAAACGCGCGGCAACCCCTATCTAAACGTCGTGTTAGGGGCGGCGAGGGTTTGGGGCTGTCTCCGATTCCGTACGCCGATTTCCCGGCTAGACTTCCCGGTTCACCTCCCGCGATCGAAAGCAAGGAAGAGAAAGGACATCCATGTCGAGATTGACCGAATCGCCGGCCTGGCGGGCACTGGCGGCGCACCACACGGAAATCGCCCAGTGCCACATGCGCGACCTGTTCGCCGCCGATCCGCGCCGCTTCGAGAATTTTTCGCTTGCCATCGAAGGCATGCTGGTGGACTGGTCCAAGCATCGCATCGAGCAGCGCACCCTCGACCTGCTCATGGACCTGATGCGCTTCGCCGAGGTGGAGACCTGGCGTGAGCGCATGTTCCGCGGCGAGCGCATCAACTGGACCGAAAATCGCGCGGTCTTGCATACGGCGCTGCGCAACCGTTCCGGTGCGCCGGTGGTGGTGGATGGCCGGGACGTGATGCCCGAGGTCCGTGCGGTGCTGGCGCGCCTGCGCCGCTTCACTGAGCAGGTACGTTCCGGTGCTTGGAAGGGCCACACGGGCAAGCCCATCAGGTCCATCGTCAATCTCGGCATCGGCGGCTCGGACCTCGGGCCGTACATGGTGTGCGAGGCGTTGCGCCCCTACGGCCAGGCCGGCCTCACCATGCATTTCGTCTCCAACGTGGACGGCAGCCAGATCGCCGAGACGCTCAAGCGCTGCGATCCGCAAACCACGCTGTTCATCGTGGCCTCCAAGACTTTCACCACCCAGGAGACCCTCACCAACGCCCACACCGCGCGGCGCTGGCTGGTGGAGGCGCTGGGCAGCGAGGCCGCGGTGGCGCGCCACTTCGTGGCGGTGTCCACCAACGCGGCGGCCGTGCGCGCCTTCGGCATCGACACGGACAACATGTTCGAGTTCTGGGACTGGGTGGGCGGACGCTATTCCCTGTGGTCGGCCATCGGCCTGCCCATCGCGCTGTACATCGGCATGGACCGTTTCGACGAGCTGCTCGATGGCGCCGGTGCCATGGACAACCACTTCCGCGTCGCGCCCCTGGAACGCAACCTGCCGGTGATCCTGGCCGCGCTCGGCATCTGGTACGTGAATTTCTTCGGCGCACGCAGCCACGCCATCCTGCCCTACGACCAGTACCTGCACCGCTTCCCGGCCTATTTCCAGCAAGGCGACATGGAGAGCAACGGCAAGCGCGTGGATCGCCAGGGCGACGTGGTCGACTACGCCACCGGCCCGGTGATCTGGGGTGAGCCCGGCACCAACGGTCAGCACGCGTTCTATCAGCTCATCCACCAGGGCACGCAGCTCATCCCGCTGGATTTCATCGCCTCGGTGCACACGCACAATCCGCTCGGCGAACACCATCCGATCCTGCTCTCCAACTTCTTCGCCCAGACCGAGGCGCTCATGCGCGGCCGTACCGAAGCGGAGGCGCGGGCAGAGCTGGAGACAGCGGGGCTGTCAGGCGAGGCATTGACGGCGCTGTTGCCGCACAAGGTGTTCCCGGGCAACCAACCCAGCACGTCCATCCTGCTCGACAAGCTCACGCCGCGGACCCTCGGTATGCTGATCGCCCTCTACGAGCACAAGATCTTCGTGCAGGGCGTGGTGTGGAACATCAATTCCTTCGACCAGTGGGGCGTCGAGCTAGGCAAGCAGTTAGCCAAGACCATCCTTGCCGAACTGACCGATGAGAGCCCGGTGTCGGCCCACGACGCGTCGACCAATGGCCTCATCAACCACTACAAGCGCGTGCGTGGCTCGTAGCTCGGATGAAGCGCAGCGGAATCCGGGATATCCACCTGCCCTTGCCGTAGTGCACGTCGCACAGAACACCATTCCCCGGATTCCGCTGCGCTTCATCCGGGCCATGGTCCGCTCCCGGCGGGCGTGATCGTGATGCTCTGTAGGCGCGGCCTCAGGCCACTCCTGCACAGGAGGCGTTGAGCCGCGCCATGCGGTTTGGCTACAGTAGGTCTTATTCCGTAGCCGCATGACACCACCATGGAATTCTTCGCCGAAGCCAACTTCAGCACCGATGAAACAGCGTTGCAGCAAGCACTGAGCCTCAGGCAACTCCCCGGTTTTTGCGCCTCCATCGAACGTGTGTTGCGGGACGAGGGTGGGCATGGGCTGATCTATTGCGTCTGGGGCGAGTTTCCCGTCCAGCGTGAAGTCATCAAAGGCGGTGTCCGGTTCACACTCCCCACCTGCCCGAACGCCCTCGCCTGGACCATCACCGCCGGTCAGGCAGCAGACCTCGGCAAGGTGGTAATCCATTGCACCATCAACCGGCGGGAGCACGATGCCGACTTCATCGATTCCATCGAGAACTTCGTGCAGGACTGGAAGCAGGGGTTGGAGCACGCTGTGGGCGGCTGATCGTGCTTACTACTTTTGCCAGGGCCAGCGGCCGTTGATCTCCAGGTCCAGGGAAAAGCTCAGGAAGGTTCGGATGGCGACAATCCCGGCGAGCACCCCCAGATTATTGAGGGTTGGGTCCACGGCTACGGTGCGGATGATGTCGGCGGCAACCAGGAATTCCAGCCCCAGCAGGATGGCGCGCCCGAGCCCTGCCCGGAATCCGCGATAGGCGTCCGGGGCATCGTAGCCTCGGAAGTAACGCCACGACACCAGCAGGCTGCCGAGCACGATCACCCCTACACCGATGCCCTCGACGGCGATCACGAAAAACTCGATTACCGCTTTGAATGCCGCTTCCACTGTGCCATCCCTGGTGGCGCCGTTGTGGTCAGCGTAGCCCGAATGAAGCGCAGCGGAATCCGGGGGATGGTTTTTGCCGCTGTGCGCGGTGAGCGCCCAAAGGAAGTGTCCCGCGACGGCGATCCCGGATTCCTCTGCGCTTCATCTACGGGACGTTCTCTGCGCCTCTGTGTTCGGCTGTTTTCTCGCCGCAATGCGCCGGTCAGTACCGCCGGCGATGCAGGATCAATCCGGCCAGCGGCGGCAGGCTGAGCAACAGGGAATGGTCGTGCCCCATCCAGGGCACCGGATCCGTATGGCGATGCCCGCCCGTTCCCGCATTGCTGCCGCCGTAATACGCCGAATCAGAGTTGAGCAGAACCTCATAGGAACCGGGCAGCGGCACACCGACGCGGTAGCCGTTGCGCGGCACTGGTGTGAAGTTCAACACCACCACCACCAGGTCGTCTCCGGCACGGCGCGTGAAGGCCAGCAGTGAATGGGCGGCATCGTCGCAGTCGACCCAGGCGAAGCCTTCATGGTCGAAATCGTGGCGATGCAGGGCTGGCATGCGGCGATGCAGGTGGTTGAGGTCGCGCACCAGCCCTTGCACGCCCTGATGTTGGGGATATTCGAGCAGGTGCCAGTCCAATGAATGCTCGTGGGTCCATTCGCGGCCCTGGGCGAATTCGTTGCCCATGAACAACAGCTTCTTGCCGGGCATGCCATACATGTAGGTGTACAACAGGCGCAGGTTGGCGAAGCGCTGCCAGTCGTCCCCCGGCATCTTGTCGAGCATGGAGCGCTTCATGTGCACCACCTCGTCGTGGGAGAAGGGCAGTACGAAATTCTCCGAAAACGCGTACAAGAGCCCAAAGGTGAGCTGGTTGTGGTGATACTGCCGGTGCACCGGTTCTTTGTGCATGTAGTCCAGCGTGTCATTCATCCAGCCCATGTTCCATTTCATGGAAAAGCCGAGTCCGCCCATATCCACCGGACGCGACACCATGGGCCAGGCGGTGGATTCCTCGGCGATCACCTGCGCACCCGGGAACATCTCGTGGACCACGCTGTTGAGGGTGCGCAGGAAGGCGATGGCCTCCAGGTTCTCGCGCCCACCGTGGATGTTCGGGATCCAATCACCGTGCTCGCGCGAGTAATCGAGATACAGCATGGAGGCGACCGCATCCACGCGCAGGCCGTCGAAGTGGAATTCCTCAAGCCAGTACACGGCGCTCGAGATCAAAAAGCTGAGCACCTCGGCGCGGCCGAAGTTGAAGATGAAGGTACCCCAATCGCGGTGCTCGCCGCGGCGCGGGTCTTCGTGCTCGTAGAGCGGGCTGCCATCGAAACGCGCCAGGGCAAAACTGTCGCGTGGGAAATGGGCGGGCACCCAGTCGAGCAGCACGCCGATGCCGTTCTGGTGACAGTAATCGATGAAATAGCGCAGACCGTCGGGATCGCCGAAGCGGCTGGTGGGTGCGAAATAGCCGGTGGTCTGGTAACCCCAGGAGGCATCCAGCGGATGCTCCGTGACAGGCAGCAGTTCGATATGGGTGAATTCCTGGGTTTTTACGTATTCCACCAGACGATGGGCCAGTTCACGATAGTCCAGGAAGCCGCCGTGCCCGTCCCGCTGCCAGGAGCCCAGGTGCACCTCGTAGATGCTCATGGGGGCGTGCAGCCAATCGCTTTCGGCCCGCGCCGTGAGCCAGCCCGCGTCCCGCCACTGGTGCGCGCTCGGCGGCGGGATGCGCGCCGCGGTACTCGGGCGCAACTCGAACCAGCGGCCGTAAGGGTCGGTCTTGACGGCCACCGCTCCCGTTCCGCGGTGACGGATCTCGAGCTTGTACAACTCGCCCGGCGCAAGACCCGGGATGAACAGCTCCCAGATGCCGCTGCTGCCACGGGAACGCATGGGGTGGCAGCGGCCATCCCAGCGATTGAAGTCGCCGACCACGCTCACGCGTTCGGCATTGGGCGCCCAGGTGGCGAAGAGCACACCGTCTACGCCGTCTATACTCAGGCTTCTTGCGCCCAGGAACCGGTGGCTGTGGCGGTGCCGTCCCTCGGCGAAGAGGTGGAGGTCCAGGTCGCCCACTAGGGGAGGAAAGCAGTAGGGGTCGTAGAACTCCCAGGTATGGCCGTGGCCGTCATGCGCTTCGAGCCGATAACGGTGTGGTACGGCTTCGGCAGGGCCATGCCACTCGAACAGGTCGGAATGCTCGACCCGTTGCATGGGCAGGCGCGCATCGGTTCCGTGGATGAGTACACTCGCCGCCCCCGGGACGAAGGCACGTACCACGACGTGGTCCGCGGACGGGTGCCGGCCGAGAACCTGAAAAGGATCGTGATGACGCGCCTCGAGCAATCGCTGCAGGGGTTCGTATGAAGAAATCAAAGCGTTCACTTGCGCCTCGCCGTACGCCTGGAATTCAGGACACTGGTCTGCGCGCAAAATAACATCTATGACCGGTTAGTCAAAAATCCTGTGTGAGGATAAGATGACTTCCGACGCAGTGCCCCAGGAGGAAGGGAATTTCTATGCCTTTGACCAAGACGTCTCGTTTCGTAAGCCGCCTCACCCGCGACACGCTCGCGTTGATTCTCGCCGGCGGTAGCGGTACCCGCCTGAAGGGCCTGACCCAGTGGCGCTCCAAGCCGGCGGTGCAGTTCGGCGGCAAGTTCCGCATCATCGACTTCCCCCTGTCCAACTGCCTCAATTCCGGTATCCGTCGCATCGGCATCGTCACCCAGTACAAATCCCATTCGCTCATCCGCCACGTTCAGCAGGGCTGGAGTTTCCTGCGTGCGGAGTTGGGTGAGTTCGTCGAGTTGTTGCCCGCGCAGCAACGCATCGACGCCTGTTGGTACGCCGGTACGGCCGATGCCATTTATCAGAATCTCGACATCATTCGCTCCCATAGTCCGGAATATGTGCTGATCCTCGCCGGCGATCACATCTACCAGATGGACTATGGCCCCATGATCGCCTACCACGTGGAGCGGGATGCGGACATCACCATCGGCTGCCTGGAAGTGCCGGTGCCCGATGCACGATCCTTCGGTGTCATGAAAGTCGATGACCAGTGGAACGTTACGGGATTTCTGGAAAAACCCGCCAATCCTGAACCGCTGCCGGGCAAGCCAGGGGTTGCGCTGGCGTCCATGGGCATCTACGTATTCAACACCGAGTTTCTCTACGACCGCCTCATCGAGGACGCGGACAACGCGCGTTCCTCGCGCGACTTCGGCAAGGACGTGATCCCCTGGGTCATCGAGCGCTACAAGGCCGTGGCCTATCCATTCCGCGACCCGCACACCGGGGAGCAGGCCTACTGGCGCGACGTGGGAACGGTGGACGCCTACTGGACTGCGAACATGGAACTCATCGGTGTCACGCCGGAGCTCAACCTGTACAACACCGACTGGCCCATCTGGACCTACCAGGAACAGCTGCCGCCCGCCAAATTCGTTTTCGATGACGACGATCGGCGCGGAATGGCGGTGGATTCCATGGTGTCCGGCGGCTGCATCATCTCCGGCGCCTACGTGTGCCACTCCCTGCTGTTCTCGAACGTGTGCATCAACTCGTTCTCCGAGGTGTACGACTCGGTGTTGCTGCCCAACGTCACCATCGGCCAGCGCTGCCGTATCCGCAAGGCGGTGATCGATAAGGGCTGCATCATTCCGGACGGCATGGTGATTGGCGAGAATCCGGAAGATGATGCACGCCGCTTCCATGTAACGGAGAACGGCGTGGTGCTGGTGTGCCCGGAAATGCTCGGACAGGACCTGCACCATGTCCGATGACGGTCGTCTGCCGGTGGTGCTGTGCTGGCACATGCACCAGCCCTACTATCAGGAACGGGAGGGCGGGAACTACCAGCTGCCGTGGACTTATCTGCACGCCATCAAAGACTACGTGGACATGGCGGCGATCATCGCGGAGGTGCCCGAGGCGCGCGCGGTGGTGAACTTCGCGCCGATCCTGCTCGAACAACTCGACGACTACGCGCAACAGATCCGCGACTTCCTCCGGGACGGTAAGGGACTGCGCGATCCGCTGCTCGCGGCCTTGGTGATGTCGGCGCTGCCGACCGAGGCGGAGCCGCGCGCGACGCTGGTCAAGGCCTGCCTGCGTGCCAACCGCAAGCGTCTGATCGACCGTTTTCCTGCCTACCAGCTGCTCGCCGACATGGCGGACTGCGTGGTCAACAACACCCAGGCGGTGCTCTATTTCGACGAGCAGTTCCTCGTCGACCTGCTGGTCTGGTATCACCTCGCTTGGCTGGGCGAGACCGTGCGGCGCGACGACGCCCGGGTACACACCCTCGTAGCCAAGCGACGCATGTTTACACAACATGATCGGCGCACCTTGCTGGAGGTGATCGGCGAACTCATCGAGAGCGTGCTGCCCCGCTATCGCACCCTCGCCGAGCAAGGACAGATCGAACTTTCAGTTACGCCCTACGCCCACCCCATCCTGCCGCTGCTGCTGGACCTGCAGTCGGCGCACGAGGCCATGCCCGACGCTACCCTGCCGCTGCTCAACGCCTATCCCGGTGGTACGGAGCGGGCGCGCTGGCACGTGGAAGAAGGACTGCGGGTTTTCGAGTCCCACTTCGGTTTCCGCCCAATCGGTTGCTGGCCCGCCGAAGGTAGTGTGAGCGACGCGACCCTGAAGGTCCTTGCGGAGGCCGGCTTCCAGTGGGCGGGCACCGGCGGCGGCGTGCTGCGCAACAGCCTGCACCGCGCAGGCATGGAAAATCTCCAGTGCATCCATCACGCCTATCGCGTGACGGGTGCCGAGATCGACTGCTTTTTCCGCGACGACGGCCTGTCCGATCTCATCGGCTTCAGCTATGCGGATTGGCACGCAGACGACGCCGTGAACAATCTCGTGCACCACCTGGAGAACATCGACAAGGCCTGCGCCAGCGAGCCTGGGCGCGTGGTGTCCATCATTCTCGACGGCGAGAATGCCTGGGAGTATTACCCGGAAAACGGTTATCACTTCCTCACCGCGTTGTACCGTCGCCTGGCGGATCATCCAAAATTCAAGCTGACCACCTTCAGCGAGTTTCTGGCGGGTCGCCCCAAGGCTGCCGAACTGCCGCACCTCGTGGCGGGCAGCTGGGTGTACGGTACGTTCTCCACCTGGATCGGCGAACGCGACAAGAACCGTGGCTGGGACCTGCTCGGCGAGGCCAAGCGCGCCTTCGACGCGGCAGTGACATCCGGCCGGCTCACCGGTGAGCGCCTCACGCGGGCCGAACGCCAGCTCGCCATCTGTGAGGGATCCGATTGGTTCTGGTGGTTCGGCGACTATAATCCTCCCGATTCCGTGCGCGACTTCGAACGCCTTTACCGCATGCACCTGGCCGATCTCTATCGACTCATCGGGGAAGAGTCGCCCGACTCACTCACCCGGCCCATTTCCCAGGGCGGCGGCTCTCCGCAGATGGGCGGCATCATGCGCCGGGGTCAGGAGTCCTGATTGGATCGTCGACGCGCCAGCGAGCACAGCCCACTCATGCGCCGGCGTGCCGGCCTGTTGTTGCACCCGACCTCCCTGCCGGGCCCGTGGGGCAACGGTGATCTAGGCGCCGAGGCCTACAACTTCATCAACTTTCTTGCCGCCGCCGGTTTCAGTGTGTGGCAGCTGCTGCCGCTCGGCCCCACCAACGGCGGTTCGCCGTACCAGTGCTTTTCGGCGCACGCGGGCAACCCTCATCTCATCAGCGTGGACACCTTGCGCAGCTGGGGATGGCTCGACGCGGACCCGCGGCCTGGCGTGGACGCGCGTCTCGATCTCGTGCGCCATGCCCACGCGCTGTTTCGCAAGCGCAATGACTCCACCGAAGGAATGGAGTTTGCCCGCTTCAAGCAGGCCAACGAGCACTGGCTGAACGACTTCGCCCTGTATTCGGCGCTCAAGGCCGCCTACCACCAGGCGGCCTGGACCGACTGGCCGGCCCCGCTGCGCGACCGTGCTCCGGCCGCCCTTGCCGAGGCGCACCGCACGCATGCCAGCGCGGTGGAAGATGTGCGTTTCGAGCAATTCGTCTTCTATCGCCAATGGCACACCCTGAAGGCCTATGCCCATCAGCAAGGCATCATTCTGTTCGGCGACATGCCCATTTTCGTCGCTCACGACAGCGCCGACGTGTGGGCGCAGCGCGAATTTTTCCAACTGGACGCGCAGGGCCATCCCGTCGTGGTGGCCGGCGTGCCGCCGGATTATTTCTCGGCCACCGGGCAGCGCTGGGGCAACCCGCACTACGACTGGCAGGCCATGGAGGCCGACGGTTTCGCCTGGTGGCTGCAGCGTATGGAAAGTCAGATCGACCTGTTCGACCTGGTCCGCGTGGATCATTTCCGCGGCTTCGAATCCTATTGGGAAGTGCCGGCCAGCGAAGAAACCGCCATCAAGGGCCGTTGGGTGAAGGCGCCGGGCGATGCCCTGTTCGAGGCATTGCACCAGCGTTTCGATCCGCTGCCGGTGGTCGCCGAAGACCTCGGCATCATCACCGAGGAAGTGGACGCGCTGCGCACCAAATGGGCGCTGCCGGGCATGAAGATCCTGCAGTTCGCCTTCGACGGCGGCCCCACCAATCCCTACCTGCCCCACCATCACGAGGAGAATTGCGTGGTGTACACGGGCACCCACGACAACAATTGCACCCTCGGCTGGTACACCGGCCTGGATGTGGCCCAGCGTGACTACGTACTGGAATACCTGGGACGCCCCTGCGAACCCATGCCCTGGCCCTTGATCATCGCCGCCTATCAATCGGTGGCGCGCATGGCGGTGGTCCCCATGCAGGACATCCTCGGCCTCGGCGAGGAACACCGCATGAACACGCCGGGCACGGAAAACGGCAACTGGCAGTGGCGCTTCACCTGGGACCAGGTCCCGGCGGGCCTGGCCGGCCGCCTGCACCGCATGACGGAAATCTACGACCGCCTCAATGAATCCTGAGTTGAGAAGAAAAAGGCATCAACCACGGTGAACGCGGGGTAAATCCTTTTTGGCTCCTCCGCAGAATTTGTGGGTGGCCCTGAGTGCCCCGTTCCTTCCGGGAGAAACTGGTCACGTTTCCACGGGCTCCCTCACGGAACGCTCTTCTCCCTCCGGGCTGTCTCTTAGTCACTTTTTTGCCATGGCACCAGCCTTCTTACCCCCTCTCCCTTCGGGAGAGGGTTGGGGAGAGGGGGCTTCAATCAGTACGCCGCCTGCATCATCACTGGCACTTGGACTTCTAACTCTCTACCCGGCGCAGCCTGCGAGTGCGAACATCGCACAGTTTCGATCCCCTCTCCCTGGCCCTCTCCCGGAGGGAGAGGGGACGCTTCGTTCCCCGTCTATCTATCGTCAGACCTTCTGATAATTTCTCGCCCTCAGAAGAAGAGCCCTTGTTGAGTTCGAAACCACAGCGCAATCATGCCGCTATGAACGCATGCTCCCAACGGGTACCCATAAACTCTGCGGAAGAGCCTCCTTTTTTTTGTAGGAGCGGCCTCAGGCCGCGATAGTTCTTGGCACGCTCCGGTATTCGTGGCTGAGGTCGCAGGAAGAAAAGGAACATTGTCGGCCGTCGCAAGCAGAAGCCTG
Organism: Gammaproteobacteria bacterium; assembly: GCA_041685115.1. Classification (GTDB taxonomy): domain Bacteria; phylum Pseudomonadota; class Gammaproteobacteria; order Thiohalomonadales; family Thiohalomonadaceae; genus JALOAT01. Next base: position 99,625 of record JAWLGK010000008.1, on the reverse strand, counting down.
CTCCCACAACCAGTCGAATTCTTTCCCCGTGTCCCCCGTGGTTAATGCATTTCTCTTAATGCTTTTCCCCCCGCCCGCGGCGATCACGAGGGCAGCAGCGTGAACGTGACGAAGCCGGTATTCGCGGTCATGAGGTCGCAAGACGAAAGGGGCATTGTCGGCCGTCGCAAGCAGAAGCCCGCTCCCACAACCAATCAATTCTTTCCCCCCGTGTCCCCCGTGTTCCCCGTGGTTAATGCTTTTTCTCAAATGCTTTTCCTCCGCCCGCGGCGATCACGGATGGGGCGGCAGGGTGAGGGTGACGAAGTAGCTGTCGCCGTCGCGGGCGATGAGCACCGGGATGGGTTGTTCTGCCGGCAGTTTGGCCACCAGCTGCTCGAATTCCTCGGGGCTCTTCACGGCGGTGTTGTCGATGCGCTGAATGATGTCGCCCTCGCGGATCCCCGCACGTACTGCCGGGCCGTCGCCGACACCGAGCACCAGCACGCCCTGCATCTCGCCGGCGAGCGCCGGTGGCAGCGGTCCCACCGTGATGCCCAGCCGCCCCGGCGGCGGCGCCGTGGGTGCCTGCGCTTCGGGCGCTTCAGGCAGCTGTTCCACCGTGAGTTGCACGTCGCGGGGCTTGCCCTGACGCACCACCGTCAGCGTGGCTGTTTGGCCGGGGCGGGTGCGCGCCACCAGCGGCGGGAGATCGCTGGAACGGCGGATCGGTTTGCCGTTGTAGGCGGTGATCACATCACCCACCTCGATGCCGGCATTGTCGGCGGGACCTTTTTCGAGCACGCGACTGACCAATGCACCCTGTGCCTGCTGCAGGCCGAAGGATTTGGCCAGGTCCGGCGTGACATCCTGCACCAGCACACCCAGCCAGCCGCGTTCCACCTTGCCGGTGGTCTTGAGCTGCTCGACCACGTCCATGGCCACATTGACCGGGATGGCGAATGAAACGCCCATGTAGCCGCCGCTGTTGCTGTAGATCTGCGAGTTCACGCCGATCACCCGCCCATCCAGATCAAACAGCGGTCCGCCGGAATTGCCCGGGTTCACAGCGGCGTCGGTCTGGATGAAGGGTACGTAGGAATCACCGGGCAGGGCACGGCCCAGGGCGCTGATGATGCCTTGCGTTGCGGTCTGTTCGAGGCCGAACGGTGAGCCGATGGCAAGCACCCATTGGCCCACACGCAGCCGGTTGGAATCGCCGAGCCGCACCACCGGCAGGTTGCGCGCATCCACCTTGAGCAGGGCGATGTCGGTGGGCTGGTCGATGCCGATAACCTCGGCCTTCAGTTCGCGCTGGTCGTGCAGGCCGATGCTGACCGTCCTGGCGCCTTCCAGCACGTGGGCGTTGGTGATGATGAAGCCGTCCTGGGAGATGATGAAGCCCGAACCCATGGACACTTCCGGGCGCATCTGTGGTCCCTGGCCCGGTGGTGTCTCGAAGAAACGGCGGAAATAGTCGAAAAAGGGGCTGTCTTCGGGGAACGGCATCTGACCGTAGCCGCCGCCGACGGCCGCCTCGGCATTGATGCTCACCACCGCGGAACCGTAGCGCTCCACCAGTAGCGTGAAATCGGGCTGTGCCTGGGCGGCCGATCCAACGGGACCCATCAGGGTCAGCCAGAACAGAAGTGCGGGCGCCCACCGTTGCACGGCTGACATGGTCAGCTCCTCGAGAAACCGGAACGGTCTCAAGAAAGGCTAGACGGTTCCCCAGGCGAAGTGGCCGTGGCCAGGAAGAAAACGGCCCAATACAGAGGCGCAGAGGGCCCATAGAAGGTCATGTTGCGAAGCGGCGTGACATTCTTCCTGCCGCTTCGCGGGTGACGGTACCGACGGCACTCACACCGCGCGTCACCCGGCGAAAGCCGGGGTCCATTCCCCGGTGCGAAGATGGATTCAGACTTTCGCCGGAATGACGAATTCCGGGAAGGTCACGTAGCCCGGATGAAGCGCAGCATAATCCGGGAATCCCCAGCGCTTGGAACTGAGCGCGGGGATGCTGCGCAACCCTACAACCAGTCCTTGCGCTTGAAATACCAATAAGGCGCGAGGCCGGCCAGGACCATCAGCCCGAGGGCCAGGGGATAACCGTAGGCCCACTCCAGTTCCGGCAGGTGACGGAAGTTCATCCCGTAGATGCTGGCGACCAGCGTGGGCGGCAGGAACACCACGGCGGCGATGGAGAAAATCTTGATGATCTTGCTCTGCTCGATAGCGGTGAAGTTTTGGGTGGCATCCATGAGGAAGTTCACCTTTTCGAACAGGAACGCGCTGTGGGGCAGCAGGGAATCCACGTCGCGCAGCATCTCGCGCACGTGATCGGCCTGTTCCGCATTGAGGCGGCCTTTGCGCAGCAGATAGGAAAGCGCGCGCTGGGTATCCATGAGGCACAGCCTCACCTTGCCGTTCACGTCCTCGTGCTGGGCAAGCTTGTCGATGACGTTTTCCAGATCCACTTCCTTGTCTTCGAGCACCTGATGGCTGACCTTCTCGAGCCCGTGATAGAGCTGTTCGAGGACGTCGGCCAGATCCTCCACCTTGGTCTCGAACAGGGCCATGAAAATGGACAGCGGATCGTTCACCAATCCGGCCTCACGTCGCGAGCGCAGGCGCAGCAGACGGAATACCGGAATGGGATGATCGTGCAGGGTGACCAGGCGTTCCGCGCCAAGCGTGAACGCCACGGTGGAATTGCGCGGACGTCCCTGCACGTCGTGCAGGAACAGGGAGTGGATGTGCAGGCCGTCCTGATCCTCGAAGAACCGTGCGGTGGCCTCGATTTCCTCCACCTCGTCCGGATCGGGCAGATGCTGCCGGTAGCGTGCCTCCACCAAGGCGCGCTCCTCGTTATCCGGATCGACCAGATCCACCCATAAGGCGCTGTTCATCCGGGCGCTGCACTCTTCGGCCGGGATCTGGATGAGGCGCTGGTCTTGCAGAGCGAAGGCAGTCAGCATGGGGGAACAGGGTGGCTGGTCGCGAGGCCGCTAGGATAATCCAGACAGGACGCAGGGGCCAATTGCTGCCGGCCATTTCTTGCACGCCCACCGACGCATGCCGCGCGTCGCCGTACGCGTCTACACTGGACTCCAGGAATGCGCGCACCAATGGCGAGGTGAGACATGCAGGCACACCCGCATAAGGCCGTGAGAAGTCGCGTCACCCTCGCCGGCCATCCGGTGCATCCCATGCTCGTGCCGTTTCCCATCGCCTTCCTGGTCGGCGTGCTGGTGACCGATCTCATCTTCCTCGGCACCGGCGACGCCTATTGGGCTCAATCCGGTGTATTTGGCCCTGGCCGGCCTGGTGACCGGCGTCGCCGCGGCCATGGTGGGCTTCACGGATTTCATCACCCTCCCACAAGTGCGCAGCCATCGCATGGCCTGGATCCACTTCATCGGCAACGCCGCGGTGCTTCTGCTTGCCCTTACACGCACGTTGTACTCCTGGGACGCGCCGACCGAGACCGTGCGCGGGACCGGACTGGTACTTTCCGCCGCCATGACCGCGCTGCTGCTGCTGACCGGCTGGGCGGGCGGTGAACTGGCGTACCGCCACAAGATCGGCGTCATCGAAGACGACACGTGATCGTCGATCAAGGAAGCGCTGATTCAATCCATGATGGCTCGGTGACCAAATCGACGGTTCCCCCGTGGGATGTTTTGTGGGAGTAAAGGGCCGGTTGATTGGGCCCATAGGCAAGTCGATGAATGTTCCCAATTTTGTAGCTAACGAGGCGTTTCTGTTGTGGCCTGAGCGCCCTTTTGGTTGAGATAAGTCATTGAATTTGCCTTGCTGGCATCTCGCCTCCCAACTCATCCCGTCCCCAGGCATCGAGGTTCGGTAATATTGGTGCCCCTGTGAACATTTGGCGCCTGGAAGGAACGCGGGTGAAGACGAGCAATTTCGAATTTCTGAGAGAACACAGCCCGCTGTTCTTTCAGCTTGCTTCGACGGCTGAACAGGTCTTCTCGGCCGATCCCAACACCACGCTGCTTAAGCTCCGCCAGTTGGGCGAGGCCCTGGCCCAGGAAATTGCCGCCCGCATCGGCGTCGAATTCGACGAGACCACCAGCCAGGCAGACCTGTTGTTCCGCATCAGCCGCGAGATCCGCCTCGAACCGACCGTTCGCCAGCTGTTCCATACCCTGCGCATCGAGGGCAACAAGGCGGCCCACGGCTTCAGGACCCAGCACAAGGAGGCCATGGACGGGCTGCGGGTGGCGCGCGAACTGGCCATCTGGTTCCACCAATCCTTCAGTGCCGCCGGACCAAAATTCAAACCAGGCCCCTTTCTCCCGCCCCCGGACCCCAGTCAGCACCTGCGCGGCCTCCAGGTCGAAATCGAACAGCTCAAGGCCCGTCTTCTCGAAGCCAACCAGCAGGTCGAGACCAGCCAGGAACTGGCGGAACTCCTGAGCAAGGAACGCGAGGAATATGCGGCCCTTGCGGAGCAGATGGATGCGGAAGCCAGGGTATTTGAGCAGATAGCCACCGAGCACGAGGCAGCGCTCAAGCAGCAGCAGACCGAATTCGAGCAGCGCCTCAAGACCCTACAGGACCAGCAGGCAAGCCAGCCCAAGGCCGTGCAGGCCATCGGCGAGGCCACCCGCCGCGCCGGCGCCGGCCTCGCGCTCAACGAAGAACTGACCCGCATCCTCATCGATCAGCAACTCGAAGAGGCCGGCTGGCTCGCCGACTCCCGGGAGCTGACCTACGCCAAGGGCGCGCGTCCGGAGAAGGGCAAGAACAAGGCCATTGCAGAATGGCCGACCATCGGCAAGCAAGCCGCCGATTACGTCCTGTTCGCGGGCCTCACGCCCATCGCCGTGGTGGAGGCCAAGCGCGAAAACGTCAACGTCGCCGGCAAGATCCCCCAGGCCGAGCGTTATGCCGCGGGGTTCAAGCCCACACCGGACATGCGGCCCGCCTGGGAAGTGGAGGGGCGTACCATCGCCTGGCCGAACGCCCACGAAGGCCATTACCAAATCCCCTTCGCGTACTCATGCAACGGCCGCCCCTACATCAAGCAACTGGCCGAGCAGTCGGGCACCTGGTTCCGTGACCTGCGCGACCCGTCCAATCTCTCCCGCGCCCTGCACGCGTTCCACAGCCCGGCAGGCCTGCTGGATCGCCTAACCCGCAGCCGCGAGGCCGCCGAGGAGCGACTCAAGCAGGAAGGCTTCGCCTACCTGGAGCTGCGCGATTACCAGATCAAGGGCATCCAGGCGGTCGAAGAGGCCCTAGCGCAGAGCCGTGCGCGCTGCCTGCTGGCCATGGCCACCGGCACCGGCAAGACCCGCACCGTCATCGGGCTGATGTACCGCCTCCTCAGCGCGGAGCGCTTCAACCGCATTCTGTTCCTGGTGGACCGTACGGCCCTGGGTCAGCAGGCCATCGACGCCTTCAACGAGGCCCCCCTCGAACAGAACATGCCCCTCTCCAAGGTGTACAACATCGCCGAACTGGGCGACATGGCCGCCGAGGCGGAAACCCGCGTGCAGGTGACCACGGTGCAGGCCATGGTGCGCCGCATCTTCCAGTCCGACCAGCCACCCCCTGTGGACGAGTTCGACTGCATCATCGTGGATGAGGCGCACCGCGGTTACACCCTGGACCAGGAGATGACCGAGGGCGAACTGGCGGTGCGTGACCAGGCCCAATACCTCTCCAGCTATCGCCGCGTGCTCGATTATTTCGACGCGGTACGCATCGGCCTCACCGCCACCCCGGCCAGACACACCACTGAAATCTTCGGCAAGCCCATCTACACCTACTCCTACCGCGAGGCGGTGGCCGACGACTGGCTCATCGACCACGAGCCGCCCATCCGCTACGAGACCGAGCTATCGCAAAAGGGCATCCACTTCGAGAAAGGCGAGAAGGTCAGCGCCATCGACGTGCGCACCGGCAAGGTGGAACTGGCGGAACTGGACGACGAGCTGAACTTCGAGGTGGAGGCCTTCAACCGGCGGGTGATCACCGAAGGCTTCAACAAGGTGATCTGCGCCCAACTCGCCGAGGAGCTGGACCCGTTCGGCGACGAAAAGGCGCTGATCTTCTGCGCCACCGACCTGCACGCCGACATGGTCAAGCGCCTGCTGGACGACGCCTTCAAGGCGGTCTACGGCGAGACCTACAACACCGAGGCGGTGCAGAAGATCACTGGCGCCAGCGACAAGGTGGACCAGCTCATCCGCCGCTACAAGAACGAGCGCTATCCCACCATCGCCATCACCGTGGACCTGCTCACCACCGGCATCGACGTGCCCGCCATCTGCCATCTTGTATTCCTGCGCCGGGTGCGCTCGCGCATCCTGTTCGAACAGATGCTCGGCCGCGCCACCCGCCGCTGCGACGACATCGGCAAGACCGTGTTCCGCATCTACGACCCCGTGGACATCTACAGCGCGCTGGAAGAGGTCAGCAGCATGCAGCCGCTGGTGAAGGACCCGGACGTGACGGTGGCGCAACTGCTCCAGGAACTGACCGACCCGCGCAGCTTCGACGCCCCGGGCAGCCGCCCGGACACCCGCCACGCCCACGATGCCCTGGACGACCTGAACCAGAAACTCATGCGCCTGCTGCGCCGTGCCGGCAAGAAGGCGGAGACCCGTCCCGACCTGAAGCAGAAATTGGCCGAACTGGAAGGGCTGTGGGGCGTCGCGCCCGCAAAGCTGCACCAGCACCTGCACGCTTTGGGGCCGCAGCAGGCCGGTGAATTCGTGCGTACCCACGCGAATCTCCTCAACCAGCTCAACGAAGTGGCAGAATTACTCGGCTCAGAGCGCAGGCCTGTAATTTATCAGGGCGAAGACGAGTTCAAGTCCCGCACCCAATCCTACGGGGTAAGCGAGCGGCCGGCCGATTACCTGGAGAGCTTCAACGACTTCATCCGTAAGCAGCTCAACCAATCGGCGGCCCTGGCCGTGGTGGTCAATCGCCCCAAGGACCTCACCCGCGAACACCTGCGCGAGGTGCGCCTGCTGCTCGACCAGCACGGCTACACCGAGGCCAAGCTCAAGACGGCCTGGCGCAACCAGACCAACCAGGAGATCGCCGCCAGCATCATCGGCTACATCCGCCAGGCCGCCCTGGGCGAGGCCCTGAGGCCCTTCGACCAGCGCGTCCATGAGGCCATGCAGAAGATCTATGCCATGCGCTCGTGGAGCACGGTGCAGCGCAAGTGGCTCGAACGCCTGGCCAAGCAGCTTACCCACGAGGTGGTCATCGATGGCGAGTTCGTCAACCGCGCCTTCGCCACCGATGGCGGCGCCAAGCAGCTGGACAAGGTGCTCGGGCAGCAGCTTGAACCCGTACTGCATGAACTCGCAGACGCCCTCTGGAGTCAGGCGAGCTGAACCGAAACGACGTGGATACCCGAACTACTTCGACATGCGCAACCATCACCTGACACCGCTGATGCAGAACGGAGCGTCCCTTCTCCCTCCGGGAGAAGGACAGGATGAGGGGAGAAAAGCAGCTTGTTGTACTTGCCCTCCCATCTCGCAGTAACTACTGGTGAATTACCCCACGCGCACTCAACACGACAGAGACATACCACACCATGGGCAACCAGGAAATCGTCCAGAAACTCTGGAACCTTTGCGACGTCCTGCGGGACGACGGCATCAACTACTCCGACTACGTCACCGAACTGGCCCTGCTCCTGTTCATCAAGATGGAGCACGAGAACACCGAGGCCGGCATCCTCCAGCAGCACAAGCTGCCCAAGGGCTGCCGCTGGCCGGACCTGATCAGCAAGTCGGGCCTGAACCTGCTGAATACCTATCGCCAAATCCTGCTCGACCTCTCCAAGAGCAGCGATCGCCTCATCGCCGCCATCTACGCCGATGCCCAGACCCGGTTGCGCGAACCGCGCCACCTGGAGCAGTTGGTCAAAAGCCTGGACCAGATCGACTGGTTCAGCGCCCAGCGCGACGGTCTCGGCGATCTCTACGAAGGCCTGCTGGAGAAAAACGCCGGCGAAACCAAATCGGGCGCCGGCCAGTACTTCACCCCGCGCCCCCTCATCGACAGCATGATCCACTGCGTCCAGCCCCAGCCGGGCGAGGTCATCCAGGACCCGGCCGCAGGCACGGCGGGCTTCCTGGTCGCCGCCGACGCCTACATCAAGGCCAACACCGACAAGCTCTACGACCTGGACGAACGCGCCCGCCGTTTCCAGCGCAACATCGCCTTCGTCGGCATGGAACTGGTGCCCAACACCCGTCGCCTCGCGCTCATGAACTGCCTGCTGCATGGCATGGAAGGGGACGACGAGGGCGTGGTGCACCTGGGCAACACCCTGGGCTTGGCCGGAACACAACTGCCCAAGGCCGACGTGATCCTCACCAACCCACCCTTCGGCACCGCCAAGGGCGGCGGTGGCCCGACCCGCGACGACTTCACCTACAAGACCAGCAACAAGCAACTGGCCTTTCTCCAGCACATCTACCGCGGCCTCAAGCCCGGCGGCCGCGCCGCCGTGGTGGTGCCCGACAACGTGCTGTTCGAAGCGGGCGTCGGCACCGACATCCGCCGCGACCTCATGCACAAGTGCAACCTGCACACCATCCTGCGCCTGCCCACCGGCATTTTCTACGCGCAGGGCGTGAAGACCAACGTGTTGTTCTTCACTCGTGGTACGGCGAAGAATCCCAGGCAGCCAGAAGACTGCACCACCAACGTGTGGGTCTACGACCTGCGCACCAACATGCCCAGTTTCGGCAAGCGCACCCCCTTCACCCACGACCACCTCAAGCCCTTAGAGAAGGTCTACGGCAAAAAGGCCGATGGCACCTCCAAGCGCAGCGAAGGGGAGTGGTCCTGGCTACCCGAAGACGTGGAAAAGACGGTCGAGAACGGCCGCTGGCGCTGCTTCTCCCGCGACTGGATCAATGCCCAGAAAGGCGACTCCCTCGACATCACCTGGCTCAAGGACGAGGAGAGCGTCGACGCCGCCAGCCTGCCGGAGCCCGCCGTACTCGCGGGCGAGGCCATGGCGGAATTGACCGAGGCGCTGCGGGAGCTGGATGGGTTGATGCAGGCGCTGGGAGCGGGGGATGAAGCAGCGGCGCAGCGGCAGTTGTTGGTGGAGGCGTTGGGGTTGGAGGGTTCCCAATGACCATTCGCGGTGACATCCCCGCAAGTTGGGCTGTGGCGACATTCGAACAAGTGTGTGGTAAGTGCGAGCAGCGTGTTCCCGCTCCTGACGAGTCATTCACCTATATCGACATTGGAAGCGTTGACCGCGAGAGGAAAACCATTGTTGGTGCCGAGTCGATTAGCGGCGCTAACGCGCCAAGCCGAGCCAGAAAACAGGTGTTGGCAGGTGATGTGTTGGTTTCGATGACACGGCCAAACCTCAACGCCGTAGCTCTAGTTTCGAGCGAGCTCGACGGGCAGATAGCGTCAACTGGATTCGAAGTCCTGCGACCCGCCGGTATTGTTGGCTCTTACATTTTCTACGTGACGCGATCACAACGATTCGTGGATGAGATGAACGCAAAGGTTCAGGGCGCTTTGTATCCGGCGGTCAAGTCGGCAGACGTACGGGAATTTCAAATCCCTCTCCCGTCCTTCGCCGAGCAAAAACAAATCGCCGCCAAACTGGACGAACTGCTGGCGCAGGTAGACACCCTCAAGGCCCGCCTCGGCGCCGTCCCCGCCATCCTCAAACGCTTCCGCCAATCCGTCCTCGCCGCCGCCGTTTGCGGACGGCTGACGGAAGATTGGCGCGACGGTGAAGAGATGACGTGGACGACAGCGGGCTTTGGTGAACTTGTGGTCTCGTCCGGCAACGGGATTTCAAAACGTCGTGGCGATTCGGGGACAGAAACTACAGTCCTACGTTTGGCCGATTTCAAGGATGCTAGGCGCGTGTTTGGAAACGAACGCAAGATTCATCTCACTGCTGACGAGGTGAGGAAATACGCTTTAGAAAACGGGGATCTGATCGCTATCCGTGTAAATGGAAGTGCTGAATTGGCGGGAAAATTTATCTTGTACGGAGCGGGGTCTGGAGAGACCTACTGCGACCACTTTATTCGTTTTCGTGTAGATCGGAGTCGGCTTGAGCCTAAGTTCTTCATGTTCGTTGCGAACGAAGGGGAGGGGCGCCGTTACCTCCGCGAGTCATTATCGACGAGTGCCGGGCAGAATACGATTAATCAACAATCAATAAACGGGTTGCAGTTCGCGCTTCCGCCAATAGAGGAGCAAGCGGCGATTATCCGCCGTGTCGATCAACTCTTCGCCTTCGCCGACCAGATCGAACAGCGGGTAAAGGCCGCGCAGGCGCGGGTCAACCACCTGACCCAGGCCATCCTCGCCAAGGCCTTCCGCGGTGAACTCACCGCCGAGTGGCGCGCGCAAAACCCCGACCTCATCAGCGGCGAAAACTCCGCCGAGGCCCTGCTGGTGCGTATCCGCGCCGCGCGGGCGACGGCCGCGAAGCCGCGGGGGGGCCGCTACAAGACCGCCGCCCTCGACGGCCTGCCCATGGTGGCGGAAAAGAAGGCCGCCTATAAGGCGCGCACGAAAAGGAAATCCTCGGCCCAGGCCTAACGGCCGGGAAAGGCCCACGAAGACAAACGAACATGAATCAGGCAAAGAGCATTCGCATATTCCTGGCGGACGGCACCGTCACCGGCATCCGCCACGGCGAGATCGTCAACTGGACCGGGCAGGCCCTCTACGTGCCGCGCAACCGTTTCAGCGACCTGAAGAACTGGGACGAGGCCGGCAAGCCCGGTGTTTATTTCCTGTTCGGCGAGGACGACAGCAGCGGCGAGCCGCTGGCCTACATCGGTGAGGCGGAGGACGTGCGCAGCCGCTTGCAAAATCACGTGGCCAACAAGGAGTTCTGGAACGAAGCGGTGCTGTTTACCAACAAGGACGAGAACCTCACCAAGGCCCACATCCGCTACCTGGAGGCGCGTCTGGTGCAGGCCGCCAAGGCGGCGGGCCGCTACCGCCTGGAAAATGGCAACGCACCCCAGACGCCCAGCCTGCCGCGCTGCGACCGGGCCGCCATGGATGAATTCTTCGACAACCTGCGCCTGCTGCTCGGCGCCCTCGGCCACAAACTGCTGGAAGCCGTGGGGCGGCCCCGTCCCGTCGAGAACGGCACCGACACCGACGAACCCAAGCCACTGGAACTGATCATGCAGCGCAGCGGCCTTGTCGCCCGCGCCCAGCTGACCGATGAAGGCATCGTCGTACTGCCGGGCTCCCAGGCCACCGACGACGTCCGCGCCAGCCTCTCCGACGGCTACCGCAAACTCCGCGACCGCCTCATCGCCTCCGGCGTCCTCCAGCCCCAGGGCACCGGTTACGTCTTCGCCCGGGAGCACCTGTTCAACAGCCCCTCCGCCGCCGGCGCCATGGTGTGCGGCCAGGCCTGCAACGGTCGCGAATACTGGAAAGACAACGAAGGACGCATGCTGAAGGAACTGGAAGAAGCCGGGCTCATCTGACGTGCGCGGAGTGCCTTGTCGCAGCCCGTAGCCCGGATGAAGCGCAGCGGAATCCGGGTCCAGGTACCACGGAATCCGCCGGATTGCGCTTCGCTTCATCCGCCTACGTCAGCTAAGGAGGCAAAGAACGGATATGGGAAGACGCAGAAAACGGATGCTGGAAGATTTCGTCGAACTCTCGGCAAGACTGCCGTGGTGGGCGGGGCTGTCGGCGGCCCTGATCACCTACCTGGTCCTCGCTCAGGTCGCGTCCATGCACGTTGAGCCGGCCAGGAATTTACAGGCATTCACGCAATCATTCCTCCCGCTCATGTTCAAGACCCTGGCGGGTATCGGCCAATACGTTCTGCCCCTGCCCTTGGTTGTTGGGGCGGTGATTTCCGCCGTCAGTCAATTCGGTAACAGACGTCTGTTTTCGCGCATTGCCGATGCGCCGCGCTCCGCCATCGCGGGCCTGTCCTGGCAGCAGTTCGAGGTCGCGGTGGGAGAGGCTTTTCGGTCCCGTGGCTTTTCGGTTGAGCCGCGCGGCGGGGCATCCGCGGACGGCGGTATCGATTTGGTGCTTACCAAAGGACGCGAGCGCTTTCTCGTGCAGTGCAAGCACTGGCGTGCCAACAAGGTAGGCGTGTCCGTGGTGCGTGAACTCTATGGCGCCATGGCCGCGGAGGGCGCTGTCGGCGGCTTTGTGGTCACCTCCGGTCGCTTTACCGACGAGGCATGCCGCTTTGCTGCTGGGCGAGAGATCGAGCTGCTCGATGGCGAGAAACTCGCTCGCATGTTCCAACCGGCGCCCACACCCGCTCCCGAGCCTCAGGCATCGGCGCAGGCGGCGCCGGGGTGCCCTCGCTGTGGCGCGTCCATGATGCAACGTGTGGCAAAGCGCGGCTCACGGGCTGGTGAACGCTTCTGGGGTTGCTCACGGTTCCCGGACTGCCGGGGTGTTCGACCCGTGTAGTCGCAGCGATCGTGTCCATCGCACGAAATGAGTGCGCGACGAGCGCGCGGAGATCTTGGCAGGTGAATGGCGTCGGCAGCGGGGCATGGACCGGGAGGTCTGGGCTGGTGCGTCGCGCCGTGGCAGCGCGGCCCCCGATTGTTTCACGAACGTGATCTTGGAAATGGTGCCGAGGGTCGGACTCGAACCGACATGTGATTGCTCACGGCAGATTTTGAGTCTGCTGCGTCTACCAATTTCGCCACCCCGGCAAAGGGCCGGCAGATTATAGAGGAACGCAGGTCGTCGACCAAGGGGGGCGATTGAATCTGTTAGTCCCTGAACTATCCTCTTCCTACCGCTGAAACAGACGCCCTCTGACCCCTGCTGTTCGGATGGCGCGCGTGCCCGGCGCAAGGGCGGAGTCGGCCGGCCTCTATTGGTTCTCGGCCCTGCCGGATGAAGGGATGCTCATGGATGGATTGGCGCTGGCGCGCCGGTGCGACCCGGCACGGGCCGGCGCCTGCGCGGTGTTCTTCCTCGTCGTTGGGTTGCTGCTCGTGGAGCAGGCGCGCGCGGCCGAGGACCTGCGGGAGGGCGATGACGCGGGCGGCATCGTCACCGACCAGACCATCACCTTCATCGGCCATGCCTTCTATCAGGGCTTCGTGCGTGCCTGGCAGGAACCGCCGGAGGTGGGCACCGTCAACCTGACCGTTCACGAGCGTCCTTCGGCGCGCTGGGGCAGCCTCATCTGGGTGGAGTACCGGGGCGAGACGATCTTCAAGACCTTTCTCTTCCCCGCCCGCAAGGATGCCGACGTGGTGGGCGCCCGGGCCGCTGCGCAGGTGGCGTCCGTCATCGAGCAGCTGCGACTGCAACGGCTCATGTCGCGGGATCCGGACATGGCGGCGAACGAGCTGTGGGAGAGTGAATGATGAGGTTGGTCTGTTGCCTGCTGGCCGCGCTGACGGCCGTTGCCGCGCGAGCCACCGAACTGGTCTATGAACCGGTGAACCCGAATTTCGGCGGCAATCCGCTCACCGGCGCGTTCCTGCTCAACAACGCGCAGATGCAGGATGATCTGAAAGATCCCGATCTGCAGGACCCGCGGGCGACGCAGTCGGACCTCGATCGCTTCAACGACCTGCTGCAGCGTTCCATTCTCAGCCGCATCGCCTCCAGCATGAGCAGCAGCCTGTTCGACACCAATGGCGAACTGGTGCCGGGCACGCTGGAGACCAGCGACTTCATCATCGACATCATCGACCTGGGTGACGGCGTGTTGGAGATTACCACCACTGACAAGAACACCGGCGCCACGTCGTCGTTCCAGATTTCCAACGGCATGTAGCCGGGCCGCCATGGACAGGGACGCGATGCGCGGTTGGCGATTGGGCGGGCTGTTGTGCCTGGTGCTCGGGCAGGCGGGCTGTGCGGTATTCGTGGGGGAGTCGCCTGTGCCGCCCCACAAGCCGCCCGAGCTGACGCCGGCCGGCGAGACCCTGAGTGATCTCCGTGCGCTGCCCAAGCCCAAGGGGCCGATCACCGTATCCGTGTACGGTTTCCGCGACCAGACCGGGCAATACCGCCCGGCGCCGGCGAGCTCGTTTTCCACCGCCGTGACCCAGGGCGCCGGCTCCATGCTGGTGAAGGCGGCGCTGGAATCCGGCTGGTTCGTCCCGGTCGAACGCGAGAACCTTCAAGACCTGCTCACGGAGCGCAAGATCGCGCGGGCCAGCGGCGAGCAGCGCCAGAACACCACCGACCTGCCGCCGCTGTATGCCTCCAGCATCCTGCTGACCGGCGGCATCGTCGCCTACGAGACCAACGTGAAGACCGGTGGCGCGGGCGCGCGCTATTTCGGCATCGGGGCCTCTGAGCTCTACCGCATGGATCAGGTCACCGTGAACCTGCGCGCCGTCGACATCCGCACCGGCCAGATCCTCGACAGCGTCTCCACCAGCAAGACCATCTATTCCTACCAGTTGGATACCGGGGTGTTCCGGTTCGTGAGATTCAAGCGCCTGCTCGAACTCGAAGCCGGCTTTTCGCGCAACGAACCGGCCCAACTGTGTGTGCGGGATGCCATCGAATCGGCCTTGGTGCACCTGATCGCCAAGGGCATCAAGCAAGGCCTGTGGCAGCTGCAAAACCCCGACGATATGCAGTCCGCTGTCATCAACGCCTACCTGCGCGATCAGGAACTGCTCGCCGCCGACTAGCCCCTGCAATCCCCGCCTGTTCATACCGCAGCATTAGAAATTAAGCCGGGAAATTCAGGTCTTCTACCGATGGTTGAAGACGCGCCCCAGGACCACACTGGATGGCATGTTTCACACATCGAAACAGCGCGTAGCGATCGCGGGTGTCTGCCTTTGGGCGCTGTGTGAGCCCACGCAGGCGGAGCAGTCGCCTGATCTGGACCCGGGGAACGACCCGGTGATCGCGTTCACCTTGACCGGTGGAAATGACGCGAGCGTGCTGCAGGACGGCATCGCCAATGAGCTGTCTGTCTACCAGACCGGTGTCAGCAACCGGAGCGACGTGGCCCAGGTGGGCACCGGCAATGCGGCGGCGCTTTGGCAGAGCGGCTCCATGAACATGGCCGGCGTCGATCAAATGGGGGAATACAACCGGTTAACACTGCAGCAGTTCGGCGACAGGAATCTGGCAAACGTGACGCAGTCGGGTGCCGGCAATGACGCGATGCTGTTTCAGGCCGGTGTGAGCAACCTTGCAGTGCTGGAACAGTACGGAAACCAACTGCGCGCTAGCGTTTGGCAGTTCGGGATCGGCAACAGTACCCATGTCGTACAACAGTAAACAAGGAGCATGAAGATGAAACGGACTTATCTTTCCATGGCCATCGGCCTGGCCCTCGGCTTCAGCGGCACGGTATTCGCGAACGACAACTCCGCCACCCTGACCCAGGACGGCGAGGCCAACACGGCCAGCCTGACGCAGAACGCGACCACGGACGCCAGCGCCTCGATCTCCCAGACGGGAGACAGCAACACTGCCAATGTCACACAGTCGAATTCCGCCGCCACCATGTCGGCTGCGGTGGATACGACCGGCGACAACAACTCCGCGACCATCATTCAGGGCGCATCCGAGGGTTCGTCGGCGAGCATCATCCAGGATGCCTTGTTCAGCACCGCCAGCATCTCGCAGATGCTCGCCACCGATTCGGTCGCCACCATCAGCCAGTTCGACCAGTCCGAGGGCGTCTCGGCGACCATCAGCCAGACCGGTGATCTGCTCACTGCTTCCATTAGCCAGTCGCTGGGTCTCAACAACCTGGCGATGATCACGCAGAACGGCGACGGTCACGGTGCATCCATCATCCAGGACGACTCGTATCGTGCGTCCGCGACCATCGGCCAGGTGGAAAGCGGCAACACGGCCAACATCTCGCAGCTGAACCTGTCCGATGACGCGATCGCAAGCATCTCCCAATCGGGTAGCGGCAATACGGCGGACATCGTCCAGGATTACGCCCTTGAGAACAGTGCCAGCATCACCCAAAGCGGCACGGGACAGTCGGCCAACATCAATCAGGGCGACGGGATTGCCTGGGCGGATTTCAACGAGGCGAGCATCGTCCAGACGGGTGCGGACCACGTTGCCAACGTCACGCAGTTGGGCACCGGCGTCGAAGCGAGCTTCAACGTCGTCGACATCGTGCAGGGTGACGTGGGCAATACGGCCAACGTGACCCAGGCCGGTGGTGCGGGCAACATCGCCAGCATTTTCCAAGGCACGCTGTAAGAGCAACACGCCGACAAAGAGGGCGGCCCGACGGCCGCCCTCTTCGTTGTCTGACGCCTCGTTAGTCCCGCATTACCCATGCGCGTTTGTTTCCCTCGTCGGAGCGACGGCTGGGCGCGGCTTCCCTGTGGGAGCGATGTCCTGCTCGCGAGTTTACCGCTGAGGGGAGATCAAGTCGTAGGTCACGTTGGCGCGCAGCGCCTACGTGACATCTCTGCGTACGCGCGGTTTTTTGCTGCCCGCGATGAAGAACGTCACGTAGCTGCGCAACGTGACCTACGGGTTCCGGTATCACCGCAGCGCTTGCCTTTTTCTCTCCGGGAGAGGATTGGTAAA
>JAWLGK010000008.1:0-83001 GCA_041685115.1 Gammaproteobacteria bacterium | reverse complement strand
TGCATTTTCTCTCCGGGAGAGGATTGGTAAAAGATAATTCGTAGGTCACGTTGGCGCGCAGCGCCTACGTGACATTTCTGCGTACGCGCGGTTTTTTGCCGCCCGCGATGAAGAACGTCACGTAGCTGCGCAACGTGACCTACGGGTTCCGGTATCACCGCAGCGCTTGCCTTTTTCTCTCCGGGAGAGGATTGGTAAAAGATAATTCGTAGGTCATGTTGGCGCGCAGCGCCTACGTGACATTTCTGCGTACGCGCGGTTTTTTGCCGCCCGCGATGAAGAATGTCACGTAGCTGCGCAACGTGACCTACGGGGTTCCTACACCGCCCCACTTCACTCCCTCTCCAGAGAGTGAAGTGGGGGATCGAGACGGCGATGCCACCCTGCGTGCCGCCGCCCTAACGCAGGATGACCGCCGCGCTTTCCTGTCCTTCGGACCCGATGACGGTGACCGATGCTGGAGGGCTTGCGGGTTTCAGGACCAGTTGCCAGGTCTGGGTCACTGCGTTCCAGTTCATGGCGCCGACGCCGTGCAGCGACAACGCCGCCTGTGCGCCGTATTGGCTGGTTGCGATCACGTCCAGGGTGCCGCGTCGGGCGGTGTAAAGCGCCCGGGTGATGCCGATGGTCAGGTCGTAGCCGTTGCAGTCCTGATCGATGCCGTCGGACTTCATCTCCGTCGCGCCCGGATGAATGCCGGCG
Source organism: Gammaproteobacteria bacterium (assembly GCA_041685115.1). Lineage (GTDB taxonomy): Bacteria > Pseudomonadota > Gammaproteobacteria > Thiohalomonadales > Thiohalomonadaceae > JALOAT01. Next base: position 82,299 of record JAWLGK010000008.1, on the reverse strand, counting down.
TCCGCGTCGTTGCAGTCACCGGCAGCCACGCTGTAGCCGTCGGCATCCACGTCCGCACCCGGCAGCGGTTCGTCATCCGGGGGCGGTTCCTCGGCTGGGGGCTCCTCTTCCTCGGGCGGCGGTACTGCCGCGATCAAGCGTTGGTAGCTCGCGGCGATGTCGATCAACCCATGGCCATAGGCGTTGTCCGCACCCGGTTGGCCGAGGTCGGCGGCGCTTTCGTTCAATGCGCTTTCAATCGCTGCCACGTCCGCGTTGGCCACGGCGGCGCGCAGCAGTGCGATGGCGCCGCCCAGGTGTGCCGCGGAGAACGAGGTTCCGCTGACCGTGATGTACGGGTTGGGCGCCACGCCGCCGAACGACAGATCGGCAGTACGTACATTCACGCCGGGAGCCACCACGTGCGGGAATAGCCCACCGGTGCAGGCGGAGGGGCCACGGGCACTGAAATCGGCGACGGCGAGGTCTTCGCCCACCGCGCCGATGGCATAGCTGTCGGCATAGTTCGCCGGGCTGAGACTGGTACTGGCGAATGGCCCGGTGTTGCCGGCGGAGAAGGCCACCGCAATATTGGCGGCCTTCAGAACCTGCACGTCCTGCTCGAACTCGGGGACGCAGGCGTTGGTATTGAGCAGGCCCCAGGCGCCCACGACCACCTGCGGTGCATCATCGGTCGCGGGTTTGCCGTCCGGATCGAGGACCCACTGGAAAGCGCGGTGAATCGCGCTGGTATATGCGACGTGGGCGTCGTTGAAAATGCGCGCGGCGATCCATTGGGCCTGCGGGGCGATGCCGATGGCGACCCCGCTCGCATCGCCGCCCACCATGATGCCGAGGGTCTGGGTGCCGTGTCCGTGGGCGTCGTGCGGTGAGGCATGTTGACGGTACGGGTCGTACCAGCTGTTGTGGCCGCCGCGCCAGCGGCCGTTCAGGTCCGGGTGATTGACGTCCGCACCCGTGTCGAGGCTGGCCACCACCGCGCCGGCACCGGCATGGCCCTCTGCCCACATGGCGTCGGTGCGGATCGCGGCAAGATTCCAGGTGGGCGGCGCCTGCGAGGTCTCCGTGGGTGGCAGCACGGCTTCCGCATCGAGACGCACCCTTGCCACGTCCGGGCGCCGTGACAGGGACTTGATGAGCCGCACCGGTACCTCCGCCGCGATGCTGTTGATGATCCACAGTGGCGTGACATCGGCGGCGCCTTCGCCGGCGATGGAGGCGCGCAGCGCCGCCTGGGTGACATCGGCGTGGCGGCGCAGGGCACTGACCAGATCGCCGCGGCGACGGCCCCGGTAGTTCTCCACGGCCATTTGATCGTTGAGGGTGATGATGACGCGGATCCGTTCATCGGGCGCGGCGCGCTTCACCCGTTCTGCCAGATCAGCGGCGCTCTCCCCGGCCATCGCGCCCGAGGCGCATGCCATGCCGCCTGCCAGCAGGCAACCTTTCGTTCGCAGTTTCATGTCAGCAAGTCCATGGCTGTCGTTTAATCCATCGCCGGGTGGCCGGGCGTGTCACTGCACGGTCAATCCCTCCAGGCGGATGTCACCCAGCATTACCGCCACGGGATCGCCGGTCTTCACGCCCTTGCCGGGATTGGCGAAGAAGACGAAATAGGTGCGGCCGTCGCGGAGCGCCGCGCCCGTCTGGCGCAGCGGGCCGATTTTCGGCGGTGTGGGGGTGATGAGGCGGGCGTTGCGTCGTTCGTCGATCAATTGGGGAATGAAGTCGTGACCGAGCAGGTGCGCGGCCTTGGTGCTGTCGCGGACGACATAGCGCATGTCGAGCATGTAGCCGCCCGCCACAGGGCGGATGCCTTGCAACTCGATGCCGAAGCGCTCGCTCAATTCCTTGGCCGACATCGAACGCGGCGGTTGCGGCGCATCCGGTGCGGAGGCCATGACGGGCGCCGCGGCCAGCGCCAGACCCAGGGTCAGTACGGACAATGACAGGTATCTCATGGTTTGCTCCTTTGGGGGCAGCCACGGGGGCTGCCCCAATGGCATCAGCGCACGTTCACGCGCACGTTGGCCTCGTTGGAAACGACACCTGCGTCATCGGCGACCGTATACGCGAAGGTATCGGTGCCGCGGAAGTTGGTGCGCGGTGTATAGGTGATCGAGCCGTCGCCGTTGACCGTGGCCGTGCCGCCCATGTTCGGGGCGGTGGTTACCGTGACGGTCCCGGGGGTGATGTTGCCGTCCGCGTCCGTGTCGTTGGCCAACACGGCGATGGTGATCGTCTCGTTGCGTGCGGCGCGTGCGGTGTCGTCCATGGCCTCGGGCGGGTGATTGACGGCGGTTTGCACGGTGACGCTCACGTTGACCGGCGCGCCGTTCAGTACACCATCGAAGGGTACATAGGTGAAGGCGTCGCTGGTGGTGCCTGCGTTGGCCGTGTAGGTCACCGTGTTGTCGTCGTTGATGACCGCGGTGCCGCCGTCCGGCGTGGACACCGATGCCACGCTCAGTGCATCGCCGTCGGGGTCCGTGTCGTTGGCGAGCACGGCGATGACGAGCGGCGTGGTGCCCGTGGCCAGTGCCACATCGGCCGTGCCCTGTGGCGCGTCGTTCACGGCCGTGACGTTGATGGTGACAATGGCCACGTTGCTCGACACGGCGCCGTCGCCGGCCCGGTAGCTGAAGCCGTCGTTGCCGCTGAAATCGGCATTCGGTGTGTAGTGGAAGGAGCCGTCCCCATTCAGGCTCAGCGCGCCGTTTGTCACGCCGTCCACCAGGCTGGCGGTCAGACCCTGCGCGGGACTGTCGTTGCCGAGCACGCCGGGGGCGGCGACCTCCAGCACACCGTCTTCCGCGACGGAATAGAGATCGCCGCTCGCCTGGGGCGCGGTGCTGGTGCCCACTGCCAAGTAGGAAAGCATGCCCGGGCTGAGCATGCGGTCGTCGATGGGATAGATCCCCTCGGCGGCCGGCGTGAAGACGGCATCACGGGTCTTGCCGGCGGGCAACATCACGGAGTACTGCTGGCGCGCATGGAGGTAGGCATTGCCGTCCTCGGCCACCAGGCTCAGGTCGCCACCGTACAGCACCGGCGTGTGGGTGCGCAGTCCCATGTTGATGAAACGCAGCAGAGTGCGTTGGCCGCGGGCGCCCACGGCGATGGCGGGCGGCGAGCCGGTATGCGGCTCGCCGTTGACCAGGAAATAACGCGGCCGGTAGTCGAGGGTGCTCGGATAGGACGGACCGCCATAGTCGCCGCTGGCCACGGCCGCATGCAAGGCCGGATCGATCTCGCTGTAGAACAATATGATTTGGGCATCGTAGGCGACGCCCGGGTAGGCCTCGCCGGACGACGTGTCTTTCTTGGCCGGACCGTACAGGCCCATCTGGATCTGCACCTGCGGATGCGTGGCGCTCTGGTAGGCGTAGGTGCCGGGGCGCAGATTCGACCAGGTGTACGTGCCGGTCGCACCCGGCGCCGTCACATGGGTGAAGGAGCGCACGCGCTGGCGACCTTTGCCGTCCGGTTCGAACACCGGCGCCATGGCGGCGACCTGGCCGGGGATCATGAGCGACGTCGCGACCGACAGTTCGTTGCGCAAATGAATGGTCAGCGTCGGGTCGTCATCGCCCACTACGATGAGCGGTCCGGGCGAGGTGGTCGGCCCCTCGCCGCCGGCGGTGTCGAAACCGTTGCTGTCCTCGGCGTAGCCCCACATCGTCACGGTAACGCCGTCGGGCATGGTCTTGGTGAAGGAGCGTGCGACCAGATAGACGTCCTGGGCCGCCGCCGGCGCCGCAAGCGCGCCTGCGACCGCGGCCCAACACATGCGTTGTTTGAACAGGTTCATGGTGAATCCCTTCCTTTTCCAGGCTGTTGGGGGGTGCGGCGCCATCACGGAATCGGCGTGCCCGGCGGCTCGACGATGAGCATGGTCATCATCCCGCCCGGAAAGATGTCGAAGTTCGTGAGTTCCTTCTCGGTGTGGGAGTGCCACATGTAGAACAGCCCGTTGTTCAGGTTCAGACCGCCTTCACCCGGGGGCAGGCTGCCCATGGCGCCGAGGAACGGTGAACCGCTGTACCAGGCGCCGAACACCAGGTCCTGTTTTTCCGGCAACACCACCGGGAACGGCTTGTTGTGATCCGCGCAGTATTCCCAGGTCGTATCGTCGTAACCATCAGGGCCGCTGCCGCCGTTGTTGTTCGTCTCGTCAACGCAGGCATGCCCGTCATCGGCGACATGACCGTAGACGTCCCAGCCGAGGCCTTTGCCGGTCCAGCTGAACAGGGCGTCGTAGGTCTGGCCGGGCACCGCCTGGATGGTGTAGTCGGAGTAGGACAGGTCCTTGCCCTGCACGTTGGTGAGTGGCCTGCCGTCGCGGGCGATGATCAACGCGTTGTTGCCGTGGGTGTGGAAGGGGTGCATCTCGCGACCCGCGGCCACCACGCGCATCAGCACCGTCTCGCCCGGGCGCGTGCGTGGCAGCGAGTTGTACGGCTGGGTCGGCAGCCAGGGCACGCCGGCATCGGACAGGGTGTCCGGCGCGGTGCGCCCGTTGATGAACCAGTACACGGAGAAGTAGTCGCGCGTATCTACGTTGAAATTGCCCGCGGCCACGGCGGTGTGGATGCGCTCGTCCATCTCGGTGAGCACGAACAGGTATTCGTGATCGAAGCGGGTTGCGGCATCGTTGTAGGCGTATTCGGCGCCGAGACGCGGCCGCACCACGATGGCGCCGACCAGGCCCATCTCCACCTGCAAGTCGGGCTGGGTGCCGCTGTGATACAGGTAGGTGCCCGGCCGTGCGGCGGTGAAGGTGTAGGTGACCACATCCGTCGGGCCGTGGCTTTCGTGGGTCAGCAGTCCCGGCGTGCCACCGCTGGCCTGAACGCCTTCCTGTCCCGGGAAGACCATGGATACCGGCAGCGGCGTGCGGTCACGGTTGCGGATGCTGCTGGTCAGGTTGACGGTAATGCGGTCACCCTCGTTGACGATGAGGGTGGGCCCCGGGTATTGCGCCCTGGGCGTGCCGGCATCCGCGTCGGCGTAGGCCCAGACCACCAGGCTGTTGCCGTCGGCCGTGCTGATCACGTCCTGTTGCGCAACGAAGTTGAACGTGGTTCCGCTGATGCCATCCACCGCCGCAAGACCCGGTGGTGCGGTGAGCGCCAGCACCATCGTTGCGACCCACATCAGCCATCCAGCATGAGTTCGTTTGTTGTCCATGTCTGCGCCCGTCCCTTATGCGTTTGGCTGGATGACGATTTCGGTCATCATGCCGCCGAAGTCCTCGGTCCCGTTGCTGAGGTAATTGAGATTGGTGGTGTAGAGGAAATAGGTGCCCGGCGGCACGTTGCCGGTGTCGATGATCACGTCGCGGGCCTCGCCGCCACCCAAGGTGACGGAGTTGGTGTCGAAATAGAGGTCTTCCCCTTCCGGCACACCGCCCCCGCGCAGGATACGCGCGCCCTGACCGATCACCTTCATCGGCACACCTAACGTGGTGCTTACCGTGAAGAAGTCGGTGACGCTCAGGTTGGAGAGCCGCAGCAACACCTTCTGGCCCTGCACGGCGGTCACGCGGGCGTCGTAGTTCTGTGATGCGAAACCGCCATTCTCGTCGTTGCTGAGCGGTTCGGGACTGACCGTGTCCGGATAACCACGGCCGTTGAGCACCGCGTAATCGGATTTCATCATCGCGAACGGCAGTGGCGCGACCGCCAGGCTCGCGTCGTGGAATGTCGAGTCGATGGAGCCGAGCTGGATGGCCTTCTCCACGTCATAGCGCGTGCTGCCGTCGCCGTCGTTGTACACGTACATGTCACCGGGGACGTGGGTGTGACTGCCAAGCGGCGTGCCTTCCGCAAGCTTGTTCTGGGCCGGGCGCACATACAGGTTGCCGAGCATGCCCATCTGCATGTGCTCGGTGGCTTCGGCGTGGCAGTGGTACATGAAGGTGCCGGGCTCGACCACGTTGTAGTAGTAGGTGAGGCTGGAACCCATGTTGATGGCGACGGCCGACTCGGGCAGGCCGTCGAAAACGGACGCGGCCTGGGGAAAGCCGTGGAAGTGGACCGTGTGAGGATCGAACAGGTCCGGCCGCATCATCATGCCCACGTTGCTCAGGGTGAGATAGAACTCGTCCCCTTCGTCGAGCACGATGTTGGGCGCCGAAAACTCGGCACGCAGCTTGGCGACCTCCATCACCGTGTCTTCGGGGCGGCCGGTGACGTCGAAGAAGCCGAAGATGTACTGGGATTTGCCGTCCGCCATGGTGATGAATCCGTCACCGGCCGCGAGATGTTTGCACTTGATGTTGGCGGAGGTGTCCGGGGCGTCGATCACGGCGTCACCGTTTTCATCCCCGGGGCATTGCACGAATGCCCCCGCCTGGGCACCTCCGGCCAGGGCAAAGAGCATGGCCCCATAGAGCGGCGCCAGTCGGTATGCGCTTATCCGTTCGCGTTTCATTGCTTGCACTCCTTGTGCAGTGGGAGGGACACCCCTCCGCCGTGGCGGAGGGGTGTCGCTCGGGTTAACGCCGCATGACCGCGATACCGCCGCCGGTCGGGCACGCCGCGATGCTGTAGTCGGACTCGCCGATGCTCAGCGGGCCGAAGCGCACGTCGATGAAATTGCCGCCCTCATCGAATGCCGGCTGCGAGGACAAGGTGGTGGTGTTCTCCACCTCGAAGATCGTCTGACCACGCTCGCCGTTGTAGTACTCGTGGACGAAGCACGCATCGGTCGGCGTGACGTTCAACATCCCGGTGCCGGCCGGCATCACCGCCGCGTCCCAGTACTCGTTCACGGGATTCGGCTGCAGGCCGAACTCCGGCGGGTCCGAGAACGGCACCATGTGGAACGAGAACGAGCGGTTGTGTTGCAGCAGGTTGCTGACGAACGCGGGGTTCGAGAACACGCCGTACTGCGCGCGCAGCGAGGCGGTCACGCCGGCGAAGGCCTCCGCCAGTTCCGGGCTGTGGGCATAGGAGACCACGCCGGCCGGCTGCGCCGTGGAGTCGTTCGGTTCGCCCGGCGGGAACGCCGCGCCGGTGGTGGCGGTGCTGTCATTGTTGGCGATGGTGTTGTTGCTGAAGCTCACCATGGCCGCATCCTGCATGGACACGCCGCCACCGGCGTAGCCGGCCACGTTGTTGACGATGGTGTTGTTCGCCACGTCCACGCGGTACCAGCGCGAGGGGTCGCGGCGTGCAGTGGCCACGTCACTGCCGTTGATGAACGCCAGGCGGATGCCGCCGCCGTCGCCGGCCCCCGCCAGGTTGCCCTGGATCAGGTTGCCGTCGATGGTGACCGATCCGGCGCCATCGGTGAGGCCGCCCGGGCCGGCGAGGCTCGGCGCACCGCTCACGAAGATGCCGCCGCCGGATACCGCCACGCCCTGACTGAACGACTGGTTGAACAGCACATGGTTGCCGGCGATCACGCCGCCGCGATTGACGCCCAGGTGGCCGATGCCGCCGCCGTCGCCCTGGCTGAAGTTGCCGCAGACGAAGTTGCCGGTGACCCGGTAGCCGTCGGCGCCATGCATCAGGCCGATGCCGCCGCCGACGCTGCCACTGAACAGGCCGCCGTTCTGGCTGACCCAGTTGTTGGCGATGACGATCTCATCACTGTCGGCATCTTGATGCACCAACCCGTCGGCCGTCTCCACGGTGAGCGCGGGATGGCCCACGCGGATACCGCCACCGTATACGCCGGCATTGCCATACACGCGGTTGTTGCTGATGACCAGCCGATCCACATAGCCGTTCACCACGATGCCGCCGCCGTTGTCGGCGCCGGTGATGGAGAGGCCGTCGATACGTCCGCCGACGAAACTGCCATTGGCGCGACCGAACACCACGACGCCTGCACCTTCCTCGGTGAGCAACTGATCATCGGCCAACGGAACGGGCCCGTCCACGGTCTGGGCCGGCAGCAGATCGATCGCCCCGGCTTCGAGCAGCGACCAGACCTTGTCGCGCCAGCGCTGCAGCTTCTCGCCCGGAGCGTTCACGGCATTGATCACGGTCGCCGCTCCGACGCCCTGCAGATGCACGGGCTTCCACAGGATCACCATTTCCTCGTAGGTGCCCGGGCCGATGAGGAGCAGGTCACCGGGGCTCGCCGCATCGATGGCGTTCTGGATGGGCGTAGCGCCGCCCGGTGCGATCTCCACGACGTTGCCCGCGATGGGGCCCACCGTCACGGTCACGCCGGTACGCGTGCTCAACCCGTTGTCGCCACGGATGATTTCGAGCATGCCGGTGTCGATGCGCCGGGTGCGTTCGTCCGGCACCAGTGCAACGATGGTGTCGTTAGACCAGCTTTCGATGCTCAGCGGCACGCCGCCGATGGTCACCTGGTTGGCAGGAGAGTCCGGACCGAAGCCGAAGTCGCGGGTGATGAGCCGCGGTTGCCCGGGTTCACCGAAACGCGGGTTGGCCACCTGCACGGTTCCCGCCGAGGTGAGGGTGAGCGCCTTGTACTGGGGCGGGTCACCGGGGCCGCCACTGGGCGGCGGCATGACATAGGGGCCATCGGCGTCTTCACTGGTCACGGACATGATGACCGGCGTACCGCTGGGGTACTCGCAGTCCACCGGGAACTGCCCCGGCCCCGTGAAGGCGGCGACCGGCACCACGGGCGTATCGAGGTACGTGGTGGTGCCCGGCATGTACTGGAAGGTGTAACAGAACTGGCTGTACTGGCGATCGAAGTGCGGGTCGTTGGCCGCGTTCATGCAACTCACCAGCATGTTCGGTGACGCACCGCTCGCCATGGGCAGGTTCATGGTGTAAGTGGAGGGCACCAGGGCATTGAAGCGACCCCAGCGATCGGAATAGACACGGGTGATCTCGCGCCCGCTCCAGTCGCGGAACGACACCGGCAGATACGGCGGCGAGTATTTCTCGCCGAACGCCGGTGCATTGGGATCGAACTCGTTGGACAGATCGTCCAGGATGAAGCCGACCACGTGGCCGGCGATGGGTGTCTGGGTGTGCAGGAAGAAGTCGACCGCGGCGTTGCGGCCGTCCGCCAGGGCGATCTGCTTGCGATCGCACAACGGCCGGCTGGCGCCCGCGAACGGTGAATCCACGAGATCGTCCGCATCGATGCCCGGCAGCGGCACGCCGTTGCGGTCGGTCTGCAGACTGAGCACGGGCGGCACGGTGTGCGCGTCGCCTACGCAGACCGGCGGCAACAGCAGCGGTGAGGCGTAGCTGTCACCGAAGTCGACGTTCTTGTCTTCCTCCTTGATGACCTTGTAAACGGGGTGTTGGCCCACTGCGACGATGTAGTTGCCCGTCGGGATGGCCTCGACCTCGGCGCTGCCCGAGGCGATGCCGCCCGGATGGTAGGACGTGAAGGCGTAACCGCCGTCGAACACGCCGGGCCGTACCTGGTTGTAGACGCGCAGGCCGTCGTAGCAGTCGGTGGGGTAGAGGCCGTCCACCATGAACACGTCGCCGTTCAGATCCGCTTGGCAACCGGTGGGCAGGTTGTCGTCCCAGCTGTCGGTGTAGGTGATCTGGAGGGCGTCGCCGGCGTCGAAGTCGCCATCGCCGTTCCGGTCGAAGTCCTCAGCGCCGGGGAAATTGCCGAACGGATAGTTGTCCACATCGGCCAGGGTGGCCTGCTCGTCGTTATTCAGGTCCTTGATGTTTCCGTTGCCGTCATCCTCGTACAACACCACCTGGATGCGCGGAATGCCCGGCTCCCATTCCTCGGCCGCCGCGTACTGCGGGTCGTCCTCGGCACGGGTGGTGGCGTAGAACACCACGCCCGAAATGCCGCCGTTCTCGCCGGGGGCGTAGGCCTGCTTGCCCCACTGGATGACGCTCTTCTGGCCGAGGAAGCCCTGGAAGGCCTGGGTCAGCACCGGGCCCGTCTCGGTCCGCCACTTGGCGCCGCCGTTGTCGGCCTGGGGCAGCGGGTTCAGGTTGCCGTCGAAGCTCCACGGGTCATTCGGATCAACCGGACCGCCGGCGTCGACCACGATGGTCGCGCCGGTGGCCTTGAAGCGGGCGAAGTCCACCTCGGCGACCAGCCAGCTGAAGAACGGAAACACCTCATCGAAGGGCGAGGCCCCGGCCGTGTCGGTGGGCATGGCCTGGTAGATGGTGCCGTCGCGCCAGCGGATGTTGATGTTCTGTTCGGGCAGCGGCGGCTCCCCGGCATTCCAGAAGCCATCGCCGTTGGTGTCGTAGAACACCTGGTTTTCCAGCTTGGCGAACCAGTTGAACACCGGCACGTCGAGCAGGTTCACGTCGGTGGCGTCTTCCGGGACCGTGAAGTTGTACGAACCGAAGATGGCGTCGAGGTTCGCATCCCAGATCGCCAGCTGATAGCTGCCGGGCGCCACATTGGGAATGCTGAACGTGCTGTCGTCACCGCAGGGCGCCGCATAGATGCCCTTGCCGATGCCGCCCACGGCGAGGTCATTCAAACCGACCCAGCAGTCCGGAAACGGTGCGCCCGTGTAGAAGGTGAATTCGGGCGGGCGCGAGCCGTGGATGTTCATGATCCGGCCGCGCACCAGCGCACCACCAGTGAGCAACGGTTCGCCTTCATCGTCGAGCCAGGGTGCGAGCTGGGCGTCCTTGACGAAGCCGACGAACACGTGCGGGCCGGGCGGACCAAACTCCATGAAGTACGGCGGTTCGTTGGCCTTGACCCAGGCATCGATGGTCTTGGTGCCCTCGATGGTGCTGGTCTGCTGCCAGCCTTGGCCCGCCGGCGGAACGATCTGGATACCGTACTTACCGGGCGCCATGTTTTGCAGCGTGACGTAACCGTCGGGGCCGCTGTAGACGTTGCCGTCGCCCATGACCAGCACGTTGCCGCTGGCATCGTAGGTGGTGCCGAGCGGATTGCCGTAGGCATCCTGCAACACCTGGCCGCCCGCCACGCCGAAGCGTCCCGCCGCATCGAACACCAGTACACGGAAACCGGGCAAGCCGAGCTCCTCGGGAAGGTCCGGGGCGTTGTTGATCGGGTAGTTGTCGTTGAAGACGAAGATGCGGATCTGCGCGGTGGGCGTGGGCAGGTCATTGACCACCACATCCACCGCCGTCTGGCCGGGCTTGATGGGGGCGCCGCTCAGCCCGGAGCCGGCCTCGCTGCCGGCGCTGTAGGGCAGGATGGAGACGAAATAGTGTTTCCCGGGATCGAGATTCGGTAACGGGTCATCGTGATAGCCCTCGGCCACCACGGGCATGTAGCTGCGGTGAAAGTCCACCGACAGACACTCGCCCGGATCGACTTTCCCCGTCGCCGGGTCGAGCTGCATGTTCATGCAGGTCTCACCCGGCTCGATGTGATGGGTACGGTCTTCCTCGATCAGCCAGCGGTAACCGGTGACCGGCGTGCCATTGGGCTTGCTGACGTTGAGGGTGGGCGTCTGCGCCGTGGCTTGAACGGATACCGCGGCGCCCGCCAGGAACAACAGTGGTCGTATGGCCCTTGCCGGCCACGTGGAGTTTGCGCGCTTCACCTTGATTCTCCTTCCTTGGATGCTCTTGGATGCGTGGGCGACGATGTTCCAGTGTCGCTACGGAACGACCCAGCGATGCCGCACGGGGATCGCACTTCGATCCAGTTCGACGAGATAACTGCCTTTACTGACAAACCGTTGACCCGGCGCCGAGGAAAGCTGCGGGTAGTAGCCGGAGAAGGTGCTGCGGCCGAGGCCGTGCTCCAGCCTTTCGATGAAGTAGTGGCGCGAGAAGTGGGTGTTCATGTGCATCAGCGCCTCGCCGGCGGCAGTGGCGGCCAGGAAGGCGTCGGCCATGAGCGGCGGATCGGCGGCTTGCACGCCGCGCGCATCGAGCCAGTGGCGCAGCGGCCCGATGCCCGCTTCGAGGGCATCGGGCAGCCGGTAGGGGTGAACGGCGATTACCTGTTCCGCGGCCATGGGAACGCTCGCCGGCAGCCGCGGTGAGCCGCCCGCGAGATACAGCAGCCGCGGTTTCAGATCGGCCGCCTGGGGATCGGCGGCGGCATCCAGCCACCACAGCACTGCATCGTCCGTTCCTTTCGCCAGCAGCGCGGCCAGCCCGGCGGCATCGCGCGGCCAGGCCACATCGATGATCTCCGCACTGCCGCGCCAGTAGGTGCGGAATGCCGACGCACCGCTACGCGCAGCGCTTTGCGGGTCGACGACCTGAATCACCCGGCGTACCGTGCGCTGTGCCAGATCACGGGCGATGGCCCGAGCCCGCAGCGCGGTTCCTTCACTGGCGTAGAACGTGTAGTAGCCGTTGGCTTCGGGCAGGTCGGTGTGGGGAAACAGCGTGGGCAGGCCATGCGCCTCCGCGAACCCATGCACGGGCGCCCAGGAACCACCCACACTGCCGCTCAGGATGGCGAACACCGGTTGCCTGCTATACAGGGCCTCCAGCTGTGCGGGCCAGGTCTCGCGCGGGCCGGTGAGTCGCCAGTGATGCAGCACCCAGGTGCGCCAGGCGGGAAACTTGTTGTCCTTGTGCCAGGGCGGGTGGGCCGCACGCCGGCCTTCGCGGCGCGTCTGCGCATTCTTGCTGGCGAAGAACGCGCGCAGTACGTCGAGCAGCGCGGCCTCCGAGGCGGGGGCGATGCGATCGCTGCTGATGGTGGCGAAGTGGATCTCCGTTGCATTCACCCCGGGGGCATCACGGGAGGACAGGGCGCCGAGATAGGCGATCAGGGCTGCCATCTGGTCGTCGTCGAGGGCATAGCGCGGCATGAGCGGGTCGAGCGGCCGACCGGCCGCGTCGACGCCCGAGCGGATGGCGCGCGCCAGGGTCTCGGCCGTGTAGGCCGGTCGCGTGCCTTCGCCCTCCGTGCGCGCACCCCACAGCTCGCGGCGTTCGATGGTGCGGGGGCGGAACAGCACGTCGCCGGTGACGGGCGGGATCACCACCTCGCCTTCACTGGAGCCCAGGCCGCTGCGCCGATGGCAGTTGACACACACCAGTTGTCCCGCGTTGAACGCCACGTCCCGCTGCACCGTGCCCACGGCCGCTTGCGCGTGCGCGGGCAACCCCTGTTCGTAGATCCGCCGCCCGGCGTCCACATCGGCCGCACCGCTGGGCGGCACGGTCAGGGCGAGGGTCAGCGCAGCGCTAGTTCGCCAGCAGCCGTTCATATTCCCGCACCAGGTCCGCTGCGCTGGTGAAGCCCTCGAGCCGCACCCAGGGCGAATGCGCCGAGGTCCGCAGCAGCGTCACGGGGATGTGGTTGGACTTGCGGCCGCGATAGACGTCGAAGGCGCGTTGGGTGGCCGCGACCGCGGCGGCGTCGCCGGTCAGGAACTGCCAGTCCGTATGGGCGTGGTGGGTGGCGGCGTAGGTCTGCAGACGTTCGGGGGTGTCGAAGTCCGGATCGATGGAGATGGAGACGAGGCGCGGCTTGCGCGGTGCAGCGGCGAGCCGGCCCTGGGCCTGGGACAGGGTGGCCGTCAACACCGGGCAGATGGTGGTGCAGCTGGTGTAGATGAAACTGAGGATCACCGGCTCGTCCGCATCCAGCAACGGCGCCAGCGGCACGGGCGTGCCGCGGCTGTCGGTGAGGGTCACCGCCGGGGTGGCGTAGCGGTTCTCGCTGCGCAGATAGGTGGTGCTGGCCGCCTCGGCCGCCATCTGCCGATGCGCGGCATGGGGATCGCCGTGGCCTTCATGGGACAGCCCCGCCAGCGGCAGGAACAGGGTGAGCAGTGTGCCCAGCGTTCGGGCGAGGGCGGTGCGGTTCGGCGCCATGGTGAGATCCTCGCCTAGTGGGTGGGTGCGGGACGGGCACTGCTGTCGACCAGGTGCCGCGGTGTATCCAGCGGTGAGGCACCCGTTGCGTCGGGTGGCTCTTCGAGGTAGCGGTTGGCCCAGGCGGTGGCCTGGGTGCGGTTACGCACGCCGAGCTTGCGGAACAGGTTGTAGGCGTGGGTCTTCACCGTGTGCACGCTGACGCGCAGCTCCCGGGCGATGTGGGCGTTGGTGCTGCCCGAGGACAGCCGGGCGAGGATCTCCAGTTCCTTGGCGGTTAGCGTCGGGGTGATCGGGTGGGCTTCGCGGGGACGGCGGCGACGGGTCAGCAGCATGTACGCCGTCAGGAGGCGCCGCGGCAGCCAGAGTTCGCCGCCGAACACCGCCTCGATGCCGCGCGCCAGTTGCCGGTGGTCCGCCTCCCGGCCGAACAACCCCTTCAGGAAGGGGAACTCCAGGATGTCCGGCGTGCAGGCCTCCAGGGTCACGTTGAGCAGGCAGACCTTGGCCGGCTCGCCGAGCCCGTTGTCGGCGCTGAGCCTGCGCAGCACGTCCATGGGATCGCGCCCGTCGGCGTCCACCAGCACCAGCGCCTGCGGTGTGTTGGCCGCCCGCGGCAGTTGGTCGACCACCCGGCAGCCGTAGCCCGTGGCCCGGGCGAGGAAATCCGCCAGGGCCAGGGTCTGCACGGTCAGCCGATCGCAGAGGAAAAGTTTGAAGGTGTTCTGGGTGTCCATCCTTGGCGCCCCGCTCCTTTCCGAAGACCTGCCTGGACTAACCATCCTTCCGGCGGGCTAATTCAGCGTAGTCCAGTCGGTCCGCCTCGCCACAAGAAGTGGCTCGTTAGCCGCATGTTAGCGGCAGATGATGGACGATGGCCGCAACTCATGCCCCCGACGCAGGCTCGCTTCCGGCCCTATCCCGGATTGTTGGCCAGGGGCGGCATTCCGCGACGCCGGATTCACTGGCTTTTTGTTACCATGCGCGCCCCATGCGTCGTACCGACTTTTCCTACCCCCTGCCCCCCGAGCTCATCGCACAGCACGCCCTGCCCCGGGGGGCGTCGCGCCTGCTGGTGCTGGACGGGGCCACCGGGCGGCTCGAGGACCGCGGCTTCAACGATGTGGTCGCGCTGCTGCAACCGGGCGACCTGCTGGTACTCAACGACACGCGGGTGATCCCGGCGCGGCTGTTCGGGGCCAAGGCTACGGGCGGGCGCGTGGAGGTGCTGGTCGAGCGGGTGCTGGACCCCCATCGGGTGCTGGCGCACGTGCGCGCCAGCAAGTCGCCCAAGCCCGGCAGTTGGTTATGCCTGGAAGACGCCTTCGAGGTGGAGGTGCTTGGTCGCCAGGACGTGCTCTTCGAGTTGCGCTTTCCCGAACCGGCGCTCGGCCTGCTGCAGCGGTACGGACGCATGCCGCTGCCGCCTTACATCGAACGCGAGGCCGGCGCCGAGGACGCGGAGCGCTACCAGACCGTATTCGCCCGCGCGCCCGGCGCGGTGGCGGCGCCCACCGCCGGTCTGCATTTCGACCAGGCCCTGTTTGAGGCCCTGGCCGCCAAGGGCGTGGAGCGGGCCTTCGTCACCCTGCACGTGGGCGCCGGCACCTTCCAGCCGGTGCGCGCCGATGCGCTGCGCGACCACCGCATGCACTCCGAATACCTGGAAGTGCCCGAGGCGACCTGCGCCGCGGTGGCCGCGGCCAAGGCCCGCGGCGGCCGGGTGGTGGCGGTGGGCACCACCGTGGTGCGCAGCCTGGAGAGCGCCGCCCGTTCCGGCGACCTGCGCCCCTATGCGGGCGAGACCGACATCTTCATCTACCCCGGCTACCGTTTCCGGGTGGTCGACGCCCTCGTCACCAACTTCCACCTGCCCGAGTCCACCTTGCTCATGCTGGTGTGCGCCTTCGCCGGCTACGAACACACCCTGGCCGCCTACCGCCACGCCGTGGCCGAGCGCTACCGCTTCTTTTCTTACGGCGATGCCATGTTCGTGCTGCCGGGAGACGAAAGCGGGAAAAGCATTAACCACGGGGGACACGGGGAGGGATGAAGGCTTGGAACGGGTTGTCTCTGCCTTGGGCGCCGATACGTGAACAGGGCAGCTCCAACGGATCCCCTCATCCTGTCCTTCTTTCGGAGGAAAAGAGAGGGTTCTTCTGCCGCAACCACGGAAGAACGTCCCCTCTCCCTCCGGGAGAGGGACAGGGAGAGGGGGCAAAAAGCCCTGTGCCCGCAGTGTGCCTCAACCGCCCACAATGGGAGCAAACCCTTGAACCCCCGTGTTCCCCGTGTCCCCCGTGGTTAACTCTTCTTCCAAATGAACTTCGAACTGCACACCACTGACGGTCAGGCGCGGCGCGGGCGGCTGGTATTCCCCCGCGGCACGGTGGAGACACCGGCGTTCATGCCGGTGGGCACCTATGGCACGGTGAAGGCCATGACGCCGGAGGAGCTGCGCGAGATCGGCGCGGAGATCATCCTCGGCAACACCTTCCATCTGATGCTGCGCCCGGGCACCGAGGTGATCCGCGCCCACGGCGACCTGCATGACTTCATGCACTGGTCTGGCCCCATCCTCACCGACTCCGGCGGCTTCCAGGTGTTCAGCCTGGGCGAGATGCGCAAGATCAAGGAGGAGGGCGTGACCTTCCAGTCGCCGGTAGACGGCTCCAAGGTGTTCATGGGCCCGGAGGAGTCCATGGCGGTGCAGCGGGCGCTGGGCTCGGACATCGTCATGATCTTCGACGAGTGCACGCCGTACCCGGCCACCGAGGACCAGGCGCGCTTTTCCATGGAACTGTCGCTGCGCTGGGCCGCGCGCAGCAAACGCGCCCACGGCGACAATCCCAACGCCCTGTTCGGTATCGTGCAGGGCGGCATGTACCCGCACCTGCGCCGTGAATCGGCCGAGGGCCTGATGAACATCGGCTTCGACGGCTACGCCATCGGCGGCCTGTCCGTGGGCGAGCCCAAGCACGAGATGATGGCCACCCTGGAGGCGGTCACGCCGATGCTGCCCAAGGACCGCCCGCGCTATCTCATGGGCGTGGGCAAGCCCGAGGACATCGTGGAGGCGGTGCGCCGCGGCGTGGACATGTTCGACTGCGTGCTGCCGACCCGCAATGCCCGCAACGGCCATTTGTTTACCCGCTTCGGCAACGTGAAGATCCGCAATGCCGCCCACCAGTTCGACACCAATCCGCTCGACCCGGAGTGCGGCTGCTACACCTGCCGCAACTACAGCCGCAGCTATTTGCGCCACCTGGACCGCGCCAACGAGATCCTGGGTGCGCGGCTCAATACCATCCACAATCTTTTCTACTATCAGGAACTGATGCGCGGCCTGCGCGAGGCCATCGCTGCCGGCGCCCTCGAGGCCTTCGTGGCCGGGTTCTACGCGCAGCGCGGACAACCCGTACCGCCTATGCCATAATGGCGCGCCCCCGCGGCGCGGGCGGCTGAGTCCGGCGCCGACAGCAAGAATCAACAAGCGGAGACCCACCATGAGCTTTTTCATTTCCGACGCCTACGCCCAGGCGGCTGCCCCGGCACAGCAACCCGGCATCCTCGAGGCGCTGCTGCCGTTCATCATCCTTTTCGTGGTGTTCTATTTCCTGCTCATCCGCCCGCAGCAGAAGCGCGTGAAGGAACACAAGAAGATGGCTGAGGCCCTGTCCAAGGGCGACGAAGTGGTCACCCAGGGCGGTGTCTACGGCCGCATCACCGAGGCGAGCGAGAACCATGTGGAACTCGAAATCGCCGACGGGGTCAAGGTAAAGGTGCAGCGCCAGTCGGTCGCCAGCGTCCTGCCCAAGGGCACCATCAAGAGCCTGTAACAGGGCCGTAGGGAAATCAGTGGCCGCCGCAACATGCGGCGGCACTTGTTTTAAGGGTCCGCCATGAATCAGTACCCGCTCTGGAAGAAACTCCTCGTCCTCGTCGTCGTCACCATCGGCTTCCTGTACGCCATGCCGAACCTGTACGGGGACGACCCGGCTGTGCAGGTCTCGCCCAGCGGCGGTGGAGAACTCAGTCTGGCAGTGCGCGACGACGTGCACGCCCTCCTGCAACGCCAAAACCTCACCCCCAAGGCCGAGGAATTCACCCCGAACGGACTGCTGATCCGCTTCGATTCCACCGATACGCAGCTGCGCGCCTATGAGGCCGTGCAGAACGCCCTGGGCGGCAGCCACACGGTGGCGCTCAACCTGGCGCCCGCCACCCCGGACTGGATGGCCGGCCTGGGCGCCGAACCCATGTACCTGGGCCTCGACCTGCGCGGCGGCGTGCACTTCCTGCTGGAGGTGGACATGAAGGCCGCCGTCGAGCAGGCCCTGGAGCGCTATGTGAGCGACCTGCGCACCCTGCTGCGCGACGAGAAGATCCGTTATCTCACCGTGACCAACGAGCGCGGTCAGGTGCAGGTTCGTTTCCGCGACGCCGAGGCCGCCGAGAAGGCCGACGACCTCATCCGCCGCACCTACCGCGAGCTGTCCCTGGCCAACAGCGAGAAGGATGGCAATCCGGTGATCTACGCCAGCATCACCGAGGCCGCGCTGCGCGAGATCCAGCAGTTCGCCGTACAGCAGAACATCACCACGCTGCGCAACCGCGTCGACGAACTGGGCGTGGCGGAACCCGTCATCCAGCGCGCCGGCGAGAGCCGCATCGTGGTGCAGTTGCCCGGCGTGCAGGACACCGCGCGCGCCAAGGACATCCTCGGCGCCACCGCCACCCTCGAATACCGCCTGGTGGACGAACAGGCCGACGTCTCCGCGGCGCTGGCCGGCCGCGTGCCGCCCGGCTCGCGCCTGTACCGCTCGCGCGACGGCGAACCGGTGGTACTCAAGCGGGACATCATCATCACCGGCGACCAGGTGGTCGACGCCGCCTCGGGCTTCGACCCGCAGACCGGCGGTCCGCTGGTCAGCGTCACCCTGGACGGCCAGGGCGCGCGCCGCATGAGCGACGTCACCCGTGAGAACATCGGCCGGCGCATGGCGGTGGTGTTCATCGAGACCAAGACCGAGGTGCGCACCGTGGGCGGCGTGCAGCAGCGCACCGCGCGCAAGACCGAGGAAGTCATCTCGGTGGCGGTGATCCGCGACCACTTCAGCAAGCGCTTCCAGACCACCGGCCTCGACAGCCCGCAGGAGGCGCGCGACCTGGCCCTGTTGCTGCGCGCCGGCGCCCTCGCCGCGCCCATGCAGATCGTCGAGGAGCGCACCGTCGGCCCGAGCCTCGGCCAGGAGAACATCAGCCGGGGCATCAACGCCAACGTCTACGGCTTTACCGCCGTCGCGCTGTTCATGATCGTTTACTACCGCCTGTTCGGCGTGTTTTCGGTGACCGCCCTGGCGGTGAACGGCATCCTGCTGATTGCCGTGCTGTCCATGCTGCAGGCCACCATGACCCTGCCGGGGATGGCCGCCGTGGCGCTGACCATCGGGATGGCCATCGACGCCAACGTGCTCATCAACGAACGCATCCGCGAGGAACTGCGTTCGGGCATGTCGCCACGGACGGCCATCGACGCGGGCTACAAGCGGGCGTTCGGCACCATCCTGGACTCGAACATCACCACCTTCATCGCCGGCTTTGCACTGTTCTGGCTGGGTTCGGGGCCGGTGCGCGGGTTTGCCGTGGTGCTGTGCCTGGGCATCCTGACGTCCGTGTTCAGCGCCATCATGGTGTCGCGCCTGCTGGCTAACTTCTTCTACGGCCGCAAGGCACGTGTCACCCACGTGTCCATCTGAGCGGAGGCCGAGTCATGGAATTCTTCAGAATCAAAAACGACATCCCGTTCATGAGCTACGGGAGGCTGACCACGACGATCTCGCTGGTCACCTTCATCATTGCCGTGGCTGCCATCGCCATCCGTGGCCTCAACCTGGGCGTCGACTTCACCGGCGGCACGGTGATGGAAGTCACCTATGCACAGCCGGCCAACGTCGACAGCATCCGTGACGCCCTGGCGGCAGAGGGTATGGAGGCCGCGGTGCAGCACATCGGCACCACCCGCGACGTGCTCATCCGCCTGCCTGTGGGCGAGGCCTCCAGCGACAAGGTGAGCGCCGAGGTGTTCGGGGTGTTGAAGGCACAGGACGCCACCGCCGACCTCAAGCGCGTGGAGTTCGTCGGCCCACAGGTCGGCAAGGAACTCTACGAGTCCGGCGGCCTGGCGCTGCTGCTGGTGGCGGCGGGCATCGTCATCTATCTGTCGCTGCGCTTCGAATGGCGCCTCGCCGTGGCGGCGATCATTGCCAACATGCACGACGTGGTCATCGTGGTGGGCATGTTCGCGCTGTTCCAGTGGGAGTTCGACCTCACCGTGCTTGCGGCCGTGCTGGCCGTGCTCGGCTACTCGGTGAACGAATCGGTGGTGGTGTTCGACCGGGTGCGCGAGAACTTCCGCAAGATGCGCAAGGCCTCGGTGCCGACGGTGATCGACAACGCCATCACCCGCACCATGTCGCGCACCATCATCACCCACTTCTCCACGGAACTGGCGGTGCTGTCGGTGTTTTTCTTCGGCGGCGAGGCGCTGCACAACTTCGCCCTGGCGCTGACCATCGGCATCGTGTTCGGCATCTATTCCTCGGTGCTGGTGGCGAGCCCGATCGCCATGTATCTGGGCGTGTCGCGTGAAAACCTCATGCCGGTCGAGAAGGAAGGCGCCGACCTGCCGCAGCACCCGTAACATGCCGAGCCGTCACGCCGGCGCAGGGCGGGAATCCACTTGCGGCTTTCGCCCACTACTGTGCGGAACGTGTACGCGACCGCCCCAGGCTGGTGAGCGGTGGTTCGAAAGACATTCGCCCACGGTGTGGGCTCCTACGGGTGGTTATCAAGCCTTGTAGGAGCCGACACTGTCGGCGAACGAGGTTTCGGTCACCGGCGGTTGGGAAAGACATTCGCCCACGGAGTGGGCTCCTACGGGTGATCCTCGATGTGTTGTAGGAGCCGACACTGTCGGCGAATGTGTCCTGCACACGTTGCAAGGACTCGGTGATGAGTTGGCGCTCCGGGTCCCGCGCCGTTCAGCCTTGTCCCGCAGCGCTTCTTCTTCTCACCCTGGTATTTTTAACAGTCGTGGGCTTTCGCCGGGCTGACGGAATGATTTGCCTGGATTGAAAATCAAACAAGAAAGCGCCTTCCGGCGCTTTTATTGTCTGCAAGTCTCTGCAACGTGGAAAAACTTATCGCGCGGCGCGGCGTTTGGCGACGGGGTAGGGCACGACCTGCGCGCTCTTGCGCGGCAGCGGTTTTGGCGCGGGTTCGATGGAGAGAATCGTGAACGTGTGGCCTGCGCCCGCTTCGAGGCCGAAGCCGGCGGTGAAGTCGCCCAGGTTCTCGCATACGTCACGCATGGCGAGTTCGAGAGGCGATATGCGGGTGATGCGGGCAGTTTGCACGGGGGCTCCTGAAAGCCGATGGTCCGTGAATATCCATCGGCACGCCGCTCAGGAACTTGAGCTCAGGTAATGAAAATCGGGGTTTTCCGGCCGCTGGGCGAGGCATCCGGCCTGCATCAGCCGACCATGTCTGCCGGCAGGTGCGAATGCAGGGCCTGCAATAACCCCTTGAATACCTTGGGCGAGCCGGCGACCACGTTGCCGGTTTCCAGGTACAGGTGGTTGCCGCGGGCATCACCCACCAGGCCACCGGCCTCCTGCACCAGCAGCACGCCTGCCGCCATGTCCCACTTGCTCAGGCCAAACTCCCAGAAACCGTCCATGCGGCCGGCGGCCATGTAGGCCAGGTCCAGCGCCGCCGAGCCCGCGCGGCGGATACCGGCGGTTTGCGGGAAGATCTCGCGGAAGGTGTTCAGGTACACGTCCAGGTTCTGGTGCTGACGGTAGGGAAAACCGGTGCCGATGAGTGCACCGTCCAGGCTGTTGCGCTTGGCCACACGCAGACGGCGATCATTCACCATGGCGCCGCCGCCGCGTGAAGCGGTGAACAGCTCCTGGCGCATGGGGTCGTACACCACCCCGTGTTCGATGCGGCCCTTGTTCTGCACCGCGATGGACACGGCGAAATGTGGGAAACCGTGCAGGAAATTGGTCGTGCCGTCGAGCGGATCGATGATCCAGCGGAAATCATGGCTGCCCTGCTCGCCCGTCTCCTCGCCGAGAATGGCGTGATCGGGATAGGCCTGACGGATGATGCTGATGATCTCCTGCTCGGAGGCACGGTCCACCTCGCTCACGAAGTCGTTGCGCGACTTGCTGTCGACGGCGATGCGGTCCACATGATCCACGGAACGGGCGATAATGTTGCCCGCCTTGCGCGCGGCGCGCACGGCGATGTTCAGCAAGGGATGCATGGGGACGGCCTCCGGTGGGGGTTCTGCACAAGGCGGCGTATTCTACGCGATCTTCTACCCGGAGCGGGAAAGAAGAATGAACCACGGGGAACACGGGGGACACGGGGAAAACAAGGGGTTTTGAATCCCTGCAACCGGCAAACAGTTCAGGATGCGGCGCGCGGAAGCCGACTTCTTCGCTCCCCCGTGGTTAATCGCTTTTTTCTTCACTCGGTGAATCGATGAATTTTGAAAATGTACGCGTGGTGATGGTGGAGACCACGCATCCGGGCAATATCGGCGCGGCGGCGCGGGCCATGAAGAACATGTTCCTGTCGCGGCTGTACTTGGTGAAGCCGAAGCTGTTTCCCCACGCGGAGGCGACCGCACGGGCCTCGGGGGCGGACGACCTGCTGGCCGGGGCGGTGGTATGCGACAGCCTGGAGGAGGCGGTGGACGGCTGTTCCCTGGTGTTCGGCGCCAGCGCCCGGCTGCGGCGCATCGACTGGCCCACCCTCGATGCCCGTGGCTGCGGCGAGAAGGCCGCGGCTGCGGCCCGCGGGGGCGAGGAGATCGCCCTGGTGTTCGGCCGCGAGTCCGCGGGCCTCACCAACGCGGAACTGGATCGCTGTAATTATCTGGTGCACATCCCCAGCAACCCGGAGTACAGCTCGCTGAATATCGGCGCGGCGGTGCAGGTGTTCGCCTATGAGGTGGCCATGGGCCTCGGTGCGCAGGTCCCGGCCCAGGCGCAGGACGAGCGCGCCTCCGCGGGCGAGGTTGACGGCTTCTATCGCCACCTGGAGCAGGCGCTCACGGATATCGGCTTCCTGAACCCCGACAATCCCCGGCAGCTCATGCGTCGGCTCAAGCGCCTGTTCAACCGCGCCGAGCTGGACAAGACCGAAGTACAGATCCTGCGTGGCATCCTGACCGCCGCCCAGAAGGGTGCCGCGCGTCCATAACCCTATTTTTTGTCGGTGAGGTCTTGTAATCAGGCCCCATAGCCGATAAGAATAATCAAGAATTCTTCAGGACCCCCCGATGTTCGATCGATTGCGGGAAGACGTCCGTTGCGTGTTCGAGCGGGACCCGGCCGCACGCAATGTGTTTGAGGTGCTCACCACCTACCCGGGCGTGCATGCGGTGCTCATGCACCGGCTTGCCCATCGCCTGTGGGGGCGGGGCTGGAAGTGGCTCGCGCGCGCGCTCTCGACCCTGGGCCGTTGGCTGACCGGTGTGGAGATCCATCCGGGTGCGACTATCGGCCGGCGCTTCTTCATCGACCACGGCATGGGCGTGGTGATCGGCGAGACCGCGGTGATCGGCGACGACTGCACGCTTTACCACGGTGTGACCCTGGGGGGCACCAGCTGGAACAAGGGCAAGCGTCACCCCACCCTGGGCGACGACGTGGTGGTGGGTGCCGGTGCCAAGGTGCTGGGTCCCATCACCTTGGGCGACCACGCCCGCATCGGCTCCAATGCCGTGGTGGTGAAGGACGTGCCGGTGGGCGCCACGGTGGTGGGCGTCCCGGGGCGCATCGTCAGACGCGGCAGCGACGAACAGGAACAGCGCCGGCGCGCCTTCGCCCAGAAGATCGGCTTCGACGCCTACGGCATGCCCAATGACATGCCCGACCCGGTGGCCCAGGCCATCAACCGCATGCTGGACCACATGCACGCCATGGACGCCAAGGTGGAGCGCATGTGCAAGGTCATCAAGGAGCTTGGCGTTGAGGACGACGGAACCATGCTGCCACCCCTCGAACCCTGCGAGATCCGCATGGATGACGGGGAGGACGGCAACGGTACCGCCGAGAGGGCAAGCC
The DNA here is from genome assembly GCA_041685115.1 of Gammaproteobacteria bacterium. GTDB lineage: Bacteria > Pseudomonadota > Gammaproteobacteria > Thiohalomonadales > Thiohalomonadaceae > JALOAT01. The sequence continues at coordinate 58,451 of JAWLGK010000008.1, read as the reverse complement.
CGGCGGAAAGTAATAGTTGACCGAAATGCTCGGTATTGCTAACTTAAACGCCAGCTTGCAAACGTTAACGGGTTTTTAGGGGCGAAACAAACATGAGGCTGACCACCAAAGGCCGCTATGCGGTGACCGCGATGCTCGACCTGGCCCTGCATTACAGCCAGGGACCGATCACGCTGGCCGACATCTCCCAGCGTCAGGGCATCTCCCTCTCGTATCTGGAGCAGCTGTTTTCCAAGCTGCGCAAGAACGGGCTCGTGGACAGTGCCCGCGGCCCGGGCGGCGGCTATCGGCTCAGCCGCGAGGCCTCGGACATCTGCGTCGCGGACGTGATCACGGCGGTGGACGAGAAGGTCGATGCCATGCGCTGCGGCGGCAAGGGCAACTGCCAGGACAACGGCAAGTGCCTGACCCACGAACTCTGGTGCGACCTCAGCAATCAGATCTACGAATTCCTGAAGGGCATCAACCTGGCCCAACTGGTGGACCGCCAGGCGGTCCAGGAAGTGGCTGCCCGCCAGGACCAGCGGGTGGTGAGCCTGGCCGAGGGCGTCAAGGTCGCTCACTGACCCTGTGAGAGGCCGTGACCGTTTATCTCGACCATAACGCGACCACACCCATCGACCCGCGGGTGCTGGAGGCCATGCAGCCCTACCTGGCCGCGGCCTACGGCAACGCCTCGAGCCTCCACCGCCTGGGCCGGTTGTCGCGGGCGGCGGTGGAGACGGCCCGCGAGCAGGTGGCCGGGCTACTCGGTGCCCACCCCGCCGAGGTGGTGTTCACCAGCGGAGGCACGGAGGCCAATAATGCCGCGCTCAAGGGTGTCGCGGCGATGCGCCGCGGCGGCCGGGCGCTGGTGAGTGCCATCGAGCACGCCTCGATCCTCGAGACGGCCCAGGCGCTCGGGCCGTTCGGCTGGGAATGCAGCGCGCTGCCGGTGGGCGAGGACGGCCGGGTCAGCCCCGCAGGGCTGAAGGCCGGACTGACCGCAGACACGGCGCTCGTGTCGGTGATGTGGGCCAACAACGAGACCGGCGTGATCCATGACCTGCCGCGGCTCGCCACGCAGGCCAAGGAGGCCGGGGCCCTGTTCCACACCGACGCGGTGCAGGCGGCGGGTAAGATCCCGGTGGATTTTGCGGCCAGCGGTGCGGACCTGTTGTCCATCTCGGGCCACAAGATCTACGCGCCCAAGGGCATCGGTGCGCTGCTGGTCCGCCGCGGACTCACCCTGGAACCGCTGGTGCACGGCAGCACCCAGGAAAAGAGCCGGCGCGGCGGCACCGAGAACGTCGCTGGTATCGTCGGTCTCGGCGTCGCTGCGGAGATCGCCGCGCAGGGGATGCGCGAGCGCCACGGGCGCCTGCTGACATTGCGCGAGCGCGTGGAACGACGCCTCACCGAGCGCCTTCCCGAGGTGGTGGTATTCGCCGCCGGGACTGAACGGCTCTCGAACACGGTTTTTTTCGCCATCCCGGGCGTGGACGGGGAAACGCTGTTGATGCAACTGGATCGGCGCGGTTTCGCACTTTCGGCCGGTGCCGCCTGTGCGGGTGCCCGCGACCCCAGCCACGTACTGCTGGCCATGGGTGTGCCCCGAGAGCTGGCCCGCGGTGCGGTGCGCCTGAGCCTTGGGCACGACAACACCGAGGCCCACGTGGACGCCTTCGTGGAGGCCCTGGTGACCGAGTGCAATGCCTTACGTGAACGTGCCTGGATGTAATTGAACCGACCGCCGCGGCGGTCGCGAGTGGAGAACACGATGAGAAACCCGATCTACCTGGACTATTCGGCCACCACCCCGGTGGATCCGCGCGTTGCCGAGAAGATGTGCCGCTATCTCACCCTGGAAGGCGGCCTGTTCGGCAATCCGGCCTCGCGCTCGCACCCGTTTGGCTGGGACGCGGAGGCGGCGGTGGAGGAGGCGCGCGGCCACGTGGCAGCGCTGCTGGGCGCCGATCCCAAGGAGATCGTCTTCACCTCGGGCGCCACCGAATCCGACAACCTGGCCATCAAGGGCGTGGCCCAGTTCTACCGCAAGAAGGGCCAGCACATCGTCACCTGCAAGACCGAACACAAGGCGGTGCTGGATACCTGCCGCGCCCTGGAGCGCGACGGCTTCGAAGTGACTTACCTGGACCCGGAGCCCGATGGCCTCATCGACCTCGCGAAGCTGGAAGCGGCGTTGCGCCCGGACACGATCCTGGTGTCCATCATGCACGTGAACAACGAAATCGGCGTAATCCAGGACATCGCCGCCATCGGCGAGATCACCCGCGCCCGCGGCATCCTCTTCCACGTGGACGCGGCGCAGAGCGCCGGCAAGGTCGCCATCGACGTGCAGACCATGAAGGTGGACCTCATCTCCCTGTCGGCCCACAAGATTTATGGTCCAAAGGGCATCGGCGCCTTGTACGTACGCCGCAAGCCGCGCGTGCGCCTGGAGGCGCAGATGCACGGCGGTGGGCACGAGCGCGGTATGCGCTCGGGCACCCTGGCCACCCACCAGATCGTGGGCATGGGCGAGGCCTTCCGCATCGCCCGTGAGGAAATGGCCATGGAAAACGAGCGGGTGCGCCGACTGCGTGATCGCATGCTGGCGGGCTTCAAGGACATCGAAGAGGTCTACGTAAACGGTGATCTGGAGCAGCGGGTGCCGCACAACCTGAACCTGAGCTTCGCCTTTGTGGAAGGTGAGTCGCTCATGATGGCCCTCAAGGACCTGGCCGTGTCCTCCGGCTCGGCGTGCACCTCGGCCAGCCTGGAGCCGTCCTACGTGCTGCGCGCCCTGGGCCGCCCGGACGAGCTGGCCCATAGCTCCATCCGTTTCAGCATCGGCCGCTTCACCACCGAAGAAGACGTGGACTACGCGGTGAAGCTCATCCACGAGAAGATCGACAAACTGCGGGCCTTGTCCCCGCTGTGGGACATGTACAAGGAAGGCGTGGATCTGTCCAAGGTGCAGTGGGTAGCCCACTGATCTGGTAACATTTGCGCCCCCTCGGGGCAGCCAGCGAGCGGAGACACGGTTATGGCATACAGCGATAAGGTCCTGGAACACTACGAAAACCCCCGCAACGTGGGCGCGTTCGACAAGGACGACACCACGGTGGGCACCGGCATGGTGGGCGCACCGGCCTGCGGCGACGTGATGCGCCTGCAGATCAAGGTCAATGAGCAGGGCGTGATCGAAGACGCCTGCTTCAAGACCTACGGCTGCGGTTCCGCCATCGCCTCCAGCTCGCTCGTGACCGAATGGGTCAAGGGCAAGAGCCTGGATGAGGCGGCGCAGATCAAGAACACCCAGATTGCCGAGGAACTGGCGCTCCCGCCGGTGAAAATCCACTGCTCGGTGCTCGCCGAGGACGCCATCAAGGCGGCCATTGCCGACTTTAAGGCGAAGCGCGGCGACAAAACCGACGCGGCCTAAGGAGTCCATCATGGCGGTAACCCTGACCGAGCGCGCCGCCGAGCGCGTGCAGAAATTCCTCGCCAACCGCGGCAAGGGCGCGGGCCTGCGACTGGGCGTGAAGACCTCGGGCTGCTCCGGCATGGCGTACGTGCTTGAGTTCGCCGATGAGGTCCACGAGGAGGACCAGGTGTTCGAGAGCCACGGCGTGAAGGTGATCATCGACACCAAGAGCATGCTCTACCTGGACGGCACCGAGGTGGACTTCGCGAAGGAAGGGTTGAACGAAGGCTTCAAGTTCAACAATCCCAACGTGAAGGCCGCCTGCGGTTGCGGCGAAAGCTTCAACGTCTGACCATGACCGCCCAGCTTGCCAGCAACTACTTCGAACTGTTCGGACTGCCGATCAGCTTCGACGTGGATGGCGAGGCCCTGGCGCTGCGCTATCGCGACCTGCAGCGTGCGTTGCATCCTGATCGCTTCGCCAGCGCGTCCGACCAGGAACGCCGCCTCTCCGTACAGCAGACGGCGCAGGTGAACGAAGGCTTCCGCGTGCTCAAGGCGCCGCTGGCGCGGGCACGTTACCTGCTCGAACTGCGCGGGCTGCCGCTGGACGATCGCGACACGGCCATGGATCCGGCCTTCCTCATGGAGCAGATGGAACTGCGTGAGGCGCTGGCCGACGTGGCCGGGGCGAAGGATCGGTTCCTCGCACTGGAACAGGTACGCGACCAGATCGAGTCGCGCGAGCGTCAGCTCATCGAAAACCTGCGCCAGCACTTTGCGGGCGACGACCCGGCCGGGCTGGAGACGGCTCGCCAGGACGTTCGCAAGCTGCAATTCATGCAGCGGCTCCTCGACGAGGCGGCGGAACTCGAGGAAACGCTGGTACACGAATCCGAATTGCCGGACTGACAGAAGACTCTCATGGCCCTGCTCCAGATCAGCGAGCCCGGACAGTCGGCCGCACCGCACCAGCATCGGCGCGCGGCGGGCATCGACCTGGGCACCACCAATTCCCTCGTGGCCACCGTGCGCAGCGGCATGGCCGAGACCCTGCCCGACGCACAGGGCCGCCACCTGTTGCCCTCGGTGGTGCGCTTCCTGGCGAACGGAACGCGTGTGGTGGGTCACGACGCCAAGGCCGAGTCCAGCCGCGATCCGCTGTCGACCATCGTTTCGGTCAAGCGGCTCATGGGTCGTGGACTGGAAGACCTCAAGTGCCTGGGTTCACGTCTGCCCTACGAATTCGTCGATACCGATTCCGCCGTGCCACGCCTGCACACCGCCGGCGGCGACGTGAGCCCGGTGGAGGTCTCGGCCGAGGTGTTGAAGGCCCTCAAGGAGCGTGCGGAACAATCCTTGGGCGGCGACCTCACCGGTGTGGTGATCACCGTGCCGGCGTATTTTGACGATGCCCAGCGCCAGGCCACCAAGGATGCCGCGCGCCTCGCCGGCCTCAACGTGCTGCGCCTGCTCAACGAGCCCACGGCCGCGGCGGTGGCCTACGGCCTGGACCGCCGCCCCGAGGGCGTGATCGCGGTCTACGACCTGGGTGGCGGCACCTTCGACTTTTCCATCCTGCGCCTGAACAAGGGCGTATTCGAGGTGCTCGCCACCTCGGGCGACTCGGCCCTGGGCGGTGACGACATGGACCGCACCGTCGCCGAGTGGATCATGAAGCAGGCCGGCATCGCCGACGACGCCGACCATGCCCAGCTGCGTCGCCTCATGCGCGATGCCTGCGCCGCCAAGGAAACGCTCACCACCGCGGACGTGGCGGAGCTGAAGCTGGAGCTGTCTGATGGCAGCCACTGGGAAGGCACGCTCAGCCGCGCCCAGTTCGACGCGCTCATCGAACCGCTGGTACGCAAGGCCCTGGCCCCCTGCCGCCGCGCCCTGCGCGACGCCGGCATCGAGGCCGCCGCGATCCAGAACGTGGTGATGGTGGGCGGCTCCACCCGGGTGCCGCTGGTACGGCGGCTGGTGGGCGAGTTCTTCCAGTGCGAGCCCTTGGTGGACATCGACCCGGACCAGGTGGTCGCCATCGGCGCCGCCCTGCAGGCCGACGTGCTGGTGGGCAACAAGCCCGATCACGAAATGCTGTTGCTGGACGTCATCCCCCTGTCCCTGGGACTCGAGACCATGGGCGGGCTGGTAGAGAAGGTCATCCCGCGCAACACCACCATCCCGGCGGCCCGCGCCCAGGACTTCACCACCTTCAAGGACGGCCAGACCGCCCTGCTGGTGCACGTGGTGCAAGGCGAGCGCGAACTGGTGAGCGACTGCCGTTCCCTGGCGCGCTTCGAATTGCGCGGCATCCCGCCCATGATGGCCGGCGCCGCGCGCATCCGTGTCACCTTCCAGGTGGATGCCGACGGCCTGCTGTCCGTGAGCGCACGTGAAATGACCTCCGGGGTGGAGGCCAGCATCCAGGTGAAGCCCTCCTACGGCCTCACCGACAACGAAATCGAGACCATGCTGCGCGACTCCCTGTCCCACGCCCACGAGGACATGGACGCACGCACCCTGCGCGAGCAGCAAGTGGAGGCCGACCGCGTGGTCGAGGCGCTGGAATCCGCGCTCGCCAACGACGGTGACGCCCTGCTCTCGAAAGACGAGCGCGCCGAACTGGAAGCCGCCATGCAGCGCGTCCGCGAGGCGCGCCAGGGCAGCGACCACCGCGCCCTCCGGCGCGCCGTGGACGAATGCAACAAGGCCAGCACCGAATTCGCCGCCCGCCGCATGAATGCCAGCATCCAGAAGGCCCTCGCCGGCCGGGCCCTGGACGAGATCGAAGGTTCTTCGAACTGACGGTGGCCGAAAAGCGCAAACACGGGGGACACGGGGAACACGGGGATAGAATGATGTTGGATGGTCACCGTGTTCAGAACCACAGTGCTGATGCAGAGCAGCGTGGATTCAAGCCCTTGATGCCCCCGTGTTCCCCGTGTCCCCGTGTTAAGGCTTTTTAAACCATGCCGAAGATCATTTTTCTGCCCCATGAGAAGCTCTGCCCCGAGGGGGCGGTTGTGGAGGCCGAGCCCGGGACGAGCATCCTGGATGCGGCGCTGGAAGAGGGCATCGAGATCGAGCACGCCTGCGAGAAGTCCTGCGCCTGCACCACCTGCCATGTCATCGTCCGCGAGGGCTATGAGTCCCTCAACGAAGCGGAAGAGGGCGAGGAGGACATGCTGGACAAGGCCTGGGGACTGGAGCCCGAGTCACGTCTGTCCTGCCAGGCCATCGTGGGAGAGGACGACCTGGTGGTCGAGATCCCCAAGTACACCATCAACCTGGCCTCGGAGAAGCACGGATGAACCTCAAGTGGACCGATGTCACTGATATCGCCATTGGCCTGGATGAATCCCACCCGGACGTGGATCCCCGCTACGTCCGGTTCACCGACCTCCACGCCTGGGTCCTGGCCCTGCCCGAGTTCGCCGACGACCCCCAGCACTCCAACGAAAAGATCCTCGAAGCCATCCAGATGGCGTGGATTTCCGAGCGGGAGTGAAGAGAAAAGCTTGAACACGGGGAACACGGGGGACACGGGGAACCATTAACCACATGAGGGGCGCCGTTGGAGCGGGCTAAGCCCGCGAAAAGGCTGGGTGCAAGAACATCGCGGCCTGAGGCCGCTCCACCCACATGCAATCCGTCCCCGTGTTCCCCGTGTCCCCCGTGTTAATGCCTTTCAGCCGCCGCCCGACCGCTGGCGAGGCCGCCTAAACCCGCGTATGATCGCGGGTTTGTCGCATTTTGCCCCCCGAACAACGAGCTAACGAACGGAGATTCCGATGGCCATCGAGCGCACCCTTTCCATCATCAAGCCCGACGCGGTCGCCAAGAACGTGATCGGCGAGATCTACGCCCGCTTCGAGAAGGCCGGCCTGAAGATCGTCGCCGCCAAGATGAAGCACCTGTCCCAGGCCGAGGCCGAGGGTTTCTACGCCGTGCACAAGGAGCGCCCCTTCTTCAAGGACCTGGTGAGCTTCATGATCTCCGGCCCGGTGATGGTCTCGGTGCTCGAAGGCGAGAATGCCGTGGCCGCGCACCGCGACATCATGGGTGCCACCGACCCGAAGAAGGCCGCGCCCGGAACCATCCGCGCCGATTTCGCTCAATCCATTGATGAGAACGCCGTGCACGGCTCCGATGCGCAGGAGACCGCGCGCAACGAAATCGCCTATTTCTTCGCCGCCACGGAGCTCTGCCCCCGCACCCGTTGAGGGTGAACCAGGTCGCATGCCCGATACGCAGGAAAAAACCAATCTGCTGGGCCTGACCCGGCGCGACATGGAGGCCTTCTTCACCGAACTGGGGGAGAAGGCCTTCCGCGCCTCTCAGGTCATGAAGTGGATCTATCACCACGGCATCACCGAGTTCGATGCCATGACCGATCTCGGCAAGGCCTTGCGCGCCAAGCTGAACGCGCGCGCCGAGATCCGTCTGCCGGAAGTGGTGGTGGACGCTCCTTCGCGCGACGGCACGCGCAAGTGGGGACTGCGCCTGGGCTGCGATCAAAGCGTCGAATGCGTGTTCATTCCCGAGGACGACCGCGGCACGCTGTGTGTGTCGTCCCAGGTGGGCTGCACGCTCAATTGCAGCTTCTGCTCCACGGCGCGTCAGGGCTTCAACCGCAACCTGACCACGGCGGAGATCATCGGCCAGGTGCTGTTCGCCGCCATCACCCTCGGCATCCCCGAGAACAAGGGCGAGCGTGTGGTCACCAACGTGGTGATGATGGGCATGGGTGAGCCGCTCATGAACTTCGACCCGGTGGTCAAGGCCATGGACATCATGCAGGACGACGTGGCCTTCGGCATTTCGCGGCGCCGCGTCACCCTGAGCACCGCAGGCGTGGTGCCCGCCATTTACCGCCTGCGTGAGTTTTCCGACGTAAGCCTGGCCATTTCGCTGCATGCGCCCGACGACGCGTTACGCGATGAACTGGTTCCCATCAACCGCAAGTATCCGATTGCCGAGTTGCTGGCGGCCTGCCGCGCCTACGTGGACGAGCGTGCCCACCGCCGCGTGACCATCGAATACGTGATGCTCGACGGGGTCAACGACACGCCGGAGCACGCCCGCACGCTGGTGAAGCTGCTGCGCGATGTGCCGTGCAAGATCAACCTGATCCCCTTCAACCCGTTCCCCGGCAGTCCCTACCGCCGCTCTTCGCGGCAGGCTGTGGAACGCTTTCAGGACATTCTCATTCAATCGGGATATACGACCATCACGCGCAAGACGCGCGGCGACGACATCGCAGCGGCCTGTGGCCAGCTGGTCGGCGAGGTCCAGGACCGCACGCGCCGTAGCGACCGGCTCACCGCAATTCCGGTAAGGAGTGTCACGTCATGAAGAAATTCGTCATCGTGTTGGCCGGCGCCGTGCTGCTCTCGGCCTGTTCCTCCATGCAGACGCGCGATACCAAGTCCGCGCAGCTCAATGCCGAGTTGGGCCTGCGCTACATGCTGCAGAACCAGAACGAACTGGCGCTCGAGAAGCTCAACCGCGCCCTGGAGCAAGACCCGGATTCCGCGGTCGCCCATCACTACGTGGCCGAACTGTACCGCCGCCTGGGCGAGTCGGAAGACGCGGATCGCCACTACCGCAAGGCCATCGGCCTCGATCGCGACAATTCCAGCGTTTACAACAATTACGGGGTGTTTCTCTGCAACGAGAAGCGCTACGACGACGCCGAGAAGCAGTTCCTCGCCGTGCTCAAGAATCCCGTGTACACGGGCCGCGCCCAGACCCTCGAAAACCTCGGCCTGTGCATGCAGGCGGCCGACGACAAGGCCAAGGCGGAAGAGTATTTCCGCAAGGCCCTGCTGGCGGATGCCAAGACGCCCAAGGCGCTGATGGGCATGGCCCAGCTGAGCCATGCCGCCGGCAATGCCCTGTCCGCGCGGGCCTACCTGCAACGCTACAACGAGGTCGCACCGCACACGCCGGAATCCCTGTGGCTCGCCGTGCGCGTCGAACGTGCGCTGGGCAACAAGGGCGCAGCTGCCAGCCAGGGCCTGTTGCTCAAGAACCGGTTCCCTGATTCGCAAGAGGCAGGAGAATATCTGAGGAGCGAGAAACCGTGAGCGAAACCTTGGATGTCGAGGTAGTCACTGTGGACGGTCCGGGCCGGCAACTGGCCGAGGCGCGTGAGGCACAAGGCCTCACTCTGGAGTACGTCTCCGGGCAGTTGCGCCTGAGCCTGCATATCTTGCAGGCCCTCGAACACGACGACTTTGCGCAACTGCCGCCGGCGGCATTCGTCAGCGGTTATGTGCGCAGCTATGCACGCCTGCTCGGCCTGCCCGAGCAGGATCTCGTCGACCGCTACGCTGCGGTGCAGGCGCCGCCGCCTGCTCAGGTGGGCGCAGTCACGCGCAGCCAACCACAGCAGGTCCGGGCCAGTGATCCGCCCGTGCGCGCATTCACCTATCTGGTGTTCGGCGGCTTGCTGGTGCTGTCGGCCGTGTGGTGGATGACCCAGCGTGAAACCGTGCAGGACACGCTGCCTGCACCGGATGCGGCCTTAGCGGGCGCGCAGGAGGTGTCGCCTGCTCCCGAGACGGTCGCCGCACTGCCCGAACAACCGGCCGAGCCGGTGCCGGAACCAGCACCGGCACCGGCACCGGCACCGACACCGACACCGACGGAGCCCGCTACGTCGGCTGCCATGCCCACCCCGGAAACCGCGTCAGTAGCCGCCGCCACGCCCCCTGCGCCGTCTGCCGAAGCCCCGGCCGCCCAGCCCGCAGCGGCGCCCGCCGAACCGGAAACGCCGCCGCCGCCGCCGCTTACCGCCGACGTGCCGCAATCCAAGCTGGTACTGGACTTCACGGGTGAGTGCTGGACCGAGATCACCGATGCCGCGGGACGCCAGCTGGTGTACGACCTGGCCACGGCGGGCCGCACCATCACCGTGCGCGGCGAGGCGCCGTTTACGGTGTTCTTCGGCTATTCGCCGGCGGCGCAGGTCACCTTCAACGACGAAGTGTTCGATCACGCGCCCTACCAACGCCGCAACGACACGGCGCGATTCCGCCTCGGCAGCGCCGACGACAATATGGCCCGGACCGACTGATGCACAAGCAAAGCCCCATCCGCCGGCGCGTCTCACGCCGCATCATGGTTGGCAACGTGCCGGTGGGCGGCGACGCGCCGATCTCGGTGCAGAGCATGACCAACACCGAGACCACGGACGTGGCCGCCACGGTGGCGCAGGTGCGCGCGCTGGAGAAGGTCGGTGCTGACATCGTGCGCATCTCCGTGCCTTCGCTGGAGGCGGCCGAGGCCTTCGGTGCCATCAAGCAGCAGGTGAATGTGCCGCTGGTGGCCGACATCCATTTCGATCACCGCATCGCCCTGCGGGTGGCCGAGCTGGGCGTGGACTGCCTGCGCATCAACCCCGGCAACATCGGCCGCGAAGACCGTGTGCGTGCGGTGGTGGAGGCGGCGCGTGGTCGCGGCATTCCCATTCGCATCGGCGTGAACGCCGGCTCGCTGGAAAAGGACCTGCAGAAGAAGTACGGCGAACCCACGCCCGAGGCCCTGGTGGAATCGGCGCTGCGCCACATCGAGATCCTGGAGAAGCTCAACTTCCCCGACTTCAAGGTGAGCCTCAAGGCCTCCGACGTGTTCCTCACCGTGGAGGCCTACCGCCAGCTCGCCGGGCAGATCGAACAGCCCCTGCACCTGGGCATCACCGAGGCCGGCGGCTTCCGCTCCGGCGCGGTGAAGTCCGCCATCGGCCTCGGCATGCTGCTGGCCGAGGGCATCGGCGACACCCTGCGCGTGTCCCTCGCCGCCGATCCCGTGGAAGAGATCCGCGTGGGCTTCGACATCCTCAAGAGCCTGCGCCTGCGCAGCAAGGGCATCAATCTCATCGCCTGCCCGTCCTGCTCGCGCCAGAACTTCGATGTCATCGCCACCGTCAACGCCCTGGAGCAGCGGCTCGAAGACATCATCGAACCCATGGACGTGGCCGTGATCGGCTGCGTGGTCAACGGCCCGGGCGAGGCCCGCGAAGCCGACGTCGGCCTCGCCGGCGGCCAGCCCAACCTGCTCTACCTGGGCGGCGAACCCCACCACAAAGTGGAAAATGCCACCCTGGTGGACGAACTGGAACGCACCATCCGCGCACGCCTGGCGCAGCGCGCGGGCAAATCGGATCAAAAGAAATAGACACGGGGAACACGGGGAACCGGGGGAAGAATATTGGGTATGAATGCAGCAGAAGAGGTGCAGCCCTGCGGCTGAACATCTCTGCTCGTCCAGCAATTGGATTCCCCGTGTCCCCCGTGTTCCCCGTGTTAATGCTTTTTCTTAGGAGTCACTGTTGAGCGGAAATATTCAGGCGATTCGGGGGATGAATGACATCCTGCCGGAGGAGACCCCTGTCTGGCGTTATCTGGAAGAGACCGTGACGCGCGTGCTCGCGGGGTACGGCTATGAGGAGATTCGCCTGCCCATCGTCGAGAAGACGGAGCTGTTCAAGCGCTCCATCGGCGAGGTGACGGATATCGTCGAGAAGGAGATGTACACCTTCGAGGATCGCAACGGCGACAGCCTCACGCTGCGTCCCGAGGGCACCGCCGGTTGTGTGCGCGCCATGCTGGAGCACGGCCGGGTCGGTAATCGCCAGGCGCAGCGCGTGTGGTATCGCGGCCCCATGTTCCGTCACGAGCGTCCGCAGAAGGGGCGCTATCGTCAGTTCCACCAGGTGGGTATCGAGGTGTTCGGTCTCGACGGACCGGACGTGGACGCCGAGCTGATCCTCATGACCGCGCGCCTGTGGAGCCAACTGGGCCTGGCGGACGCGGTGACGTTGCAACTGAATTCGCTGGGTTCGGCGGCTTCGCGCGCGGCCTACCGCGAGATCCTCGTGGACTATCTCCAGGCGCACTATGACATCCTCGACGAGGACAGTCGGCGTCGTCTGCTCACCAACCCGCTGCGTGTGCTCGACAGCAAGAATCCCGCGATGCAGCCGCTCATCGAGGCCGCCCCACGCCTTATGGAGCACCTGGATGCGGAATCGCGCGCCCATTTCGACGGCCTGTGCGCCATCCTCGATGCGGTGGGCGTGCGCTATGACATAAACACGCGGCTAGTGCGGGGGCTGGATTACTACGGCCGTACCGTATTCGAGTGGGTGACCGATCGCCTCGGTGCCCAGGGCACGGTGTGTGCGGGCGGCCGTTATGACGGACTGGTCGAACAACTCGGCGGCAAGCCCACGCCGGCGGTCGGTTTTGCCATGGGCCTTGAACGCCTCACCGCGCTCATCGACCCCACGACCGTGCCCGTGGAACGCTTCCGCCCCCATGCCTACCTGGTGAGCGTGGGGGAGGGGACGGAACTTGCCGCGCAGGTGTTGGCTGACCGCCTGCGCGGGGCCTTGCCGGAGCTGCGCCTGCTCATGAATTGTGGCGGCGGCAATTTCAAGGCGCAGATGAAACGTGCGGATCGCAGCGGCGCACCGCTCGCACTGATCCTTGGTGAGGATGAGGTTGCCAGGGGGGTTGCAGGCGTCAAGCCATTGCGCGACGGTGGTGAACAGGCCACGGTTTCGCAGGACACACTCGTCGCCGATCTGGCCGAGTGGCTGCGCAGCCACCCATGACATTCTGAGGGACGAAAGGGGAGAGCAGGTGTACACATCAGAGAACGAACAAGTCGAAGCCCTGCACCGCTGGTGGCAGAAGAACGGGCGCTCGGCCCTGATCGGCATCGCCATCGCCATCGCCCTGGTGCTGGGCTGGCGCAGTTGGCAGGAGCACCGCGCGGTGCGTGCCGCCGAGGCCTCGGCGCTCTACCAGCAGGTGCTGGAACAGCAGGACGCAGCGGCAGTACTGAAGACCGGCAGCGCCCTGGTGGAGAACTACGGTGACACGGCCTACGCCAGCCTGGCGTCGCTCGCCATGGCCTCTGCGGCCATGCAGCAGAACGACAGCGACGCTGCGGCGTCGCACCTGCGCGCCGCCATGGACAGCGCGGAAATCCCGGGTATCCGCCAGGCCGCCGCCGTGCGCCTGGCGCGCGTGCTGCTCTCACAGAACAAGGCACCGGACGCGCTTGCAGTGCTCGACGGCACGGACCCCGCCGGTCTGCGCGGCGCCTTCGAGGAAGTGCGCGGTGACATCCAGTTGGCGCTCGGCAACAAGGATGTGGCGCGTCAGGCCTACCAGAACGCCTTGGCGGAATACGCTGGCGTCGCCGCCAAGCAGGACGTGCTGCGCCTGAAGCTCGACGATCTCGCGGACGAGGCCTGATGATGAAACGTGTCGCGCCCTGGCTCGTATCGCTGGCGCTGGCCGGCTGCGCCGGTTCGCCTTCACCGGTGATTCCGCCCGCACCACTGGCGGATTTCGAGCCGGCGCTGCGGGTCGAGCAGCCGTGGGCGCGCAGCATAGCCGCCGGTGCGGACGGCCATTTCCTCCAACTCGGCCCGGCCTACGACAACGGCTTGGTGCTTGCGGCGAGCCGCCGTGGTGTGGTGAGTGCCCACGACGCCAGGAGCGGTCTGCGCCGTTGGCAGGCTGATCTGGGCGCGCCCCTCAGCAGCGGTCCCCGCCCCGCCGGTGACCTGGTGCTGCTGGGTGGGCGGGCGGAAATCATTGCATTGCAGCGCGGTGATGGCGCGGTGCGCTGGCGTGTCCCGGTCAGCAGTGAATCACTGGGCGATCCGGTAAGGGCCGGTGACATCGTCGTGGCACGCACCATCGACGGCGCCGTCCAGGGCCTCTCGGCCCAGGACGGGCGACAGCTGTGGCGCGTACAGCAGACTGTGCCGCTACTGAGCCTGCGCGGCCAGTCTGCGCCCCTCATCGTCGGCGACGCCGCCATCGTCGGCTTCGCCAACGGGCGTGTCGCGGCCTATGCGCTGCGGGACGGCACCTTGGTGTGGGAGACCACCGTAGTGGTGCCGCGGGGTCGCACCGAACTGGAACGCCTGGCCGACATCGACGGCCAGCTGGCGCTGGCCAACGGCGTGCTTTTCGTTGCTGGCTACCAGGGACGGGTAGGCGCCCTGGCGCCGGCGAACGGCCGGCCGCTGTGGAGCCGTGAAATCTCGTCCTACCAGGGGCTGGCCGTGGCCGGCAACGAAGTCTTCGTGAGCGATGCCGAGGGCAACGTGTGGGCCCTGGCGCAGCACAACGGCGGCACGCTGTGGCGTCAGGACGCCCTGCGCGGGCGCCAGCTGAGTGCACCGGTGGTGCACGGTGATACCGTGGTGGTAGGCGATTTCGACGGTTACCTGCATTGGCTGGCGCGTGACGATGGTCGTTTCCTGGCGCGTGTGCGCGTGCAGGATCGGCATGAACTGTTCCCCTTGCCGCAGGCCTACGACGACCCGTTGCGTGGCTACCGCGAGGAACACCACGTCATCGCTGCCCCCGTGGTCGGCGACTCTCTTGTGTTTGCCTATGACAAGCGGGGCGCCCTCGGCGCCTTCCGCGTGAGCACCCCATGAAACCCGTCATCGCCCTGGTGGGCCGCCCCAACGTGGGCAAGTCCACGCTGTTCAATCATCTCACCAAGACCCGTGACGCCCTGGTGGCCGATCAGCCCGGCCTGACGCGCGACCGCAAGTACGGCCGTGGCGTGGTCGGGGATCGTCCCTACATCGTCGTGGACACGGGTGGCCTGACCGGTGGTGAGCGCGGGGTCGAAGAGATCATGGCCCGTCAGGCGGTGCAGGCCATCCAGGAATCCGACGCCGTGCTGTTCGTTACCGATGGTCGCGCCGGCCTCACCGGCGGCGACGAGGAGATCGCGCGCCAGCTGCGCCAGACCGGGCGCCCCGTGTTCCTGGTGGTGAACAAGACCGAGGGCATGCCCTGGGCCACCGCGAGCGCCGAATTCCACGCACTGGGTCTGGGTGATCCGCACACCATCTCCGCCGCCCATGGCGACGGCATCCATGGACTCATGGAAGAGGTCCTCGAGCGCTTCCCGCAGGACGCCGAAGACCTGGAAGACGAAGAGGCCGGTATCAAGGTCGCCATCGTCGGGCGCCCCAACGTGGGCAAGTCCACGCTGGTCAACCGTGTGATCGGCGAAGAGCGCGTGGTGGTGTACGACATGCCGGGCACCACCCGTGACAGCATCTACGTACCCTTCGAACGCGACGGCCAGGCCTACACCTTCATCGACACGGCAGGCGTACGGCGCCGCGCACGCGTCGAGGACACGGTCGAGAAGTTTTCGGTCATCAAGACCTTGCAGTCCATCGAAGAGGCCAACGTGGTGATCATGGTGCTCGACGCGCGCGAAGGCGTGGGCGAACAGGACGCCACGCTGCTCGGCCACGTGCTCGATGCCGGCCGCGCGCTGGTGATCGCCATCAACAAATGGGACAACCTTTCCCAGGACCAGCGTGATCAGGTGCGCCGTGATCTCGACTTCAAGATTCCTTTCGTGGAGTGGGCCAAGGTGCATTTCATCTCGGCACTGCACGGCACCGGCGTTGGCGAACTGTTTGCCTCGGTGCGCAGCGCCTACAAGGCGGCCATGGCGCGCTTCGCCACACCCGAACTGACGCGTATGCTGGAAAGCGCCGTGGCCGTTCACACGCCGCCGCTGGTGCGCGGCCGGCGCATCAAGATGCGTTACGCCCACCAGGGCGGACGTAATCCGCCCATCATCATCATTCATGGCAGCCAGCCCAACGCCGTGCCCGACAGCTACAAGCGCTTCCTGGTGAATTTCTTCAGGGAGCAACTGCGCCTGCAAGGCACGCCGCTGCGTGTGGAATTCCGCGGCAGCGAAAATCCGTACGAAGGCAAGAAGAACACCCTCACACCGCGCCAGGTGGCCCACCGCAAGCGCCTGGTGCGGCACATCAAGAAGCGCGAGACCAAGCGCTAGCCCGTCGCCCGGTCGTAACCCGGATGGAGCGCAGCGGAATCCGGGGATTGCCGCAACAGTGGCCAGGAAGAAACCGGCTCAACCAGGTCACGCTCGCCACTACGTGCCCTAAGGACCTTCACGCGCTTTCCGCGGACACAAAAAAAGAGAGCACGTCACCCGTGCTCTCTTCTTCAGGACGGCGCGGCGGGAGCATGCTCCCGCATCCGCTTCAATCGTGATTATGCCCCTCGGGCCCGTGCACGTGGCCGTGTTCCAGTTCTTCGTCGCTGGCATCGCGCACTCCGACCACGGTCACGTCAAAATTGAGCGTCACACCGGCGAGGGGATGGTTGGCGTCAACCGTAACGGTATCGTCTGTCACGTCCACCACCGTCACCAGGCGCACGCCCTCCTCGCTGACCGACTGGAAGCGCATGCCCACCTCGAGCTCGTTGGCGTCTTCGAAGAGGTCACGGGAGACCGATTGAATCAGGGCGTCATCCCGCTCACCGTAGGCCTCGTTCGGCGCCACCTGCACGTTCAGCGCATCACCGCTCGTGCGTCCTTCCAGCGCCGATTCAAGGCCCGGAATGATGTTGCTGAAGCCGTGCAGGTAGGCGAGCGGATCGCGGCCCTGCGAGCTGTCGATGACCTGGCCCTGCTCATCGGTGAGCGTGTAATCGATGGTGACGACCTTTTTGGCGGTGATTTGCATGATGGGTCCCAAGGGGTGGTAAGTATGAATGGTCGCCCGCAGTTTACGCGCGTTGGCAGGGCGATACCACGCAAACGGGGCAATTTCACGGCTCTTTCTAGGGTCCGCTAGTATTTTCGTCATGGACGAGCACTTCCACAACGAGGTGTCGCGACGGGTGTGGGACAGCAAGTACCGCTTTCGCGAGGCTGGGACCATTCACGACCGGGACGTGGTCGCCACCTGGCAGCGTACGGCTCGCGCGCTGGCCGGCGCCGAGCGCGAGCCTGCCCGCTGGGAAAGCGCTTTCTACGAAATCCTCGACGGTTTCCGCTTCCTTCCGGGCGGGCGCATCCTCGCGGGAGCAGGCACCGGGCGACAGGTCACCCTGTTCAACTGTTTCGTGATGGGCACCTTGGAGGATTCCCTGGACGGGATCTTCGAAGGCCTCAAGGAAGGCGCGCTCACCATGCAGCAGGGCGGGGGCGTCGGTTACGACTTCTCCACCTTGCGGCCGTCCGGTGCGCGCGCCGATGCCTCCGCCACTATCGCCTCAGGACCGGTCTCGTTCATGGATGTGTGGGACAGCATGTGCGGTACGCTGCTGTCCACGGGGGCTCGTCGCGGCGCCATGATGGCCACGCTGCGCTGTGATCACCCGGACATCGAGCAGTTCATCGACGCCAAGCGCCAGCCGGGCCGTCTGCGTCGGTTCAATCTCTCCGTGCTGATCAGTGACGCTTTCATGCAGGCGGTGGAGAGCGACGATTTGTGGCCGTTGGTTTTCCCTGTCGCTGGCGTCAAGGGCGAGGGGCCGACCGTGACCTGCAAGTGGTCCGGCCAGGTCGAACCGGTGCCGTGCCGTGTGATGAGGACCGTTCCGGCGCGTGATCTGTGGCAACGCATCATGCGCGCCACGTTTGATTACGCGGAGCCGGGCGTGTTGTTCGTCGACCGCATCAACGCAACCAACAACCTCTGGTATCGCGAGCGTATCAGCGCCACCAATCCCTGTGGCGAGATTCCGCTGCCGCCCTACGGCGCCTGCGATCTCGGCGCCCTCAATCTGCCGACGTTCGTACGTGAGCCGTTCACGCCGGGCGCACGACTGGATGAAAAGGCCCTGACGGCGGCGGTAATCACGGCCGTGCGCCTGATGGACAACGTCATCGACGTTTCACGTTTTCCTCTGGAAAAACAAGCCGAGCAGGCTCAGGGAAGCCGGCGCATCGGCCTGGGCATCACCGGGCTTGCCGATGCGCTCGTCATGCTCGGCTTGCGCTATGACCGGGATGCGGGGCTCGCGTTTGCCGCGTCAGTAATGCAACGGGTCTGTCACACAGCTTATCGCGCGTCGGTCGCGTTGGCACGAGAGAAGGGCCCTTTCCTGTTTTACCAACGCGACGCCTATCTGGATGGAGAGTTCATACGGCAATTACCTGCCGACATCCGCGACGGCATCGCACAGTACGGCATGCGCAACAGCCACGTCACCGCCATTGCGCCCACAGGTACCATCAGCCTGTTTGCCAACAACGTATCGAGTGGATTGGAACCTATCTTCGACTACGCCTACACGCGTCGCCTGGTGGAGCGGGATGGCTCCTACAGCGAACAGACAGTGGAGGATTACGCCCATGCGCTTTGGCGCACCCTGCACCATGGTGCGGCGCTCCCCGAGGCGTTCATCACCGCCCAGGCAATTGCACCGGAGGATCACCTGGCGATGCAGGCGGCGTTGCAACCCTTCGTGGACAACGCCATTTCCAAGACCATCAACGTGCCGGTCGATTACCCCTTCGAGACCTTCCAGCACCTGTACCGCAAGGCCTACGACAGTGGCCTGAAGGGCTGCACCACCTTCCGTCCCAACCCCATCACCGGCGCCATCCTCACCCGCGGGACCGCCGTCGAACCCGCTACCCAGTGCTGCGGGCTGGAGCGTGAGGGGGACTGAGCTGGGAAAGACTAAACACGGGGGACACGGGGGAAATCAAGGGCATCGTGTGTGCCTCCATCGAGGTGTCGTCATAACCCTCTCTCCCCGAGCTGTCTCTTAGTCACATCACCGCAGGAGAGACAGAGGCTTGGAAATAACCCATTAGCTGCAAAAAGATTCGTCCCTTCTCCCTCCGGGAGAAGGACAGGATGAGGGATCAATAAACCACCAGCGGCCTGAATTGATCCCCTCTCCCCAGCCCTCTCCCTGAGGGAGAGGGGGCAAGAGGGGCTGGCTACAACGGCGAAATGTGACCAAGAGACAGCCCGGAGGGAGAGGGGCGTCCTTCCAAGCCTATTCAGGTGCGCAGGATCGTCCCTTCTCCCTCCGGGAGAAGGACAGGATGAGGGGATCAATAAACCACCAGCGGCCTGAATTGCTCCCCTCTCCCCAGCCCTCGGCAACCGCTCCT
The DNA here is from genome assembly GCA_041685115.1 of Gammaproteobacteria bacterium. Taxonomy (GTDB): domain Bacteria; phylum Pseudomonadota; class Gammaproteobacteria; order Thiohalomonadales; family Thiohalomonadaceae; genus JALOAT01. Next base: position 39,079 of record JAWLGK010000008.1, on the reverse strand, counting down.
GCGTTGCTCTATCTCGCGCATCCATGCGCTCGTCTCCCTGAGGGAGAGGGGGCAAGAGGGGCTGGCTACAACGGCGAAATGTGACCAAGAGACAGCCCGGAGGGAGAGGGGCGTCTTTCCAAGCCTATTCAGGTGCGCAGGATTCGACTGCATGGATGCAGAAGGTACGACCCCATGGATGGGGGAGGTAGACCGCGCCGGGAGCCGGCGGTCGAGAGGACTGCATGGAGCAATTGCCGGATGAGGGGGCATGACAAAAGGCATATGCCTGGTTACAAGAGCCCCCGCACGCTGAAACAGGAATTCCCGCAAAGCCTCAGCCGGGCCTGCACAGACGAGCCTTTCCCCGTGTTCAGTCTTCTTCCGTCACCGCCGCCATTTCGGCAGGCAGCAGGAACAGGGCGGGGTCGACGGCGGTGCCGTTGAGGCTGACGGTCCAGTGCAGGTGGGGGCCGGTGACGCGGCCGGTGGCGCCCACGGTGGCGATGACCTGTCCTGCATCCACTTCATCGCCCACCTGGACGTCGATGCTGTCCAGGTGGCAGTACATGGTCACCAGCCCCTGGCCATGGTCGACGAATATGGTCTTTCCATTGAAGAAATAGTCACCGGTTTCGGTCACCCTGCCCGGGACCGGCGTGCGCACCGGCGTGCCGGTGGGCGCGGCGATGTCCATGCCGCTGTGCGGTTTGCGCGGCTCGCCGTTGAAGAAGCGGCGCAGGCCGAAGGTGCCGCTGTTGCGGCCGTCCACGGGGGCCGTGAAACGCAGCTGTGAGGGGCTGGCGTCGCGCCAGGTGGTGAAGGCGGTGCGGGCCCTGCGCTGCTCGGCGATGATGCGCGGCATGTCCTTGGCGTACGGGTTCACCATGCGCTTGTTCTGGAGTGTGAGGTGCTGGGTGGCGTACTGCTTGGGGGCGACCTGGAATGACAGCCGCTCTTCTCGCCCGTCGCGTACCACGCGCAGCTCATGCGCGCCGATGGATGTCTGGAGCGGGATACCCACCACCGCCACCCAGCCGTCCTTGCGGCGGGTCACCAGTACGCGACGATCGGCATAGTGTGCCTCCAGAACCTCGCCGGAAGCTCCGAGCGGCACCACGGCGACCCCGCCAGGAACGGCCGAGGCCTGCGGCAACCCGGCCGCGCCGGCGCCGGAGGCTACCAGTGCAGCAAGGACGAAAATCATGCTCCTAAGCATCGGCATCCTTTTCCTCCACCCTCACGTTGAGTGCACCCTGCGCCAGGCGTGCACGCAGGCGGTCACCCACGGCCACGTCACCGGGGGCGCGGATCACGGTGCCGTCTGTGCGCTGCACGATGGCATAGCCGCGACCGAGCGTGGCCAGTGGGGAGACGGCGTGCAGCGCGCGCACGTTGGCGTGTAAATACTGTACGCGCGTTTCATGCGCGCGTCCCATGGCCGCTGCCAGGCGGTGCGTGAGATTGCGCCGGCGATCGGCAAGGCGCGCCAGGCGGTGCACGGGCGTGTGCTGCGACAGGCGCGCGCTCAAGGCGGTGAGGCGCGCGCCCATGTGGCGCAGCCAGCGTTGCTCGGCCTTGACGAGCCGCGCTTGCAGTTCGTCCACGCGCTGGGCCATGTCCTGGAGCTTGCGGCCCGGATGTTTCAGGCGCTTGTCCACCCAGACGAGCATCTGGCGCTTGCGCGCCACTACCGCCTGGGTGCAGCGGGTGAGGCGGGCGTCCAGGCGCGTGAGGCGCTTCAATTGTTGCGCGCTGTCGGGGCTCACCAGCTCGGCAGCGGCGGATGGCGTTGCGGCACGCATGTCGGCGACGAAGTCCGCGATGGTGAAATCGATCTCATGACCCACGGCGCTCACCACCGGGATCGGTGAGGCGTGGATGGCACGCGCCACGACCTCTTCATTGAAGGCCCACAGATCCTCCAACGAGCCGCCGCCGCGGCCGACGATGAGCACATCGCATTCGCCGCGTGTGGCGGCGCGCCCGATGGCGGCGGCGATCTTCTGTGCGGCGCCCGCGCCCTGCACAGGCACCGGATAGACGATAACTTGAATGGTGGGGCAGCGGCGCCGCAGGATGGTGAGCACGTCGCGGATGGCGGCGCCGGTGGGTGAGGTGATCACGCCCACCGTGTTCGGCATGGCGGGCAGGGGACGCTTGCGTGCGGGGTCGAACAGGCCCTCTGCCTGGAGCCGGGCCTTCAAGGCCTCGAAGGCCCGCCGCAGCACGCCGTCGCCGGCCTCCTCCATGTGTTCGACGATGAGCTGGAATTCGCCGCGCGGCTCGAACATGGAGATGCGCACCCGCGCCACCACCTGCATGCCGTTGCGCGGTTCGAAGCGCAGGTGCAGGTTGCGCACGCGGAACATGGCGCAGCGCACCTGGGCGTGTGCATCCTTCAGGGAAAAATAAAGATGCCCGGAGCCCGGCCTCGCAACGTTGGAGATCTCGCCCTCGACCCACAGCAGCGGAAAATGGCCTTCAAGAACGGCGCGCGCCTCGCGGTTTAGCTGCGAGACGGAGTAAACCTGACGCGGTTGACCGGTGGAGCCTGGGGACGGAACGGGGACTGTCATGGAGCGGAATTCTACCAGCCGGCGCCCGGGCAGCGACCATGATGGCCCGCACAGTTGGTACGCCTGGCCAGAAAAAAGGCCGGCATTGCCGGCCTTTTTCCTTGCTCATCAATGCGTTATTTATTTGGCGGCCTTGTAGGATGCCGACTCACGCTGCTGCTGTTCGAGGGCGAGCTTGCCCTGCTGCGCGGCCGCGTTGGCCAGTTTCTGGGCGGTGGCGAAGTCCCGCTTGGCGGCGGCCGCCTTGGCGTCCTGGATGAGCTTCTCGGTATCGCGCCACTGGTAGCCCACTTCCTGCGCCTGCTTTGCTGCGGCCTCTGCAGCAACGATGGCCTGATTGGCGGATTCGGCCGTGGCGGCGGGCTCGCTGGGACCCTGGCTCGCGCAAGCCGTGGCGAGCAGGGTGGCGGCAAGCAGCAGTACATGTTTCTTCATTTCTTCCTCCGGAACACTAGGTGGTCAAGACAGGCTTTTAGTTATATGTCCGCGCCAAATTACAGCACAGGCTCGGCGCCCCGGCTAGGCATTATCCCCACTGGGGTGTCAGGGAATATTATGTCGCGTTGCGTTTCACGGGCAGCAACCTATAATGGCCGGTTTCTCTAAAAGCTGATAGCCGAGACGGATTCCCTATGCGCATTGTTCAGGAAGCCCTCACGTTCGACGACGTCCTCCTGGTTCCGGCCCACTCCAACATTCTGCCGAAGCAGGTCGACCTGCGAACTCGCCTGACGCGCGGGATCACCCTGAACATACCGCTGGTTTCGGCGGCCATGGACACCGTGACCGAGGGGCGGCTCGCCATCACCCTCGCCCAGGAAGGCGGCATCGGCATCATCCACAAGAACATGACCATCGAGCAGCAGGCCGAACAGGTGCGCATGGTCAAGAAGTTCGAGGCCGGCGTCATCAAGGACCCCATCACCGTCACCCCCGACACCTCCATCCGCGATGTCCTCAAACTCACCCGCGCCGAGGACATCTCCGGTGTGCCGGTGGTGGACGCGCAAGGTCAGCTGTGCGGCATCGTCACCAACCGCGACCTGCGCTTCGAGACGCGCTACGACAGCCCGGTGTCCGCCGTCATGACCGGCAAGGACCGTCTCGTCACCGTCAAGGAAGGTGCTTCCCGGGACGAAGTGCAGCGCGTGCTGCATCAGTTCCGCATCGAGAAGGTGCTGGTGGTGGATGAGAGCTTCCACCTCAAGGGCCTGATTACCGTCAAGGACATCCAGAAGGCCACCGACAAGCCGAACGCCTGCAAGGACGAGCAGGGCCGCCTGCGCGTCGGCGCGGCAGTGGGCGTGGGTGCCGGCACCGACGAGCGCGTGGCGGCACTGGTCGCCGCGGGCGTGGACGTGGTGGTGGTTGACACGGCTCATGGCCATTCCTCGGGCGTGCTGGAACGCGTCGCGTGGGTGAAGAAGAACTTCCCCCAGCTGCAGGTCATCGGCGGCAACATCGCCACGGGCGCGGCGGCCAAGGCCCTGGTGGAGGCCGGCGCTGACGGCGTCAAGGTGGGCATCGGCCCCGGCTCCATTTGCACCACCCGCATCGTGGCGGGCGTGGGCGTGCCGCAGATCACGGCCATCGACAACGTGGCCAAGGCGCTGGAGGGCACGGGCGTGCCGCTCATCGCCGATGGCGGCATCCGGTATTCGGGTGATTTCGCGAAGGCCATTGCGGCCGGCGCATACTCGGTGATGATCGGCGGCATGTTCGCCGGTACCGAGGAGGCCCCGGGTGAGGTGGAGCTGTTCCAGGGACGCTCCTACAAGTCCTACCGGGGCATGGGTTCGCTGGGCGCCATGGCGGCGTCCCAGGGGTCGAGCGATCGTTATTTCCAGGAAGGCAGCGAGGCCGACAAGCTGGTGCCCGAAGGCATCGAAGGCCGTGTGCCTTACAAGGGGCCGCTGGCCCCGGTGGTACACCAACTCCTCGGTGGACTGCGTTCCAGCATGGGCTACTGCGGTTGTTCCAGCGTCGAGCAGATGCGCAGCAAGCCGGAGTTCGTCCGCATCACCAACGCGGGCATCTCCGAGAGCCACGTGCACGACGTGCAGATCACCAAGGAAGCACCCAACTACCGTATCTGAGTTGCACCGGAGGGATGAGGAATGCGCCTCATCCCTTCGCCCCCTCGTCGCCCGGATGAAGCGCAGCGGAATCCGGGGATCCTCGACGCCCTTCTCTGGATTGCGCTTCGCCCTTCGAGGATTTCGCTTCCCTTGCCCGGATTCCGCTGCGCTTCATCCGGGCTACGATGTTTTTCCGTTGAGGCAATCTGTCAGGGTTTTTCGGCAATGAACACCGCGCGCCGCGGCGCCGGATGGCCTTCCACGGTGCGTGTGGGATCGTGCGGGTCGAGGAAATCGCGCAGCGATTCGAAACGCATCCAGTCGGTGGTTCGCTGCTCGTCGGTGGAGGTGATCGTATCGTCCACGCAACGCACGTGCATGAAACCCGCTTCCTCCAGCCAGCGGCAGGCCCGTGGGATGGAGGGAATGGCCCAGACGTTTTTCATCTTGGCGTAACGCCCGTTCGGTATCAGCACGTGCGGCGCGTCGCCTGCCACCACCAGCGTCTCCAATACCAGTTCCCCGCCCGGGCGGAGCTCCCCGTGCAGGCGCGCGAGGTGGTCGTGCGGGTCGCGCCGGTGATACAGCACGCCCATGGAGAACACCGTGTCGAAGGCCGCCGTGGCCGGCAGCGCTTCCAGCGCCAGGGGCAGCACGAAGGCCGGGCGCGGGCCGGTAAAGTGCCGGATGGCCGCAAACTGCGCGACGTACAGCAGCGTGGGATCGATGCCGAGTACCAGGGACGCGCCGGCGCCGAGCATGCGCAGGGCGTAGTAGCCGTTGCCGCTGCCCACATCGAGCACGCGCCGGCCGGCGAGCGGTGCAAGATGCGCGGCCACGCGCTGCCACTTCCAGTCGGAACGCCACTCGGTGTCGATGTGCACGCCATGAATGCAGAACGGGCCCTTGCGCCAGGGATGGAAGACCTGCAGGCGTTCACGCAGTGTGTCCGTGTACGCACCGGCGGCGCCCACGCGCACGCAGTCGGCGTCGAGCTCCACATCCCCACTCGGCAGAACGGGGAGTGCGGCAAGGGCGGCCTGCCAGCGAGGGAGATCGCCGTGGCGTTGCGGGTCCAGTGCGGCCTCGCTCGCGGTCAGCAGTGCGTCGGCATGGGTGTGCAACGGTGTCGTCGCGAGCACGGCCCGGAGACGGGCGAAATCGATCATGCGAAGGCGACCAGCGAGACGAAATTGAAACAGCGGTACCAGACATCGCTGCGGGCGAAGCCGGCTGCCGCCAAGCGCTCCTGGTGTGCCGCCACCGTGTCCGGCACCAGCACGTTTTCGATGGCCGAGCGCTTTTGACTGATCTCCAATGACGAATAGCCGTTGGCGCGCTTGAACGCGAGATGCATGGCGTCGTTGAACTGCTGTTGAATTGGTTGCGAAAACACCACCTTTTCGGAAAGGACGAGCACACCCCCGGGCACCATGCCGGCCCGGATACGGCACAGCAGTGCCAGCCGATCGGCTGGCGGCACGAACTGCAAGGTGAAGTTCAACGCGACCACCGAGGCGTTGCGGATGTCGGCTTCACGGATATCCGCGCACACCACCTCGACCGGCGGGCCCGGTTCCCTGTCCACATTCTCTTGGCAACGGGCGACCATGGCATCGGCACTGTCGATGGCGACAAGCTGCACATCGGGCGTACGGATACGGCGGCGCATGGCAAGGGTGACGGCGCCGAGGGAACAGCCGAGGTCGTAGCAGCGCGTTCCGGGCTGCGCATAACCCTCGGCGAACAGGCCGGTGAGGGCGACCACGTCTGCATAACCCGGCACCGAGCGCCGAATCATGTCGGGAAACACGGACGCGACCGCTTCATCGAAGGCGAAATCGACGATTCGGGTGCGCGCCTCAGCGTAGATGCGATCTTCACTCATGGAGCCAGCCTCAAGAAGGCCGACATTATACGTGCAGTGAAAAGACGCGGGCAGGACGGAAGCGCGCAGCGGGCGTCCACGATCCGCTCGCGCCGAAGTCGCATAAAGCCCGAACACCGGCTCAAGCGGCGTACGAATTTTGCCCTGCACTCTCTTTGCCTGCCACGCAAGCCTGGAGCCGAGCGCACGCAGCGTGGGCGCTGCGCCGGTGCAGGTCTGCACGGCACCGCGTTTGACCGGGTATCGGGGGTCTCCTATACGAGTGTCGAGAACCCGTGCGCTGCGGATTGGCCCAGCGTGAACACGGCAACTCCATCAAATGGACGAGGTGACACCATGAAGAGGACTGCGCTCGTATTGACTGCCAGTGCCTTGTCGTTGGCCATGTCCGGTGCGTTTGCCGCCGGGGCCGGGGGCCAGGCACAACTGGACCCGTCGAACACCTATCGCGCCAGCGACCTGATGAACATCCAGGTGAAGGGCTCCGATGACCAGGATATCGGGTCGGTATCGGAACTGATCGTGGACAAGGAAGGCAAGGTCTCCCACGTGGTTCTGCAGGAGAGTGGGACGCTCGGTATGGGTGACAACAAATATGTGGTGCCGTGGGATCGCGTGAGCATCACGAGCCCGGAGGAAGCGACCATCGACGTGAGTTCCGATCAGCTGTCGTCGGAGTTCGCGGCCTTCGATGAACAGATGTACGAGCAACAAGGGCAGACCCAGCAACAGAGCCCGCAGCAGTCTTCCGACCAGCCCATGGGCGGCGGAAGCACCAGCCAGTAAGCATGGTGGTGACAGAGGCCGGCCTCCGGGCCGGCCTCGTCATTCATCCAACCAGCGAACCAGGTAGAACATCATGAAGCCTTCCGAGGACTTGGAGGGCCCCACCACACGCGCCGCATACAAGTGCCGATCGGCGTCGGCTTCACGCACAGCTTCGGCGTCACTTGCCATCAGGCGCACGCAGTTGGCTTGAAACCGCCCGCGTCCGCGTCGGGGTGCGTAAACGACCGCGCTTTGTTCTGCGCCCCTGGACGTCTCGCTGTCCAGGAAGAAACCGCTTTTCTCGTCCATGCCTGTTCCTGTTGAGAAGTCGTTTGTCGCGCGGTTGGACTCGATGAGTTTCAGCTGTCGATGATCGCCGGTCCGCGGGCGCCGAGCCACTCGATCAATGAAGCCAATTGCTGGCCGGCCTGCGGGCCGAGTGCGTCCTTTTGGAATTCCAGGGCGAGCAGACAGGTGCCCTGCCCGGGATCATCGGACTCCAGGCGCACGCTGCGGGCAGGTACCGCCGGCAGCGACCACTCCCGGCCCGAGGGGGCTTCGGAAAATGCGAGCGACAAGTTGAAATCGCGATAGAGCCCAATGGCCTCGGAGTGGCGCAGGCGCAGCAGTGCACCGCTGAGACTCAGGTTCAGCAAGGTAGCGGGCTCGGCCGTCCCTTGGACGTCGAGCGTCGCCTGATGCGGCGGCAGGTCCGAGTAGCGTTCCGTGCGACGTTGCGCGGCGGCGTTCCATGAACTGCGGATCTTCTGCTCCAGCTCCGCCGGCGTGAAGGGCTTCACCAGGTATTGGGTGACCCCGAGCTGGATGGCGGCCAGGATGGATTCGCGGTGGGCGTTGCTCGTCACCATGATGAACGGAATGTGACGCAGACGTTCGTTGCGTCGTACGTACGACAACAATTCGTCACCGTTCACCTTACCCATGCTCCAGTCGGAGATGATCAGGTCGACGGGATTCTTGTCGAGGATCAGCAGCGCCTCGCGGCCGTCTGCCGCTTGCAGTACGCGTTCGACCCCGAGCTTGGCGCGCACCACACTGACAATGAGCCTACGCGCCATCGCCGAGTCGTCCACGATCAGAAAACGGAGGTTTCGCATCCTTCTCTCTTGGTGTATGGGGCACGCGCGGGGCACCGGGGACCGCATTATTCCATAGCCCGCACGATTGTTCAGCGCCGGAGCCCGGGTCCGGACAAGGCTTCCCAGCGTTTCTTGAGCCGGAATGAGGCAAAGCGCCGATGCCGGTGGAGGAAGTGCTCACTAGACTGCGGGAAAGCACCGTTTGCGCGGGAGGCTCCCATGAAGGCAGTCGTTTTTCACGGCGTCGGCGACATCCGCATCGACGACATGCCGGAGCCGCGGCTCGAATCGCCCACGGATGCCATCGTCCGCATCACCGCCAGCGCCATCTGCGGGACCGACCTGCACATGGTGCGTGGCACCCTGCCGGACATGGTGCCGGGCACCATCATCGGTCACGAGGGCGTCGGCATCGTGGAAGAGGTGGGTCCCGGGGTACGTAATTTCCGTAAGGGTGACCGCGTGGTGATTCCCTCGACCATCGCCTGTGGCACCTGCGTGTATTGCCGCGCCGGTTACTACTCCCAGTGCGACAACGCCAATCCCAACGGCAAGCGCGCCGGTACCGCCTTTTTTGGCGGGCCCAAGGCCACCGGTCCGTTCCACGGCCTGCAGGCGGAATATGCGCGCATCCCGTACGGCAACGTGAACATGGTCCGGCTACCGGCATCGGTTTCCGACGACCAGGCGATCCTGCTGTCGGATATCTTCCCGACCGGCTGGTTCGGTGCGCACCTGGCCGAGATCAAGCACGGCGACCTCGTGGCCGTGTTCGGCTGTGGTCCCGTGGGGCAGTTCGCCATCGCCAGCGCCCTGTTGCAGGGCGCCGGGCGGGTCATCGCGGTCGACACCGTGCCCGCGCGGTTGGAAATGGCGCGTGCCCAGGGGGCGGAGATCATCGACTTCAATCAGGAGGACCCCGTCGAGGCGATTCTCGCCATGACCGGAGGCATCGGCGTGGACCGGGGCATCGATGCCGTGGGCGTGGACGCGGAACCGCCGCACGCGGGGCCGGCGGCCCAGCGCCTCGCTGGCGATGGTGAGCACTTCGCGCGCGAACTGGAAGACGATGCCCCACAGCGTTCCGCACAATGGCCGGCCGGCGGCGCGCCGTCGCTGGCGCTCAACTGGGCGGTGGAAAGCCAGGACAAGGCCGGCACCCTGGCCGTCATCGGTGTGTATCCGCAGACCCACCGGACCTTCCCCATCGGCATGGCCATGAACCGCAACCTGACGGTGAAGACCGGCAACTGCAATCACCGTAAGTACATCCCCGAGTTGCTGGGGCTGGTGGAGAGCGACCGCCTCGATCCGAGCAAAGTGCTCACACAACTGGAGACTATCGGCTCGGCCATCGATGCCTATCACGCCTTCAGCGAACACAAGGCGGACTGGACCAAGGTGGAACTCGTTCCGCACTGAGGCAGACGGATCCATGAAGGAGGGCTGCCATGGCTACCGAACAGGAAAAGCGCCAGCGTCTCATCGAGTTCCTCGACAACATGATCTTCGCCCCGGTGCCGAAGGCCGACGAGAACAAGTACGACGAAAACAAAAAGAAGCGACTCGCTGACGTCAAGCGCAGCACCGAGAACAAAAAAAAACGCCATTTCCACGACCACTATCGCAGCGCCGTGGCGGTCAAGCAGAACAAGGCGCTGGAAGAGCCGGGACTGCCGTGCATGTATCAGGTGCGCGACGACTTCCTCAAGCTCTGCGATCAGATGCGTGTGTGAAACTCCCCGTTCCCAGGCCGACAGTCACGGTGGCCGTCTGCACCCGCGAGCGGCCGGCGGCATTGGCCGGCTGTCTCGCCGCGGTGGCCCGCCAGACCGATCGGGCCGACGAGGTGCTGGTCGTCGACAACGCCCCACGTTCCGACGCGACGCGCCGGCTGGCGCATGCGCAGCGTTGCAGCTATGCCTGTGAACCGCACCAGGGTGTGCGTTTCGCCCGCAACCGCGCGTTGGCCACCGCCCGCAGCGACGTGGTGGCCTTCATCGACGACGACTGCCGCCCAGAGCCCGGCTGGCTGGAAGCGGTGCGCGCGCAGTTCGTGTGCGCCGAGGTGGGCTGCTGCACGGGCCCGCTGCTGGCGCTGGAGCTGGACACCCCTGCGCAGCGGCTCATGGAGGCGCGGGGCGGCTTCAACCGCGGCTTCGTGGCGCGCTGTTTCACCCGCGACTCGCACCGTCACCTGTGGCCCAATTTCCCGGTGCAATGCTGGATGTTCGGCAGCGGCGGCAATATGGCGTTTCGCCGCGAGGCGCTGGTCGAAGCGGGCGGCTTCGCCGTGGATCTGCCCTGGGGCGAGGACCTGGACGCCTTTTTCCGCGTGCTGATCCATGGCCATGCGCTGGTGTACGCGCCGGCGGCCCGGGTGCGCCATCGCCATGTACGCGAACTCCCGGCGCTGCGCGAGCGCCTGTACCGCTGGGGCTGGGCCTACAGCGCATTCCTCGCGCGCGTGGCCTGGGAACAGCCTGAATACCGCGTGCGGGCCCTGCGGGAACTGGCCGGTTATCTGCGCTGGCATTGGCAGGCCCGCTGCTGGCCCGCCCTGCGCGGCCGAGCGGATTTCCCCACCCATCTGACGTTCATCGAATTTGCCGGCGCGCTCGCGGGCATCCCCGGCTACCTCCGCCAGCGCCTGACCTCTGGACGGATGTAGGAGCCCACCCCCGTGGGCGAATTGCCTTTCTCGAACACCCCGGCGGTTAACCGAACCCGCGTTCGCCGACGGTGTCGGCGCCTACAAGGTACCGAGAACCACCCGTAGGAGCCCACCCCGTGGGCGAATGCCTTTCCCAACCGCCCGGCGGTTATCGAAGCCACGTTCGCCGATGGTGTCGGCCCTACAAGGTTATCGAGAACCACCCGTAGGAGCCCACCCCGTGGGCGAATGCCTTTCCCAACCGCCCGGCGGTTATCGAAGCCACGTTCGCCGACGGTGTCGGCGCCTACAACGGGTTCGATACGCCACCGGCGGATACCCCATTGCGCTCCACGGCCTCAAGGTTGCATAGCCGGGCCGTTTCCCCGATCATTGGCCGTTCTTTTCCTGCCTCGCGAGAGCGCGCCCCGATGGCCCTGGACATCCACTCCGACCGCATCCTCATCCTCGATTTCGGTTCCCAGTACACCCAACTCATCGCCCGCCGCGTGCGCGAGCTCGGCGTCTACTGCGAGCTCTATCCCTACGACATGGAGGATGAGGCCATCCGCGCCTTCGCGCCCAAGGGCGTCATCCTCTCGGGCGGGCCGGAAACCGTCACCCTGGCCGACACCCCGCGCGCGCCCAAGGCCGTGTTCGAGCTCGGCGTGCCGGTGCTCGGCATCTGCTACGGCATGCAGACCATGGCCGTGCAGCTGGGCGGCGCCGTGGAGGCCGCCTCCCATCACGAATACGGCTACGCCCAGGTGCGCGCCCGCGGCCACACCCGGCTGCTCAAAGACATCGAAGACCACACCAGCCCGGAAGGCTACGGCCTGCTGGACGTGTGGATGAGCCACGGCGACCAGGTCACGGCGCTGCCGCCGGGCTTCAAGCTCATGGCCAGCACGGATTCGTGCGCCAACGCCGGCATGGCCGACGAGGAACGTAACTACTACGGCGTGCAGTTCCACCCGGAAGTGACCCACACCCGTCAGGGCGCGCGCATCCTCGGCCGCTTCGTGCACGAGATCTGCGGCTGCGCCGAGAGCTGGACACCCGCCAACATCATCGACGACGCCGTGGCGCACATCCGCGCCCAGGTGGGCTCCGATGAGGTCCTGCTCGGGCTCTCCGGTGGCGTGGATTCCTCCGTGGTGGCCGCGCTGCTGCACAAGGCCATCGGCGACCAGCTCACCTGCGTGTTCGTGGACAACGGCCTGCTGCGTTACCAGGAAGGCGACCAGGTGATGAGCACCTTCGCCAACCACATGGGCGTGCGCGTGATCCGCGTGGACGCGGAGCAGCGCTTCCTCAAGGAACTGGCCGGCGTCAGCGACCCGGAGCAGAAGCGCAAGATCATCGGCCGCGTGTTCGTGGAGGTGTTCGAGGAAGAGGCCGGCAAGCTGAAAAATGCCCGCTGGCTGGCCCAGGGCACCATCTATCCCGACGTCATCGAATCGGCTGGCGCCAAGAGCGGCAAGGCCCACGTGATCAAGTCGCACCACAATGTGGGCGGCCTGCCCGAGCACATGAACCTGGAACTGCTCGAACCCCTGCGCGAGCTGTTCAAGGACGAGGTGCGTAAGATCGGCGTGGAACTGGGCCTGCCCTACGAAATGGTCTATCGCCACCCGTTCCCCGGCCCGGGCCTGGGTGTGCGCATCCTTGGCGAGGTGAAGAAGGAATACGCGGACATCCTGCGCCTGGCCGACCACATCTTCATCGAGGAGCTGCGCGCGGCCGATCTGTACGACAAGACCTCCCAAGCCTTCACCGTGTTCCTGCCCGTGAAGTCCGTGGGCGTCACCGGCGACGGCCGCCGCTACGAATACGTGGTGGCGCTGCGCGCGGTGGAGACCATCGACTTCATGACCGCCCGCTGGGCGCACCTGCCCTACGACTTCCTCGACCGCGTCTCCCGCCGCATCATCAACGAGGTCAAGGGCATCTCCCGCGTGGTCTACGACATCTCCAGCAAGCCGCCCGCCACCATCGAGTGGGAGTAAGACGGAAGAGAAAAGCGTAACCACGGGGGACACGGGGAACACGGGGAAATCGATTTTCTGTAGGAGCGGCCTCAGGTCTGTCTCTTGGTCACATCATTTCTTGGAGAGACAGGAGCTTGCGTCCCTTCTCCCTCCGGGAGACGACTGCATGGATGCAGGAGGTAGGCAATGCATGGAGCGAATTGCCGAAGGACAGGATGAGGGGATCAATAAACCAATAGCCTGATCCCCTCTCCCCAGCCCTCGGCAACCGCTCCCTGCGTTGCTCTCGACCGCCTGCTCCCGGCGCGGTCTACCTCCCCATCCATGGGGTCGTACCTCGCGCATCCATGCGCTCGTCTCCCGGAGGGAGAGGGGGCAAGAAGGGCTGGCTACAACGGCGAAATGTGACTAAGCGACAGCCCAAGGTCGGGGGAACCAGTGATGGATTTCCCCCCCGTGTCCCCCGTGGTTAATGCTTTCTTAAATCATGGTGACTGACGACGACTACATGCGCCGCGCGCTGGAGCTGGCGGCGTGCGCCGAGGCGGAAGGCGAGGTGCCGGTGGGGGCCCTGCTGGTGAGCGCCGGGGGCGAGGTGATCGGCGAGGGCTGGAACCGGCCCATCGGCGCGCACGACCCCACCGCCCATGCCGAGATTCAGGCGCTGCGTGCGGCTACGGCGCGCGTAGGTAATTACCGCCTACCTGCCGGCACTACACTCTACGTAACCCTTGAGCCTTGCCCGATGTGTGCAGGGGCCTTGGTGCACGCCCGCGTAGCACGTGTGGTGTTCGGAGCGACAGACCCGCGTGCCGGGGCGGCGGGCACGGTGTTCAACATCCTGCAACACGAGGCGCTCAACCATCGTGCCCAGTTGCAGGGTGGTGTGCTCGGGGAGGAATGTGCGGCGCAGTTGCGTGCGTTCTTCCGCGCACGTCGCTGAACGAGGAGGGAACATGGCGCGCACCTGGCTGTTGCTGATGGTGCTGGTGGGGCCGCTGATGGGATGCGACGCCTCCCCGCCCACACCTCAGACCGACGCTCATTCCACCGACCGCAGCCCGGATGGAGCGCAGCGTAATCCGGGGATCCGGTTACCTCCCCGCGCCCCGTAGGGGAGCCCAGCGCGGCTACTGATCTTCTGTTACAGAGGACGGGCCAGCGAAGTTGTTCTCCCGGATTTCGCCACGCTTCGTCCGGGCTACCGAGCAATCGTCCTACAACGGCCAGGCTAGCGCCACGGACGAGCGCCAGCCTGCATCCGCGTCATTCGACGCCGTGCGGGTTTGCCCCGTGGTCCAGGCCAGCACTTCGTAATAGCTGCGGATGTTTTCCACGTATTTCACGGGCTCGTGCCCACGTGCATAGCCGTAGCGGGTCTTCTTGTACCAGGCCTGTTTGCTGAGCAGCGGCAGACTGTTCTTCACGTCCATCCAGCGGTCCGGGTTGCCGCCGCGTATTTCCGTGAGGATGCGCGCGTCTTCCAGATGGCCGTAGCCGACGTTGTATGCCGCCACGGCAAACCACAGCCGGTCGGGGTAGGGGATGCGCTCCGGCACACGATCGATGAGCCCGCGCAGGTAGCGGCCGGCGCCCTCGATGCTCTGTACCGGGTCGGTGCGTTCGGCGACGCCCAGGTCCCGGGCGGTCACGCGGGTGAGCTGCATCAGGCCGCGCACGCCGGTGGGCGACACCGCATGGGGATTCCAGTGAGATTCCTGATAGCCCATGGCCGCCAGTAACCGCCAGTCGAGGGCATTGGATGCGGCGACTTTCTGGAACAGCGGCAGATACGCGGGCAGGCGCTGCTGGACGTGAGCCTGAAAGAGGCGCGCGCCGACGAAGTCGAATTCCTCCAGATGGCCGTAGTGACGTTCCAGCAATTGGTCGAGGGTGCCGTCGGCGCGGATTTCCTCGAAATAGGCGACGGCGGCTTGGTACAGCGAATCGTCCTGATCACGCCGGAATGCCCAGGCCAGGGATTTCGGCTCGGCCAACTCGAAGGCGACCTTCAATTCCGGGTAGAAGCGGCGCGTCAGCACCACTTCATTGGAATCGGCGATGGTGTAGTCGAGGACCTTCTCCCAGACGAGGGTGAGCAGTTCCTCACTGTCGACGTTCCCGTTCTCGGCCCAGGAAAGTTCCGGGTGCTGTGCCTGGAGCAGACGCAGGCGATCCACGTGGCTGCTGTCGCTGACCACCTCCAGTCGCCCAGTGAGTTCCGAGGCGTCTTTGGGGCGGGGCGCACCGGCGCGGTATACCACCTGTTGGGTGACCGTCTGATAGGGCGGGGTGAAACGCAGGTTGGCTTGGCGGGTATCGGTGATGCTGAGCCCGGCGGCCGCCAGATCGGCTTTGCCGCGCTGCAGGCCTTGCAAGACGCCGGTGGCGTTGGTCGCCGTCACCACGGACAGGCGTACGCCCAAGGCATCGGCGAAGCCGCGGGCAAGCTCATATTCCATGCCACGCGGGCCTTCCGGGCCTTCGTAATAGGTGGTGGCTGCATTGCGGGTGATGATTCGCAGCTCCCCCCGCTCAAGCACCCTTTCCAATTGGGTGCCGGCCTGGTCGCAGGCCGATAGCAGCGGCAGCAGCATCAGTCCCAGCGCGAGCCGAAGTCGGTTTCGCATAGGTTGGTACGGGTGCTCTGTCGTCAGAAGTGTGATTGTAGCATCAAAACTCGTTGAAACTCGACCTACGCACTTGTCCGTGAGATCGCAGACCTGTATCCTAAGCGGCTGCCCCACGGAGGGGTACCGAAGCGGTCATAACGGGCTCGACTCGAAATCGAGTTGGGGCTTTACCGCCCCACAAGGGTTCGAATCCCTTCCCCTCCGCCATTCAAGAATTTAGCCACCCTCGGGTGGCTTTTTCGTCTCTGCACCCCCTTTTTCACGACCGATGGTCGCCGGAATTTCTTCTGCGCGTGCTTGCGAAACCGCTGGAGCGGTCTTCACTAAGGCACGTGCCAGCCGCAGCAAATCGACGTCTCCATTCCCGGACATGGATTTTCGGGATCATCAACAACGCAAAGGGACTCATGCGTGAACAACATCGTTTGGCATCAACCGACCGTGACCCGCCTGCGCCGTGAAGCGATGAACAGTCACCGCAGCGCACTCCTGTGGTTCACCGGCCTTTCCGGCGCCGGAAAGTCCACCGTGGCGCATGCTCTCGAAGAACGGCTCCACCAAATGGGTTGCCGTACCTTCGTCCTGGATGGCGACAATGTGCGCCATGCGCTGTGTTCCGACCTTGGGTTTTCTTCCGAGGACCGGGTGGAGAACATCCGCCGCGTGGGTGAGGCCGCCAAGCTGTTCGTCGAGGCAGGCGTGCTGACACTGACGGCCTTCATCTCCCCTTTCCGCGCCGACCGTGCCCGTGTGCGCGCCCTGATGCCCGACGATTTCATCGAGATCTATTGCCGGGCCTCCCTGGAGGTTTGCGAAGCGCGTGACACCAAAGGCTTCTACAAGCGCGCGCGTGCGGGTGAAATCCAGAACTTCACTGGCATTTCATCACCTTATGAAGACCCCGAAGATCCCGAACTGGTGATCGACACCGGCAACCGGCCACTGCACGAATGCGTGGAGGCGGTGGTTGGTCTGCTGGTGGCGCGTGGGATCGTCCCGAGCGGAACCCTGGCGGCGCCGATGGGCGATGAAGCCAGGAACCGCGCCTCTTTGTAGAGCCGTCACCGACCCTGTGGGCGCACTCCCCCCGAGGGTGGGGGTGCGGCCGCACCTTGCAATCCCTGCACAAGCCTTCTTTCCGCTCAGGCGTTACAATCGCTTCCCCCGCAACCGTAGCGCTTCCCGAGCAATCCCGTGCCTCTCATTACCCTGCAAAGCGTCTCCCTCGCCTATGGCCACGTGCCGCTGCTCGACCACGTCGACCTGGCCGTCGAGCCCGGTGAGCGGGTGTGTCTGGTCGGCCGTAACGGCGCGGGCAAGACCACGCTGCTGCGGGTGGTGGCCGGCGAGGCGGTGCCGGACGAGGGCGAGGTGCGCATGGACGGCCGGGTGGGTTATCTGGCCCAGGACATCCCCCTGGATGAGAGTCGCACGGTCTTCGAGGTGGTGGCGGACGGGCTGGGGGATTTGGGCAGCCTGATCGCCGAATATCATGCCGCCGCCCACGCCCTGGAATCCGCCCCGAACGATCAGGGCCTGGCCCGTCTGGGGCGGCTGCAGCAAGCCCTGGAGGCGCGCGACGGTTGGCGCCTGGAGCAGCGCGTGGAGGCGCTGTTGACACGCTTTGGTCTGCCCGCCGACCAGCCGCTTTCCGAGCTCTCGGGCGGTACGCGGCGCCGGGTGCTGCTGGCCCGCGCCCTGGTGAACGAACCCGACGTGTTGTTGCTGGACGAGCCCACCAACCACCTGGACGTGGAGTCCATCACCTGGCTGGAAGACACCCTGCTGGAGTGGCGCGGCGCACTGTTGTTCATCACCCATGACCGCGCCTTTCTGGAGCGCCTGGCCACGCGCATCGTGGAACTGGACCGTGGCCAGCTCACCTCCTGGCCCGGCGATTACCGGAATTACCTACAAAAACGCGAAGAGCGCTTGGCGGTGGAAGAGCAGCAAAATGCGCTGTTCGACAAGCGTCTGGCCCAGGAAGAGGCGTGGATCCGCCAGGGCATCAAGGCCCGCCGCACCCGTAACGAAGGCCGTGTGCGCGCACTCGTACAGTTGCGTCGCGAGCGTGCCGATCGGCGTGAGCAACAGGGCAAGGTGCGCATCGAAGTGGAACACGCGGGGCAGTCCGGCAAGCGCGTGGTGGAAACCGAACGCGCTTGCGTCGCGCGCGGCGGCCGCACCCTCATCCGCGACCTGTCGGTGAACATCCAGCGCGGCGATCGCATCGGCATCATCGGCCCCAACGGCGTGGGCAAGACCACGCTCTTGAAACTCCTGCTGGGTGAACTGACGCCGGACAGCGGCACCGTGCGCCACGGCACCAAGCTGGCGGTGGCCTATTTCGATCAGCAACGGGAACAGCTCGACCAGGAAAAATCGGTCATGGACAACCTGAACCTCGGCAAGGACACCATCAGCGTGAACGGCCGTGACCGGCACGTGATGAGCTATTTGCAGGACTTCCTGTTTTCGCCGGAACGCGTGCGTTCGCCGGTGAAATCGCTCTCCGGCGGTGAGCGCAATCGTTTGCTGCTGGCGCGGTTGTTTGCGCGCCCGGCCAACGTGCTGGTGCTCGACGAGCCCACCAACGATTTGGACGTGGAGACCCTGGAACTTTTGGAGGAGTTGCTTGCCGACTACGAGGGCACCGTGCTGCTGGTCAGCCACGATCGCGCATTTTTGGACAACGTGGTCACCAGCACCCTGGCGTTCGAAGGCGATGGCGAGGTGCGCGAGTATGTCGGCGGTTACAGCGACTGGTTGCGCCAGCGCCCGGCCAAGGCCGCGGCGGAAGTGAAACGCAGCGAGCCCAAGGCGGAAGCCGTGGCCAAGCCGCAACAGGAGCGGCCGAAGTCGCGCAAACTCAGTTACAAGGATCAGCGTGAGCTGGAACAACTGCCCGCGCGCATCGAGGCGTTGGAAGCGGAGCAGGCCGCACTGCACGCGCGGCTGTCCGATCCCACCCTGTACCAGCAGGAAGGCGGCATCGCCGAGGCGGGTGCACGGCTTCAAGAGGTCGAGGCCGAATTGATGGAGGCCTACGCCCGCTGGGAAGCGCTGGAGGCGCTTTCGTCGGAGCACGGTGCGTAGGTCACGTTGCGAAGCTACGTGACATTATCGCACCGCGCTGTGTCACGTAGGCGCTGCGCGCCAACGTGACCTACGGCCTCTGCCTATTGGTTAAATCAGAAACATGAAACAGGGGCTCACGCCCCACCTTGGCGCGCCTTCGCGTCCTTTGCGGTAAATCCATCATGGCTCAATTCGAACTCTTCGCCACCACGCCAAAAGGCATGGAGCCGCTCCTCGCCGAGGAACTGCGCACTCTCGGCGGCCGCAAGGTCGCCCAGGCCCGCGGCGGTGTGCGCTTCACCGGTCGACTGGAAGAGGCCTATCGCGCCTGTCTGTGGTCACGCATCGCCGGTCGCATCCTCATGCCCGTGGCGCGCTTTCCCGCGCCGGATGCAGATGCGCTCTACGCAGGCGTCAATGCCTTTCCCTGGGAGGAACACCTTGACCCTCAGGGCACGCTGGCGGTGGATTTCACGTCCACGCGTTCGGCCATCACCCACACCCATTACGGCGCACTGAAGGTGAAGGATGCCGTGGTGGATCGCTTCCGCGCCCGCGTGGGCGAGCGCCCTTCCGTGGACACGCGCCGGCCGCACCTGCGCATCAATGTGCATGTGGCCAGTGACGAGGCGGTGGTGAGCATCGATCTCTCCGGCGACAGCCTGCATCGCCGCGGTTACCGCGAGGAAGGCGTGGCCGCGCCGCTGAAGGAAAACCTCGCGGCGGCCATTTTACTGCGCGCGGACTGGCCGGAACTCGCGCGCCTCGGCGCGCCGCTGCTCGACCCGCTGTGCGGCTCCGGCACCCTGCCCATCGAGGCCGCGCTCATGGCAGGCGATGTGGCGCCCGGATTAACGCGGACATATTTCGGTTTTCATCACTGGCGCGGGCATCATGCAAAGCTCTGGCAAGACCTGGTCGACGAGGCCATCGAACGCCGCGAACGCGGCCTGCAAGGCGTGCCGGTCATGGTCGGTTATGACGTGAATGCGCAGGCGGTGAAGGCCGCCATCGGCAACGTCAATCGCGCGGATCTGCGCGGCATCGTGCACGTGGAACGCAAGGCCCTCGGCGAGGCACGCCCGGTCGGCCGCAGTGCCGGGCTGGTGGTGGCCAATCCCCCCTACGGCGAGCGCATCGGCGCCGAAGGCGGCGTGACGGAACTCTACCGCCAGCTGGGTGATGTGCTGCGCGAGCATTTCCAGGGCTGGCATGCCGCCGTGTTTACCGGCGCGCCCGAACTCGGGCGCCACATCGGCCTGCGCTCACGTACCACCTATACGCTCTTCAACGGACCGCTCGAGTGCAAGCTGTTCAACTACGACATCACCCCCGAACACGCGGTGGAGCGGCCGGCCGTGCGCGTGGCGCCGGCCGAACGCCCGCGCGACCTGCATCCGGCCGAGCAACTGGGCGATGGCGCGCGCGGCTTCGAGAATCGCCTGCGCAAGAACCTCAAACACCTGGGCCGCTGGGCGCGCCGCGAGGGCGTCGATGCCTGGCGTGTCTATGACGCCGATCTCCCGGACTACGCCTTCGCCGTGGATGTCTACCAGAGCGATCGGCTGTACGTGCACGTCCAGGAATACGAGGCGCCGGCGAGCGTGGATGCCGACAAGGTGGATCAGCGTGCCCGCGAGGCCCTGGCGGTGATCCCGCAAGTGCTGGAGATCCCACCCGCGCAGATGGTGTTCAAGATCCGGCGTCGCCAGAAGGGCTCGGCCCAATATGAAAAACTCGGCACCGACAGCGGTTTCCACGAGGTGCGCGAGGGCCGTGCGCGCGTTTTGGTGAATCTTGGCGACTATCTGGATACGGGACTGTTCCTGGACCACCGTATCACCCGGCAGATGGTCGGCAACATGGCGGCGGACAAGCGGTTCCTGAATCTCTTCGCCTATACCTGCACCGCCACCGTGCATGCCGCGCTCGGCGGCGCGCGCAGCACCACCTCGGTGGACATGTCCAACACCTATCTGGAATGGGGTGAGCGCAACCTGCGCCTCAACGGTCTCGGCGGTTCCCAACACCGCTTCGTGCAGGCGGACTGCCTGGCGTGGCTGGAGGAGGCCGCGCTCCGGGAGCGCGGCGCCTACGATCTGGTGTTCCTGGACCCGCCGACCTTCTCCAATTCCAAGCGCATGCGCGGCACCTTCGACGTGCAGCGCGACCACGTGGAGGTGATCCGCCAGGTGATGGAACTGCTGGCGCCGGGCGGCGTGCTGGTGTTCTCCACCAACTTCCGCAAGTTCCGCCTCGATGAACAGGCGCTTGCGGACCTCGTCGTGAAGGATCTCAATCGTGTCACCCTGCCGCCCGATTTCGAACGCAACCCGCGCATTCATTACTGTTGGCAAATCCAACGGCGGTGAACGGTCAACGGTTCGAAGCCAGTTTTGGGAGCGAGTTTCCGCTCGCGATTGAGCGCTTGGCACCAATCACCGCGGGCCGAAGTTCGTCCCCACCGGAAAACCAGTCAACGCGGAGTGACCATGTCCGATAACACACACGACCTCATTGCCCGACTCGAAGAACTGGAAACCCGCTTCGCGTTCCAGGAACACACCATGCAGCAGCTGTCGCAGGCCTATGCGGACCAGCAGCGTCGCATCGATATGCTCGAAAAACTGGTGCGCGAGCTCCGGGACCAGTTGGAAATCGTCCTCCCTAGCCTGGTGGCCACGGAATCCGAGGAAACCCCGCCGCCGCACTACTGAACGGACCGGAAGTCATCCACCCGGGCGTTCACATATCCCAGACGCGCGACTTCAGTCGGCTGGCATAAGGGCGATACTTTTCCTAAGTTTCTGGCGAACACGTAACTTCGTGCATCACGAAGGTACCTCGTGCCTGCTGAGCAACTGGTGCAATTTTCCGTCAAGGACTGCGCCCTCCTGACCATCGCGACCGGGCGCCGGGCGTACACGCTCGGCGAGTTGCGCGCCGGTATCGCCGGCGCGGAGCGCGACAGCATCTACTTCCATTTCTGGGGAGGCCTGTTGCAACCCCGCTTCGAAGAGCGGGAGTTCAACAACGATTTCGCCGCCTGGATGCGCCACGGCCTGCACGATTCACGGTTGGCAGAAAAGCTGGCCGTGATCGACCCCCGTGAATACACCAGCCTCGATCTGCTCCGCTCCGAGGTGGTCGAGCTCATCGACGAGCGGCTCGACGAGGCGGAATACCTCCATTTCAGTCGCGCGGTGCAGCCCTTCGAATTCATGCGCGCGCAGATCGTCGTGTTCGGTACCGACAAGAGCGTCGCCTGCCCGGAGGAACTGGCTGCACTCATTCCGCAACTCCCGGCCAGCAGTATTTTTTATCATTTCATCGATGCCCGTCGGCGTGTGCCCGAAGCAGGTGACGACTTCAGCGCCTGGCTGGTGAATTTCGGTATGCCCGGCGAGCGCGTTCGGGCCCGACTGGCTCAAATCGATCCCTATTTCATTCCACTGAGCGTGCTCCGCCAGCAGCTCGCTGACGCCTTCGCCGACCAACTGGAGAATGGTCATGTTGTTGGATGACTACGCCCAGGTTGCGGGTGAGGACGCGATCGAACACCTGCGCCAGTTGGCGCGACCGCTTGCCGGCAAACGGTTCGTGCACGTGAATTCCACCCGTGTCGGCGGCGGGGTGGCCGAGATCCTCCGGAAGCTCATCCCGCTGGCGCGCGAGCTTGGCATTGATGCGCAGTGGGAGGTGATCACAGGCGACACGGAGTTCTACGAATGCACCAAGGCCATGCACAACGCCTTGCAGGGTAACCCGCTGCACATCCCGGAGAGACTTTTACGGGTCTACGAGGAAACCAACCGCGCCAACGCCGAGCAGTTGCGCGATGTGCTGGCAGCCGCGGACGTGGTGTTCATCCATGACCCGCAACCTGCGCCCCTGGCGGAATACATCGGCAAGCGCAGCGGCCGCTGGGTATGGCGCTGTCACATCGATGCCAGCCATCCCCACCGGCCGGTATGGAAATACCTGCGACGCTACGTGGCCGCCCATGACGCGAGCGTGTTCTCGCTGGCCAGTTTCGCCCAGGCCTTGCCACATACCGAATACATTATCCCGCCCAGTATCGACCCGCTCAGCGACAAGAATATTGCGCTGTCGGAGGCCAGCATACGCGAGACGGCTATAAGGTTTGATATCGATCCGACGCGTCCGGTGGTGGCGCAGGTCTCGCGTTTCGACCGTTTCAAGGATCCCGTCGGCGTGATTGCCGCTTATCGTCTGGCCAAGGATTATGTGCCGCATCTGCAGCTGGTGCTCGCCGGCGGCAGCGCCACCGACGACCCCGAAGGTGAGGTGGTATTGGCTGAGACACGCGCCGCCGCCGGGGACGACACGGATATCCACGTCCTGGCGCTCGCGCCGGATGCCCATCGCACCATCAACGCCCTGCAACGTCTTGCGGACGTGGTCATTCAGAAATCGACCCGCGAAGGCTTTGGCCTGACCGTTACCGAGGCCATGTGGAAAGGCAAACCCGTCATCGGTGGCGATGTGGGCGGCATCCGCTTGCAGGTGATCGATCATCACACGGGCTTTCGCGTGAGTTCGCCGGAGGGCACCTCGCTGCGTCTCCGCTATCTGTTGCACCAGCCGCGCAAGATTCAGACCATGGGTTGGAAGGCGCGGGAATTCGTCCGGGAAAATTTTCTGGTGACGCGCCAGCTGCGCGAATACCTCACCCTGTGCGTGGGCATGCTCCACGGCGCTGCCGAGCGCATTGAACTAGGCTGATGACGTTTTCGGCGAGCAACCTGTAGAGGCCCCATGGATCGACCGGCCTGGGCCGTATGGCCAGGGAACCCCTATCCGCTCGGCGCCAGCTGGGACGGGGAGGGCGTCAATTTCGCGGTGTTTTCCGAACAGGCGGAGAAGGTGGAGTTGTGCCTGTTCGAACGGCGCACCCAGCGCGAGTTCACGCGCATTGAAATGCGCTGGCAGAGCGATCAGGTGTTCCACTGCTATCTGCCTGAGGCGCGCCCCGGACTGCTGTACGGTTATCGCGTCTATGGTCCCTACGAGCCGCTGCGCGGCCTGCGCTTCAATCCCCACAAGCTGCTGCTCGACCCCTATGCCAAGTCGCTGGCCGGTGAGGTGCGCTGGAGCGACGCCCTGTTCGGCTATCGCGTCGGCAACGGCAAGGAGGACCTCGTCATTGACGAACGCGATAGCGCCGACGGTATGCCCAAGTGTCAGGTCATCGATACCGCGTTCACTTGGGGCGACGACCGGCCGTTACGTACACCCTGGCATCACACCGTCATCTACGAACTGCACGTGAAGGGCTTCACCGCACGACATCCCGAGGTATTGGGCTCTATGAAGGGCACCTATGCCGGGCTCGCCTCGGCGCCGGTGATCGAGTACCTGAAACGCCTTGGCGTTACCGCCGTAGAACTGATGCCGGTGCATTCCTTCATCGATGACCGCCACCTGGTGGAAAAGGGATTGCGCAATTATTGGGGTTACAACTCCATCGGCTTCTTCGCGCCGGACATGCGTTACTCGGCCACCGGGCAGATCGCCGAGTTCAAGACCATGGTGAAAACCTTCCACTCGGCGGGTATCGAGGTCATCCTCGATGTGGTCTACAACCACACGGCAGAGGGTAATCACCTGGGACCCAGTCTGTCCTTCCGTGGCATCGACAACACGGCCTATTACCGCGTGGTGCATGACCAGCCGCGCTATTACATGGACTACACGGGCTGCGGCAACACCCTGAACATGCGCCATCCACGCGTGCTACAGCTGATCATGGACTCGCTGCGTTACTGGGTGCTGGAAATGCACGTGGATGGCTTCCGTTTCGACCTCGCCGCCGCCTTGGCGCGTGAACTGCACGAGGTGAATCGCCTGGGCGCCTTTTTCGACATCATCCATCAGGACCCCGTGCTCTCGCAGGTCAAGCTCATCGCCGAGCCCTGGGACCTGGGCGAGGGGGGGTACCAGGTGGGCAACTTTCCGGTGGGCTGGGCGGAATGGAACGGCAAGTACCGCGATGCGGTGCGTTCCTACTGGAAGGGAGAGGGCGGCATGATCGGCGAGTTGGCGTATCGGCTCACGGGCTCATCGGACCTCTATGAGCGCAGCGGGCGACGCCCCCACGCGAGCATCAATTTCGTCACGGCGCATGATGGGTTCACCCTCAACGATCTGGTGAGCTACAACGACAAGCACAACGAGGCCAACCTGGAGGATAACCGCGACGGCGAAAGCCACAATCGCAGTTGGAATTGCGGCGTCGAGGGTCCGACCATCAACCGCCACGTGAATGCTCTGCGTGCGCGGCAGCGCCGCAATTTCCTCGCCACCCTGCTGTTGTCCCAGGGCATCCCCATGCTGTTGGCCGGCGACGAGATAGGCCGCACCCAGGGCGGCAACAACAATGCCTATTGCCAGGACAACGAGATCAGCTGGATCAACTGGAACATCACCACCGAAGACCGTGAATTGCTGCAGTTCGTACGCTATCTGATGCATGTCCGCAAGCAGCATCCGGCGCTGCGGCGTCGTCATTTTTACCAGGGCAGGCCCATCAAGGGCACCAACGTAAAGGACATCACCTGGCTGCGCCCCGGCGGCCAGGAAATGACCGATGAGGAATGGACCCAGTCCTTTGCCCGCTGCCTGGGCATGTTCCTGGCCGGTGATGGCTTCGAGGAATACGACGAGCGCGGTCGGCGCGTGGAGGACATCGATCTCCTACTGCTCATCAACGCGCATTGGGAGACCATTCCGTTCAAGCTGCCGGTGGGCGCCACGCGGGTGCGCTGGCGCGCGGCGGTGGACACGGCATTCAACCTCGGACAGCGCGATGACGAGCGTTATTTCTACTCCGCCGAACCGTACCCCTTGCAGGGTCGTTCGCTGGCGCTGTTGATGCACGCGCGGCGCGGTCCGGGCGCCAAGGCCTTCGAGCATGATACGGCGTGGCCATGACATGCCGTTCGGTGCCGCGCCGCTCGGCGACGGCCGCTGGCGATTTCGCCTGTGGGCGCCCGGCGCGGCGCATGTCGAGTTACTGTTGGACGGGCACGCCGGCATTTCCATGACCGAGGAGGACGGCGGCTGGTTCGCAGCGGCACAGCCGGCCTGTGCCGGCATGCGCTACGCCTACCGCATCGACGGCGACAGGGTGGTGCCGGACCCGGCCTCGCGCATGCAGGCCGACGATGTCCACGGGCCCAGTGTTCTGGTGGACCCGCGCGCCTTCGCCTGGGACGACACGCAGTGGCGCGGGCGTCCCTGGGAGGAAGCGGTCTTCTACGAATTGCACGTGGGCGCCTTCAGTGAAGAGGGCAGCTTCGCCGCAGTGGAGGCGCGCCTCGATGCCCTGGCGGCGCTCGGTGTCACCGCTATCGAGCTCATGCCGGTGGCGGATTTTCCTGGCGCACACAACTGGGGTTATGACGGCGTGTTGCCGTTCGCGCCGGACCGGCGCTATGGCCAGCCGCACGATCTCAAGCGCCTGATCATCGCCGCGCATCGGCGCGGGCTGATGGTGTTCATGGACGTGGTTCAAAACCACTTCGGGCCCGAGGGCAATTATCTGCACGTATTCGCGCCGCCGTTCTTCACCGAGCGGCACCGCACGCCGTGGGGCGCCGCCATCAATTTCGACGGACAGGCCAGTCGCACCGTGCGCGACTTCTTCATCCACAACGCGCTCTACTGGATCGAGGAATACCACATCGACGGGCTGCGCCTCGATGCGGTGCACGCGATCCTCGATACGTCGAGTCCCGACTTCATCGAGGAGCTGGGAAGTCGCGTGGCCGAGCGTTGCGCGGGCCGGCAGGTGCATCTGGTGCTCGAGAACGACGACAATGCGGCGCGCTACTTGAACAATGGTGTGCGGCATTACCGCGCGCAATGGAACGATGATTTTCATCATGCCATGCACGTGCTGATGACGGGCGAGGAGGAAGGCTACTATGCGGATTTTGCCGAGACGCCGGTATCGCTGCTCGCCCGTGTCCTGGCAGAGGGTTTTGCATTTCAAGGCGAGCGGTCGGCCTATCGCGGCGCACGCCGCGGTGAGCCCAGTGCGCACCTGCCGGTGACGGCGTTCGTTGACTTCTTGCAAAACCACGACCAGATCGGCAATCGCGCCTTCGGTGAACGCCTGAGCGCGCTCGCACCGGCGCCTGCACTGCGCGCCGCGACGACGCTGCTGCTGCTCGTGCCCCACGTGCCGCTGTTGTTTATGGGGCAGGAATGGGGTAGTCGGCGCCTGTTTCCGTTCTTCTGCGATTTCGGCGCCGACCTCGCGCCCAAGGTGCGCGAGGGGCGGCGTGCGGAATTCGCGCGTTTCCCAGCCTTCAGCGACGCGGCGGTGCGCGAGCAAATCCCCGACCCCGGTGCCGAAAGCACCTTCCTCCAGGCCAAACTCGACTGGGGCGAGCGCGACACTACAGCTGGACAGGCCTGGCTGGAATTGCATCGCACCTTGCTCAAACTGCGCCGCCAGCTCGTACCGCTGTTCGCGGGTGTGAGCGGGCGTGAGGCGCGCAGTGCCGTATTCAGTGAACGCGGACTGGCGGCGCGTTGGGTGCTCACCGACGGCACGGTCCTGTTGCTGGCGGCGAACCTGGGCGCCGAGCCCGTCGCCGACGTGACGCTGCCTGCACTAGCGCCGCTTTACGCCACGCCCGACCCGTTCGCCGAAAACGAAGTCCTCATGCCCTGGTCGGTGGTGTTCTATCTGTGCAGGCCGGCACAGGCCCGCATCCTGGTCAACGGCCGTTCTGCGTTCGAATGAAAGGACGCCCATGGCCTACGGACGGATTCCTCTCGCCACTTACCGCCTTCAGTTCAATCGCCAGTTCACCTTCGACGATGCGGCGGCGCTGATCCCGTATCTGCGCGAACTGGGTGTGAGCCACTGCTATGCATCACCCTACCTGCGTGCGCGCAGCGGCAGTCCGCACGGCTATGACATCGTCGACCACAGCTCGTTGAATCCCGAAATCGGCTCGGAGCGCAGTTTTCACCGTTATCTGGATGCCCTGTCCAAGCACAACATGGGGCAGATCCTGGACTTGGTGCCTAACCACATGGGCGTTGGCGGTGACGACAATGCCTGGTGGCTCGACGTGTTGGAAAACGGCCCGGCTTCGGCCTATGCGACGTACTTCGATATCGACTGGTTTCCCATCAAGGAGGAGTTGCGAGGCAAGGTGCTGGTACCGGTGCTCGGTGGTCACTACGGCAACGTGCTCGAGAACGGCGAACTGCGCCTGACCTTCGATGCAAGGCGCGGCGAGTTCAGCGTGTGGTATTACAATCACCGTTTTCCGCTTGAACCGCGCACCTACCCACGGGTGATGGAGTACCGCATCGAGGAGCTGAGTGAGCGCCTCGGTGCGGAGCACCCGCGGCTCGCGCAGTTCCTCACGCTCACCACGGCCTTCGGGCACCTGCCGTCGCGCTGGGAGACCGTCGCCGTGAAGCTGGACGAGCGCCGGCGCGACAAGGAAGTGCACAAGCAGCAGCTTGTGGATCTGTGCGCGAGATCGTCGGAAATCGGCGCGTTTCTCGATGAAAACGTGCAGCTTATCAACGGCGACCCCGGTGAGCCCGCGTCGTTCGATCTGCTGCACGACATTCTGGAAGAGCAGGTGTATCGCCTGGCGTATTGGCAGGTCGCCTCCGACGAGATCAACTACCGGCGTTTCTTCGACATCAACGACCTCGCCGGGCTGCGCATGGAAATCCCGGACGTGTTCGACGTCACCCACCGTTTCGTGCTTCAGTTGGTCGCCGACGGCAGGCTCGACGGACTGCGTATCGATCACCCGGATGGCCTATACGACCCGCCCGACTATTACGCGCGGTTGCAGACGGAGGTACAGGCAGCACTGCCTGCATACACCGGTCCGGTGGGACCGGCGGCGGTGCCCGAGTTCTACTTCGTGGCGGAGAAGATCCTGGCCAGCTACGAACGCCTGGTGGATGGCTGGCCCGTGCACGGCACCACCGGTTATGACTTCATGAATCTGGTCAATGGTTTGTTCGTGCATGCAGATGCGGCGGAGGAACTGGAGCGCACCTACGCACGGTTCCTCGGGCACCACCCGGATTTCGACGAACTGCTCTACCAGAGCAAACGCCTGGTCATCGACGTGCAGCTCTCCTCGGAGCTTACGGTGCTGTCGAACATGCTTGATGACATCGCCCAGCGCAACCGCTATACACGGGACTTCACCCTGAACGGCTGCCGCAATGCGCTCACCGTGCTGGTGGCCTGCTTTCCCGTTTACCGCACCTACATTGCCGAGAACCGCGTGAGCGACGATGACCGCCGCTACGTGGACTGGGCCGTGGCACAGGCCAAGAAGCGCAGCCCGGCGGCCGACGTGAGCATCTTCGACTTCATCCGCGACCTGCTGGTGGTACAAACGCGCGCGGACGACCCCATGCGGCGCGCCCATGCGGCGCGCTTTGCCATGAAGCTGCAACAGTACACCGCGCCGGTGATGGCCAAGGCCATGGAGGACACCAGTTTCTACCTCTACCACCGGCTGGTGTCACTCAACGAAGTGGGTGGCGACCCGCGCCGCTTCGGTACTTCGGTAACCGGTTTTCACCACGCTAACCTGGAGCGGGCGCGCAACTGGCCGCAATCGATGCTCGCCACCTCCACCCACGACAGCAAGCGGGGTGAAGACGTGCGTGCGCGCATCGACGTGATCTCCGAGTTGGCCGACGAGTGGCGCGCGCATGTGACGCGCTGGGCGCGTCTCGCACGCACGCGCAAACTCATCGTGGACGGGGCGCCGGCGCCGAGCCGCAACGACGAATACCTGTTCTACCAGACCCTGCTGGGGGCCTGGCCGCTGGAGCCGGTGGACGAACGGGGTTTCGACGAGTTTCGCGAGCGCATCAAGCGCTACATGTTGAAGGCCGTGAAGGAGGCCAAGGCGCAGACCTCATGGATCAATCCCAATGCAGCCTATGAGGAAGCGGTGTGCCACTTCGTGACGGCCATGCTGAACAACACGGGCCAGAATCCGTTTCTCGCCGACTTCCTGCCGTTTCAGCAGCGCATCGCCCGTTTCGGCCTGTGGAATTCGCTGGCCCAGACCCTGCTCAAGTTGACATCCCCGGGCGTGCCCGACATTTACCAGGGCAACGAGACCTGGGACTTCAGCCTGGTGGACCCGGACAACCGGCGGCCGGTGGACTATCGGCGCCGGCGCGACCTGCTGCGCCGCGTGGTACACGGTGCCAAGCGATTGTCGGGTGTCGAACTTGCCGGCGAGTTGATGGAAAACCTGAACGACGGCCGCGCCAAGCTCTACGTCACCTGGCGGGCGCTCGCGCTGCGGCGCAGCCTGCCTGATGTGTTCCTGCGCGGCGATTACCAGCCGCTCGCCGCGGACGGTCCACAGGCGGCCCACGTGGTCGCGTTCGCGCGACGCCATGAGCAGGACGTGATCGCCGTGCTGGTACCGCGCTGCATGGCCATGCTCACGGGCGACGATCGGCCACCGGTCGGCGCGGCGGTGTGGACGGAGACGTACGTGGAGGCACCGGATCACCTTGGACGTTTTTACAACGTGCTCACCGGCGAAGAACTGGCCTGCGAGGAGATAGCAGGGCAGCGCTGCTTGCCCGTGGCGCAGGCACTGGGACATTTCCCGCTCGCGCTGTTGCAGGGCAGGCACCCGTAACCCGGATGGCGCGAAGCGGAATCCGGGAAATTCCGCCACGTCCGAGAATAACGGGAGATGCGGTTTGGGGGATCGCCAAGCTGGCGACGGCGGCTTAGGGGCTCCAATCCGTCGACGCTGTTGCGCGGTGTGGGGCGTTCGGTTATCGCCGGATTCCGCTTCGTTTCATCCGGCTACGGACAAAAAAAACCGGCCACCTCGCGGCGGCCGGTTCTTGCGTGCGAACGTACAGCCTTACAGCTTCTCGCCGTGCTTGGCCAGGTAGTCGGCCACGCCTTCGGGAGAGGCCTGCATGCCGGTCTCGCCCTTCTTCCAGCCGGCGGGGCAAACTTCGCCGTGCTCTTCGGTGAATTGCAGGGCGTCGATCATGCGCAGCATTTCGTCGACGTTACGGCCCAGGGGCAGGTCGTTGACCACCTGGTGGCGCACCATGCCGCTGCGGTCGACCAGGAAGGAACCGCGGAAGGCCACGTCACCGGCCGGGGTCTCCACGTCGTAGGCCTTGGCGATGGCGTGGGTCAGGTCAGCCACCAGGGTGTAGCGCACGGGACCGATACCGCCCTTGTCGACGGGCGTGTTGCGCCAGGCGTTATGGGTATAGTGGGAGTCCACGGACACGCCGATCACTTCCACGCCGCGCTTCTTGAATTCCTCGATGCGGTGATCGAAGGCGAGGAGTTCGGACGGGCACACGAAGGTGAAGTCGAGCGGGTAGAAGAAGACGACCGCGTACTTGGCCTTGGTTTCGGCCGAAAAGTGGTATTCGTTGACGATGGTGCCGTTGGCGAGCACCGCTGGAGCGGTGAAGTCGGGGGCCTTGCGGCCGACAAGAACTGCCATGGTTGCCTCCTGTTCGGTATTTAGAGGTAGTCTAAAAACCGTGGCATCGTAGTAGGAAAACTGCGGCCGGTCAATGGAGGTCCTTCGACTGTCCCGGGGCACAGGGGCGCCGCCGGTTTGGACCGCCTTGTGGCGCTGGCAGGGCCGCGGTACCAAACAGTTCAGCCGTTCTTGAACCACGTCAACTGCGGTATCGCCGACAAACTTACGAACACCTCTTGTCGCGCACACGGCACGCGGCTGTGCGATGGCCTCCCGAGTGCCGCTCGATGCAGATGGCGTCTGCCAATGCGATCGCCACGGCCCGACGATTTTTTAGGAAAAAGTCGTAAGAGGGCGCACTGGGCTGCGCATCAGGAATGTCGTATTGCACGCGTTTTCGCGCAGCTTCGCGGGAAACGGCGTCATCCACGCGGCTTCGCGATGAGACATCTCGAAATGGAAACCCGCACGTCGTGATTCGGCGCTGACATTCCCTTGCAGGCCGGTGGTAAAATCCAGGTGTTTTCCCGCGCCGCCATCGGGGTGGCGCGTCTAACCGGAGCATAAACAAGCATGAAGAAGACGTCTTTTGCGCTCGCCGGCCTGGTCGCCCTTGGTGCAGCCTTCTCTGCCTCGGCCGATCAGTTCGAGGACGCCATTCAGTACCGTAAGGCCGCCTTCACCCTGATCAAGGCCAACTTCGGCCCCATGGGTGCCATGGCGGAAGGCAAGATGCCCTTCGACAAGGCCGCGTTCGCGGCCCGCGCGGCGAACCTGGAGGCCCTTGCCAAGATGCCCTGGGAACACTTCATCGAGGGTTCCGATATGGGCGACACCAAGTCCAAGCCCGAGGTGTGGAGCAAGGCCAAGGACTACAAGGCCGAGGTGGACAAGTTCGAAGCCGCGGCCGCCAAGCTCGCCACGGTGGCCAAGGGCGGTGACGAAAAGGCCATGAAGGCACAGTTCGGCGCGACCGCCAAGACCTGCAAGTCTTGCCACAGCGATTTCAAGAACAAGTAAGTCGTACGACCGGAAAAAGGCCGCGTGCGAGCGCGGCCTTTTTTAAGCCAAAGCGGCGCCCGCATCCGTAGCGGGATTTCGCTACCGCTACCGATCCGCGTGCGTAAGGAGAACGACAATGGTCACTGCGATTGTGTTGATGAACGTGGAACGCCAGAAGGTCAATGACGTGGCGCAGGCGCTGGCCAATCTGCCTGGCATCAGCGAAGTGTATTCCGTGGGCGGGCGTTACGATCTGGTGGCAATCATCCGCGTGCCGAGCAACGAAGCCATGGCGGATATGGTCACCCATGAGCTGGTCAAGGTCGACGGCATCGTGAACACCGAGACCCTGCTCGCCTTCAAGGCCCATTCACGCCACGATCTCGAACGCATGTTCTCCATTGGCAGCTGAACGACCGGCGATGATGTCCGGGCTCGCCGCGCTCCGCCCGCTTGGCGGGACAGAGCGCAGCGCACACGAACGGCCTCAGCGCATCTCGAAGGCCTCGCGATGAAAGCGTACCTTGCGCTCATGGTGACGGAATCCCTGTTGTAACGACGCAGCCAGTCCGCGCGGACCACAGAACCAGACTTCGATGCGCCCATTGCCGGCATCACCCAGATCTTTCGCCGTCAGCCGTTCTCCCTGCGCCGCACCGTGTAGATGCAGAGTCACTTGCGGTAGTTCGGCGCACAAAGTCTCCAGTTGCGGAATGAACGGGTCATTCGCCCGGTCGCGGGTGCAGTAGTGCAGATCCGCGGCCACGGCTTCCGCCGGGTTATCGCGCATCGCGTCGAGCCAAGCCAGGAAGGGCGTAAGACCGATGCCCCCTGCAACCCATACCTGTCGCGCGTGCCGGTTGTGCCGCGCTGCAATGAACCGCCCGTAGGGACCCTCGATGCGCACCCCCTGGCCTGGCGTGAGCCGCTGTGCCAGGCCGTGGGTATAGTCACCCAGCGCCTTGATGATGAATGTGACCGTGTGATCGCCCCGGTCTGCGCTGGCGATGGTGAACGGATGTGCGCCCTCGCCATCGTGAAACCTGACGAAGGCGAACTGGCCGGCCCGGTGGCCACGCCACGCCGCATCCAATGAACAGGTCACCTCGGTGACGTCGGGCGCCGGGTTGGCCACCGAGACAACGCGCCCGGTCACCTGGCGCCCGCCTCCGATGCGGCCTGACAGTGATAGCGTGCCGGCGATCACTCCGCCCGAAATGAGCAGCGCCAACAGTGCGCCGATGGCCTGCCCCCAGTAGTCCGGTGGCGCAAGCACCACGGCGTGGAAGGCCACCATGGCATACAGCACCGGCATGACGCGGTGCAGCCAGCCCCACGCGCGATACGGAAAGCGCTTCCACAGGGTCAGCGCCAGCATACCAAGCAACAGATAAATGCCCCATTCGCCCAGCGCCTCGCCACCATCGCGCAAGGCCTCGGTGAAGCCCTCGAAATCATGTTTGCTGCGCCCGGCGCGGCCCGCCAAGACCTTCAGCACGTCGTCGGACATCTCGACGAGCCAGTGCAATGCGGCCATCACCACGGCGAGGATGCCGCTCCACTTGTGCAACTGATACACACGGTCCATGCCCCCGAGTGGGCGTTCCAGCCAGGCAGGGCGCGTGGCGAGCACCATGGCCAGGGACATCAGCGCGATGGACCACAACCCGGAGAGGAACAACCCCTCCTGGTAGATGCGCCATGGCAGAGTGGCGGAAGAGGTGTGCGCGGGTGAGGCCAGATCGATGCCCCACAGCAGCGTGACGAGGGCGAGGAATGCGGCAAGGATGATTTTCATGGGTGATCCCCGAGGCGGTAGCGGTGGATACCGGGTGCCGCAATCATGGGGGGATTACATGAACTCAGGCTTAAGAAGGAGCGCGTGAACTCGCGCCTGGGTGCGCCGTCACATAGGCGCTGCGCGCCCGATTTCGGCTTTCGCCGGAATGACGAGTCTGAGTAGACACGTTGCGCAGCTACGTGACGTTCTTCGGGCTGCGGCTGTCACGTAGGCGCTGCGCGCCAACGTGACCTACGACACTCGTCACCTATGGCGCTCACACGCATCGTCACCCGGCGAAAGCCGGGGTCCATTCCAGGGGCATGGAGATGGATTTCGGCTTTCGCCGGAATGACGAGTCTGCTGCCGGTTGGGTAGGTCACGTTGCGCAGCTACGTGACGTTCTTCGGGCTGCGGCTGTCACGTAGGCGCTGCGCGCCAACGTGACCTACGACACTCGTCACCTATGGCGCTCACACGCATCGTCACCCGGCGAAAGCCGGGGTCCATTCCAGGGGCATGAAGATAGATTCCGGCTTTCGCAGGATTGAGTTTGTTGCCGGTCGCGTCACGTTGCGCAGCTACGTGACGTTCTTCGGGCTGCGGCTGTCACGTAGGCGCTGCGCGCCAACGTGACCTACGTCGGTGGCTCGTGTCTCGCGGTCTGCGTAGGTCACGTTGCGAAGCTACGTGACATCTTTGCTAGCGGTGGAATTCACCTGCGCGCTCGGGCTGGTAAACCACCTCGACGATGCGCACCTTCATCATGCCGCCGCCCGGGCGCGGCCATTCGATGTGGTCGCCGGTGGCGAGGCCGAGCAGGGCGCTGCCCACCGGGGCGAGTATGGAGATGCGCCCGGCGTTACCGTCCATGTCCTTCGGGTAGACCAAGGTGAGGGTGAACTCCTCGCCCGTGGAGTCGATGACGAAACGTACTGTGGAATTCATGGTGACCACGTTCGGCGGCATCTTCGACGGCTCGACGATGTCGGCGCGCTCCAGCTCCAACTCCAGGGCATCCCGGCCCGGGAAGCCTTCGGGCGGCAAGGCTTCGAGCAAGGCCTCCAGGCGGTCGTAGTCCAATGACGACAGGACGAGCTTGGGCTTTTCGTTCACGCGTTATTCTCCATTTCCAACTTTCATTATCGCCTTGTTTTGGCCCACGACGCGACTCGCCCGCCGGGGCGTCGGGGACTTGGGGAGGATAGGCCCGCCCCGGACGGACGGGCGGGCGTATTTAACTTACGCGACCAGCAGGTAGACCGCACCTGCGCACAGCGCGAGCAGGATGGCCGCCAGGGCCGGGTTGCCGCCGACGGCATCCTCGACCGGCTCGCCGGCGGGGGCGTCCTTGCTGCCCGTGAACATGGCAATCACCAGGTTCTCACCACGGAACAGCTTATGGAACATCATGGCCGCCACGTGCAGGCCCACCATCACCAGCAGGGCATGGAACACGTCCTCGTGCAGGGCGGTGAGCCAGTCGCTGGTGTCCTTGGAGACCAGTTCGGCCAACGGCCCCTCGAACAGGATATCGTCATTGGTGAACAGGCCGATAGTAGCCTGCACTGCGACGACGATCAGCAGCGCAACCACCATCCAGCCCCCAAGCGGATTATGGCCGACATAATAGCCGTCGCGCCCGCGCACGAGGTCGGCGGTATAGCGCAGCACGTTCAGCGGATTGCGCACGAAATCGGCGAAGCGCGCCCGGGTGTTGCCGAAAAATCCCCACAGGGTACGAAACAGCACCAGCGTCAGAACGGCGTAACCTGCCAGGGCATGGAGCTCGATACGGTCGTCCATCACCTCGGCGGTGACGAACAGCGTGACCATCAGGCCGACCAGGGACCAGTGAAACAGCCGCACAGGCACGTCCCATACGCGCACGCGGCGGACAGGGGTTGAAGCGGCGGCAATCTCGGGCATGGCGGTTCTCCTTCGACTTTCGAACTGCGGACTTTACCAGACCTGACGGCCAATGACGGAGATGCCGGTCGAACGGCGGCCAGGGGCCGCCTTGCGGCGGAGAGCCAAACAATAGGTGAACTCTCGCCTTGGTCCGGGTCCGCCCTCCGGGCGAATGCCCCTTTCAATCACGGCACTTGGCATAAGCCGGATTCGCCGAAAGGGCTCGGCTGCTACCGAATGCGGCAAACGCGTATCATAAGCGCGGTTTTTTTCCACAGGACCCCGTCATGGCCATCGGCACCCCGCTTTCCCCCTCCGCCACCCGTGTGATGCTGCTCGGCGCCGGTGAACTCGGCAAGGAGGTGGTCATCGCCCTGCAGCGCCTCGGCGTCGAGGTGATCGCCGTGGACCGCTATGCCAACGCGCCCGGCCACCAGGTGGCCCATCGTGCACACGTCATCAACATGGCCGACCCCCAGGCCCTGCGCGCCCTGGTGGAGCAGGAACGCCCGCAGATCATCGTGCCGGAGATCGAGGCCATCGCCACCGAGGAACTGGAGCGCATCGAGGCCGACGGCCTGGCCGAGGTCATCCCCACCGCCCGCGCCGCGCGCCTGACCATGAACCGCGAGGGCATCCGCCGGCTGGCCGCCGAGGACCTGGAGCTGCGCACCTCGCGCTACGCCTTCGCCAACACCCTCAACGAGATGAAACAGGCCATCGACGGCGGCATCGGCTATCCCTGCCTGGTGAAGCCGGTGATGTCCTCCTCGGGCAAGGGCCAGTCCATGGTGCACGGTCCCGAGGACGTGGAGGAGGCCTGGGACTACGCCAGGGCCGGCGGCCGCGTGGACCAGGGCCGGGTGATCGTGGAGAGCTTCATCGACTTCGACTACGAGATCACCTTGCTCACGGTGCGCGCGCTCAACGAACAGGGCGAAGTGGAGACCCACTTCTGCGACCCCATCGGCCACGTGCAGGTGAAGGGCGACTACGTGGAGAGCTGGCAGCCCCAGCCCATGCGCCCGGCGGCCCTGGTCGCGGCCCAGGAGATGGCCGGCAAGATCACCGGCGCCCTGGGCGGGCGTGGCATCTTCGGCGTGGAGCTGTTCGTGAAGGGCGACGAGGTGTGGTTCTCGGAAGTGAGCCCGCGCCCCCACGACACCGGCATGGTGACCATGGCGAGCCAATACCAGAGCGAATTCGAACTGCACGCCCGCGCCATCCTGGGCCTGCCCGTGAACACCAAACTGCGCTCCCCGGGCGCCAGCGCGGTGATCTACGGCGGCATGAACGAAACGGGCGTGGCCTTCGAAGGCGTCGCCGACGCCCTGCGCGTACCCGACACCGACCTGCGCCTGTTCGGCAAGCCCGAGGCCTTCGAACGCCGCCGCATGGGCGTCGCCCTGGCCTGGGGCGAGGGCATCAACGACAGCCGCAACCGCGCCAAGCTCGCCGCCTCCAAAGTGCGGGTGGTCGATGGCGGTACGTCGAAATCCTGACCAAAAACGCGGAGATCTCGGAGGCGCGGAGATCGCAGAGGAAAGCCGAGGGTCGCCATACAATGAGCATCCTGGCCCTTTGGATTTTCTCCGCGTCCTCCGCGCCTCCGTGATCTCCGCGTTAAACCCGACCGATCAGATGCTGAGTTATAGACACGGTTATCACGCCGGTAACGTGGGCGATGTGCTCAAGCACGCGGTCGTCGCGTTGCTCGTGGAGGCGCTCAAGAAAAAGCCGGCGCCCTTTGCCTACCTGGAAACCCACGCCGGCGCCGGGCGCTACGACCTTGCGGCGGCGCAGGCCGAAAAGACCGGCGAGTATCGGGAGGGCATCGCTCTGCTGTGGGGGAGGGAAGATGCGCCCGAGGCGCTCGCGCCCTACCTGTCCGCCGTGGCCGCGCTCAATGCGCCGGGTGAAACACTGCGTTATTACCCAGGCTCGCCGCGCGTCGCGCGCCATCTGCTGCGCCCGCAGGACCGCATGGCGCTCATGGAGCTACACGGCAGCGAGTATCCGGTGCTGAGGCAGGAATTCGCCGGCGACAAGCAGGTGGCCGTGCATCACCGGGACGGCTACGAGGGACTGAAGGCGCTGTTGCCGCCCGCGGAAAAGCGCGGGCTGGTCGTCATCGATCCCTCCTACGAGGTGAAGAGCGAATACGCCCAGGTGGTCGAGGCCGTGCAGGCCGCCCACAAACGTTTCGCCGCCGGCATCATCGCAGTGTGGTACCCGGTGCTCGCCCGCGAGCTCACCGACGGTTTCAAGGAAAGCTTCCGCGCCAGCGGCCTGCGCAAGATCCTCGACGTGGAGCTGACCACCCGGCCCGAGGATTCGGTGGGCATGCGCGGCTCGGGCATGCTGGTGCTCAATCCGCCCTGGCAGTTCGATTCCGCCATGGCGGCGCTGGTGCCGTGGCTTCGGGCGGTGCTTGATCCGGGGCAGGCGGGGAGTGGGGGTGTGGAGTGGTTGGTTCCGGAATAGGCCGGGGGCTTTCGCCACGCGCGCCGGGTGATTTTCTTCACGCGTAGCCCGGGTGGAGCGAGGCGGAACCCGGGGGGTGATGGCTTGTATTTGGTCTGGGTTATCTGAGGAAGCGCTACGCGCGAAGATTATTTGACGGGGGATTCCGTCCCCCTACGCCGGGTTCCTTTTCTTTGCGCGGCCAAAGAAAAGGAACCAAAAGAAAGGCCGCCCGGACGGCTCGCCGCCCCTTCGGGGCGGTGCCCTGCGCTACGTCACAGGGGCACATCCCTGTGACGCTGCCCTTCGACGCGACATCCCTGGCGCGTCCCCTTCGGGCTGTTTCCGCCTTGGGCTCCGTTGCTCGGCGAGCCATAGGGGACTCGAAGAACGCTCGCTTGCGCTCGCTCAAGAGGCGCTTCGCGCCAAAAGCCTTGACGTTCCGCCGAGGAAATTCCGAGCACCACGATATCGGACGGCTTCTTCGAAACCCGTATGCCGCGCCGAGCACCGGAGTCCGAATCGGATGAGGCCCGCAGGGGGCGCGCCATGGATGGCGCGCCGTCTGCACTCGGGGCAGGAGGCCCCGTGTGCAGACCCCCGATTCGGACGAGGAGCGCAGGGCACCGCCGAAGGCGGCGCGGCATCCGGGCGGCCTTTCTTT